>NZ_FONE01000027.1 GCF_900112825.1 Nitrosomonas sp. Nm166 | reverse complement strand
CGACGTTTATGTAAAGATCATGAAATCTTGCCTGCATCTTCGGAAGTGTGGATTCAAATTGCCTTCGTTCAATTGCTTCTGCGACGACGTTATTAGTTTTGCAAACAGGTTCTCAGACTGATAGTTCAGCATTTCAAGCTATAGATCAGTAAAAGAAATTATAATTCTGTAACCCTGCTGAGTGTGTTTGCATTTCTCACACATCAATCAGTTTTCTTAACTCAACATTTCATAAGCTCAACAATGTCCAACTTTTTTGCACTAATTCCAGCAGCAGGCTCAGGTTCACGTATGCATAATGAATTGCCTAAACAATATCTCCCATTGAACAATCGGCCCATGATTTATCATGCAATAAGTGCATTATTTCAAAACCACCGTATCACAAGAATATTTGTCGTACTTGCACCCAACGATAATGAATGGATCAAATATGATTGGTCCGAATTTTCGGAAAAATTGACTACATTAAACTGTGGCGGTGCAACTCGCGCAGTAAGTGTGCTCAATGGTCTTACTGCAGCGAAGCAAAAAAATTTAATTGGTGCAAGCGATTGGATATTGGTGCATGATGCTGCACGACCTTGCTTAACTTCAATTCAGTTGGAGAAATTAATCAATCAATTAGCAGACGATGAAGTGGGTGGATTATTAGCCGTACCAGTAGCTGATACATTAAAGCGAGGTAACGCTGAATATCGAATTGCACACACTGAATCCAGAGAAAATCTATGGCAAGCACAAACACCGCAAATGTTTCGTTATGATCTACTCACGACTGCACTTCGCAATACAGCAAATATTCATATAACAGATGATGCCAGCGCGGTCGAAGCTTTAGGGCTTCGTCCCAAGCTGGTACTCAGTGATACTTACAATTTTAAAGTCACTTATCCTCAGGATCTGGCTTTAGCAGAACTTATCATCCAAAAAAGGAATAATCCATGAGCACAATAAGAATTGGGCAGGGTTTTGATGTACATCAATTAGTTGAAGGTCGCCAACTCATTATTGGTGGAGTGATTATTCCTTATGAAAAAGGATTACTAGGCCATTCTGATGCTGATGTGTTATTGCATGCAATTTGCGATGCATTACTAGGTGCGGCTGCATTAGGAGACATTGGCCAGCATTTTTCTGATTCTGATCCACGTTATAAAAATATTGATAGTCGCGTATTATTGCGCAGCGTATATAGCTTACTGGAAAGTAACAGTTATAAAATCATTAACATTGACGCAACCATTATTGCTCAAGCACCAAAAATGGCTCCTCATATCTCGACCATGATTACAAATATCGCACAAGATTTAAAAACTCAATCGAGTAATATCAACATTAAGGCCAAAACAGCTGAATACTTAGGTGCAATTGGCCGCAAAGAAGGCATAGTGGCAGAAGTTGTATGCTTGATTGATCGCATGAAACAAAATTGATTAAAGAACCAGTTGATGCACATGCAAAACCTCTTCGAGTATTTCTTGCTCTTTTTCCTAACAAATCTGTACAAACACAGTTATCTGATCAGGCTGATCTACTAGAATCTATTTGCGGTGGTCGCAAAGTTAAAATGCAACATATTCACCTCACTTTACTATTTCTGGGGAATATAACTGCCCATCAGGTTGAGGTGCTTCAGCAAGCCATGAACAATATCTCGGCAAAGAAATTTGAACTAAACTTGGAAGAAATTTGCTACTGGAAGCAAAATCAAATTGTTTATATTCAGGCAAAGAAGCTTCCTATAGAACTATTTTGTCTCGTTGATGCACTAAAAAATACATTGTTAGAGATGGGGTTTTTATTTGACGAGCGCGCCTATAAACCGCATATAACGTTAATCCGAAAGGCGATTCGCCCAGCCAGAATCAAACTGAATAATTCCATCCGATGGCAAGTGAATGAATGGTCTCTTATTCAGTCCAAACAAACTGATAACGGTGTTAATTATTTTTCACTGGGTCGATGGTGTTTAAGCTAAGCCAGCATTAAAGAATCCATTATTTTGGACACTAGGATATTTATTTTTATTGAATTAAAACTTCTCATACTTTGAAAATTCTCGCTCTCGAAACCTCTACTGAATTTTGCTCAGTAGCACTTTATCTTGATGGCAGGATACTCAATAAGGAGATTCTTGCGCAGCATCGTCATTCTGAGATTCTTCTGCCCATGATTCAGGAGTTGCTCACAGAAGCTGAATTAACATTACACCAAATAGATGGCATCGCTTTTGGCGCTGGCCCAGGTTCTTTCACTGGTTTGCGCATTGCATGTGGTGTCGCCCAAGGCTTAGGGTATGCGCTCAATCTTCCTATCGTAGGCATCAGCACGCTGGAAGCGGTTGCGCAGCAAATCGGGAAACAAAAAATTATCGTAGCATTTGATGCACGCATGAACGAGATTTATCATGCTGCATATAGGAAATTAACTAATCAGCACTGGAAAATAGTCAGTCCGCCTACGCTTTGTTCGCCCCAGCAGGTACCTCTATTGCCTGGGCATGAATGGATTGGATGCGGAAGTGGCTTTGATGTATATCACAAAGAATTATCGGCACTTTACAGTGATAATATTCAGCAGATTCACTATGCACTCCATCCCCAGGCTAAGGAAATAGCACAGCTTGCACTACCCAAATTTACCGATGGTTCTAAGACGGATCCGGCTCAAGCCACACCGGTTTATTTGCGCAACAAGATAGCATTAAAAGAAGGTGAGCGGTGAACATGACATTGGAGCAGACGGTTGAAATCAGAAAAATGCATCCGTCGGACCTGGATCGTGTTATTCTTATTGAGCGGGAAATTTTTCTTTTTCCATGGTCACTTGGAAACTTTGCCGATTCAATCAAAGCTGGCTATTTATGCCAGGTTCTGGAACAAGGCGATACGCTGATCGGTTATGGAATAATGATGATGAGTCCGGAAGAAGCACATGTGTTAACGCTTGGTATTGCTGCAAACTGGCAGAAAAAAGGTTTCGGAGGGAGACTGCTGCAACATCTTATTCAATCTGCTAAAAAAGAAAATGCAAAGTCGATGTTCTTGGATGTACGAGAGTCCAATCACGGAGCCGCAAGACTCTATAGGCAAATGGGTTTTCAACATATCGCTACGCGCAAAGGTTATTACCCTGCCATGTGTGGACGCGAAGACGCGCTTGTGATGCTATTAATATTATGAGCAGCCGGCGCAGAAAAATACTTAAGGAATTGGGCTTGGTGCCTATATGGCGTTCAAAATCAGGCATATCAGAACAAAATAAAGCAATAGAAACATCATCTAACGAGACCAGCGATTTTACACCTCCATTGGGATCTGCAGAAAACGCCCAGCGGTGGGAAGAAATCCAGCGGATGAATTGGAATAAGCTCAAATCAACAGTATCGGTTTGTATTGCGTGCCCTTTAAGCCAAACACGCACTCAAACCGTATTTGGTACCGGTGATAAGGATGCAGATTGGCTGTTTGTCGGCGAAGGGCCTGGCGCAAGAGAAGACGCGACTGGTGAGCCTTTTGTAGGACAGGCTGGCAAGCTACTCGATCAAATGCTGGCGGCAATTGGATTAAAGCGCGAGCACCAAGTCTATATCACTAATATCGTAAAATGCCGCCCACCAAATAATAGAAATCCTACCTCGAATGAGGCACGGCAATGCGAACCTTATTTAACGCGGCAAATTGCACTGATTAAACCTAAGCTTATTGTTGCATTAGGGAAAGTTGCTGCACAAAACCTTCTTAAGCGTGAAGACAGCATCTCCAGCTTGCGTGGAAAAGTTCATGATTATTCCGGCATTCCTTTGATTGTTACGTATCACCCTGCTTATCTGTTGCGCGCCCTCCCAGAAAAAGCAAAAGCTTGGAAAGACTTGTGCTTCGCCCAATCAACTATGCAATCATTGAAATAAACAATTCATTCAATATCTCTTTCCGATATTAATCTTAATGAAATTAATGGATCTTCTTAGCACCAATCAAATGCAGTGAGTCTTCTTTGCTTTGGTTAAGTAAATGCCATCTTCTAATCAATGTCATGATGACAGATACAAATAATCCAAAAGCGACGATGACAATATAAATATGCACCTCAAATAATATCAGCAAGGCATAAAGTGACAACATTGCCAGAATGCTTAAATTTTCATTAAAATTTTGCACTGCAATGGAGTGTCCAGCCCCCATCAGAATATGCCCACGATGTTGTAACAAAGCATTCATGGGTACAACAAAGAACCCTGCCAATCCACCGATCAGCATCAGCAAAACAATCGCAATACCTAAATTTTTTACTAGAATCATGGCCATCACAACAATTCCCATCGCAATACCAAGCGGAATCACTTTTACCGATTGCCGCAGCGAAACCAATCTTGCTGCCATCACAGCGCCAATTGCAATACCCACCGCAACTACACCTTGTAATTGAGCAGCTTGATTAAGTGGGTAATCCATCGCCACCTCAGCCCACTTCAACACAATAAATTGCAACGTCGCGCCCGCTCCCCAGAATAACGTGGTTACGGCAAGCGATATTTGTCCGAGCTTGTCTGTCCATAATAATTTTACGCAGTGACTGAATTCATGGATCAGATAAAGAGGATTTTTCTTGGGAATACGATGATCCACGCCTGTGTTAGGAATATATATATTAAACAATGCAGCAATCGTATAAATGATGGCTATCAAAAAAATCCCACTTTCCAGTGCGCTATCAATACCTGTGTCAATGATAGGAAAATCGAGTTCCAACAGGACATTTGCAACAGCGGGTGTAATCAAAATACCTCCCAATACGGTACCTAGCACGATGGATCCCACTGTTAATCCTTCGATCCATCCATTAGCAATCACTAGTTTTTCAGGTGGCAGTAATTCGGTCAATATGCCATATTTAGCAGGAGAATAAGCGGCCGCGCCCAAACCGACAACTGCATAAGCAGCCAATGCAAGGTATTGGTGTATAGCGAAAAATAATAATCCGCACCCTGTAATTTTGATGATATTGCTAATAAACATAACACGTCCTTTGGGCATAGAATCAGCAAATGCGCCAACGAAAGGAGCGAGAATGACGTAGAACAACACAAAGACAAATTTCAACATGGGTGTTAAATAAGCAGGAGCATGCAAATCAATCAATAATGCAATCGCTACAACCAACAACGCGTTATCTGCCAAGGAAGAGAAAAACTGCGCTGCCATAATCGTATAAAAACCGCGTTCCAAACTATTTCCTTGTAAGGTTATGTTTTAAGAATTATTGCGCCATTCGTCCGTTCAAAAAAGTTAGTTAACAGCAACACATGCTGTTTTTTAACCATTCTATTTTATTAAGGACGCGAGATTAACATATTATGAGAGCCATTAAAGTACTAAGATAGTAAAGTTAAGTTCAACACACGAAATTTAAACTATTATAAAAATCCTGCAAATAATATACTCACTCCCGCTCATTCTGGACTTGAAATCGATGCCCCGCCCTACCCAAGCCACAATAGATTTTTCCGCTTTAGCACATAATCTGGCTGTGGTTCGTCAATACGCCCCACGCTCGCGCATTATGGCAGTTATCAAAGCAGATGCTTATGGCCATGGATTGCTGCATGCTGCAAACGCGTTAAAAACTGTCGATGGATTTGCACTTCTGGAGTTGGATGCTGCGATATGCTTACGCGATGCTGGCTATCGGCAACCTATCCTGTTATTGGAAGGATTCTTTTCTACACAAGAATTAGGGTTGCTTGAACAGTATCAGTTAAGTACTGTCATTCATCATAGTGAACAAGTCGCTATGTTGCTAGAGTCCAAGCAACGTGTCGACCTATTTCTGAAAATCAATACGGGTATGAATCGCTTAGGATTAGCACCTGAGCAATTTCATAAAGTAATGAGTATGTTTAAAGGAAATCGATGTGCAAACACTATCACATTGATGACACATTTTGCCTGCGCCGATGATCCTTCAGAAAAAGAGAGTGTAATTCAACAATTGCAGTATTTTGAAATGGCTACTCAAGGATATAACTATCCACGCTCACTGGCAAATTCAGCAGCTATTATACGGTATCCAGAAACACATGCTGACTGGGTACGCCCTGGAATCATGCTCTATGGAATTTCCCCTTTTCCTGATCAAACCGCATCAGATCTCAACTTGAGACCAGTCATGACACTATCAAGTAGAATCATTGCAATACAGAATCTAAAATGCGGGGACAAGGTAGGTTATCACGGTCTCTTCCAGGCTGACCGTGCAATGCGTATTGGTATTGTTGCATGTGGCTATGCAGATGGATATCCCCGTCATGCACCGACCAACACGCCGGTACTGGTCAACAACCAACATACTCGACTATTGGGCCGGGTATCTATGGATATGTTGGCTGTGGATTTAACTGATATTGAGAATGCTGAGTTAAATAGCCCGGTTATTTTATGGGGCAAAGAAATAACCGTTGATGAAATAGCGCACCGAGCAGGTACGATCGGCTATGAATTACTTTGCGCAGTAGCACCCCGAGTAGAAAAGGTTTGTTTTTAATAATTTTCTTGATAATTAAATCCAATCTACTCGTCGGGCAATTTACAATACAAAAAATAACTTTACTACTCTACTTTTGCTTTACTGCGCAAATCTTGGACAACTGTTGCAAATTCCCGTTGCAGTACACGCTGTTGTATATTCTGCTTTACTTCTTCAAATGGCGGAACTTCCATTGGTCGTGTATCCATTAATTGAATCACATGCCAACCAAAAGAAGTTTGCACTGGCTGCTCCGTCAATCCACCTTTCGGTAATTTCACCAATGCTTCGGAGAAAGGTCTGACATATGCTGCTGGTGGACTCCAATTAAGTTCGCCACCATTTTCTTTACTTCCCTCATCAATTGATTTTTCCTCGGCAATTTTAGCAAAATTACCGCCTTTCTTGAGGCTGGCAATAATATCCCGAGCTGCGCTTTCACTTTCCACAAGAATATGACGTGCTTTATATTCTTTATCACCCATCTGTACTTTCAGAACTTCGTATTCTTTCCGCAAGGTCTCGTCACTCACCACATTATTCTTGATGTAATTAGCTTGAAAAGCTCTGATTAATACCTGCTGTCGAGCTATTTCAAGCTGTGCAATAACTTCTGGATCTTTATCCAATTTTTTTTTGATTGCTTCTTGTGCAATAATTTCTTCAGCAATCAGATTTTCACGCAAAGCTTTTCTCAATTCCGGACCATCTTGCTGACCCTGCGCAACGCTCGCTTTCACCATTAGCTCCAGACGTGATTGCGGAATTGCTACGCCATTTACCTTAGCCATCACTCCTGTTGACTGAGCTTGAGCTGATAAAGTAGCCAAGCCCAACATACTAACTATCATAACTTGCGAAAATTTCGTCAAACGCATGGAATTTCCTTTTTTGTGATTTAGATAAAGTTATATTCACCAGAATATATTTGCCGACCGAAAGTATACGCCTTAACTGAATAGACGTGAATCTCTACATGTCATTTACATTCAACTAGCTGATACTATTGAAATTGGTAATTGTTTTATGTTGGCAATACCTTTTTAAAAGGTTTGACAGTTACTTTCTCGTAAACACCTGAACCAGTGTAAGGATCCGCATCGGCCCAAGCCTGTGCAGCTTCTAAGGATTCAAACTCCGCCACGATTAAACTTCCTGAAAAACCTGCTGCTCCTGGATCTTGACTATCGATTGCAGGATAGGGTCCTGCCAAAATCAAACGCCCTGCTTCTTGTAGCGCCTGAATCCTCTTCAGATGCTCTGGACGAACTGCCATTCTTTTTTCGAGGCTGTTTGGAGCATCCTCACCATTGATAACATATAGCATCATTGCTCCCTTTACTTGCCTTATTCTCGATTTTCTTCTCCTGGATCACGTTGCTTACCAGAGACGTTTTCGATTAATACGGAAGATGCATTTTTCAAATGCTTTCCTAACATCATTACTTGCACTATCATAAAAACGAGCATTAAGGCAGTCGCGCCAAATAATTTAAACGTAACCCAAGTATCCACCGAGAAATTAAACGCCACATACAGATTGATACAACCCATTGATAGAAAGAATCCTATCCAGCTCAGATTAAGTTTATTCCAGATTATGGGTGACAATACAATTTGTTTCTCTAACATTGCTTGAATCAAGTTTTTTCTGAAAATTAAATTTGATGCCAGCAAGACAGTTGCAATTAACCAGTACAATACCGTCGGTTTCCATTTGATAAATGTTTCATCCTGGGATATCAGCGTAGCACCGCCAAAAATAACAATAATAGCCAGATTTGACCACATCATTTTATCAACTTGACGACGCCGGAACCAAAGCCAGCCAATCTGTCCAATCGCTGCTGCCATCGCGACTGCGGTTGCGACAAAAATATCATAAACTTTGAAAGACAAGAAAAACAAAATGACTGGAAAAAGATCAAATAAAAATTTCGTCATCGCAAATATTGAGTATGTATTTCATAACCCATTGATAAGTTGATTACCAAAACAGTTTTATCTTCACATCAATACAGGAGGCAATTGAGCTGTAAGGTTATTTTTTTCCTTGGTCGCGGCACCCAGTAAAGCATAACCTAGCAGGTTCCCAGCCTCATCCTGATAAAGTGCTTTGACACCCTCTTCATCAGCCTCAACATTCCACTCTCCCTTTACGCTAAAATCAGGCGGCGAAACCACTGTTGGGCACGCCGGTGTTTTTACCATTACTGGCATTGCTGGATACTGAACAAATGTTGGGTTACCCGCAAGCGTTGCAGCTAAAGCCCTTGCTGCGTGAGTAATTGGCATTACAAAGGGGAGTACCTTGCTCTCAACCTCTGCACAATCACCTAAAGCATAAATATTAGCAAACCGAGTTTGTAACAGCCGATTCACTACAACACCACGATTAACCTGAATGCCAGCTGTTTCAGCCAGTTGAGTACGAGGACGTAGCCCTACCGATGAGAGCACCAGATCAGACTCGAACGATTCTCCGCTGGTTAGCGTTAAACGGAATTGCTTATTGACTTGATCAACAGTTTGAGTAGTCGTATTTAAATGAAAAAATACACCATTGGCTGCCAGTTTCTGCTGTATAAAAGCGCCCCCTGCTGGTGGCAAAAGTCTTCCTAAGGGCTGTGCACTTATATCAATGACATCCACTTGATACCCTGCTGCTGCCAAGTCATTTGCAAATTCACAACCAATTAAACCTGCGCCGATAATGCTGACTCGCTTCTTACCTGTCAATGCATCTCGGAAATTTTGATAATCATCGAGATCATTCACGGTTAAGATCTTTGCCACACCATTTCCCTGTAATGGCAAGCGCACCTGATCTGCGCCTAATGCCAGAACTAACTGGTCATAGAATATTTCTTCACCATCCATCAATGTCACCATACTTCTGGATTGATCAATGGTCGCTACACGACAGTAAGGGCGAATGTAAATCTTAAGCTGTGCAGCCATTTGAACTGCATCGTTATTTAAAATAGAAGCAGGCGTCTTACCAAATGCTAAAGCATTTGACAACATCGGCTTGGAGTAAAAACCACCGTGGTCTGCAGATAACATAATTATCGGAATTTCTGTATTCAGCTTACGTAGCTCACGTGCTACAGCATAGCCCGCCAATCCACTTCCTACAATAACTACGGGATCATTCATCCTTAAATCTCCACCATTTCAAAATCAACTTTATCCACTCCGCACGCGGGACAAACCCAACTCTCAGGAATATCTTCCCAGCGTGTGCCGGCTTCAATGCCATGCTCCGGGTCTCCTGTTGACTCATCGAAAATGAATCCGCAGATATTGCATTGAAATTTCTTCATCTTTCTAAATTTTTACTTACGGATGTGCAAAAAATATGCCCACTGGTTAGGAAAAAACCTTTAATGTGCATACTTAATGCAATAGGATTGAATAATTTATCAAAGGAAAAGATAAGATAAAGATAATCTTAAAATTAATTTTATCAAGCCTATTTACAGTTATACCTACAATACTAATTAAAATTAACAAAATCAGTTCCTTATTTAACTTCTGCAGTATCAGTATTATTTACTAAACTCTTCCGTCTTTGAATATATGCGTCACGCAAAAATTCATACTTATCCAATGCAGCTTCTTCCAGTGTTTTATCTTCATCAAGAAACTGGGCACGTGAATTGATAGTTCTCGCTGTTGCAACAGGTAAACGCAAAGCAGTCGTATTAAGATAAGGAACTCCTTTCATAAACACCCCTGTTACCCCTTGTGTAACAGGATCCACAAAGAAACTATCTACAGCAATTCCGAATGTATCACGTACGGAACTGGGTCCCAAGAAAGGCAATACGATATAGGGTCCGCTATCAATACCATAGCGTCCCAAAGTTTGGCCAAAGTCTTCGTTCCGTTTATTGAGATTAACATCGCTTGCTGCACTGATATCACTGGCAATATCGATCAAACCAAATACACCAAACGTAGTATTGACCAATAGCCGCGCACTGCTGGCAAGTGCACTCTCATAATTTAATTGAAGAACAGAGTTAGTTAACACCACCACATCGTTTAAATTCGAAAAAAAATTGCCTACCACCAGCTCGATAGGATCAGGTGTTACTCTCTTATAACCTCTGGCAACCGGATCCAATATATTGTCATAAAACTTTTCATTAAAATCAAAAATAGCACGATTCATGGGTTCTAGAGGATCATCAGGACCATTCTGGTTATTAACCTTAGTTGAAGCACAACCACTTAGAAATATGCTTAAGACCAGAAAAGCAGTAACTTTGAAACGGATAATATTAAACATGTTATTATTTATTTTAGTAAAAATTCAACGGATCTTGCCACATTTATAAAATAGGTTCAATACACTCTATTTCAATAATATTTGATTTGTTCAGGTCAGCTGTAAACTGATACTGCACACAAAAATTAAATGCTTTTATTAAATTTAATATTAAATCTCTGATAGGCAAATATTCCTATATCTCACTCATTCAACCCAGAATCATGCAGCACTTTTGATCAAGCGGTTTCCATTCCACTATGACGCAACAACGCATCCAGTTCCGGCTCACGTCCTCGAAAGGCGATAAACGATTCCAGTGCCGAACGACTCCCTCCCACTGCAAGAATCTGTTCCAAGAAATGTGAACCGGTTGCGGCATTGACTACGCCATCGGAGGCAGTTTCTTCAAACATACTGTAGGCATCTGCCGAGAGAACCTCTGCCCATTTATAACTGTAATAGCCTGCTGCATAGCCGCCAGCAAAAATATGCGCAAAGCTGTTCGGGAACCGATTAAAATCCGGAGGTATGATCACGGCAACTTCTTTGCGGATATCGTCAAGTAACTGTAATACTGTATTATCATCATTGGGATTAAAGTCAAAATGTATATGCATATCAAAGAGTGCAAACTCAATCTGTCGCAACATCTGCAATCCACTTTGAAAATTCTTGGCCTTTATCATCTTGTCAAATAATGCCTTGGGTAATGGTTCTGCTGTTTCGATGTGTTGCGTCATGCCAGCCAATACATCCCATTCCCAGCAAAAATTTTCCATAAACTGACTAGGCAGCTCTACTGCATCCCACTCAACCCCGTTGATACCAGATACACCCAAATCTTCCATTTTTGTCAGCAGATGATGCAAACCATGGCCAAACTCATGAAATAACACAATTACTTCATTATGTGTAAATAAAGCTGGGCGAATCTGATGATTAATATTGACAGGCGCTGAGAAGTTGCATGTAAGATACGCGACTGGTATTTGTATGGTAGGCTTTCCTTCTTCATTGTCAATTCGACGGCGAGTTATGGCATCATCCATCCAGGCGCCCCCCCGTTTAGTAGGTCGCGCGTAGAGGTCCAGATAAAATTGACCAATTAATTGCCCATTGGCATCATGAATATCAAAAAATTTCACATCAGGATGCCAGCGTTGAATATTGCGTGCAGCCGTCACCGGAACAATTTTAATGCCGTAGAGCTTTTCCACCAGCTTGAACATGCCATCCAGTACCTTATCTTCCGGAAAATATTGCTTAACTTCCTGATCAGAAAAAGCATAACGCTCTTGACGCAATTTTTCACTGACATAAGCCAGATCCCAGGCTTCGAGTTTCGGTAAATTCAACTTCTCTGCTGCAAATTGCCGAAGCGCTTGTAAATCGCTCTCAGCATATGGTTTTGCTTTATAGGCTAATTTCCTAAGGAAATCCAGAACTTGCTGTGGAGAAATTGCCATCTTGGTAGCCAGCGAAACTTCAGCAAAATTTTCATACCCCAGCATTTGCGCCGCCTCTCGGCGCAGTTCCAGTATTCGGTTGATGAGCGGCATATTATCCTTATCTGATCCAGCCTGACTATCGAACTCACTGGCGCGCGTGGCATAAGCACGATACATCTGTTCACGTAAGTCACGATTGTCGGCATATTGCAGCACTGGCAGGTAAGATGGCATATGCAGAGTAAATTTCCATCCTGCTCTGGAATCTGCCTCAGCTAATTCCTTAGCCGTTTGCAATACGTCAGCCGGAATACCTCTGACGGCTTCTACGTCTTCGATAAATAACGAATAGGCATTTGTGGCATCCAATAAATTATCGTTGAACTTTGAAGAAAGTTTCGATAGCTCTTCCTGGATTTGTAAAAATCGCTGTTTCTTGTCAGATGGTAACTCTGCACCACCCAAACGAAAATCTTTCAATTCATTTTCAATAATTTTCTTTCGGGCTGGAGTTAAATTGTCGAATTCCACGCTCGCACGTAACTGCTTAAATTTTTCAAACAGTAATAGATCTTGCGATAACTCGGCATAAAACTGCGTAATCAACGGCAGATTGGCATTATAGATTTCCCGCAGCTGCGGGCTATTCATCACCGCATTCAAATGCGACACTTGCCCCCAAGCACGCGATAGACGTTCATTGGCATCTACCATCGGCTGTACAAAATTCTGCCAGGTAGGCGCATGATCATCAGCTCGCACATTTTCAATGACCGCACGATTCTCTTTCAATAATGCTTCAATAGCTGGTGAAATATGCTCATTCTTTATTTCTGCAAAACGGGGTAATCCACAAAAATCAAGTAACGGGTTTGACATGTTGCTCCAAATAATGGGTTAAAAACAAATAGCGCAGTGGTTACAGACTAAGGAATAAGATACCGCACAGATTCAATGTTCATAAACAATATGACCATTTACTAAGGTATATTTAATTTTGCCCGGTAACTCCATCCCTAAAAAAGGCGTATTTTTACCTTGGCTTAGAATAGCCGATGGCATCACTTTCCAATAAGATTCAGGATCGAAAATGCATATATCTGCTGCTTTTCCGATAGATAAATGTCCTGCATCAATTCCCAATATTTCTGCCGGATCTGAGGTAATTCTCGCCAGCACTTTAAGCAGGGGCAAGCGCATTTCTATACCCCATTTAAATGTGAGCGGCAGCAATAACTCCACACCTGTCGTGCCGATTTCAGATTGACCAAATGGCAGTAGCTTCGCATCCTCATCCACTGGGGCATGATCTGAGCAAATTGCATCGATCGTACCGTCAAGCAAGCCATTGCGTAAAGCATCTCGATCACTAGAAGCGCGTAGCGGCGGCATCATATGGCAATTAGAATCGAAGAAACCGATATCCATGTCGGACAGGTGCAGATGATTAATCGTCACATCACAAGTCATCAGTAAGCCCTGCTGCTTGGCGGCACGGATCATCGACAATCCTTCTGCACTGGAAACTCGGCATAGATGCACTCTGACACCAGTTTCTTTGGCCAGCAAAATAATGTTGGACAACGCAATAGTCTCGGCACACACAGGAACAGTGGGTAGACCCAAACGGGTTGCCACTTCTCCATCATGCGCTACGCCATCGCTGGTCAAACTGATTTCTTGCGGACGCAACCATACGCTAAAACCGAAGGTAGAGGCATATCGCATTGCCTGCATGAGAACCCGCAAGTTAGGCAGCAAACCATCAGGCTGACCAAAAACAACACATCCTGCATCGTTTAATTCGGCCATTTCAGTGAGACGCTCTCCTTTTAATCCTTGAGTAAGCGCGCCAATGGGATAAACATGGGCTTGATTAAGACTCTTCGCACGGTGCTTCAGCATTTCCACCAGACCCGGTTCATCTAAGGGTGGATCCGTATCTGGAGGGCAAGCAAAACTTGTCACACCACCTGCAACTGCTGCACCCATTTCTGATTCAAGGGTCGCTTTATACTCAAGCCCAGGCTCACGCAAACGCACTGATAAGTCAACCAAACCCGGGCATATGATTAACGATTGCGCATCAATGACACGACTGGCATGAAATTCACTCGGGGCTTCACCAATCGCAACAATTTTACCTTTAGCAATAAAAATATCCTGAACAGCATCAATACCATGTTTTGGATCAATCACACGCCCATTTTTAATATGAATTTTCATGAAATGTCTTTAAGCCTAGTTACCTGCCAGAATGGACATCACAGCCATACGTACTGCGATGCCGAATGTAACCTGAGGCAAAATCACTGACTGCTTGCCATCCGCAACCGCGGAATCAATTTCTACGCCCCGGTTCATCGGCCCAGGATGCATCACAATCGCGTCAGGTCGCGCAAGGGATAATTTCTCTGGAGTAAGTCCATAGTATTTAAAATATTCCTCCGGGCTAGGTAAATTTGCACCTTTCATCCGTTCATTCTGTAACCGCAACATCATCAACACATCAATATCCTTTAATCCTTTCGTCATGTCATGGTAGACATGCACTCCCAATCGCTCTACCATTTTCGGCAATAGCGTCTTGGGGGCAATCACGCGTAGTTCCGGTACTCCCAGTGTCGTCAATGCATGAATCTGGGAACGCGCAACTCTGGAATGCAAAATATCTCCGATGATGGCTACGCGCAAGTTACGAAAATCACGCTTGTAACGCCGGATCGTGAACATATCCAGCAAAGCTTGTGTCGGATGCGCATGACTACCATCGCCAGCATTAATCACGCGAATGTCTGATCGGACATGTTTTGCAATCAGATGAGCAGCACCACTTTGTGCATGCCGCACAATAAACATATCCGCGTTCATCGCGGATAAATTATTGACGGTATCCAGCAATGCTTCGCCTTTGGATTGCGCGGAAACTGCAATATTGAGATTAATAACATCTGCCGACAATCGCTTAGCAGCTATTTCAAATGTGGTCCGCGTACGGGTGCTTGGTTCAAAAAAAAGATTGAAGATCGATTTTCCGCGCAACAAAGGAATTTTTTTGACATCACGTTCAGTAACGCCTACAAATGATTCAGCAGTATCCAGAATGTGTAACAAAATAGAGGCTGGCAATCCTTCTGTTGTCAGCAAATGCCGCAACATACCATTTTCATCCAGTTGCGGATTCCTATTGATCATTCTGGATGAACTCTATCATATAAATTTAAACTTAACTTCCCGCTTTCTCCACGCTTCAACTCGAGCATTTTATTCGCTGGCAGTTCAAGTTCTATACCTGTATATTGCGCAGCTATTGGTAGCTCTCTGCCCCCCCGGTCAACCAGAGTGGCCAGACTGACAGAAGCAGGACGGCCATAATCAAATAATTCATTGATCGCCGCACGAATCGTACGTCCTGTATAAAGTACATCATCCATCAATAAAATGTGCGCCCCTTCCACTTCAAAAGGTATTTCTGACCGCTTAACTTGTGAATGCAAGCCGATCTTATCGAAATCATCGCGATAAAAAGATACATCCAATGTGCCGAGCGGCTGTGCAATTTCCAACTCCTGATGCAGACGTTCAGCCAACCATACCCCGCCTGTATAAATACCTATCAATGCGAAATCCTTGCCCTGATCGGATTGTATTTTTTTTGCGAGATTCTTGAATACGATTTCAGCATCCGGTAATTGCATATTGCTCATCAAAAAATGATTGGAGTATTTGTTGTGCGGCCACCTGATCCAGCACTGATTTTTGTTTTCTTCCAGCAATACCTGCTTCACGTAACACAGCACTGGCCGTTTGACTAGTATAACGTTCATCTTTCAATATTACTTTGATATCAAAACGCCCCGCCAAACGCCGGGCAAAACGCTGGCTTAGCTGTGTCAATTCATGTGCAGTTCCATCGCTATACAATGGCAAACCCACCACTAATAAAACCGGTCGCCAAGTTTCAATCAACTGAGCAATCATAGCAAAACGTCGCTCTGTCACTTCACTATCAATGGTCAAGAGTGGGCGCGCTACACCTAATATATTATTGCCAATCGCTACGCCAATGCGTTTTTTACCAAAATCAAAAGCTAATACAGTTCCCTGAGGAAGCTGCTCTAGTGATTGGCACCCTGATTGCACACCTGAAAAATTTTCTGTCATCCGCAACAATAAAATAGTTATGCGTGCCCAACTTCATTGGAGAGATGAGCATCATGAATGCCCAGTAATTGCATGGCAGCAGGCAGTCTTTCTTCCGAAGGTATATCAAATATTACATCGACAGAAGCGGGGGCCGTCAACCATGCATTTTGGGCTAATTCATGCTCAATCTGCCCCGCAGCCCAACCCGCATAACCCAATGCAATCAGTGCTTGATCCGGTCCCTCATCATTAGCAATAGCTTTCAAGATATCCAATGATGTCGTCAAGCCCACTTCCTGATTGACAGCCAATGTAGACTGCCACTGACCGATAGGATGATGTAATATAAATCCGCAGTCCATTTGTACCGGCCCACCAAAAAGCACCGGCACTGTCTCAACCAGAGAATCAGCTTGTGGAATTCCCAACTGCTTAAAAAGACTAATTAGAGTGAGGTCAGTAGGCCGATTAATAACGATGCCGACCGCACCTTGTTCATTGTGTTCACAAATATACGTCAATGTCTTGGAAAATACAGAATCCGCCATCGTTGGCATGGCAATTAAGAAATGGTGTGTCAGATTAATATTTTTCATAGTGAAGTTAGTGTTCTTTCTTATTGCATCACTGTTCCGATTCATCAACTCTTTTAATCGTTAAGAAAGTCAAACCCAGTAAGCTGTTTGAGTCATTACTCTCGATCCAAGTTTCATAGCAAGTTTCACCGGTAGCGGTAGCTCTGCTCCACCATAGGACACTGCCATAGTTGCATGGCTTGCTTCATCAATTTTCATCTGTGCGACAATAGCGCGACTTTTTTTATCCTGATTAGGTAAGCGCTCTAAATGACCTGCCAAGTGCGCGCCCACTTGTCGCTCTGTTTCAGCAAGAAACCCTAAATTCCATTTATCTCCCAATAACCCTGCCATAACGCCAATGGCAAAAGATCCACCGTACCAGAGCGGATTCATCAGGCTTTTGCGCCCCCCCAATTCAGCAATGCGTCGTTCTGTCCAAGCCAGATGCTCGGTTTCCTCACGTGCAGCTTGCATCAGTGTCTCTTGTACTGTTTCGTTATGTGCCGTTAATCCTTGCCCTTGATACAATGCTTGTGCGCAAACTTCACCTACATGATTCACACGCATCAGCGCACCAGACAAATGTTTTTCTGCATCAGTAAGCTCAGCTTCTGGTAGTTCGCTACCTGGAACAGGCCGCAACGTTTGGGCCGGTGTCAGCAACGTGCGTAAAGCACTATCAAAACCAATGATAAGCTTATCAATATTGATCATCGCCCTTTCATATTGTATAAATTGATGAAATTTGTTCCATTATAATTCCAAACCCATTTGCCGTGCCAGCAGTGTAACGGGGTGCAGCACTTCAATATTTATTTCTTTCTCGTACAAACCATTGGCAATATGCATTGCGCAACCAATATTTGAAGTAACCAGATATTCGGCATCGCTTTTGATCAGAGCAGATATCTTATCATTCAATAGCCTGTTTGCGATCTCAGGCTGATCTATAAAATAAGTCCCTGCAGCACCACAGCACTGATCATTACCAGCCAAAGGCTTAACTTGCACATCCGGTATTCGTGAAATCAACCCATAGGGATATGCCTGACCGTATAATACATTGCGCAAGCTGCATGGATCATGCACCAGAACCTTGCGTGGTAATGGTGCTATTTCTACACTTTCCCATCCTTCCGCCGTGATCAAAAATTGGCTGATATCCACGATCTTATGGCCCTTAGCCATCCCAGATTCAAGTAACTGCATACCACAACCCGATGCAGCAGTGATAATTGTACTTATATTCAATTCACTAAAGGCCAATTTATTTTGTTGCATCAACGCAGCAGCTTGCTTCAATGCACCGCTATGTCGGTATATCGCACCGCAACAAGTTTGATGAGGTGGAACATAAACGGTATAGCCCAAGCGATTTAATACATAAATACTCGAATTCAATGTTGCAACATCGGTTATTCGTGCGATACAGCCCAGAAACAGGCTAACCTTATCCCGTTCTTCTTCTGGGGCAGGATAGACTTTTTTCCAGGCACTGCTATGAATAAGCTCCCCATCTGCAGTTACGCTATAGGGAAACTTAATCCAGGGAAGTTGTGCAGTAAATTTAAATAATTTATTTTTCTCTAGCCGACTAAACCCAAGCAACCAGCGCAACAAGCCCTTTCTCTGGATAAAATAAAACAATGGACGTAAACGCTCTAAGCGTGCAGGCCGTGCTAGCAATAGCTTTTTTAGCGCTACTTTTATAGGCGATCTTTGTTCTGCCGTGAAGGATTTTGAGTGATCTTCAATTAGTGCACGAGCCTCATCAATCAAATGCCCATAAGCAACATTATTAGGACAAACTGCTTCACATGCCCGGCAGGTTAAACAACGATCCATATGCTGAATGAATCGCTCATTCAAAGGAATACGCTCATGAGCAACTCCGCTCATCAATGCAATACGTCCACGCGGAGAGTCAGCTTCTGATTTTAATAATCGATAAGTTGGACAATGAGGTAAGCATAGCCCACATGAAACACATTGATTTGACTCATCAATAATAAAGTCCTTAGAAAACTTTGAAGACATTAATCAATCTCATTATAAAAATTCATGCTCCTCTCCCTTAGCTTAGTCTGCCGACTATGAAATCATAACAAATTTAGTGAGCTTATTACTTGTCAAAGCTAAAGAAATTGCTGTAAAATTAAAAATTTTCTGAAGACTTCATGTTAGGCTTATAGGCAAAAATATGGTGATTATTAGATTGGCAAGAGGCGGTGCCAAGAAGCGTCCGTTTTTTAATATGGTTGTTGCAAACTCTCGTGACGCGCGTGATGGTCGATTTATAGAGCGCGTTGGTTTTTATAACCCGAGAGCGATCGGTAGCGAAGAAGCGCTGCGAATCCAATTGGACCGGGTTGCTTATTGGCAATCCAAAGGAGCGCAATTATCAGCAACAGCAACCCGATTGATTAAACAATTTGCCGCCAATAACAAAGATAAAGCATCCGCAAACAGCTAAGGCTTGCAATAATAGCCAACCAAGCATTCCTCTGGTTGTAATGGGACATGTTATTGGCTCTTTTGGCGTTTATGGCTGGGTTAAAGTTTTCCCTTACACTCAATCTATTGATACATTAATGGAATACTCATCGTGGTGGCTCAGCAAAGAAAACCATGAATGGCAAGAAGCCCACGTGGTTAAGGGACAACGTAATGGCAGTATTTTACATGCCAAACTAAAGGAGTATACGGACCGCACGCAAGCTCAGAAACTTAAGGGAATGCAAATTGCAATTCCACGAAATCAACTACCTGTTCTGCCAGAAGAAGGAGAATGCGGTTATTACTGGCATGATTTAATCGGCGCTGATGTAATCAACTTACAAAATGAAGCGCTTGGCAAGATTGTAGGGTTGCTCGAAACAGGCGCCAATGATGTTTTGCGGATACAAGGCATTAATAAAAAAAAAGAAATCCTCATTCCCTTTATTGAACAAGTTATTATAAAAGTAGACTTGAAGCTTTCTCGAATCGTTGTGGATTGGGGTACGGATTATTAAGGTGGAGTAACAATGCCATTTGAATATGATGTCATTACACTATTTCCAGAAATGTTCAATGCCATTACTCAATATGGTGTAACGGGAAAGGCAAGTAGAAACACTGTCTTTCGGCTTAATACATGGAATCCGCGTGACTTTACCCACGACAATTATCGCACTGTAGATGATAGCCCTTATGGCGGAGGGCCAGGTATGGTGTTGATGGCACAACCTTTAGAAGATGCCATCATTCAAGCTAAAACAAGGCAAATCGCACTTGGTATTGAAGTGCCGAAGGTGGTTTATCTGTCACCACAAGGCAAACGGCTTGATCATACATTAATCAAACAACTTAGTACCTTGCCGGGACTGATTCTACTCTGTGGACGATATGAAGGCATTGATGAACGGTTAATCATGCGTCAAGTCGATATGGAAATCTCTATTGGAGACTATGTATTATCAGGTGGTGAATTGGCTGCAATGGTATTAATTGATTGCATTGTTAGACAAATTCCAGGTACATTAGGCGACCCGGAATCAGCAAAGCAGGATTCATTTGTAGATGGATTATTGGATTACCCACACTATACCCGACCTGAAATGTATAAAGGCAGTCATGTACCAGAGATACTCATGTCAGGCAATCACGCACATATTCGCCGTTGGCGCTTGCAGCAAGCGCTCGGCAAAACATGGCTAAAACGGCCTGATTTATTTCAGTTAAAATTTGCCCATGGCATGACAATAGAAGAAAAGAAACTTTTAGAAGAATTTAAACAATCCTGTAAATCCAGGTAGAATTAACAACAGGAAAGAAAAGGAAAAATATGAACTTAATTGAGCAATTAGAAGCTGAAGAAATAAAACGTCTTAACAAAGATATACCGGATTTCTCTCCTGGAGATACAGTAGTTGTAAACGTTAACGTTGTTGAGGGAGACCGCAAACGTGTACAAGCATATGAAGGCGTAGTAATAGCCAAACGCAATCGTGGCTTGAATTCAGCCTTCACAGTTCGCAAAATTTCAAGTGGAGAAGGTGTAGAACGTACTTTCCAAACCTACTCACCATTGATAGCAAATATAGAGGTCAAGCGTCGCGGTGCAGTTCGTCGCGCAAAACTTTATTATCTTAGAGATCGTGCCGGTAAGTCAGCGCGTATCCGTGAAAAGTTGCCAGCTCGTGCTGATAATAATAAAAAGCTGGTATCAGCTGAACAAAAAAACTCAATACAAGAAACTTCTGCCTAACAAATAACAAATAACAATCCTGGAAAATAGAAAACCGTACGAAGAGAACGTACGGTTTTTTTTCTATATAAAGTTATTTTCCTAGTTAAAAATTACAATTACAGTTACAGGTTAGCATTTATTCTTTTATTTGAGCAAATCCAAGACATTTTCTGGTGGTCTACATAATTTAGCTTTGTTGCCACGCACCACGATGGGGCGCTGTATCAAATCCGGATTCTCCACCATTGCTTTAATAATCTCATCATCCGAGGCAGCGTCCAAGTTATGCGCTGCCGGTTCATCTTTACGCAAAATATCATGCGCCGACATGTTGAGCATCTGAATCAATTCCCGCAATTTATCAGCAGTTAAAGGTGTTTCATAATAATTAATTGACTCAAATTCCTCACCACTATTATTTAGTAGCGATAATGTTGCTCGACATTTACTGCAAGTCGGTTTCTGATAAATAATGATTTTATCATTCATAAATTTTTCTGACTCATACACTGGCTTTTTAATCAGACACCAAGTATTTGAGTATTTAAGTATTTGATAAGTAAGAGTATATATTTATTTCACACCACATTCGGCTGAAATAGCTTTATAAGCAGCTGATGAGCCATTTAATCCAAACGTATCCACTGTTTCTGTGCCACGCGCTGATGCACCTTTGACTACCAGAGAATTTCCACGTTTTATCGCATCAGTAATTTTATTATCGGTTGCTTCATCTGAGGCCCAAGCTGAATCATCTTGAGTAAATAGCCGGAAATTCTGGTTATTAACTGTAACTGTTGCCTCACTACCCGATTTATAGGAATAGCCCGCAATATAACTAAAAACATTCTTACTTTTCTCTGCCGAGCGATGAGTAATCAAAGCGAATACATCGCCTCGTTTTGTATAATTACCTGAAGTCTTTTTAGGCTGGCTAACCATATAGCAAACTTTGCTATTGTTCTCCATAAACATATAGGCTGTCCAGTCGCCGTGCTCTCCGATCAGCTTAGGCTCAGTAGCTTGAGCTGGGTTACACAGCATAAAGATAGCACTAGAAATTATTAATTTTCTAATTTTGAGCTTCATTTCGAAAAACCTTCAGAATTGCGGTTGACATGAGGCATTCCAAATTACTGCCAGCAACCAGTTAACAGCAGGTTAGCAACCTTCCATCTTGTAAATATAAAATCCGTTCTTGTTAATCTCATCGATAACTTCTGGGGGTGCACTCTGACTATGACAAAAACTGCATTCTCTACTAGTAACAACGGCACTTTCTTCACCGATTGAAGCAAGCCATTGTTTGGCATATTCAACAGCTTTCTGATCATCCTTTACTGTCGTAAACACATCAAAGTGCATCGTATGCCCATCTTTAGCTTTCACATAAGTATCATAAACATGAATTTGCATAATATTTCCTTATATTTTCTGAAAAAATCAATTACAGCAAATTACGCATCGAAAATTAAATGCGATAACTATACCAATTAATTGATGATATCGCCATGAAAATTGCCGGTAAGCCTTACAGATATTCAATAAACTTTACCAATTATCATTATTTTTTTCTTGCCACAATCACGCCATCACGAGTTGGATTAATAAATGCATCAAATTCTGGATCGTTAAAAATCAGTCGATTATGTTCTATAATTGCCTCAGTTGAATCCGAGACAGTATCAGTATAATTTTCCACCGCTACACGACCATGCCACAAAACATTATCAGCAATATAAAGGCCACCAGAACGGATTCTATTCTTCGCCATTTGCCAAATTTCAGGATAAGCACTTTTGTCAACGTCGTTATAACAAATATCAAATAAGCCATCAGTTCGAGTAAAGATATCCTGCGCCATGCCAACACAAAATTCTGTACGCTGCCATAAAGAAGCTGCAGAAAGATATTTTTCCGCACGCTCACAGTTGACTGGATCACTATCGCTACAGATGACACATCCATCATTCCTTACAGCTCTGGCAAACCAGTAGGCCGAATAACCATAACCACTACCAAACTCAAATACACGCTTTGCGTTAATCATTTTTGCCTGAGTTTCAAGAAAAATGCCAACCAAGCGATTAACAATGGGAAAATTTCTTAGTTTCGCAAATTCTTCCATCTCAATTAAAACAGGATGACCAGTTTGATTTACCAAACTCCACATATAATTTTCAATTGCTGGATTGACTGGAATAAGAATGCCTGAATTATCTTTATCTGGCGATCGTATATCCTTCATTCTATTTTCCTCAGTAATAAATAATTAATATCTGATAAATCACTTGGTAGCCATCAATACACATTCTTCACCCGAATTCTTGTCTGTTAAAAAAACCAAGCTTGCAGCAATCTGAAACCAGAATCCCCTCAGAACATCACACGTAGTGATCAAGAGATGCCCCTGTTTAATAGTTTCAGCTGATAGTGAACTGCTTTGACCAATTCCATCAGCACCAACCGGCGTAGTCCAGCAGTGCTGACGATGAAAGCCTGCTTTTTGTGAAATTTGGATCAGTGTCTTACAGGTAAACAGATGCAGATGCCTCGGCGGCTCAAGGCCGCGCCAAGTTGCACCAAACTTATGATGTCCATAGCTTTCCGCATTAGGAGTCAACAATACTAACAAGCCATTTTCTTTCAGCATATGATTGCGGCAAGTGGCCAATAAGGCAATCGGATCGTGCACATGTTCAATGACATGACTCATGATCACTGCATCATATTTCTCCGCCACCTCCATTGTTTCAAGCGGTCCCACATGCACATCAATACCTTTTACTTTACGCACATGCTCGGCGGCTACTGGATCAATTTCCTGCCCCGTAACATCCCAACCCAGTGCCTGTAGCCGCACCAATCTTTTTCCGCTACCGCAGCCAACTTCCAGCAACCGTCCCGACGGAATCTGGTCCAGATACATGCATTTATAACGCCGACGCTCAGCACGTAAACCCAATAAAAAGATGCTCATTGTATGCAAAATGGTGCGGGCTATACGCGCTGGTCGTGTTTGTTGCGCATTATTTGCTTGACCATGCGTATAGTAAGTGCGGTAAGCCTTACCGATCTCAGCTAACGTTGGCCTTGGGTCAAGCCAGATAAGACCACACTCGGGATCAGAGCATTTTCTAAAAGTCCATTTACCTGGTGCGCCAAAAAGGCAATCTACAAGATTGCGATAAAATAATATGCCATGCTTGCCACATAAATAGCAGACAGACTTAGCTTCCACACCAATCTGATCGGGTTGCGCTATCTTATTGTTCTCGACCACAAATATTCCCTGCTATTCATACTCTGTTCTGAAGATTTGTTTAAAACGGTAAATAATTATCGTCGTGTCCTTTTTTGCCAACTGATAGCAATTGCGGTAATTATTAGTAATAAAACTTGAGTTCTGCTAAAGATGATAAAAGTTTCCGTAAGCCCAGCCAGAAAAATATAACTTACCAAGCCCATCCCTAATATACCTAGCTGATTTTTCTTAAATATCTGATACCAGCTCAAAAGCAGAAATAATAACGTTATCATGCCTAGAATGCCGATGTGCATTCCAATCTCAATCCAGTCATTATGATAATGGGAAGTTTCCTGAAATTGCGGCAAATTTTTATAAATGCCATTTTTGTACGTTAGAATGACGCTTTCGAAATAGCGCTCAGGCGTACCTGTCCCGTGACCCAATAATGGGCGCTCAGCAATGCCATACAGACCGACATCCCACATGGCAAGGCGATAGCCTAAACTGGAACTGTAATCACCTTGTTGCAGTAATTCGATGTCACTTTTTACTTGCGCCCATCGATCCTGAAAAGCAGGACTGCTATAGGCGAAAATAGCAGTGATGCTAAACATCAATAGTAGAATACCGATAAATTTTCTAAGTTCCAGCTGAAAGCATAAGAAAACCAAAAATAATGCGGTTATCAGCGTAGCAATCAGGAAAATCCTGCCATTCTGATGAAACTGAACAAACAGCAACGCAAGCGCTACAATCCACAGCACAATTTGCAGCTTTCTGGCTTGACTCAAGCACGCTAGAGACGTAGCCACCACTACACCTATCCCGAGCATAGCTGAGAAACTCAGATAGGACATTCCGAGTAGCGGGATACCTTGATCCCCCCTTACAAGCCAATAATAAATACCTATAACTAAAACGCTAAAATAGCTCGTCAGTAATGCACCTGTCGCCCATGGCAAGCGTTCTTTATTCAGAAGGGAATATAATGGAATGAAGAGCAGCAGAATGTAGTACTTTAACCATTTCATCCGCCCATCTTCCGGTGGCTCACCCCATAACAACCCTAACAGCAAAAGCGTACTTAACAGAAGAATCGCTTGCACAAAGGGTTCTTTAACCATCTGATTCAATCGGCGCAAGCCGCCATCCATCAGCCAGGCTATTGCCAGCAACGGGAAGGAAAAAAGATTCCACCCACTATGCCAGAATCCCAGGCAGATCAAAACCAGCGCAAATCTGACCAACAATTCCTGCCATTTAAAGTGAGCTTGCATAAAAAACGGATTGGTATCTTAAAATTTCCTCTAAGCCTAACACTCTAAGCACAGCGATTATCGGATTTTCCGCAATCTCAGGCTACGCTATTCCACTTTTGGACTTGTAGTTTACGCATATGGACAAAGAAGGCTAACAGCGTGCGCAGCAAACCTGAGACTCCCGGCAATATCCAAACCCCGGTAATGCGCTTGTCCTCGCGGAACCAGCCACGCAACATCAGTCGCATGATCATTTTGACGCTGGCCGGACTGTTGCGCATTTGCAGACACGATAACCGTGATAATGGCAATGGCGTCAACCAATAAATACCTCCACCTTGCCGCAACACATGCTCGATTGCATCAGCAAGCTGAGCCGGTAGATCAGCCAATGTATATTGACCTGAGATCAGCAGAATATTTTGACGTGCTTCAGGATAACGCGAAAGATACAGTGCGCGATTACGTTGCACTAATGCGCGATACGCTCGTCCGCGTCCAAACGATGCCCCGCCTTCATGATGGATATGAGTGTCCGGATGCACGCCCATGTGCCACCCTTGCTGATCGAGTCGGCGCCCCAGATCGATATCTTCAAAATAACCGCGGCCGAATTGCGTATCAAATCCACCCATTGCAACAAACAGATTACGCCGAATCAGGAAGGCATAACCTTTAAAGCGATAAGTAGCAATATAGCCGCCCGACTGCCGTTGATAGCGATCGGCTTCACACTTGAAAAAATTATCATGCGCGGGACTGATAACTGCCAATTCTGGATCATCTGCAAGTGCCCTGCATAATAATGGCAGGAAATTTTCACAAATCTCAGTATCTGAATTGAGCACCAGCACCAGATCAGCATTAGAACGCGCCACTGCTTCGTTTACCGATTTCCCATACCCTTGATTCTGCGGCGCATGATAAATATGAATCTGCTGATAAGGCAGACGATTGAGCATCGCACGGGTTTCAGCGCCCGATGCATCGTCTTGAATATAAATAGTTCCTATCAATTGACCAAGATGAGCAATAACTGAGTCAATACAACGCCCTGTCTGCTCTGGCGCATTATAAACAGGAATAATGACATCAATAGACGGTGAGGCCGATTCATCCATACAGATTAAGCTCTTGCAAAAATCAGATACGCTTCTCCCCAGTTTCTGGTTGATCTTTGCTTGACTTCAAGACCTGCCTGTTTCATTAAATCAATCGCTTGATTCTGTTCCTCATCGGTACCCAGCTCAACGATAACAGATTTCAATGCAGGGTTCGCCAACACGGATGCTGCGCCTTTAAGAATGGAGATTTCTATGCCATCGACGTCGATCTTCATATAATTCGGACAGGGAAATTTCCACTTACCGCACAAATCATCCAAAGTCACACCAAACATACCCTGGACATGCGTCGCCGACATTTTCATATTCTCGATGTCTTCATGACCAAATTGCGATCGGTTCCCGCCCGGAATAAATTTGGGGATGTACAATTTGGAAAACTCACTTTGACCGGATACCGCAACACAATACGATAAAATATTTTTTCCCAGATTATTCAAAAAAATATTTTTGTTGAGCGCATAGTAGTTGTTGCTTTGCGGTTCAAACGCATACACCTGAATCTTGTCACCATATTTCTTAGCCGGATATAAGGAATACTGGCCGATATTGGCACCGATATCAAAATAACATGAACCTGGTTCAAAGCTATCTAACCAATCCAGGGTATCTGGCTCTTTGATGGAGTAAGTTCTGGCTCGCTTCAACGTACGCAAGTGGTCGATTGAAA
Organism: Nitrosomonas sp. Nm166; assembly: GCF_900112825.1. GTDB lineage: Bacteria > Pseudomonadota > Gammaproteobacteria > Burkholderiales > Nitrosomonadaceae > Nitrosomonas. The sequence continues at coordinate 16,205 of NZ_FONE01000027.1, read as the reverse complement.
GGAGTATGCGCTGATCTCTTACCTGTATACCTGCATACCCGCCTTTCAGTTTATACGCTGCCACAACCAATTCGTTAAGTATGTCTTTTGCTGACATCTGATCACTCTAGGAAGTTATTAAGTTAAGCTTCGATTGTTGCAAGGTGGAACATGACAAGCAACTCAACATGTCGCTTGCTCAAGCAAAGCTACATAGCGGGGTAACACGTCAGCATCTGGATAATCCAGCATTTCCTCCAAGAAACGCTGCCGATGTTCCTCAACATAAAAGGAATCACAACCATGGGTTAAAAAACCATTTATTTTCTCATACACGTCATCGCGGCATTTCAACTCCGTCTCCGGCATGTAATAAGCCACCGTTGAACAGCCCGCGATCAAATAATCAGCTGCTAATACCGGTTTTTTTGCCCTGACGGCTTCAAACACTACCGAGGTCGCCAAATCAATAATGACATCGGACCAGTTCATCAAATGAACCGAATGCGCATCATCACCGGCAATACGCACATTAGACAATTTCCTTATCGAGCTATCTGTCGTCAAAGACTGTTTCCAGCCGCTGCGCGTATGTGGCTTAATGATCAATTCCACGCCAGGAAATTCGGCAATCATATGCACCACTTCTCCCACTTCCTCCCAGAATGTTGTAAAGTTGGCTTTTCTCAGAAACATGACAATTTTAAGCTGACTGTTTGAACGAATGAGCGGCGAAGGCGGCATCAACCCCGCAAGTATTTTCAACCATTCTTCACAATACCGCGGTGAACCTAATACCGCAATATTCTTATCTTCCAAAAACGGACGGAAACGTTTGGCACATAGCTCATTAGGTACTACCAGCTTGTCAAATATCTTAGCCGTCGAGTAAGTAATATCCGGTTCCATGCGTCTTTCACCGCGGCGGATCAGCTGACTGGCGTGTGGACTATCTCCGTGCGGCAATGACACAGCGCTAAATCCTCTGCTTTTCGCCATCGCAACAACCACTTCTACCCATTCCACACAAATTACCGAATTTCGTTCAATCCAGTCAAAAGCCACCATTCCCTTGCCTTCGCTGCCAAAACTTCTATTTAGCAGATATTCAGCAGTATGCCGCCACAGCGGTTCACGCTGTTTTTCATCATAGCGTTCGGCCAGTTTCTCCGCCAACCGGCCAATAATTTTTATGCGCCTGACATTGCGCGTCAGAATAAGCATCTGCAAACGCCATTTTAAATATTCGGTCAGCGGAAACAGCTCGCGCATATGCGCTACGCGCACACCTTGCAGCTGACTTAAATATTTAATGCGAAAATCACGGCGGAATTGCGTAGAGCCGATCAGCACCACATCACATGAATGACCCGACTGAGTCCACTTGTAAATAACCGGAGTAACATGATCAATGTCGTTATAATGGCGGAGGAAAAAAAGGGCCTTCATAACCATGATAGAAGTACAAAAATATTCAGAACATGCAGCATCTCTATTATTTCCCTGTTTAAACAGAAGATTCCGTAAAACGCGCCATTTTACCTTGGCAACCATTCAATTACCAGCAGCATACCGGTCTGCGAAAAATAAAACTTTAACTTACAAGATATCGTTTAAATTTAACAATAAGTATTGCCCCAGAAACAAAAAAAACCTGATAATCAGCAGACCGCTTTTTGCCTAAAAATTTTTTGAGTAGTTAACAATTAATCGCACAACATTTCCATGAAAACAATCGCTGTAATACCGGCCCGCATGGGTTCATCGCGTTTCCCAGGCAAACCCATCGCGAAAATCTTGGGTCGCCCCATGATTGAACATATCTACAAACGCGTTGCCATGAGCAAATCACTCGATGCCACCTATATTGCTACCTGCGATGAAGAAATCCGGCAAGTTGCAGAAGATTTTGGCGCTTCTGTCATTATGACGGCCGATACTCATGAACGCGCCAGCGATCGTGTCGCTGAAGCAGTTACCCATATTGATGCAGATCTGATCGTAATGGTACAAGGGGACGAACCCATGACTCACCCGGATATGATTGATACAGCGGTTGCTCCCTTTCGAGATGATCTGCAATTAGGTTGCGTCAACCTGGTGCGCAGGATTGATCAGGAAGCAGATTATCTGGACACTAATACCATCAAAGTTGTGATGAATCAGCAGGGCGATGCTCTTTACATGTCACGTCGGCCTATTCCGACAATGGCAAAAACAGGCTTTGCCGATACTGCTGCTTACAAACAAGTATGCATTATTCCATTTCGCCGTGCCACGCTATTTCAATACACCCGTCTGACATCCACGCCACTGGAACAATTTGAATCTGTTGACATGCTGCGTCTGCTGGAACATGGTCTTCAGGTTAAGATGATCCCTACAGAATTTAATACTCAGGCAGTTGATACGGAAGCAGATTTGGCACGCGTTGCAAAACTGATGGAAACTGATCCGCTGCTCAGTCGCTACTAGGAATAGCAATGTCACTAAAATCAAAGTTGAGCCGGTCTGAATTGACCATTGGCTCATGGGTTACCTTGGGGCATCCATCAATTGCCGAAATCATGGCAGCCGCCGGGTTTGATTGGTTAGTGCTGGATATGGAGCACAGTGTTCTGGAACTCAATGAGGCGCAGGCCATTATTCAGGTTCTGGATGGCAAACAATGCCCGGCCATCGTACGCCTGACCTCAAACCATCCTGATCAGATTAAACGCGTGATGGACGCCGGCGCAACGGGTGTGATGGTACCGATGATCAAATCTGCCGCTGATGCCAAAGCTGCCGTGGATGGCGTTTATTATCCACCACGAGGGCAAAGGGGTGTCGGCTTGGCACGTGCCCAGGGTTATGGGGCCAGTTTCCCGACCTATCGGCAATGGCTGGAAGATAATGCAGTAATTGTCGTCATGATCGAACATGTCGACGCTGTCAGAGCCATTGATCACATTCTGGCTGTTCCAGGTATCGATGCTTATATCATTGGACCGTATGATTTATCCGGCTCGATGGGACGCCCCGGCGATCTGAATCATCCCGATGTGCAAAGTGCCATCACACAAGTTCTGGAAGCTGGCCGTCGCATCAACAAGCCGGGGGGCATTCACGTCATAGAACCGGATCCGCAAGCACTGCAACAACGCATTCAAGCGGGTTTTAATTTCCTCGGCTATGGTCTGGATATTCGCATTCTTGATTCCATCTGCCGCAATCATCTGCAACATATTCGCGCAACACTCAAAACGTCATGAATGCATTTGTCATCTCCACTTCCTCTTTTAATATAGACAACAACCCTGCTATTCAGCATCTGCTGCAAAAAGGCATGCGGGCAATCCCCAATCCATATCGGCGCAAGCTCACCGAGGATGAAATTATTGGACTACTGAATGACGGTGCGGTCGGCCTGATCGCCGGCATTGAACCATTGACTGAGCGGGTATTCCAATCCGCCAAAAAACTGAAAGTCATCTCGCGCTGTGGCACAGGACTTGACAGTGTTGATCTGACAGCGGCAAAAAATCACGGCATTACTGTTTTGAACACACCGGAAGCACCTGCGCAGGCAGTAGCCGAGCTCACCCTGGGACTGATACTGGCTTCACTTCGGCAAATCGGTCAGATTGATCAATCAATCCGCAAAGGCGAATGGCCCCGCACCCAAGGCCGTTTGCTGGCAGCGCAAACCATCGGTATCATCGGCATGGGGTATATTGGCCGGCGGGTTGCACGCCTGTGTCAAGCTTTTGAGGCAACTGTCATTGCACATGATCCGTATACCAATCAGATTCTTGCTGACGTCACTTTGATGCCACTGGAACAATTATTAGCCACCGCGGACATTATCAGCCTGCACATGCCTTATACACCTGACACGCATCATCTGCTGGACGCCCAGGCGTTCGCAATCATGAAGCCTGAAGCGATTGTCATCAATGCAGCGCGGGGTGGCTTGGTCGACGAAAACGCACTAGCGCAAGCCTTGAAAACCGGCAAACTCGCTGCCGCTGCGCTGGATGTATTCGAGCAGGAACCTTATCAAGGCCCATTAATCGAATCTAACCAAATTATCCTGACTTCGCACATCGGTTCACTTGCCAGAGAGTCGCGTCAGCGCATGGAAATAGAAGCAGCTGAAAATTTGCTGCAGGGTTTGATCAAAACAGGGTTAATCAATGATTGATAACGCAATATCTAATGAAATGGTTGTCGTATTTGGCGCCAGCGGCTTTCTGGGCAGCCATGTTGCCGATGCATTATCAGCCGCAGGCTACCGCGTGCGGCTGTTTGACCGTACTCCATCTCCCTATCTCAAAGGCAACCAGGAAATGATTGTTGGCGATATTATGAATCTCGATCAAGTCATTGATGCCGCCAAGAGAGCATCCATTGTGTATAACTTTGCCGCGATTGCCGACATTGATGAAGCGAACGACAAGCCTCTTCCCACAGCAACTATCAATGTACTGGGCAATATGCACGCTCTGGAGGCCGCACGCATCACCGGCGCGCGCCGCTTTGTATTTGCCAGCAGTGTGTATGTATACTCCGAATCCGGTTCTTTTTATCGAGCCAGCAAGCAGGCAGCAGAGCGCTTCACTGAAACTTACCATGAACGCTACGGCCTGGACTATAGCATCCTGCGCTACGGCTCGCTGTATGGTCGGCGCGCCGATAAGCGCAACGGCATCTATCGCATGCTGCACGAAGCCGTCGCGCACCATTCCATCACCTACAAGGGCAGTGGCGAAGCCATGCGTGAATATATCCATGTGGAAGACGCTGCCCGTATGAGCGTGCAGATACTCGCACCCGAATTCGCCAACCGGCACCTGATTTTGACAGGTCAGGAAAAACTGCGCATCAAGGATGTCATGACTATGATCTCGGAAATCCTGCCGTGGCCGGTTGAATTGCATTTTGACGAAGCCAATGCCGTGCATCACTACGAGATCACGCCCTATGCATTCCAGCCGCGCATTGGCCGCAAACTGGTGTTGAACGAACATGTCGATCTGGGGCAAGGCATTCTCGATTGCCTGCGGGAAATTCACCAGAATCTGCATCATAATGGTGAAAATGACGACGCCACGCCGATGACATCGGATAATCTGGCGTAACGAACGATTATGAAAAATTTTGACTGGCAGGCGATCATTTTTGATTTTGATGGCGTCGTGGTGGAATCCGGGGAAATCAAAACCCAGGCTTTTGCGGAACTTTATCGTCCGCATGGAGAAGACATCGTCGCAAAGGTGATGCAATTCCATACCCAGAACGGCGGGTTGTCGCGCTACCACAAATTCCGTTATTTTCAACAACATTTTCTGGCCAAGCCGCCCTTGACGGAAGCGGAAGAAAAAGAACTGGACCGGCACTTTTCTGAACTGGTGGTTGAAGCCATTATTGCAGCCGAAGCCGTGCCTGGCGCAATAGAACTGATCCGCCAGCAAGCCGGTAAAATTCCTTTATTTGTCGCTTCCGGCACACCGGAAACAGAACTCAAGGTCATCATTGAACGTCGGGGTTTATCTCCCTACTTTACCGAAGTGCGCGGCGCACCAGCGCTTAAAAAAACCATTATTTCAGAAATCTTATCTGCCCACGCACTCAAACCTGAAGCGGTGTTAATGATCGGCGATGCGATGGCAGATTTTGAGGGCGCAATTGCCAACGGCACCGCTTTTCTCGGTCGCGTACGGCCTGGTGACCTAAATCCTTTTCCCACCTATGTAGAAATTGTTCCCGATTTGCGCGGATTAGTCGTCTAGAATTGGAGTTCTCCAATGCAGAGAAATGTCTACCCGAATATCGAACACTTAAGCCAGGGCTTTGCCGATTTTGCAGCAACTACGCTGCAGAACACGCTAGCTCATAGGTCTAAAGCCACGCTAGTTGTTCCCGGCGGCAATACGCCACGCCATTACCTGCCTGAATTGGCAAAACACCGGCTACCTTGGGATCGAATCACCGTCACACTCAGCGACGAGCGCTGGGTCGATGTCACTGATGAGCAGTCGAATGAACATTTGGTGAAAAAATACTTGATGGCACACCTTCCGGCAAATACTCCGTTTGTTGGACTCAAAACCCAGCACAATAGTCCATTTTCTGCGATTGATGAAATTCATCAACGACTGAATAGCCTGCCACTGCCATTAAGCCTGACAGTGTTAGGTTTGGGAGAAGATGGACACATCGCTTCGCTGTTTCCGGGCATGAATTCGGATTTACTCTCGGCTCATCATTGCGTCGCCGTTGCGCCGCCCATTGCACCATCGCCGCGCATCAGCCTTTCGCTGGCGATGCTAGCGGGAAGTGAACAGATTGCGCTGGTGGTTACGGGTAAGGCTAAGCGGAGGTTGCTGGATCAATTGAATGTACATCCCGATCCGAAGAAGCTACCCCTAATATGGCTATTGCAACACGCTAATACAGCACTGACTGTTTTTGAGACAAATAATGTAAACTGAAAAAATATTTTCCATCGTAGGAATAATCTCTCATTGCATCGAGATAGTATAAACTGTAGACTAATTGGGCAGTTAGATAGCTTGGTACTTTTCTGTAATTCCTACAAAGCCTACAAAGGAGAAAGAAATGAAGAAAATTGCATTCATATTAACTTTGTCTCTGATACTTTTACCTTCTTTATCTCAAGCAACAACTCAAGCAACAATTTTTTCCGATGACTTCAATAAGGACGCTCTAGCTCTTAATCAAACCGTATTTAAGGGCGGATGGACAGTCAGTGGTGGCGCTGTCGATTTAATCGGAAAGGGTGATCCTTTCTTTGATTTTCCCTTGCTGTCAGGTAATGGACGTTATGTGGATCTTGATGGCTCTATGAATCAAGCAGGCTCATTCCAGAAAGAACTATCGCTAACTGGAGGGCAAGAATATAAGCTTACCTTTGATTTGGCTGGGAGTTAGCGCGGTAGCACTGAAGAGGTGCTTGTCGTTTTTGGCAGCGCTTTTGACGACTTTACGGTAAGGAGTGGTGATGACTTTTCAAGGGAAACTATTTCTTTTACACCCGGCGTCACTGACACTTACTCACTGATTTTCCAGAACGCTGGTGGCGACGATGTAGGTGCCGTGCTCGATAACGTCTCCGTAGTGGCTGTTCCAGAACCAGAAACCTACGCCATGCTATTGGCTGGGCTTGGATTGTTGGGGTTCACTGCACTTCGCAGGAAAACCAAAACTCAACTTTGATTAGCTACGTTTAAGATGACCCCGTTCTCGTAGCGGGGTTTGATTCAAGAAACCTTCCTACAAGAAGTTTATGAGGAAACAATTGGGCAAGACTTTTCTGATACCCTCAACAACTGTGAGTTGAGTTTTTATCAGTTAATCCATTCCTGCGACATTATCCTGAGCCTCCGATTCTATCGATAATCCATAAATCAGCACGGCTTTGATCACTTTGATGCAGATTCCCTCATCGTTTTTCCGTATGCCGCGCTTCTCGTATTAACTGTATGAATTAAAATAAAGAGAATTTTGAATGGGAAACGAGCATTTTTATTTATAATCGCTTCCAACAATATATAGATAATTTGATTTTTATATAATTATTATATATATTTTATATATATCATTCTAAATAGAGAGTAAAGACATGCCGGTCACAACTTTTAATATCGATGGAAAAATGGGAAAAACACTGGAAGAGTTGCAGGCCCATTTTGGAGCCTCTTCCAAAGCTGAAGTATTAAGAAAAGCGGTTGCTCTTCTGAAGATTGCCGCGGAATCTGAAGCAGAGGATGGGTCGATTACTATCCGCAAGGACGACAAGGATCAGAAAATAATCATCAAGTAACAGTCCGCCATGACGATCCACCTCGATCAAGAGGCTACTAAAATTGGTATAACGATCCTCGATCAAGAGGCTGCTCAACTTACTGGAGTCAGCGAGGAAACGAAGGCGCGCATTCGCAGCATGGATGCCGATACGCGGGCGCGCCTGTTGATGACGCTAGCGATCGTCGTGCTTTCCATTCTGCTGAATGTGGCAGTGATTTTTCTTGTTTGGCAAGCCTTTAGTGTTGATATTGTGCTGCTCAGAGAAAAGCTTATTCAGAATGATCAACGTCTGATAACGGAAAACGTGTTCATGTCGTTAATTGGCGCCACCGTTGTCCAGGTAGGAGTCACGCTTGTTGCCATTACTAACTATCTGTTCCCCAAAAATAACGGATAAAGCAAAATACAAAATTGAACGTAGCCTAATACACAACCTTTAACGTCTGATCTGGTGTTAGTTCAACCAGACAATTGAATCTGCGGCTATGTTCGTCTAAGGTGCGTTGCAACCAGCGTGCATCCTCTTCTGAAGTGTGATTTAACCTGAAGCGTTTAATCTGCATCGGTATCATTTCCAATCCAGCCAATTTTCCGGTAACCGGCTCGATACGTGCAAAATACATCAAGGATAAGTCACCGCGATAGTGCTCGTAACCACCGATGCCTTCATAATCGTTCAAGAAATCGCCGCATCCGTACAGGATGAGTTTTCCCTTATAAATTTCCAGACCAATCGGATGATGGGAAGAATGACCATGTAGCATATCAACTTCTGCAGAATCGATGAGCATGTGGGCGAAATTGATGTGTTCCTGGGAAATCTCATACCCCCAATTTCCACCCCAGTGTATGGAAAGCACCACCACATCACCGGGGTGTTTGATTGGATGCACGATCGCTGCGATCTGGTCAACCATCCTGCGAGAGAGATCAGGTAAGAAATACACCCCGGCTTTCCTGCTCTGGGCAGCCCACTCGCTTGGAATTCCGCTGGATTCTGTACCACAGGATAGCACAATGACTCTGCCTTTGGATGGCACATCCAGAATAGCTGGAGATTGCGCCTCTTGCAGGTCCGTACCTGCACCCGTTGCTTTGATATGAGCATCCCGCAGTGTGTCCAGTGTTTCCGTTAAACCAGCATATCCCCAATCCAGAATGTGATTGTTCGTCAAGACACAACAATCTATTTTTGCAGCGATAAGGCATCCGACATTTTTGGGATGCATCCGATAGTGGATGCCTTTGTTGGTCCAAAAATCACTGCTTGTGGTAATACTCGTCTCCAAATTGATCACGCGCACGTCGGCTCTCGCTTTTTCCAGCTCCACAAGCGCATCACCCCAGACGTAGTCGAAGCCGACCGGCTTGGGAATCGCACCACCCGTTTCTTCTCCCAATTCGACATAACGTCTTGCGTCCCTTACATAGGGCTCATACAACTCTGGATCGTTGGGATTGGGTAATAATTGATCTATTCCCCTTCCAAGCATCATATCACCACACAAAAATAGCGTGATGGGTGTTAACGATGCTGGTTTTTCAGAATCGGTTCTCGGAATCGTCAGGCTTCTGTTCAGTCCAGTCATTCCTGCGGCACCGCTTTTGGTCGTCGGTTGTTATCAATCGCCACATACGTCAATACGGCTTCGGTCACTTTGATGCAGATCTCCTCCCCGCCCTCACGCACACCACGCTGAGCATATACCGATACATCGACGGTAATTGAAGTGCGTCCTACCTTGATGATATCGGCATAAAAGCTGACGAGATCGCCGATAAACACGGGCTGCTTGAATACAAAAGAATTGACAGCCACCGTTGCAACCCGGCCGCGTGCGCGCCGGATAGCCGGAATGCTGCCTGCCAAATCGACTTGCGACATGATCCAGCCGCCGAAAATATCGCCCGCATAGTTGGTATCTGATGGCATCGGCACCATACGCAGTATGGGCTGCCCTTCAGGCAAAGCAGCATGAAGCGGCTGATCACCCGGTATGTTAAGCATTTTGGCCCATCTCAATCTTGTCTTTCAAATCGATAAAACGCCAGCATCCCCATCAAGTTCGGCAGAAATTTAACCAGCCGATCGTTATTCATCACCCGGCGTTCAAGGATGCGGGCGTTACATTGCTGACACAGCGCTTCGAAATCACCCAGCGTGCATAAATGAATATTGGGTGTATCGTACCAGTGATACGGCAGTGTTTTTGAAACAGGCATATGTCCAGAAATCACCTGCACGCGGTTTTTCCAATAGCCGAAATTGGGGAATGAGACAATACCTTCTTTGCCAACCCGCAATATTTCCTTAATAATGCCTTCTGTATGCCGCATGGCCTGCAGGGTCTGGGACAGAATGACATAATCGAACGAGTCCGACTCAAAGCCAGATAATCCTGCTTCCAAATCATTCTGAATCACATTGATGCCATTGCGAAAGCATTTGAGTAAATTGTCGTCGTCGATTTCCACGCCATAACCAAAGACATTACGCGTATCGCGCAAATAGCGCAGTAAGGAGCCGTCGCCGCAGCCCAAGTCCAATATTTTTGCACCGGGCTTGATCCACGCCGCAATGGCGGCAAAATCCGGACGTAGTGCAATAGTTGATGGCGCTGTTGTATCGTTCATGGTTAATTAATCGATTCGATCACTCAGGTAGAAATAGTGTCCATATAGGCCCGTACCAGTCGATGATAATGCGGCGTTGCCATCAGAAACGAGTCATGGCCGTGGCTGGTGGTGATTTCTGCATAGCTCACGTTAATTTTATTATCCAGCAATGCCTTGACAATTTCCCGCGAACGTTCCGGCGAGAAGCGCCAATCGGACGTAAACGATAAAATCAGAAAATTCGCCTTGGCAACCCGGAAGGCTGCACTTAAATCACCATCATAAGCATCGGCTGGATTAAAATAATCCAGTGCCTTCGTCATGAGCAAATAGCTATTGGCATCGAACAGATCTGCAAATTTGTCACCTTGATAGCGCAGATAGGATTCAATTTCAAACTCGACATCAAAGCCGAAAGAAAGCTCGCCGTTACGTAAATTACGTCCGAATTTCGTTGCCATTGAATCGTCGGAGAGATAAGTGATATGCCCCAACATGCGAGCCAATCGTAAGCCCCGTCTCGGCAAGGTGTTATACGCGTAATAATTGCCGCCATAAAATTCCTGATCGGTCATGATCGCCTGCCGGGCGACGTCATTAAAAGCAATATTTTGTGCGGTTAACTTGGCAGCCGCTGCGATTATCAGTGCATGGCGCACTTTTTCGGGATAATCCAGCGCCCACTGCATAGCCTGCATCCCGCCCAGACTGCCGCCGACGACCGCTGCAAACTGTTCAATTCCCAAATGCTCGGCTAACTGCGCCTGGGTTTCCACCCAGTCCTCTACCGTCACCACGGGAAAAGTCGCACCATAGGGCTTGCCAGTTTTAATATCAATGCTTGCTGGCCCGGTAGAACCATGACATCCGCCCAGATTGTTCACGCCAATGACAAAGAAGCGATTAGTATCAATGGGTTTTCCAGATCCCACCATATTATCCCACCAGCCAAGGCTTTTCTCTGTCTCGGCATACACGCCAGCCACATGATGGTTGCCTGAGAGCGCATGACAAATTAACACGGCGTTTGATCGTGCCGCATTCAATTGTCCGTATGTTTCATACACTAAATGATAGCTATCGAGCACCAGCCCGCTTTTCAACTGTAATGGCGTGCTGATCTGCACATACTGAGGTGTTATCACACCTACTGATTTCGAGTCTTGCATTTATAAAGGGAGTTCCGCAGAAAAAACCGAATGAATATATGGTTGACAATTATATCGCCAAAAAAACCGGCATACACTAGGGAAAACTCTGATCAAACTCATTAGTGGCTCAAAACCAATGTAATTCATTATTCGCGTTTTTCTAGTCGTTCAACTTTGCCAGCAATGCAGCTATTTTTTCTGGATGGTCCGTTTTGAGAATCTTGTTTACCAGTGGAATAATATCAGGCAAGTGGCTTTTTAAGATCTGGCTCTTCACATTCAATAACTGGGTCGGGTACATGGAGAATTGCTTCAAGCCGAGACCCAGCAACAATCGTGTAAACTGCTTATCACCTGCCATTTCACCGCAAAGCGATACCGGTACTTTGGCACGATTAGCGCTCTGAATGATATGAGAAACCAGCCATATAATAGCGGGATGAAATGAATCATACAGGTGTGCCACCGTATCATCTATTCGGTCAACAGCCAGGGTATACTGGATCAAATCATTGGTGCCGATAGACAAAAAATCCAGTTTTCGCATAAAAATATCCAGACTCAAAGCAGCCGCTGGAATCTCAATCATACCTCCAACTTTAATATGCTCGTCAAAATCTATTTTCTCATCCCGTAAGGTCTGCTTGGCATATTCAATCAGATGCAATGTTTGATCAATTTCCGCCACATTGGAAAGCATGGGAATCAAGATACGGACATCACCATACTTAGAAGCGCGTAAAATTGCGCGGAGCTGGACATGAAACATTTTCGGTTCTACCAGGCTCAAACGAATCGCGCGCAGACCCAGCGCCGGATTAACCGCCACCTGTGTTGTGCCTTTAAGATTCTTATCCGCACCAAGATCAAAAGTACGGATGGTAACCGGCTGTTTATGCATTTTCACTGCAACCGCGCGATAAGCTTCAAACTGCTCATCTTCACTGGGTGTATCGTCGCGATTCAAAAATAAAAATTCACTGCGAAACAAGCCTATGCCGGTAGCGCCACTTTCTTTGACTTGCGCAATATCTTCAGGCAGTTCAATATTGGCGTATAAATCGATGAGTGTTCCATCCAGTGTCACTGCAGCAACACTTTTAATCCGCTGTAACTTTCTCTTCTCCAGCTCCAACTGGCCTTGCCGCAGGCGATACTCATCCAGAACATATTTATCCGGATTGACGATGATGATCCCATGTGTACCATCCACAATCAGAGAATCATTTTCCAGAATTAACTGGTGCGCGTGATGCAGCGCGACGACCGAAGGAATATTTAAACTGCGCGCGACGATTGCCGTATGCGAAGTCTGACTGCCAAGGTCAGTGAGAAAAGCGGTAAATTGGTGCTGCTTGTACTGCATCACATCTGCAGGGCTCAAATCATGCGCAACCAGAATGCTGTCACCGGTGAGTCTCGATGCGATGGGTAAGTAGCCAGGATGTCCCAGCATCGCTTTGAGCACCCGTTCCACAACTTGCACCACATCGGCTTTGCGCTCGCGCAAATAAGCATCCTCGATTTCTTCAAACTGCACCAATAGCACTTGCATTTGCTGAATCAACGCCCATTCTGCATTGCAGTGAGTTTGCGCAATCATGCTACGAGTCGCTTCTGAAAGCGTCGGATCATCCAGGATCATCATGTGCAAATCCAGGAATGCACTAAACTCAGCGCGCGCACGACCATCAACCACTGATTTTTGTAACGCCTCGAATTCTTTACGGACCACCGCAAAAGCGCTATCCAGACGCGCAATTTCCTTATCCACCTGATTCTTGGGAACCAGATAGTGCATCACCTCCAAAGCAGCAGGGGCAGCTAGATGGGCATGCCCTATCGCAATGCCTTCAGATACGCCAATTCCATGCAGAATAAAGCTCATTCACCTTCACCAAAATAATTTTCAACCAATGCCACCAAGGCTACCATCGCTTCAACCTCATCATCGCCAGTCGTTTCAATCTGGATACGTGAGCCTTTACTGGCCGCCAATGTCATCACTCCCATAATACTTTTCGCATTCACGCGGCGATTGTTACGTGTCGCCCAGACTTCGCATTTGAATTGACTAGCCAGTTTTGTCAGTTTTGCGGATGCGCGTGCATGCAACCCCAGTTTGTTGACAATTTCCACTTCTTTAATTTGCATACCAAGATTCCACATTAATCATTAAATATGTACTACCCCATCCTGACCGCCGCTTAATCCTTTCTCAAGGACAACAGACAACGGCTCATTACGATAGGTCAGTACACGCACCAGCATCGGTAGATTAACACCTGTAACACACTCCACTTTACCGGGCTGCACTAGCCGGCTAGCGATGTTACAAGGCGTTGCACCCAGAATATCACTCAATATCAGCACACCATCACCGCCATCCAATTGTTTAATCAATGCGCGTGCTCGGGATAGCACAATATCAGGATCATCCTGTGGAAAAACACTCAAATGTATCAATTGTGGTGGTTTCATACCAACCACATGGCTTGCACAACGAATCAAATGATCCCCTAAATCTTCATGTGTGAGCACTAAAATTCCAATCATCTCGCTTTTGCCCTGTTTCTGCTTTCGATTAATCAATTCAAGAATTTTAGCATTGACATTGCTTAGATATGTTTGAGTTGTTATGGATCGATAAAAAAAGCCTGCTCGGCTTTTATTCAGCGAACAATTACTCAATAAATTCTATTTCAATTTTTGAATTAATAACCTGCAAATCAGTCTTAAGAAGAGAAAGTGTTGGAACATCCCTGTGCAAAATGGCTTAACGGTATATCATTTCGACTGGTAGTTAGCAGATGAAAAAGAGTGATCGAATTCTCGCGTTGCATAGAGCAGTTGAAGCTATGGCGCGCGGTGATTTCACACCCAGCATTCCTATTGCTGACGATGATATCGGCCATCTGGGAAAATCTCTCAGAAAATTATCATCTTATTTGCAGAAACAGTTTGATAAAAACCAATCGCTCTACAGGATCATGGTCGAGTGTAACCTCAATCTGCGCCTGATTGATGTACTGAACCATATTTATGAATCTTTTCAAGATCATTTACCTTATGACCGGATTAGCCTGGCCTTAATTGAAAATGATAAAAACAAGCTTAAATTGCATTGGGCTCGCGCCAATTACAGTAATCTTGAATTAAATACAGGCTACTCTTTCCCAATCACAGATAGTACTTTACAGAAGCTCATTGAAAGCCAGGAAATGCTGATTATTGATGATTTAAGCGCGTATCTGGAGAAGCATTCAGAATCCAATCTCATCCAGACAGCTACTAAAGAAGGAATTCATTCCTGTCTGATCTGTCCTTTAATCGCCACCGGAAAACCGATCGGATTTATTTTATTTTCTTGCCGCAAGAAAAATATTTACAAAAAACCCCACCGGGATTTATCCCTGCAAATCGCTAGTCATCTGGCTTTAATCATTGAGAAAACCAAATTATATCGGGGAATAAAACTGAACAAGCAACTCATCGCGCAAAAGAAATCACTGGAGCAACGTGTCACCCATGATGCGCTAACTGGCCTATTCAATCGGCCTGCCATATTCAATATCCTGCGTAAACAAATCCTGCACGCCAAACGAAGCGGTCTTGGAATCGCGGTTATCATGATCGATATTGATCGCTTTAAATCGATTAACGATACGTGCGGCCATCTGATCGGCGATGCGGTATTATGCGAGGTTGCCGAGCGACTAACCAGATCAGCTCGTTCTCATGAGTACATCGGACGCTATGGCGGCGAAGAGTTTCTGGCTATTGTTTCGCCCTATGATCAAGAAGGGGCTCTGAAAGCCGCCGAACGATTCCGCAATGCCGTAGCTTGCCAAGAAGTCAGCACTAATCAAATGTTTATTCCTGTGACTATCAGCTTAGGCGTTGCTATCAGCACGGAACAAGAGACGCTGGACGAAAACCTTCTACTAAAAAAAGCTGATGAGGCGCTTTATCTTGCTAAGCATAAAGGTAGAAATCGAGTTGAGTTGGCGAGTTTAAATGATAAAAAAGACGCCATGGATGCATGAATATATTTTTATAGCTACCCCAAGCCAAGTCCATTTACCCCAATGGATCATCACTACTCAGTTTTACCCAGCAATTTTCGGGATCAAGGATCATGTCGGGTGGTGTACTTCAGCCTGACCCTTTATAAAATATGGTGCGGCTGCGCCACAAAATGGTTCTATCTAATTCCAATTCTATTTCATAATTGAATTTATGATCCAAGGCCATGTAACGATGGATTGGACACATTCACGATCCTTTTCCATGTCATACAGTGCCGCTTCCAGGTGCTTTTCAAGTGCGTCCAGGCTGTCGAATACACGGTTATGGAATGATTTCTAACGTAACTCATCCCAAAGATTTTCAACAGGATTGAGTTCCGGCGAGCAGGGTGGCAGCATGAGTAAACGCAGATTAGGCGGAAGCTTCAGGGTGTGACTGCGATGCCACCCTGTACCATCAAGCACCAGGATAATCCGGTCATTTGGATGACGCGATGCTACTTCATCCAGAAATACCTGCATACCCAGCCATTACAAAGAGCATTGGTGGAAGAAACGAACTGGTGGCACTGGATGATGGCATAGAGCTGATTGCTTTTGACTATCAGGCACCAAGCTG
>NZ_FONE01000001.1 GCF_900112825.1 Nitrosomonas sp. Nm166 | reverse complement strand
CCGGAAATGGTCGGTTTGGAGTGATTATTCCGGGTTCATTTGTGCAAAAATGGCTAAAAATTACCCAGTCGCTTACAAATAAATCAGAAAATGGCGTCGAGACATAGAGTTTATGTGATTTTGCAAAGGTCTCGATAAAGGATTTGACAGCACTGATGTTCCATTGTACTAACACCATTCTCTTTTCTCCGAATCAGCAGGTTGTTTCCTCCGCCTACCAATGCTGAAAATAAACCGCTTGATGAGTCCGCGCATAATCCATTGATTTTTTATCGTCAAAAAAATACAAACTTGTGGACTTCGCACTTGCATGACGGGCGGAGGGTGGAGAGAATAATGGCGTGAAGAGAGAAAAAATGAGCGAATTTGTGGGATTTCTTGAAACTTTGAAGTCCACAAGAATCCTCATGAACCCTCACAGACACACGAGAGTAGGCGAAAAAACCAACCGGATGAAGGGTTGGTCTTTGGTGTTAGTGGTGGGACGGAAACCCGCACCAAACAACGCTATATCAACGCGTTCAGGGTTATGCGAATCGTTGGGGAGAGATGCTGATAACCATGACTGCAGCAGCAACAATCGTATCAAAAAAAGAGGATACAAACATCACATTGGTAGACACGCGTGGTATCTATTCGATTCCGAAATTAGGAATTGAACCGCAGTTCGTCAAAGCGCAACTTTCCACTCCCTCAGCAGATTAACGGTTTGTGTCAGTCCCTGCTTTAGCAGCGTGTCCAGATATTCGTCCACCGTCTTGGGTGGATTCTTCAGCGATCGCCGGTGGTTGGCTGCTGCCTCACAGATCCTGGCTGGGTGCAGATCGAGTAGGTCAAAGATGAAGTCATCTGGATGCTGGGCTACGAGGTTGTAGTGCTTGAGTTGCTCCGTCGGAAAATCCTTCAGGTTGAAAGTCACGATCAGGTTGGCACCGCTGTGAATGGCGGCGGCCACCACATGACGATCATCCCTATCAGGCAGCTCTATGGATGGGATCAGATGTTCGAAGTTAGTGACGAGGCTGTCCCGCACATGGGCATTCATTAATGAGCGGGTATGGCTCAGATCTTCTGGTTTCAGATCTGGCCGCTGCTTGAGAACGTTACGTATCCACTCATCATGGATCATATCGGTCCAACGCGCCCGGTATAAATCCGTCAAGGCCAGTCGCATCAGGAGGTCGCGTAACGGTGCCGGGTAGAGCACGCATGCATCGTAAATGACGGTGAAGTGCGAACTCATTCATTCGTACCCCATCTTGAGCGCTTGGGCTTGCTCGGCCAGTGCATCAAGGGCTTTGCTGCGCTCTACATCGATTCGCTCTTTGTAGGCAATTACATCCTGGTAGCGGACGCGACGGTGTGTGCCGATCTTATGGAATGGGATTTCTCCGCGCTCCAGTAACTGCACAAGGAATGGGCGCGAAACGTTGAGTACATCTGCCGCTTCCTGAGTGGTGAGTTCAGCGTGAATCGGGATGATGCTGACCGCATTGCCTTCACCTATTTCGGTTAGAACATCCACGAGCAGTCGGAGCGCTGACACTGGCACGCGAACTGGATGAGTGACACCTTTATCGTCGATAATTTCGATCTGTTGGGTTTCTGCTCGGGTCTGCAAGTAGGCAGACAATGCTCGGCCACTTTCGCGGGCGAGAGCAACTTCTTCGGCTGTCGGCAAAGAATGAGCAGGGGATAATGTAGTCATAGTAATCTCCTTAGGCTTCAAATAGCACTATGAAAGTATAAACGAAATAGTCGAATATTCGCAATATTCGAAACAAATGCGACTTATAAGCAATATATCCAGAATGGCGCTAATTCATGAGTCACTGTTTGCGCTCAAGAGACATCTGTATTGCCTTCCATGCTTTATCCCACCGAATGCGTTCTTGCTCCAAACGAATGTTCTGTCCCCATTTGTTGCATTTAAGTGAGTAATAGAGATCTTGCTCTGGAGTAGTTGTCAATGACGGAGTAAAAATGTACCGGATAGCGCGCGAAAAGTGTACCAGTTAGGTTAATAAAAAAGAGGGAATTGACCTCTGGTTTTTCGCTTCTGGTTTTTCTATATTTTGGGGTTGTCGGTAAAGCGCAGTCTCACCCCAATATCATTTATATGGGTTTAGCATCCTCCTTTTCTATAGGCTTGGTTTGTACAGTCTGTTTCTGCCGTTTCTTGCTTGTGGCCAGTCGATACGAATTCCATTCATTTCCAGAATGTGAACATGATGGGTCAAGCGATCCAGTAACGCACCGGTCAATCGTTCCGATCCCAGCACACTTGTCCATTCATCAAATGGTAAATTCGATGTCACTAGGGTGGCAGCATGTTCGTATCGTCGGCTAAACACTTCGAACAAGAGCTCTGCGCCAACTGCGGTAAAGGGTACATAGCCTAATTCATCAATGATGAGTAATTTGACGTTGGCCAACTGCTTTTGTAAGGTACGCAAGCGCTTTTCATCACGCGCTTCCATTAATTCATGTACCAGTGCTGCTGCCGTCGTAAAGGAAACACTCATGCCTTTCTGACAGGCAGCCAACCCTAGAGCCAATGCGATATGCGTCTTGCCAACGCCTGAAGGTCCCAGCGCAATGATGTTCTCACGCTTGTTGATCCATTCACAGCGCATCAATTCCAGTACCAACGATTTGTTCAAGCCAGGTATTGCAGTAAAATCGAAAGTATCCAGGCTTTTAGTCACCGGGAATCTTGCCAGGCGTATGCGCCGTTCAGTATTGCGTCGCTCACGATCAATGCTTTCCAGTTCGCACAGTCGTAATACGTATCGCGCATAATCAATGCCTTCTCGTGCGCATTCGATTCCGACTTTCTCATATTCACGTGCAAAGGTCGGCAACTTTAATGTCTTAAAATGATTGACCAGTAAGATTTGTGGCGCAACCGTGGTGGGTATGGATGAATCAGTCATAGGGCGCCTTCCAAAGCAGGTTGCTGATTTGTCTTAGGTCTTTGCAGCAGGCTTAAGTACGCCCGTGGTTCGGTAGATTTCACCCTGGCATTGGGTAGATACGGGTAAAGCGCCAGGTCTAGCTTGGCGGGGCGTCGTTCGATCGCACATAGGATCAGATGCTTGATAGCATCAAAGCTCACTACACCCAAACCCATTGCTTGTTTGATCGCCTGCTCGACTTGCGCCTGGCTGAAATTCTCCAGCAACCGCAAAACCTGGATATATTCCTTGCGACCTCGTCGTTCCATGCGTACTTCCAGCACACGACGCAAGTGATCGAATACTTCGGGCAGTACCCAACCTTGCAAGGGCGCTGCCTGGCCGAGTGCACGTGGCTTCTGTTCCAGTAATGCCAGGTAGTGCAGTGGATTGTAAATGAATTCTTCACGGCCATAGCTGCGCACATGACGTGCAATCGTATCTATGCCCAGGCAAATGTCGACGTGATCCACATAACCTTTGACCAATACTTCCCGGTGACCGTATTGGGTAGGCACCGAGTAATCGTTGGTCCGGTAACGCACGAGCGATAGTGAAGATACACGAGTGGAAATCTTGTGGCAGGCATCAAAAGCAACCACTGGCAATGCCATCAGCGCAGCCGTATCGCGTTTCATACGCTCAGCAATGGTTTCTGTTTGACCCCGCAGCCTAGCCTGTTGGCGCTTAATGCAACCGTCCAGCAGTTTGGCATTCAGGGCATCAAAGTCGTTGGCAACTGGCAACGGTACCATGAAGTGGCGACGACTGTAGCCCACCATGCCTTCGACATTACCCTTGTCGTTGCCCTTGGCCGGTCGGCCAAACTTATCTTCAAACAGGTAGTGACTCTGCAACTCGCTAAACGCCTTGGTACGTTGGCGCTTGCCATCGCCCAGTATCTTGGCCACAGCAATCCTGGTGTTGTCATACAAGATCGATTGCGGCACTCCACCTAGAAACGCGAATGCAGCAACATGCCCATCCAGAAAGGATTCAGTATCTTCAGTTGGATAAGCTTTGACAAAGCAACCATCCGAGTGCGGCAAGTCAAGGCAGAAATAATGGAATCGAACCAGTTTGCCGCCAATATAACCATCGGCTTCACCAAAATCTACCTGGGCATGACCAGGCGGGTGTACCAACGGCATGAACATTTCCTTCTGCCGGATCGCAGCCTTGTAGACATAGTTGCGCACGATGGTATAGCCGCCGGTAAAGCCATGCTCATCGCGTAACCGCTCTAATATCCGCACCGCAGTATGGCGTTGTTTGGCATGAACTTGCTTGTCAGCTTCCAGAATGGCATCAATGATGCCGGTGAATGCAGCAAGCTTAGGAGATATGGGTTCGCTCTTGCGCCGATAACCTGGCGGTACAGCGTATTGGCACATCTTTTTCACAGTCTTGCGGTGAACTCCAAAATAACGCGCAACTTCGCGTTCGCTTTTGCCTTCTACCATCACCGCACGCCGAATCTTTATATATAGTTCCACTGAATACATCCTCATTGCCTTTCATTTGATGCTAATCGCATCAGCTTACAGGCTTCAGACTGGTACACTTTTATTCCGCTATTCACGCGAAATTTAGTGCGCTTCAGTGGTACATTTTTACTCCGCTATTTACACCCCTCCTGCGAACTCCGATTGGGTCAAGTGGTTCCCCGACGAGGATGAGCGCGATGACTGGACTCACCGGTTGGCCAATCTGGTTCCCCTGCATGTCCGCAAGAATCCGGCCGCCAGCAATTACGACTTCGCCACCAAGAAAAACGTCTACTTTAAGGGAAAGGGCGCTGTGTCGCCGTTCGTACTCACCCAAGAAGTCAGGTCTGAAGAAACATGGACGTCTTCGCACTTGACCGGCCGCCAGGAGCGACTGGTGGGCGTGCTCAAGGCACATTGGAATCTTGAGGTGGCAACTGACAATAAAACCGCTGACGCCGTGGCAACAGCTGCGACAGGAGGCTTGGCATCGTGAATAACAACAAAGAAACCGAGCGCGCCGAGCTCCACAAGACCATCTGGCGCATCGCCAACGATCTGCGCGACAGCGTGGATGGATGGGACTTCAAGAGCTATGTGCTCGGCATGCTGTTCTATCGCTTCGTCTCGGAGAACTTGACCAGCTATCTCAACGAGTAGGAGCGCAAGGCAGGCTGCCCGGATTTCGACTACGCCACGCTCAGCGATGCCGATGCCGAGTTCGGTCGCTTGGAGACGGTGAAGGAAAAGGGTTTCTATATCCTGCCTTCTGACCTGTTTGCCAGTGTTCGCAAGAAAGCGCGCCATGACCCGAACCTGAACGAAACATTGGCCTGCGTGTTCAAGGATATAGAAGGTTCTGCCATCGGTACCGACAGCGAGGACGACATCAAGGGCCTGTTCGACGATCTCGTCAGGTACGCCTCAACCCATGACCAAGGATTGGCATGCGCCACTCTTGAACTTCAGTAAATGATATTCCTGAAATGCGAAAAGCATTTGCTGATTTAACAATGGAAACGGTAGCCATTAAATATACCGTGAGGCAATCACCGATTCGCAGATCGTTCGGAATTAATAATAAGGAATTTCTAAATTGACTGTTGCTAATAAAGCTAAATGGCCAAGCCATGTTGCATCATGACTTGGCCTCTGTAACCTACTGCAGCGTGTGAGTTACAGAAGGGGAAACTTGAAATTTATACAGTACTTTTTTTCAAGAAATAGCGTGTTTTAGTTTTGGATGAACCAGATGCCGCCAAGACTAAATAGCTCAGATAAAGAATAATTCCGAGAACAATATCTGAAACGATCCAATCTGATGTGGATTGCGGCAAATCAAAGAAAGATAAGACACCAAAGAAAGCCCCAGCGATAATTACTGCTGAGATAATGAATACTTGCACTGCTTGCATGAAAAAATTCCCTTCTAAAATGATACGTTATTAAGATACTGCTATTTTTTTAATACTGCTATTAGTAGGGAATATTAACAGAAAGTTCACAAATTATTTACATTAAATTCACATATTTTTATGGTTTATTCTCTTATTTAAGAATTCATACATTGGTATGCAATTGAAGCTGCAGTCAGAGTCTAATAGATTATTTGCTTGCAAGTTGGTTTCTAAAAGAAGAGCTTCCACAAAGATTTTTTAAATGCATGACAAAACTGCTCAGGTTGTCAGTAGGATTTTTCTGAGGTAGCATTCATCTCGCTATTTTTAAAATAACGCAATATGGTTTTCTTTCAAGTAGGTTTTTTAATAAATCTTTTTTGAAGGAGTTTTCGATCATGACTACAACAGTGATTAACTTATCTAGCCTCGATGGCACAAACGGTTTTCGACTTGATGGAGAAGGGGGTCGTTCGGGCAGATCGGTCAGCAGTGCAGGGGACGTCAACGGCGATGGTTTTGATGATGTGATTATCGGTGCTCCAGGAGCTAACTCCAGCTATGTGGTGTTTGGCAAGGCTTTCGGTTTTGATGCCACGCTGGATTTATCCAGCCTTGGTGGCAGCAACGGTTTTCGTATGGGTGGAGGGGGTGATTCTTCGGGCGGATCAGTCAGCACTGCAGGGGGTGTCAACGGTGATGGTTTTGACGATGTAATTGTTGGCGCCATTGGGGCTGATCCGAACGGCAGAGACTCCGGCTCCAGCTATGCGGTGTTTGGCAAGGCTTCCGGTTTTGATGCCGCAGTAGACTTATCCAGCCTTAATGGCAGCAATGGATTTCGATTGGATGGAGAGGCAAGGCTTGATTTTTCGGGCAGATCGGTCAGCAATGCAGGAGACGTCAACGGCATGGTCTTGATGATTTGATTGTCGGTGCTGACTTTGCTGACCCGAACGGCGAGAGATCCGGTTCCAGTTACGTAGTATTTGGCAGAAGCAGCTTTACTGATGGTGGTGTGATACGGGGTACGCCCGGGGATGATACCCTCACGGCACATCAGAAGCGGAACGCTTCGAGGCGGGTGACGGCAATGATCGAATGATCGGCCGCGGCGGGGCGGATGAGTTTCTGGGTGAAGCAGGCAATGACTATATTCGGGTATCCGATCTTGATTTCGAGTCGGTGAATGGCGGCATCGGCAACGATGTCCTGGCCCTGGGCGGCAGCGGTTTGAATCTTAATCTGACCGATATGGCCGGCAAAATCAGCGGTATCGAAACCATTCGCTTGTTGGCACCGGTGACAATACCTTGATGTTAACGGCAGCAGATGTGCTCAACCTGTCGGATACCACCAATACCTTGAAAGTTAATGGCAATGAAGGCGATCGTGTTGTTGGATTAAGCCATGGCTGGGAGGATGGGGGCATTCAGGACGGCTTTCATACCTTCTTTAATGACGCGGCAGTGTTACTGGTAGGTGTGAATGGAACAACAGATTTTGCAAGTTTTAGTGGATAGTAACTTATCAGTTAAATTACCCCTGGTTTGGAGTAATTTAACCCTGCTGTTGTTAAGATCCAAAAACTACTTTCTCGTCTCACTGATTCTCTCCAATCGATCTACTCTTTGATCAATATTAGAAGTTTTCAAAGATCACTTGTTAAACTTTGAAAAACGCAGTGCCAAATAAAGCGAAGATGAGTTACATAAACTGTGCTGAATTTATGACGAAATAGACATTCAGTGGATAGAAAGTGGGAGTTAAGTTCATGATTTATTGGCGCCCTGAACACGAATCGAACGTGCGACCTACCCCTTAGGAGGGGGTTGCTCTATCCACTGAGCTACCAGGGCATATCCGGCATTTTACGCTAATATCACAACATGAATAAACCTGATCAATCAGATCCAGCACATTTTGTACCTTCAGGAAAATTACCCAGAACAGTGGTGCTTCTAGGATTGGTAAGTTTTTTCAATGATTTTGCTTCGGATATCGTAGTGCCACTCATTCCCATATTGCTGGCGACTGTGCTGGCTGCCGGGCCAATCGCATTGGGATTGATTGAAGGTGTTGCGGATGCATTGGCTTGTTTTCTGAAATTATGGGCAGGTCGGCACTCAGATGTGATGAGCGGGCGACGTAAAGGTTTGGCACTAATGGGTTATACGCTTTCTAATCTGGCGCGCCCTCTTCTCGGACTGGCAGGTTCCTGGGTTGCTGTATTGCTGCTGCGTAGCGTTGATCGTGTGGGTAAGGGTTTGCGCAGTGCACCGCGTGATGCGATGGTTACTGATGCAACACCATCGCATATTCGTGGCTATGCGTTCGGTTTTCATCGTGCATTGGATAATGCGGGAGCTGTAGCCGGCGCATTGACAGCGGCAGCTGTACTGGCTTGGTCTGGTTTGAGTCTGAGCGAAGTGATTTTGTGGTCGGCGGTTCCTGGTTTTGCTGCAGTAATCATTTTGGGTACGGGTGTAAAAGAAGAAAAAGCCGATCGTATTCAGCCATCAGAATTTCAGCGAACACTTCCACCCTTGCGCTGGTCAGGGCTATCTATGTCGATGCGGCATTACCTGTTGGTATTAGCGCTGTTCACGTTTGCGCGCACTTCCGAAACTTTTATTTTATTATTTGGTCATCAATTAAATATTGATGTTGTTGAGCTACTATTGTTATGGGCAGGGCTGAATTTTGCCAAAGCCCTTACTTCCACCCAAGGAGGACAGCTAGCGGATCACTTTGGACGTGGCGCTTTAATTTTGATTGGCTGGTCAGCGCTTGCGGTGTCGTTTCTGGCGTTCAGCCAGGTAACAACAAGCATAGGATTATGGATTGTGAGTATGGGTTATGGCTTGTTTATGGGTATGAGCGAAGGTGCCGAGCGGGCACTGATCAGTGATTATGCATTACCTGATGAACGTGGTACTGCTTTTGGCTGGTATCATCTGATCAGTGGCATAGCCGCCATTCCAGCAGGATTATTGTTTGGCGTGATATGGCATTTGTTCAGTGCAGCAACGGCATTTTGCTTTGCCAGCTTGTTGGCGTTTTTGGCAGTAGCATTGTTACGGTTATGGGCTTGGCCAGTACGGCACAAATTTGACAAATAAGGACAATTCATATGGATTGGTTAATATTCATCCTACTGGTAATCCTATTAGGAGTTTTTTTTCGTTTTTCTTCCAGAAAGAAAACATCACTCAAAGTGGGTCAGCCGGCACCTGACTTCAAATTGACGGATCAGCATGGAAAAACCTACACTTTGGCCGATTTTCAGGGCAAGTGGCTGGCGCTGTATTTTTATCCGAAAGATGATACGCCTGGCTGCACAAAGCAAGCCTGTGCATTTCGTGATGGTCTTCAGGAATTGGCAGATCTGGGCGCTGAGGTGATTGGTGTGAGTGTGGATGATACAACCAGTCATGCTGATTTTGCTGAAAAATATCATCTGCAATTTCCGCTTTTGGCGGATACCACAGCGGAGACAGCTGCGCGTTATCATTCTCTGATTAATCTGGGTTTTACTAAGATCGCTAAGCGTAATACATTTCTAATTGATCCGAACGGAAGAATTGCGCACATCTATCTGTCTGCAGACGCAGCGCATAATTCTACGGAAGTAATCAAGGATTTAAAGCGGTTACAGACAATATAATTTTGGCAGGATCTAGTGGATGATACGCTTTTGGCTTCATCAAAGATTGAGCATTTCATCTCATGTTATGCATGAGATTAGTTTTACTAAAGAGGATGTAGGATGGCAAAATTTACTGAAGATGAATTGGTACAGCTTAAGGCTGCGTTACGCAAGCGCTATCTGGACTTGCAGGATGAGGTTCGCAGTGAGCTGACGCATGCCAGCGATAGCCGCGACTCCGATTTGGCCGAGTATTTGAATAATATACCGGATGACATCGATACAGCACTGGTTGATCGGCAAATTAACGAAATGCGTGAACTGGAGATGTCGGTGAAGTACCTGAGTGAGCTGGAATTCGGCGATTGCATTGATTGCGGCAATGAGATCGGGTTTGAGCGATTACTTGCCTATCCGTCAGCGCAACGATGCATCCAATGCCAGCGCCAATATGAAAAGGCTTTTCCGCAGGAAGCCAATTCTTCGCTATAGAAATTTTTCCTCAGATGAAGCGCTGACTTTGAGCAAAACCAGGACGGCACCGCCGCCGCCATCTTCCGGTCTGGCCTGACAGAAAGCCAGTACATCAACACGTTGTATCAGCCAATTTCCGACTTGGGTTTTCAAAACCGGTGCACGTTTTTTTGAGCTTAGCCCTTTGCCGTGAATAATCCGGACACAGCGATATTTTTTTTGGATACATGCATCCAGAAAACTGCTCAATTCTCGCCTGGCTTCGTCGCGTGTTAATCCGTGTAGATCCAGATTTTCCCGGATTTTCCAGTATCCACGGCGCAAACGCCGCAGTGTTTGATGTGATATTCCGGGTCGCGCATAAGACCATGCATCGCCTGCTCCAATTTCTATGGCAATATGATCTGAAAAGTTATCTTGCGTTACAGCCTGTTCCTGGTAGGATTTTTTGCGCGGAACCGGAGCGACGGATGAGCCGCTTTGTATTGTTTTATCTGTGGCAGGAAGTGGCGTTACATCATGCATTGCCGCACGAAATAGCGCCTTTTCATCTTCATCGTTGACCGAATCTTTTTTAGTCATCAAATCACATTATTGACTAACTCCGGCTTGGTCTGTGATGCATGCATTTTCAGATCATCCAGATATTTTTCCGCATCCAGCGCCGCCATACAGCCAGTGCCAGCACTAGTTACCGCCTGGCGATAGATGTGATCCTGCACATCGCCTGCGGCAAACACACCCGGTATATTGGTAGCCGTCGCATTACCATGACCACCACCGCGGGTGACAATATAACCATTCTCCATCTCCAGCTGCCCGGTAAAAATATCGGTATTGGGCTTATGACCAATGGCAATGAAAACACCTTTTAAATCTATTGCTTTAGTGGAATTATCTTGCGTACTTCGGATGCGCATGCCGGTAACCCCCGATTGATCACCCAGCACTTCATCCAGTACGTGATTCAATTCCAGTTTAATATTGCCGGTACGGGTTTTTTCCATCAGTTTATCGATCAGAATTTTTTCTGACCGAAACCGATCGCGCCGATGCACCACTGTGACACTGCGCGCAATATTCGAGAGATACAGTGCTTCTTCCACTGCAGTATTACCACCCCCAATCACGGCGACATCCTGTCCTTTATAGAAGAACCCATCACAGGTTGCACAACCTGACACACCCCGACCCATAAAAGCTTCTTCGGAAGGCAAACCCAGATACTGCGCGGAAGCGCCGGTGGCGATAATCAGCGCATCACAGGTATAGGTTCCTTGATCACCGATCAAGGTAATCGGCTTCTCAGTCAGTTTGGCAGTGTGGATATGATCAAAAATGATTTCGGTATCAAAACGCTCAGCGTGCTTCTGAAACCGCTCCATTAATTCCGGGCCTTGGACGCCCATCGCATCAGCCGGCCAGTTGTCCACATCGGTGGTTGTCATCAACTGGCCGCCTTGAGCCATACCGGTGATGATGACCGGATTCAGATTAGCACGCGCCGCATAAACTGCGGCAGTATAGCCAGCCGGGCCGGAGCCCAGGATAAGCAATGAACAGTGTTTAGTTGTCATAATTTATTTACGAAGTAAATCGAGGACGATATTGTACTCGTAAATGGGTAAATTTCCTTGCTGGCTTATTTTTTTGGCAATCATGACTGACTGTTCTGCTACGGATTTATTGCTGAATAGTAAATCCTTTGCATTGAGTTCTTGATCTGGAAAATACATTTGCGTCGTCAATGGGCGATAACCTGATTTGGAGATCTTGAAGTGGATGTGGGGTGGCCTGATCCAGGTCTTGCTCGCTGGATAAGCGCTTGGCATCACCGTTTTAAAGCGAAATATGCCATTGTTATCACTTCTGATGATTGCCCAACCCTGGAAATTTGCATCCAATGTCGCCGGGTTGGCATCCAGCGGATGACGGTAACGGCCATTTGCATCAGCCTGCCAGATATCCAGCATTGCTTCTTCGACAGGATGTCCGGCGACATCCGTAATTTGTCCACTAATAATAATGTGCTGTCCCTCGGCAATGCCGCTATGTCCCTCAATCTGGGTTAAATCAGCATCTTTATCTTGCTGATCCTTTACCGGATAGAATGGCCCCTCCGTTTCACTGGGCGTAGGCATCATCGCCAATGCCTTAGCGAAACTATTGTTGAAACCAAGCGTGCTCGTGATACTGCCCAGTAAGCTTAATTTGATCATGTTTCTTCTGGAGATTGTTTTCATGATGGTTTTGTAGAGTGGCTGCAAGATATGATTTTGCTGATATTATCATTGATATCTGATAGTTACATTTTTCCATGCAGAACGTTGGGTAGGCGTATCTCCAGTGAATGAAAAAGAAATTTGTAATTCATTCTTTGTAATCCAAGAAACATGAATATCTGATTGTCCTTGAATTGTAAAAACCCAATTCTTAACTTCTTCTGGATTAAATTCTGAATCAGTCTCTTGGAGACTTACAACTCTAACATATGGTGTAGTGGCACCACAGTCTCTTTCAAATACATTTGCAATGTACTTTCCAGTTGGAGACTTATTCTTACTTATAGGTTCAACACTACATAAGTTATTGCCACACCCAGAAAGAAGCGCTGCTATCAAAAGAAACAGAGCCTTTGTGTAAATAACCCATGCATTCATAATAGCTTGTACCCTTTTTAATCTGTTCCTGATCATTATTATCGTCGCCATACGGATAACTTTCCCACGGGCTACCAAGATTTTCTACTTGAAATCTGCTTTTTGATTTGCCCATCCAGCAAAACGCTGCAAAACATTTAACGAAAAACCAAGTGCCGTACCAGTTGCTCCATAATTAAAATTACTAAAATCTTCATATTTTCTTAATAACTATTTGTAATTACAGTAACTTTTATTTTCGCCTTGAGTGGGGCAAAGCCGACATGCTGCCCCGAACCCAGCCACACTGTAGCTTTGTTTCCTGGCTATATCATCTTGCTGAACGGTTTTAAAAAATAAGCAATTTCTTAGTTAAAAATAAGCCATTCGCTTATTTTTTATTTACTCAATAAGAACTATTTTAATAGTAGAACTGTTCAGTTTTAGATGCTTATGGTCTTTATATAATTACGTGTTAGACGCTCTGCATATAGGAAAATAACAACATGAGTATGAGTACCTACAAATTAATCCGAGCAAAAGTCGCTTTCGTAGCACATCTTCTGCCCATTATTCTTGGCTTCTCTACACTCCAAGCGGCTCCGATCAACTTTGATTTTGTTTTCGAGGACGAGCCGGGAACGGGCTTCTTCGATCCAACTTTTGGTCAGCAAGCTCAGGAAACACTGACCACTGCTGGCGATATTTGGGGGCGCTTCCTCCCGCAGAGCTTTCCAGGCGAGACCATCACCGTTGCCGCTCAATTCGTCGATACTCCTCCTGTGGGTATTCCGGATACCTTTGGAGGACTCGGAGGACCGATTGTATTGAGTCGTGATTTCCCCAACTCTGTTCCTGACACCTTGTATCCTGGTGCGCTTGTTAATCATCTCGCACGAGAAGATGCTTTTCCTGTAGGCGATCCATTCACCCCAACCGGGGCAGAAATAAGCATTACTTTCAATAGTCAGAAAGATTATTTCTTCGGCACCAATGGTACACCGGGGGCCAACCAACTCGATTTCCTGTCACTCGCATTACACGAGATTGGGCATGGGCTCGGCTTCATCTCAGAGCTGAGCAGCGATGGAAGTTTCATCCACGGAGGTCCATCGATCTACGATCGATTCGTCGTGGACGAGTTTGGCACCCCGATTACAGCAATGACAGATGCGGAGCGCCTCGCCGCGGTCACCGATTTCCTCGGTCTCTTTTGGTCGGGGGAACACGGCGTTGCGGCGTTGGATGGGACGAGACCAGGCCTTGCGGCAGCAGACGGTGTATTCGTGCCGGCAGTAAGTATTGGTCACTTCAGCGAGGGTTTTTTCCTCCCCTTAGGGCTGGGACTCAATGACATTCTTATGCTTTCCGGCGGCTCAGAAGAGATCTGGGTTATGCACACTCCTGATAGGCTCACGCTTGGTGTCTTGGAGGACATTGGCTGGAATATCGCGACCCCAGTGCCTGAGCCCGCCAGTTGGTCATTATTTGCCGTGGGGCTCATTGGTCTTGGTCTCTTACAGTGGCGCAGGGGGAGAGGAAAATTGGGGTCAGTTTTTCTAGACCAATGGGGAGGTAAATCGTTAGAGAGAATTCCTGTCAAAATCTAGACTTAACGAAGGCCTGGAGCTGACTACCTCCAGCATCCGCTTGTGCCTTGCTCCTGCATACCGCAGCAGCTCAGGTTTGGCAATTGAGAAACGTAGTAGGAGAGCATTTAGTCGTTTTTAAACACTGGATTGGCTACGGAAATTAAATCTGATAAGTAAATTTTTTACTACTTATTAATATCGAAATTATGAGTGATACTGTGTTAGAAACGGAATACTCTGAAGGTATCTCCTCTGATGTATATATAAGCTATGCGCGCTCTGATATATCGTTTGTTCGAAGACTTGTAAATCAATTACGAGACGAAGGGCTATCAGTTTGGTTCAATGAAGAATCATTTTTACTCGGTTCTAATTTGACACATGATATTACTAAAGCTATTTCATCTGCTCGCGTTGTGCTTGTCGTTCTTAGTGAACGCAGTGAGGATAATGAGTTTATTAATTTTGAATCAGCTCTTGCTCTTGAAAGTAAAAAATTAGTTATTCCTGTTATCTCTACCAAGGACTCAAAGATATCATTGCCATATATATTGCGTGATATTAAGAAAATTGATCTTTCTGATGATGCTAGCTTCAAGCAAGATGTTCATTTTTTAGCGCAATCTATAAAGCAGCATGGTAGTGCTTTACGAAAAGTACTTCCTTTAGGAAATGAGGATTTAGAAGCTAAAAAGAAGCGAATCGACTTAGAATCTAAGATTCTTGAATCAGAGATTGAGGAATATTCACATATTCAGCTGAGTAAAAACTTTCGTTTAATTCTATCAACTGGCATTGTAATAATTGTTTTCTCTATGATTATGATTGCCTTTTTTATAGTGATCTCTACTGAAGAGCAAGTGTTCACGGAGCGTTTAGCTTATACGGTGGCCGCGGTGGTCGCGATAGGCGGGGGCATTATCGGTTTTTTCTCAATTTATCTTTTTGAAAAAGCCAGAAAGCGAATTGCTGACAGAAATGCAAGGCACAAAGAGGGCGAAGAATGAGTAACACCATCTCCGCTAAAGATCTTATTAGAGTTGAGGAACGTCTTCGACAGGTACGTGAAACATTTGATCAGAGAAAAAAACAAGATGCACAATGGTTTGTGCTACGTTTGTGTATGGGGTGTATTGCAGGAATTATGCTTCCTTTAATTGGAATTGGATGTTTCTATATACTTGTAAATCACACTTCTTTTCCTGAGACAATCATAACATCAGCAGGTGCGGCACTTCTTACGGATATTCTAGGTTTAATGATTGCTGTTTGGAAAGTGGTAATTAATCCAAAATCAGCAATGAAATTAGAACCCATTTCCGACTTATACGATCACAATTTGTAAATAACGTAAGTTCGACATAAGAAAAGCTGTAAAAGGAATCTGAATTCCTTATGATGAAGCGATTTTGGAAAGGGTTTCATCACTAGAGGAGTCAGATTCTGATGGGTACTATAGCGTTTTTGTACGATTGACGACTTTTGTAAAGGATTTGAGTCTTCTTCTCTGCAATTTAGAGTTATTCTATGGTGAGCTATCTCAGCTAAAAATAGCAAATAGCAACCCATTATTCCCTATTTCTCAAACTATCAACAACTTTATCCACAGATTGAGTGAGCATCATCTTTGAAATGATGAGATCAATATTGCAGCCAGTCCGTAGTCACGGATGAATAAAGGTCACGGTAATAAAAAACTGTTGTAATAACCCAATTTTTTAACAAAAATACAGTGCAGCTTGTGAATTAATTTGGCAGAATTCCGTTATTTGAAAATAACCTTTCATTAGCCGGGGAAATTGAAATGAAATATAAAAATCTTCAGGAGTTCAGTACGCATGTGGCTGAGCGAAATCCTAATCAACCAGAATACATGCAAGCAGTAACTGAGGTCATGGAGAGTTTGTGGCCCTTCATTACGGAAAATCCTCGTTATGCGGATCACGGCTTGCTGGATCGACTGGTCGAGCCGGAGCGGGTGATTATATTTCGAGTATCCTGGGTCGATGATCATGGAGATGTCAGAGTCAATCGTGGCTATCGGATACAACACAGTTCTTCAATTGGTCCTTATAAAGGCGGTCTCCGGTTTCATCCTTCTGTTAACTTGTCTATTCTTAAATTTCTGGCATTTGAACAGACATTCAAGAACGCATTGACGACGCTGCCCATGGGGGGCGGTAAAGGCGGAGCTGACTTTGATCCAAAAGGAAAAAGTCCAGGCGAAATCATGCGTTTCTGCCAGGCTTTTATCAGTGAATTATTTCGTCATATCGGTTCTGATACGGATGTTCCTGCGGGGGATATCGGTGTGGGTGGTCGTGAAGTTGGATTTATGGCAGGGATGATGAAAAAATTATCCAATCGCGCGGATTGTGTGTTTACCGGTAAAGGATTGAGTTTTGGCGGCTCGCTGATGCGCCCGGAAGCAACCGGCTATGGTACGGTATATTTTGCCCAGGAAGTATTGCAGCATGCAGGACGTTCGCTGGAAGGCATGCGTGTTTCTGTTTCCGGATCAGGCAACGTGGCGCAATTTGCCGTAGAAAAAGCGATGGCGCAAGGTGCCAAGGTAATTACCGTATCTGATTCCAGTGGCACGATCGTGGATGAAGATGGTTTTACTCCCGAGAAACTGGCGATATTGATCGAAGTAAAAAATCATTTGTATGCACGGCTGGATGAATATGCCAAACGCGCCAAGGTAAATTTCCTGCCGGGCGTCAAACCTTGGCATGTGCCGGTCGAGGTGGCATTACCTTGTGCTACACAGAACGAAATTAGCGGAGACGATGCGCAGACTCTGGTTAACAATGGTGTGATATGTATTGCCGAAGGCGCAAATATGCCATCGACTGCCGAAGCCGTCGAATGTTTCCTTCATAACAAGGTATTTTATGCGCCCGGTAAAGCCAGTAACGCAGGCGGTGTCGCCACATCAGGTCTGGAAATGAGCCAGAATGCGATGCGGATGTCTTGGACGCGGGAAGAAGTTGATGCGCGCTTAAAGGAAATTATGCAGGCAATTCACAAATCCTGTTTGAAATACGGTACCAAGCCTGATGGCAGCGTTAACTATGTGGACGGCGCTAATATTGCCGGTTTTGTCAAGGTAGCCGATGCCATGCTGGGACAAGGCATCATCTGATTGCTATTGTCAATTAACTGATTTATCGGTACTGGAATGTATCACCACTGGGCTCTCACAGCTTTGCTGTGAGAGCCCAGTGTAATTGAAAAACGCCTGTTTCATTTTTAATAGCGATGAGAAATTACCTGTTCGGATTAATCCTTTTAGCTTATGTTGGACCGTTATCAGCAAATCAGGACAGTGATTTTATTGCTGCCCGCGAAGCATTCCAGACAGGAAATGCCAAACTTTTAGATGATTACGCCAGACGGCTACAACGCCATGTGCTATGGCCCTATGTGGAGTATTTTCAGCTGCGCATGGTGCTTCGAACAACTAGCATAGAAACCATCACCCATTTTCTTTTGCGTCATGAAGGCACGCTGGTTGCGGATCGACTACGCAGCGACTGGCTCAAGGTGCTGGGTAAAAATCAACAATGGCAACATTTTGAAGCCGAGTATCCGTTAGTGGTTAACAAGGATACTGAATTGATGTGCTATTACTATCAGCACTACCTTAATCTCAAAGATAAAACGGCGCTGGCGGATGCACGCGCCCTATGGTTTACTTCGACCAATTTGCCGGATAGCTGCACACCTGTTTTCCAAACCTTAATTCATAGCGGGCAGATTTCTCTGGAGGATATCTGGACCCGCATCCGGTTGGCATTGGAAGAAGGGCAAACCGGCGTAGCTACCCATGTGAATCGTTACCTATCCAGCAATGAGGCGCTGAACAACGCTGAATTGAATAACGCTGCCAAAAATCCGCTGCGCTATCTGGATACGCTGAAAAGCAGAATCAGAACGCGCAGTGACCGTGAAATCGCCTTGTTTGCACTGCTGCGCCTGTTACGCAATGACACGGATCAGGCTTATACCCGCTGGCTTAAAATAAAAGACCAATTTACTGCATCCGATCGTTCCTATTTCCTGGGAAGATTGGGGCATCGCGCCGCCATGCGACATGATTCCCGGGCACTGGCCTGGTTCAGGGAAGCGCAGAATACCACCCAAGCTTATCCTCCTTCGGATACCGTGCTCGCCTGGCAGGTACGTGCGGCATTGCGGGCAGCAAACTGGGATGAAGTTTTGAGAACTATCAACAGAATGTCCGCATCTGAGCAACAAGTCGATGCCTGGCGCTATTGGAAAGCACGTGCATTAAAAGCACAAGGCAATACCCTGGATGCAAATAACATTTTGATTCCATTGAGTGATGAGCACAGTTTTTATGGTCAATTAGCCAGAGAAGAGTTAGGAATGATGCTCAGTATTGCTGATAAAACTTATCGAGTGAGTCAGAAAGAAGTATCTGCAATGGCGCAAAGGCCTGGCATACAGCGTGCACTGGCTTTTTCCCGTATGGATTTGCGTACCGAAGCGTATCGCGAATGGAGTTGGACCATCCGTAATTTTAAGGATGCAGAGCTGCTGGCTGCAGCAGAAGTGGCCCGTCGTCATGGCTTGTATGACCGGGCAATTAACACGGCAAACAAAACCGTATCCCAGCATGATTTTAGTCTGCGTTTTTTGTCACCGCACCGAGAGACGCTCAAAAAAGTTCTGCAACAGCACGAACTGGACGAAGCGTGGGTGTTCGGCCTGATCCGGCAAGAGAGTCGTTTCATTGCCGACATCAAATCACACGCGGGGGCGGTGGGTTTGATGCAATTGATGCCTAATACCGCTGAATGGGTTGCCAAGCAATTGGGAATAAAGAATTTCCGCCAGCATCTCGTGACGGATGTGAATACCAATCTGCGCTTAGGCACTTATTATCTCAAGCACGTACTCAATACGCTGGATAATCAACCGCTCCTCGCTTCCGCCGCCTATAACGCCGGACCAGGACGAGCCAAGCGCTGGCGTGGCAATACTACTCCCCTGGAAGGTGCTATTTACGCTGAAACAATTCCCTTTAATGAAACGCGGGATTATGTCAAAAAAGTGTTAAAAAATTCCATGTACTACGCTAAGGTTCTGGATCATGGGCATCATTCTCCGACACTCAAACAACGTCTTGGCATTGTGAAGCAAAATAACTCACCAGGATATCTATCTGAATAGAATGAGAACAGAGCTTGGCTCTGTAATAAAGGAAATGTATGAGAAATGTGGTTGTGTTAAGTGGTGTGCGCACCGCTATTGGCGATTACGGCGGGGCGCTTAAATCCATTGCTCCGGCTGATTTAGCGGCAAAAGTAGTGCATGAGGCGGTATTACGCGCCAGAATTGATCCCAATGAAGTTGGTCACCTGGTGCTTGGCAATGTGATCCATGGAGAAGCCCGTGATATGTATATATCGCGTGTAGCTTGTATTCATGGCGGCTTGCCCCAACATACCGCGGCACTGACAGTCAATCGCTTATGCGGCAGCGGCTTGCAGGCGATCATTTCAGCCAGTCAAGCTATTTCACTCAACGACACCGATGTGGCTGTGGCAGGCGGTGCCGAATCCATGAGCCGGGGTGGTTATTTACTGCCGGCGCTGCGGTGGGGACAGCGGATGAATAATGGTGATACCGTGGATATGATGGTCGGTGCCTTGACCGATCCGTTTGATCGTGTGCACATGGGGATTACGGCTGAAAATATTGCAGCTAAATGGCAGATCAACCGTGAAGAACAGGATGAATTTGCGGCAGAAAGCCATCGCCGTGCGTTACATGCTATCAAAAACGGCTATTTTAAGGAGCAGATACTGCCGATTGAAATCACCGCCGGAAAAGAGACAATCATTTTTGATACGGATGAGCATCCTCGTGAAAACACCAGCGCGGAAAGTCTGGCCAAATTACGTCCAGTTTTTCAGAAAGAAGGCACTGTAACAGCAGGCAATGCTTCCGGTATTAATGATAGTGCGGCTGCGTTGGTGCTCATGGAAAGCAGTACGGCGGAAAAGCGCAACCTGGAGCCGATGGCCCGGCTGGTTTCCTATGGTCATGCTGGCGTTGATCCAAAATTCATGGGTATCGGGCCCATCCCCGCTGTTCAGCAAGCTTTGCGGCGCGCAAATCTTAAAGTAAGCGATCTTGATGTCATTGAATCCAACGAAGCCTTTGCCGTCCAGGCTTGTGCGGTCGCAAAAGAATTACATTTTGATCCACAAAAGACTAATCCTAATGGCGGTGCTGTCGCATTCGGTCATCCGATTGGTGCAACCGGCAGCATTCTGACGATCAAGGCTATTTACGAACTGCATCGCTGTGGCGGGCGTTATGCTTTGGTAACCATGTGTATCGGGGGTGGTCAGGGCATTGCGGCTGTATTCGAGCGACTTTAAGGATTTTCGGTACTTGACAAGCGCTCACAGGTGCGTATGGTTACTATCTATTACTAAATTCATACACATCATGCGTTACTTAATTTTATTGCTCTCATGTATTGCTTCACTGGCTGTTTGGGCTGAGTCTGCTGAAACTAGAGAGGCAGAAATCCGTCATCTGGAAAAATTAATGGCACGCGTTGCACAGGAATCACAATCCACTTATCAGGAATTTTTAATGACGCAAGAATTGCGCAAACATGAAATAATACAAGTGCCTGAAAACGTACCGTTCAATCTGACGGGAAGAAGCATTCCCGTCCCAAACTATGAAGACCTCCTCCGACGTAGAAAGGAGAAAGAGGAGCGCATGGAAAAATATACTGCAGACCTGGATCGTCTTTATACACGCTATAAGGAATTAGAAAGCGAAAGGCAGGCACTTTTTGAAAAAATTAAAAGCCTGGAACAAAAACCTGTGGAAGAATAACTGCTTCTTTTTGCGAATAATTTCTGTATTGAATTGTTTTCGGAGGATTCATGGGTCAGCTCGCTGAGCTTGTAGGTCGCGGGTTAGCACGGTTTTTGACTAAACCAGTGCGACAAAGTACGCAGATCGCAATGGTCAGCCAAGAACAGCTTTTAGCTAATTTGCAGCCCGCAGATGTTCTCCTGGTTGAAGGAAATACTCGTGTCAGTGTTGCCATTCGATATCTTACTCAATCAACGTGGTCACACGCCGCATTGTACGTTGGCAATGCGCTTTCTTCCCACACACCGCCTTGGCAACCCCACCCGATGCTGGTTGAGGCTGATTTGGAGGAGGGGGTGCGCGCTGTGGCGCTTGCGCACTATGCGCAAATGCACACCCGTATTTGCCGTCCTGTTGGTTTAAACGATGAAGATCGCAAGCGGGTAGTGGATTTTGTGATTGCACGCATCGGACAACAATATGATCTTAAAAATGTTTTTGATCTCATGCGCTATCTTCTTCCTCTTCCTACTATACCTGTTCCAACCAGATTCCGCAGGCGCCTGCTAGCCCTTGGTAGCGGAGATCCGACTCGGGCAATCTGTTCTACCTTGATTGCACAAGCATTCCAATCGATACCTTATCCCGTATTGCCTGAGATTCGCCGAGTTAAGTCAGGTGATCCGATGCATGCTGACTGCTATGCGGAAATCTATCATATCCGTCAGCATAACTTGTTCACACCCCGCGATTTCGATATATCACCTTTCTTTGATATTATTAAACCGACCACTCGAAATGGTTTTGATTATCATTCGGTTACCTGGGATGAGGATTTGCAGGAGCCAGAGCAAATGGAATGCAAGCCAGCAGAATCAAAGCTAAAGGGAGCGGATTCAGCCTTACTCGAATAAATTCTCAAGCGCGGCTGGAAGGTGGGTAAATTTGAATTCAAAGCCATACGTTTGCATTAATTTTGTCGGTACGATGTGATAGCTGTTCAAAGCCAAGGCAGCAGCTTCTCCTAACGCCAGCTTCAGCATAAAAGCCGGCGCAGTGAAGAAGGCTGGTCGATGCAGCACTTTACCGAGAGCAGTTGCAAAGTCCCGGTATCGTATCGGGTTGGGTGAAACTGCATTTACCGGACCCTGATAACGGGTATCCAAGGCGGCAGTTGTGTAGACTGAGACTAGATCGTGAATATGAATCCACGGCAACCATTGACGTCCATCACCGACTGGGCCGCCTAGTCCCAGCTTGAATATTGGCAAAAGCTTTGCCAGCATACCGCCATCCCCCAACACAATCCCGGTACGGATGCTTACCCGGCGCACCCCTCTGCTCTCGATGTTGGCGGCTTCTTTTTCCCAGTCGCGGCAGATGGCCTGCATGAAATTTCCATGCTCGGGTACTGCGTAGGATTCATCATAAATATCACCCCCCTGGCCTGGATAAATACCAATCGCTGAAGCGCAGAGAAAACATTCCAGACTGGGAGGTGCTGCTGCTACAAGCTTACGGGCACTGATAATGCGCGATTCATAAATCTCGCGTTTGCGCTGATTTGTCCAGCGACCATTAGCGAGATTTTCACCCATCAAATGGATGATCATCTGAATATTCTCCAATGCTCCAGCAGGCACTTCTTCTGTGGCATAGTTCCAGCTATAGGCTGGCACGCCCAGCTTTTGGCTAGCGCGAACACCATCCCGACTCAGCACTTTGATCGTATGATGATCTTGTTTCAAGCGTTGTACGAGATGCCGACCAATGAATCCTGTTGCCCCGGTAATGAGTATGTTCATTTTATTTGACCAGTCAGGGTTGATTGATTAAGAAATTTAGGAGTATCCTGAATTTTGCGTAACAGTTTGGGTCAGTAGGCTCCTGCCACAAAATAGTAAACCGATTTAAGGCAGCTTTCCAGTTTGTTCAAAAACAAGGATCATTTCTGGCTCAAAGAAAAGAGCGGTGAACTCTCAGCGATGCTGGGAAATTCATCGGGTTGTTGATCTGCTAAGATTAATCACTTTCTGGAGGAACTTTTCCATGTTGATCTCAAGACTTTGTATGATCGCAGGCATTCTTTTTTTCACTTCAATCCATATCAATCTGGTTCTGGCTGATACTTCCAAAGGCACATGGGCAACGGCGGCTTCAGCACCTACACAACGGACAGAGGTGGTTGCAGCGGCGGTTGAGAATAAAATTTATGTGGTAGGCGGATTTAATAAACCGAATTTACAAAACGTCCTGAAATTTGCCATCAGTAATGAAGTAGAAGTGTACGACACTACTTCTGATTCTTGGTCAGTTACCACACCTTTGCCGGAAGGTCGGCATCATGCAGGGATCGCTTCTCTAAATGGACTATTGTATGTGATCGGTGGATTCACCAAATCTTTAATGTCGGTCTGGGAGGCGGTTCCTACTGTGTATCAGTACAATCCCGCCACAAAGGAATGGCGTGAGCTCGCACCGATGCCGACTGCCCGCGGCGCGCTTGGCGTTGCTGTTTATCAGAACCGCTTGTATGCGATAGGTGGCTATGATGGCAAATACAATTCTGGTGCAGTAGAAATCTTTGACCCACAAACTAATACCTGGTCATCCGGCGCAGCCATGCCTACCGCGCGAGACCATCTGGCAGTGGTAGCGGCTGGAAACCGGATCTATGCCATCGGCGGCCGGCCTGAACTGGATTATCGGCGTAATATGGGAACCGTTGAGGAATACGATCCACAAGCCAATCAATGGCGATCACGTGCAAATCTCCCAACTCCCAGAAGCGGTATAACCGCTGGGGTGATCAATGATTGGATTTATGTGATCGGTGGCGAATCGGGAGAAGG
The DNA here is from genome assembly GCF_900112825.1 of Nitrosomonas sp. Nm166. Lineage (GTDB taxonomy): Bacteria > Pseudomonadota > Gammaproteobacteria > Burkholderiales > Nitrosomonadaceae > Nitrosomonas. Next base: position 134,142 of record NZ_FONE01000001.1, on the reverse strand, counting down.
TACATTTGCCACTAACGAAGCCTATAACCCGGCGACCGATCAATGGCGCACCATGGCTCCGATGCCGACTGCACGCCACGGGCTTGGTTCAGCCGTCGTCAATGGACGCCTGTATGTGATCAGCGGCGGCCCAACGCCGGGCGGCTCTTTTAGTCAGGTCAATGAGGTTTTTACACCACCACCTGTTGAATGATGCTGGCATTCATTTCGTAAAACAACCTGATGTGATAGGGCACTCAATGCGGAAAGTATCTGGAGCCGTAGCATAGGTGCAGGCGTGGCGATAGAAATGATCATAATGAGATCAATCTATCTGTTAATCAAGAAATTATTTTCTTTTCCACCCAAGTCGTCACGCTTGCAAGCGCTGCTGGTAAATGTTCCGGTTGTGTGCCGCCTGCCTGCGCCATGTCCGGCCGGCCGCCGCCTTTGCCGCCGACTTGCTGGGCGACAAAATTGACCAGTTCGCCAGCCTTGATCTGATTGGTCAGATTAGCGCTGACACCGGCAATCAGCGTTATTTTTCCATTCTCAACCGCGCTTAATACGATGGTACAGGTTTTCAGTTTGTCTTTGAGCTGATCTAACGTTTCACGCAAAGTTTTTGCATCAGCATTTTCCAGATGGGCAGCCAAAACCTTGATGCCGTTGATTTGCTGCGCTTGTGCCGCCAAGTCAATACCTTGAGAGGTGGTAAGTTTGGTTTTTAAACGCGCCAGTTCTTTTTCTGTTTGCCGCACATTTTCAATGATCTGGGCAATTTTTTGCGTAACTTCCTGCGGATTAGTCTTTAAGGTATGAGCGATTTCCTGTAGTTGCGCTTCGCGTTGTTGCACATATTCCACTGCGGCCTTCCCGGTAACCGCTTCGATCCGTCGGATACCTGCGGCCACACCTGATTCCGCTACAATCTTGAAAAAACCGATCTGCCCGATTTGCGATACGTGCGTGCCGCCGCATAATTCCATGGAGAATTCACCCATGCCGATGACGCGCACCATATCAGAATATTTTTCACCAAACAGCGCCATGGCACCGCGCTTGATCGCATCATCATATTTCATGGTTGACGATTCAACCGCCCAGTTATGCCTGATTTGCTCGTTGACCAGACGCTCGATTTCGCGGATCTCATCGGTGGTAAGCGGCCCAGTATGGGAAAAGTCAAAGCGCGTGCGATTGGCATCCACCAGCGAACCTCTTTGCACTACATGATGGCCCAGCACCTTACGCAGCGCAGCATGCAACAGATGCGTCGCAGAATGATTATTCGCAGTGCTGGTGCGGGTGAGCAGATTGACTTTGGCCAGCACATTATCCTTGATTACTAGCCGGCCGCTGCGCAATAAGCCTTTATGACCAAATACATCGGCTTGTATTTTTTGGGTATCGGAGACTGCAAAGGTGCCATTAGCCGCCAGTAACTCGCCACAATCACCAACCTGTCCACCTGATTCGGCATAAAAAGGGGTTTGGTCCAGAACAATGACCGCTTCATCACCGGCTTCGATAAAATCAACCGGACTACCCTGTTTATAAATGGCTAATACCTGCCCCTCACGCTGCAGCGCTTCGTAGCCATAGAAGGTAGTTGGGTTGCCACGGTATTCAATACCCTCCTGCATGGTGAATTTATTGGCAGCACGTGCCTGCTCACGCTGGCGCGCCATCGCTTGCTCAAAGCCGGCATGGTCAATGGTAATACCGTGCTCTCGGGCAATGTCGGCGGTCAAATCAATCGGAAAGCCAAAAGTATCGTAGAGCCGGAATGCGGTTTCACCATCCAGTACCTTGATTTTCTGACTGAGTGCGGCTTCCAGAATTTGCATGCCGTTTTCCAGTGTCTCAGCAAAACGTTCTTCTTCTTGCAGCAAGACGCCTGCGACACAGACCTTGGCTTCGACTAATTCTGGATAGGCTTGCCCCATCACTTGGCATAAGTCTTCTACCAATCGATAAAAGAAAGGTTGTTTTTGCCCCAGCTGATAACCATGACGAATGGCACGGCGGATGATGCGCCGTAACACGTAACCACGCCCTTCACTGCTCGGAATGACGCCATCGGTAATCAGAAAGGAACAGGCGCGAATATGATCGGCAATTACTTTTAAGGAGTTATCCGCTAAGTCTTTGGTGTTGGTCACGCGTGCAGCTACCTGAATCAGGCTCTGGAATAGATCGATGTCGTAATTGCTGTGGACTTGCTGCATCACTGCGGAAATCCGCTCCAACCCCATGCCGGTATCCACAGATGGCCTGGGCAGGGGATGAAGGGTACCGGTACTATCCCGGTTATACTGCATAAACACCAGATTCCAGATTTCAATATAACGGTCACCATCGGCATTAGCAGAACCGGGCGGACCGCCTTCGATTTCCGGCCCGTGATCGTAAAAAATCTCGGAACAAGGGCCACATGGACCGGTATCACCCATTTGCCAGAAATTATCCATGGTGGCGATCCGTACGACTCGAGCTGCCTCGATACCGACTTCATTCAACCAAATATCTGCCGCTTCGTAATCTTCCGCATAGACGGTAACCCATAATTTGTCGCGCGGGATTTTCAGGGTGTTAGTCAGAAAATCCCAGGCAAACAAAATGGCATTGCGTTTGAAGTAGTCGCCAAAGCTGAAATTTCCCAGCATTTCAAAGAACGTATGATGTCGTGCCGTGTAACCGACATTCTCCAGATCATTGTGCTTGCCGCCGGCACGCACGCATCGCTGCGCGCTTACTGCACGCATGTAGGGCCGTTTGTCCTGACCCAGAAATACGTCTTTAAATTGCACCATTCCGGCGTTGGTGAACAATAAAGTAGGATCGTTGCCCGGCACAAGAGGACTGGACGCAACAATGGTGTGACCATGCGATTCAAAGAATTCAAGAAATTTTTGTCTTATTTCGCTGCTTTTCATATGCTTAGTTGCTGCTCGTATCGTTCCAATTCAGTGACTGTTAAACCCAATGCCTCGCCTTTGACAATTGCCAGACTTTTAACTCTGGCCCGGATAGTGATTTCCTCATTCATCTTGGGTAAATCCGCCTCGGTCAAGACCATAATTTCGCCGCTCTTATCCTCTAATATGTAGGATTTTAGATTGATTAGCGGTAGGCGCGTAGGGCTCCTTGCAACGCCTCTCAGCTTAACTTCTTTGCCATCAAAATTGGCGGGTGATGTATTGATTTCGCTGATGGGTACGACCTCCTCGGCGCTGACATGATGACCGGTCAATACGATTGCCAGTATGAGTATGGTCTGCACAAGCAGTTTTGGCAGTTTTGTCATCTATTTTCCTCGTCAGCTTGTGATAAAACCTGTTGGATGATTTCCATGGAAAAACCTCTGCTCATCATGAACCGCATTTGTTTGCCACGCTCTTCTCTCGTGCTGGGCGGTTGACCAAATTTCTTTTGCCAGATTTTAAAGGCTACCTCCAACTCGGTTTCTTTCAAAGCCGGCAGTGCTTCGTGAATTAACTGTTCATCAATGCCTTTTTCTTTCAGCTCATAAACAATACGCTGGCTACCAAAGCGAGGTCTGCGTGTGCGTATTACCTGCTCAACAACTCGGTCAGCAGATAAAAAACCCTTTTGTTCCAGTTTATCCAGAACGTCCGACAAAGCTTCCGGAGGAGATAAACATGCATGAGTGAAAAGCTTCTGTTCCAATTCCAGCCGAGAATATTCGCGTTGCGCCAAATAACGTAAGGCGCGCATTTCTAGAAATGATCGGCTATTTACCACGCTTATTGCTCTTTTTCGATATTTTCTTTTTCAGACTGGATTTGATCGACGGCACCTATACCTACGATGGAGCGAATTTTTTGTTCAATTTCCTGAGCAATCTCCCTATGCTCTTTCAGGTATTCGCGCACATTGTCCTTGCCCTGGCCGATCTTTTGGCCTTTGTAGGCATACCAGGCGCCGGATTTATCGATGAGCTTATGCAATACACCAAGCTCGATGATTTCACTTTCACGCGAAATACCCTCACCGTAAAGAATATCAAAGTCTGCTTGCTTGAATGGTGGGGCTACTTTATTTTTAACCACTTTCACCCGGGTTTCATTGCCGATCGTTTCTTCCCCTTTTTTAATCGATCCGGTGCGGCGAATATCCAGACGCACTGAGGCATAAAATTTTAATGCGTTACCGCCCGTTGTTGTTTCAGGGTTGCCAAACATCACGCCAATTTTCATGCGAATTTGATTAATGAAAATGACCATGGTGTTGCTGCGTTTGATGTTGGCGGTCAGCTTGCGCAACGCCTGCGACATCAATCGTGCTTGCAATCCCATTTGTGGATCGCCCATATCGCCCTCGATTTCTGCGCGTGGCGTGAGTGCAGCTACGGAATCCACCACAATAATGTCAACCGAACCGGAACGTACCAGCATATCGGCGATTTCTAGTGCCTGTTCACCATTATCCGGTTGAGATATCAGTAACTCCTGAACATTGACGCCTATTTTTTGTGCATATTGTGGATCCAATGCATGTTCCGCATCAATAAAGGCCGCTGTTCCGCCCAATTTTTGCATTTCAGCGATGACTTGTAATGTCAGTGTGGTTTTTCCTGAAGATTCAGGCCCATAAATTTCGATGATCCGACCACGCGGTAACCCCCCTACACCCAGCGCGATATCAAGTCCCAACGAGCCGGTAGAAACAACCTGTATGTCATAGGCGACATCGTTAGCGCCCAACCGCATGATTGAACCTTTACCAAACTGTTTCTCGATTTGGGCTAGCGCAACGTCAAGCGCCTTGCTTCTGTTTTCATCCATGATTTTTCCTCTTAAGAATTGATAATTATCGCATAACCTGCATTGTATTAACGCAACTTATGAGGAAGCTTATTTAATTCATCAAAATTACTGTAGTAAAAAACTCGAGTATCTGGCTTGTCTGAGATATAATCGCGTGATGTCGTTGAAGTGGCAGATATCGGTTCGTCGCTGCATTCAGTAAATTTTAATTGCTAATAGAGGGAGAATAACCATCCGAGTCATTTTATTAGGAGGCCCTGGTGCGGGGAAGGGTACTCAGGCCAATTATATTAAGGAACATTTTGCTATTCCACAAATTTCTACCGGCGATATGTTGCGAAGTGCTGTTAAAGCGGGCACTGAGTTGGGCGTTATGGCAAAAAAAATAATGGATACCGGTGGGCTGGTCTCTGACGACATTATCATTAACTTAGTTAAAGAACGCATTGCGCAGCCCGATTGTGCTAACGGCTTCCTGTTTGACGGTTTTCCGCGCACGATTCCGCAAGCCGATGCGTTGAAAGGAGCGGGCGTACCGATTGATTTTGTGGTTGAAATTGATGTTGCGGATGATGAAATTATCATGCGTATGTCAGGCCGTAGGGTTCATCCAGCATCGGGACGCACTTATCATGTGGATTTTAACCCACCCAAAATGCATGGCCGGGATGATGTCACCGGTGAACCGCTCATACAGCGCGATGATGATAAGGAAGAAACGGTCAGAAAGCGGTTAGAAGTTTATCATGAGCAAACTGAGCCTTTAATTGACTATTATTCAAAATGGTCGGCAAATGGCGGGGAAGACGCGCCTCGCTATACCAAAATAGCTGGAATAGGTACGGTTGAAGAAATTCGCGACCGGATTTTTGCAGCATTAAAATAAATTTAACCAGCTTCGTCTTTAGATTCATATAACGGAATTCTAACTTTAGATCGCGATGAATCGCGCCTTAGGTTTTTGTACGTTCAGATAAATGGAAATCAGCTAGCTTAGCTTGGCTTATGATTTGATCAATCAGGAGAAAAAAATGGCAAAAAATGCATTTTATGCCCAATCCGGTGGCGTTACAGCTGTTATTAACGCTTCCGCTGCGGGTGTTTTAGAAACAGCACGCCAGCATGCCGATAAAATCGGTAATGTGTATGCGGGTCGTAATGGGATCATCGGTGCATTAACTGAAGATCTGATTGACACCAATGCTGATTCAGCAGCAGCAATTGCTGCACTGCGCTACACCCCATCCGGTGCGTTTGGTTCCTGTCGCTACAAATTGAAGAGTTTGGAGCAAAATCGCCGTGAATATGAACGTCTGATCGAAGTATTTAAAGCTCATAATATTGGCTATTTCTTTTACAATGGCGGCGGTGATTCTGCTGATACCTGCCTTAAGGTTTCGCAATTAGCGGATACACTGGATTATCCCATTCAAGCGATTCATGTTCCTAAAACGGTCGATAACGACTTGCCCATTACTGACTGCTGCCCTGGTTTTGGTTCAGTTGCGAAATATATTGCGGTGTCCACACGCGAAGCAAGTTTTGATGTGGCCAGTATGGCCAAGACCTCAACCAAGGTTTTCATACTGGAAGTAATGGGCCGGCATGCAGGCTGGATCGCTGCTGCGGGTGGGCTGGCTTCGAGTCCTGATTGCGAGATCCCGGTTGTTATCCTGTTTCCGGAAGTGACCTTCAACAAAGAAAAATTCCTCGCCAAAGTGGACCGTTGCGTCAAGGAATACGGTTATTGCTCGGTCGTGGTATCAGAAGGCGTTAAAGGAGAGGACGGCAATTTCCTTTCCGATCAGGGACTACGCGATGCGTTCGGCCATGCACAACTGGGTGGCGCTGCACCTGTGGTGGCGAATATCATCAAAGAGGGACTGGGACTGAAATACCACTGGGGTGTTGCCGATTATCTGCAGCGTGCGGCGCGTCATATTGCTTCCAAGACCGACGTAGAGCAGGCGTATGCGATGGGCAAGGCGGCGGTGGAATATGCGATAGCAGGGCATAACTCAGTGATGCCGACGATTGTTCGAGAATCCAATACACCGTATCGCTGGACGGTGGGTATGGCGCAACTCGCCAATGTCGCTAATGTTGAAAAAATGATGCCGGCTGAGTTTGTCAGTGAAGATGGATTTGGCATCAGCCAGGCCTGCCGTGAATATTTGGCGCCTCTGATTGAAGGTGAAGATTATCCGCCGTATAAAAATGGCTTGCCTGATTATGTTCGGCTAGAAAATGTTGCAGTTGAGAAAAAGCTGAGTGAATTCAAGATCTAAAAGGTAAGGGATTGCAGCTTATGGTGTTGTAATGAAATTGAATGATGCTGATTAAATCCATTGCAATCCCAAATTCTATTAAATTTGATGCCCTTAAGTAACAAGGATGCCTCTAAAAAGTCAGAATTTTAAACAAAGCAAGATACAAACAAAAATGGTAGTACTGCAGCAGGTTAGGAAATCTTTTTGTAAATGACAAGGCAATGTAACGAAATTTGGATTTTTAGAAGTGCCCATATAAAATACGTCGTCCTGATTGTACCCGGGTTTTAAACAAGTGTTTAATTTTGTGGAATTTTATAGGCCAAGATTCTGCATATGATTTTGTATGGTCTGACTTTAATTGGAGTTCTTTATGGCTAATGGTTTAATTATCGCGATAGGTAGTGCGATTTTAGCCCTGATATTCAGCGGTATATGGATTAGGGGCATCTATGTTCAATCGACTGGCAACCAGCGTATGCAAGAAATTGCTACTGCTATACAGGAGGGTGCATCGGCGTACCTGAAACGTCAGTACATGACTATTGGTGTCGTGGGCTTTGTCTTATTTATTGCCCTTGCACTAGCACTTAGTTTGGATACAGCCATTGGTTTTGCTTTGGGTGCTATCCTTTCAGGTGCGGCTGGTTTTCTTGGTATGAATGTTTCAGTTCAGTCGAATGTACGCACTGCGCAGGCTGCAAGTGTCGGATTGAATGAAGCGCTTGCCATTGCTTTCCGTGGCGGTGCTGTTACCGGAATGCTGGTAGTCGGCTTAGGTTTGCTGGGTGTTGCCGGATATTGCGCCATGTTATTTGACGGTGCAGATCCCAATCAGGCAGTCAGCGATGTGATTAAGCCTCTAATTGGCTTTGCATTCGGCGGATCGCTGATTTCTATTTTTGCCCGTCTGGGCGGCGGTATTTTTACCAAAGGCGCGGACGTAGGGGCTGACCTGGTTGGAAAAGTAGAAGCAGGTATTCCAGAAGATGATCCACGCAATCCTGCGGTGATTGCTGATAATGTCGGTGATAATGTAGGCGACTGCGCGGGGATGGCCGCCGATCTGTTTGAAACCTATGCGGTGACGATTATTGCCACCATGATCTTGGGCGCACTATTATTTGCAACGAATACGATGAGTGCGGTGATTTATCCACTCATGTTAGGTGCAGTTTCCATCATCGCGTCGATTATTGGTTGCTATTACGTCAAGATGCGCGAGGGCGGTACCATTATGAACGCGCTCTATCGCGGGCTGGCCGTAGCCGGTGGTATTGCTCTATTTGCTTATCTCCCAGTGACTGTCTGGTTCATGGGCGATATGTCTCTGACGATTGATGGTACTGAAGTCGCTGGTGGAATGCTGGTAATGCGCATATTCCTGGCCGCAACGATTGGCTTGGTGCTCACAGGACTGATGGTAGTCATTACGGAGTACTATACATCAACAGATTATCCCCCCGTTCAGCATATTGCTGAGTCCTCGACGACCGGGCACGCAACCAATATTATTGCTGGCTTAGGGGTTTCCATGCGTGCAACTGGCGCGCCTGTGCTGGCTGTTTGTATCAGTATCATATTGGCCTATGCATTAGCAGGTTTGTACGGTATTGCGATTGCCGCCACTGCGATGCTGTCCATGACCGGTATTATTGTGGCTCTGGACGCTTATGGTCCGATTACTGATAATGCCGGCGGTATCGCTGAAATGTCAGAAATGCCAGATTCAGTGCGCGCCATTACAGATCCTTTGGACGCCGTGGGCAATACCACTAAGGCTGTCACCAAAGGCTACGCAATCGGTTCCGCAGGTTTGGCTGCACTGGTGCTGTTTGCTGACTATACTCATGCATTGGATCATGCAGGGCATGTACTGACTTTTGATCTTTCCAATCACATGGTCATTATTGGTCTCTTCATTGGCGGTATGATCCCTTACTTGTTTGGTGCCATGTCGATGGAAGCTGTAGGACGTGCCGCAGGATCGGTAGTTATTGAGGTGCGCCGTCAGTTCAAAGAAATCCCTGGCATTATGGAAGGCACAGGCAAGCCCGATTATTCTCGTGCAGTGGATATGCTAACCAAAGCAGCGATAAAGGAAATGATGAATCCTTCATTATTACCTGTGCTGATTCCTGTGTTAGTGGGAATCATCCTTGGACCGCAGGCATTAGGTGGCGTACTGATGGGATCCATTGTAACCGGTTTATTTGTCGCCATTTCCATGACAACCGGCGGTGGTGCCTGGGATAATGCGAAGAAACATATCGAGGATGGTTATTTTGGTGGTAAGGGCAGTGAAGCTCATAAGGCCTCGGTGACAGGCGATACGGTAGGTGATCCTTACAAGGACACCGCGGGCCCAGCGATTAATCCATTAATCAAAATTATTAACATCGTAGCATTATTGATTATTCCGTTGCTGTAATATCATTCTTAAGGAGTAATTAAGAAAAGAAAAAGCACATCAGCTTGCTGATGTGCTTTTTTGTTGAGTAACCTGACAAATATTAGTAAATTGCACGATCAGTGAGATAAAAAAGTACAAAAGCTCACAGCCAAGTTTGCCTCCAGACGGCTGCTCCGCAAGCGTTATGTGTTTAGTCCCACGGTGTGCTGGAAAGAATCAACGTTAAAGCGTTCAGGTTTTTTTGTCCATATCTTGCAGATGTATTCATAGGGCATTAAGGCCGATTGAGAGTTTTGAGACGGCGTGCGAAGTTATGAGCCTGAGGCAAACTGTGCATATGGGCTTTCAGTTGATCATGTGAACTATAGGGTTAGCACTTGACTGTGGCCTCCTTAATGGTTCTGCTCATGCGCTCTACCTGTCCATTGGTCCAAGGGGATGTTTTACTTTGTCAGTCGATGTTCGATACCATTCACCGCAGACGCGATCAAAAATATGCATGAAGGCGTATTTGTCGCAGATGCAATGGCGAGCTGGATACCGTTGTCGGTCAGGACAGTATGAATTCTGTAAGGGACGGCTTTAAGCAGGTTGCCTATGAAATCTGCCGATCAATTTTGCGGAGCGCTCATGCAGCTTTTGGACGTACTTTGATGTGCGGTCAATGGCGGCGAACAGATAGCTTACCTTCCTTCGTTTGAACTTCCGCGATGTCCATAAGTTTGTTACCAATGGGATATTTTTAAATTTCTTCTTCGCAGGTTTGTCGCCTCCAATCTCCGGCAAACGAGATATGCCATGCCGTTGCAAGCAGCGATGCAGGTTCGATCGCATCAGGCCGACAATAGCCGGCTGCAAAGCATACAGGCAATCATCCAAGAACAAAAAGCGTATATCGGCGGAAGGCGACAATGACAGCCTCTTTTCCTTCGCAAGGACGGTTGAGCGCGACTCCTTCGGACTCATATGTCGGCACATCATGGGTAAAATCGCGTTTCTTCCATTTAATCACCCTTCACGTTAACCCCGTGGCGTTCAGCCAATGCTTTCAGGTTTTATTGGCTAGGTTGTATCGCTCGACGGGTTACCTATGTCGTGCGGGTGCTTCCATGCAGTACTGATCCCATAATTCCTCCTTCCGTAGCTGTTCATAATTACACCAGCACATTGCGGGACTATACAATTTATGAGGATGGGGGCGCCATTCCGCTCCTAACTAATGTTAAATATCGTACTGAATAACATCAGAAAGTTTCTTATGCTTATTTTTTAGTCACCATTAGGAAAACAAAAACAATGAATAGACAAATTATTTTGCTCGTTGCTTTGTTCGCCGTGAATAGCGCGATGGCGAAAGAGATAAACGGCTGCGCGATCCGGTCAGGCACGCTTTGCGTAGAGATGAATCTGCAGGGCGCAAACCTGCAAGGGGCTGACCTCGCGAGGGCCGTTTTTCTCCAGTCGGACCTAAGCGGGGCCAATCTGCAGGGGGCCAAACTGCTGAATGCCAACATGCACCTTGCCAACCTCAATAGGGCTGATCTCAAGGGCGCGATGCTGGATGAGGCCGATTTAAAAAATACCACCATGGTTGACGCTAAGCTCAATCAGGCGCATTTGCATGGTGCCCGCCTTAAGAGCACTGACTTGACGCGGGCGGATCTCACCGGCGCACAACTTCAAGGCGCAGATTTAAGCGGCGCTAATCTTACCATGACTCGGTTTCGTGATGCCCAGCTTCAAAGAGCTGACCTTTCAGGTACTGTGATGACAAACGCCGATTTTCGCGGGGCAAACATGAAGGGAGTGAAGCTAGACAATGCAACGATGCAGGGTGCGGATCTTCGGGGCGCTATCCTCGACGAAATCGATTTTCACAAAGTTAACACGGTAGGCTGCTTGGGCTGCCCAACCTTGAATCGATCAATACAAGAAGTAGCCAAGTAGCCTTATGGTAACGGCCTTACTGCTATTTTCAATTCTTGGAGGTAAATATGAATAATATGACGATGAACACGCGTAATTTTCTGGTCGCAGCTACCATCGTGCTTGGACTGGGTACGGCGACTGGCGCCAATAGCCAAGACACGTCCGACAGGCCGATAATGAACGAACCCCCTCGTTCAGATGATAATAAAAGCGCGCCTCAAACGGGGAGCAAGGATGGCAAGATAACCATCCCAATGCCGATATTGATGATGGTTCCCGTCGAGGTTTCCACAGATGCGGAAAAAAAAGGGTGCTGGGTAAAACTCTACGATAAGAAAAATTATGAAGGCGACAGCCTGATGTTGATGGGCCCGATTAGCCTCGGCCGGATGGTGGGGCCTTTTGGCTTCGATTGGGAAAATAAGGTACGTAGTCTGCAGACGGGGCCAAAAACCGACCTTACCATTTTCGACAACCGAAATTTTCGGGATCATAATAAATTTATTACGGGTGGGAAGAGTGTCCCGGATATGTCTGAGAAGATGGGATTCATGGACGATTTTCGCTCGATGATAGTCAGTTGTACCGGCACATCGACTGGGTCCTAAACGCCACATTTAGCAGCCCAACGCCTTTACAGCTTTATCGGGAAGGGTAGAGTTTTGCGTTACTTCCGTTGTGCAAAAAAGCTTTAAAGCGGTGCGATCCCGTTTTTTTTGCCTGGTACGCCCTAACCTAATCCGCTTGTGGCTGAGATATGCGATAGCCTCCTGATCTTGTATCGCAGTCTTGAAGGATGGCGCTGCTAAATGCCCTACCATCTGCCTGTTAACGGCTACGGCGCATCATCATTAAAATCGAGCATATTGAAAAAGGCAGAAATCCGCGTTATGTGGTCACCACCGGTAAACCACGGGCTGATTAGTTTCACGTTTCCGACACAAGCGATCTCCTTGCAATATCGTATCAGCCTGGAATCCCGCTGGCTCATCTGGTTTTCCAGCCGGTGCTGTGTAATAACGACACCCGGTAATTGAGCATCTTGTGCGTAAATATTGACGCTGTCCAGCAAAGAAAATACCAGAACAAGTGTCGCTGATCCCAAGAACCTATTGTCACCCAGCAGACTCGTTCATTTAAAGTGTGAGCAGAATAACTTTGCCTGAAGTTACTCTCGGCCACTCGGGCGGATAATATCTTCTGCGATATAATAAAGCGTCCCGCCGCAAGCAGCGGGGTATTAACTGCGCTCTTCAATCTGCTGATTTTCAAACAGCTTTTGTCCCAGGGGGCGAGGAATTGAACCCGCAGAGATTAAATAATCGCTGTGATGCAATGTGATTTATTCGTTAGTGAAAGGGAAAACTTTATCTAATACAAGACTAGAAATTGTTTATAATAAAAAAATGAGAATGGACACGAGCAAGTGGATATTGATCTTTTTTATGCTGTGGCTACCCGTTCAGGGCGTCACGGCCGCTGTTTTATCTGTGTGTACTGTGGAAAACATGAATTATGATTTAGCCATGATTAGCGGCGAGAATCATCACCACGATAATTGCCACAAACAGATAGATAACAAAATGGCAGATGATCAAGCAATGTCTCCTCAACCGTGTGGCGATACTTCCTGTAGCGCAAATAGTAATATCTTGATGTCAGATTACTTCCCACCATTACTTGCTAACATTTTTTCCGACATTGCTGTTTTCAATTCAGGCTTCATTTCATTTATACCCGCGCAACCTCAACGTCCTCCGCTGACTGTCTCCTTTTAAATTCCGCCTGTAACCTCAGGCAAGAACTCTATTACACCCAGTAGCTTTTCCGCGTCTTAGCAGGTGCGTGCAATGTTTTGCAATTACGAGCTCTGCTCATTATGCAAGAAGTTGAAAAGCTGTCTGGTTTGGGCCTAGAAGCGCTTAATCAGTGAAATAAGTGTGCAAAAGCGCAAATTCTATGCTCCGCTGTTAATAGCAGATTGGATATTTTTATTACGGAGACATTATGAAAATTAAAATCGTAGCTTTAATTATCTCGGGTTTATTAGTGTCATGTGCGCAAATGAGCCTTCATCCGATGGATATGGCGCAAGCTGTTCAGACTGCTAAAACACGTGCTGACCATGAAGCATTGGCTAAGTATTACGAAAATGCAGCTAAAGAAATGCAGGCAAAATTGCAAGAGCACCAAAAAATGTACGAAGAATATGAGGCGCATCGACAGTACTATGGTAAACGCGGTCTAGATATGGATGCAATGTGCCGGGCCTTAATCCATTTTTATGGGCAAGCTGCAGAAAAGAATATGGAGATGGCCGAATCCCATCGGAAAATGGCTGCCGAGGCTAAGTAATGTTTTATTAATGAAGCATTCGATCAGCTATACCTACTTAATAAGGAAATAGATCATGAATAGAAAGGTGACGTTTGTTTTTATAAATATTTGTGTTGTGTTGGTATTGATTGGATTGATTGTCATGCAGCCTGCCAGTGCTGCCGCTGTGTCTCATGAGGGAACAGCAACCGTGAAGGGAATTGATTTGGACAAGGGCATAGTAAAACTTTCCCATGGTCCAATTACTTCTCTCAAATGGCCCGCTATGACTATGGATTTCAAATTTAAGGATAGTGCGCTTATGCAAGGAATCATGGTGGGTGATGCCGTGACTTTTACATTTATTGAGTCGAATGGTGACTACGTTATCACTCATATCAGGCCTAGTAAATGAGCCTGCATATTGAGACCGGACTAGGATTTGATCTTCGATAGGTGTTTACAGCTTCAGCCCTAGATTTAGGATATTGAGGCACTTATCGACGGCAGGATTTCCTGTCATCAGTATTTAGTCTTTTGACAGGGAAGGCGTTGCGGGCGCGTCCATCGCCCGATTTTCAACCAAGGAGAAACAACATGAGTAATCATCTAGATCAGAACGCCAAGGATTGCATCGCCGCCTGCAACGACTGTGCAACCGAATGTGGCAACTGTTGCGCTGATATGGTGGGCAAAGCCAGCCCCAATGATTGTCCTGCCTGTTGTATCGACTGCGCAGCAATTTGTCGGTTAGCCGCAGACGCAATCTCTCGTAACAGTCCATTCGCACAGCAGATCTGCAAGCTATGCGCTGAAATCTGCGACTGGTGCGCAAAGGAATGCGAATCACATGACATGGAGTCTTGCAATCGATGTGCCGAAGCCTGCCGCCGTTGTGCCGAGGCTTGCCGCAAATATGCTGGTGTCATGAGCTAGTCGAACGTCACAACACGGGCACATAGGAAGCATTTTCACATTGTGCCGGGGAATGGGTATACCCATTCCCCACCCTCAAATCATTCACTACGATTTTTCATAAGATCGAAGTTTACTAATTATTATGCTATTTTTAGGGAAAGCAAAATGATCGCCTTACTTTCAAAAGGCTCTGGTAAAGTATTCTCACTGACTAAAAGTGGATTCATCGCGGTGTTGGTTTCAGGTGCCATGAACCCAGTCAATTCGCAAGCAGATGTTTCAAACTATTCTCATCCAGCGATATTCCAGAAAAACACTATCACTGAAAATACCGAGAGTTTTACACCACTGGCTACTCTGATTACTGAAGCTTTGCAAAATAATCCGGAAATCCAGGCGGCGCACCAGGAACGTGAGGCAGCTCAGCAAAGAATATCACCCGCAGAAGCTTTGGATGATCCCATACTTGAGGCGGGTGTCATTAACGCGCCATTGGCATCGTCGCCATTTAATCGTGAAGATATGACCATGAAAATGATCGGCCTGTCGCAGCGCCTGCCTTTTCCAGGCAAGCGCGGTTTGCGCAAGGACGTCGCCACCAAAGATGCGGAGGCGATTGAACATGGTTATCAGGAAACCGTGAACCGGGTGATACGTGATCTTAAGTTTGCCTATTTCGACCTGGGTTTGACTCTCGAAATGGCCAAGCTGGTTGAGAAGAACAAGCTGATCCTGGAAGGATTTCTCCATCTCGCCGAAGAGCACTATAAAGTGGGATTGGGAAGCCAGGCCGATGCACTGAAGGCACAAACGCAGGTATCCAGAATGCAGGACGAACTGCTCAGACTTGCACGCGAACGGCCGGTGATCGAAGCAGAGCTTATTCGCGCCTTGGGGCGTCATGCCAGTGCCGCTGCGTTGATACCTGCACCACCTCACATCCACGAACAATTATTAAATCTGGAATCTTTACGTGAAGCCGCCTTTGCGCAGCGCCCGCAATTGCTGGCATTACAAAGTCTGATTACACGTAGTGAGAAATCCATCGATCTGGCTCGCCGCGCTTATTATCCGGATCTAGATGTGCGTTTTTCATATGGTCAGCGCGACAACATGCTGGACGGTACCCGCCGCGACGACATGGTCAGTATGACTATAGCGATCAACCTGCCCGTATGGCGTGGCAATAAAATCGAACCGCGGATCATGGAATCTCAGGCAATGCGCGAACAGGCCTTGAATCTGCACCAGGCACAGCGCAATGAACTAGCCGCACAACTGCGTCAACAGGTGGCCGTTACTGAGCAAAACCACAAGTCAGCCCGGTTATATCAAACAACTATACTCCCGCAGGCCAGGCTTACGGTCGAATCAGCGCTGGGTGCCTACAGAGTTAACCAGATCGATTTTCTGACCTTGCTCGACAATCAGATGACGGTATTCAATTATGAAATCAGTCTAGTGACAGCCATGGCTAATTACAATAAAGCGCTGGCGGAAATCGATCTGCTTACCGGCAAGGCGCCTCACTAATTTCTGTTTCATACCCATACTAATGGAGTTTCAATGAAATCAACCGTCAAATTGATCGTTGCAGTTGCTGTAATTGCAGCGGCTGTTGCTGCAGGATACTGGTGGGGCATGCAATCTTCAGCAATTACAAAAGATAAATTATCCGAAGCACTCTCTTCGAATAAAAAAATTCTCTATTACCGCAATCCAATGGGTCTGCCGGATACTTCCCCCGTGCCGAAAAAAGATTCAATGGGAATGGACTACTTGCCAGTTTATGAGGGTGAAGAACCGCCATCGGATAGCCCTGTGGTAAAGATCAGCAGTGAAAAGATTCAGAAGCTGGGGGTGCGAACTGAAGTTGCAACGTTACGCGAGCTTATCCGCACTGTCAGAGCGGTGGCAACCGTTCAGGTCAATGAGCGTCAACTGTATTCCGTAACTCCCAAATTTGAAGGGTGGATACAGCGGTTATATGTCAATTCAACCGGCCAATCTGT
The DNA here is from genome assembly GCF_900112825.1 of Nitrosomonas sp. Nm166. Classification (GTDB taxonomy): domain Bacteria; phylum Pseudomonadota; class Gammaproteobacteria; order Burkholderiales; family Nitrosomonadaceae; genus Nitrosomonas. Next base: position 117,512 of record NZ_FONE01000001.1, on the reverse strand, counting down.
CAAAAAAGGCGAAGCCCTGATGGAAGTGTACAGTCCCGAACTGATTACAGCACAGCACGAGTACCTGATCGCTAGGAGAGGAGTGCATCATGGGGAATTGCATCACGGAAACGAAGGTGGCCTTGAGGTAAGCGCGAGCATGGCGCGGCTAGCCGAAAGCGCTTTACAGAGATTGCGTAACTGGGACATATCGGAGACTGAATTACAGCGCCTGCGGCAGGAAGGCAAGGTCAGCCAGAGCTTTATTTTTCGGTCCAGGACTAAAGGCGTAGTACTGGAAAAGCCCTCCATTGAAGGAAAGCGTTTTATGCCTGGAGAGACGCTCTATCAGATCGCTGATTTGTCCAGTGTATGGGTGCTGGCTGATGTATTTGAACAGGATCTTGGCTTGATCCAACCCGGCCAGAAAACCACAATCAGGGTCGATGCCTATCCCGACAAAATCTTCAACGGTGAAGTCGCTTTCATTTATCCCACCATAACGCCGGAGACGCGCACCGCCATCGTGCGTATTGTACTTCCCAATCCAGATGGTCTGCTGAAACCTGCCATGTATGCACGGGTGGAATTTGCATCGATTCCCAGCAAAGATAAAGTGCTGACCATACCTGATTCCGCCGTGCTGGATACCGGTATCCGCCGGGTAGTATTGGTGGATCTTGGCGCAGGCCGCTTTGAGCCGCGTACGGTCAAGCTGGGTATGCATGCCGATGGCTATGCGGAAGTGCTAGGCGGGCTGAAGGCGGGGGAAGCGGTTGTCGTCAAAGCGAATTTTCTGATCGATGCGGAAAGCAACTTTAAGAGCGCATTGAGTAGTTTTGAGCAAAGCACCCAAGATTCAACAGCCCATGAGCAGAAAACTGAACCGGGTTTGCAGGCTGAAAAATCTTCCCCTATGAGGCATCGTGGCGAGGGAACCATTAAAGCCATCGATTTTGCGCACGCCACAGTCACGCTTGCTCATAGTCCCATTGCCAGCCTGCAATGGCCTGCCATGGTGATGGATTTTCGTTTGCTGGAACCGGCATTACTGCAATCGTTGAAACCGGGTCAGCAGATCAATTTCGAGATCACCGAAGAATCTGCGGGTGAGTTCGTGATTGTGCATATCCAGCCAGCGGATGCCAGTCCTGCCGACCGCAGCCACCGAGGACACTGACATGCTCAAGTACATCATTGAATGGTCAGTACGGCATGTTTTTCTGGTGCTGCTTGGGACATTTTTCATCGTGGCCTGGGGCATCTATGCGGTATGGAAGACGCCGGTTGATGCAATTCCCGATTTGTCCGATGTGCAGGTCATCATTTATACGGAATATCCTGGCCAGGCACCGCAGGTGGTCGAAGACCAGGTGACCTATCCGCTCACCACCGCCATGATGAGCGTGCCGAAATCCAAAGTCGTGCGCGGTATTTCCAATTTTGGCGTATCGTTTGTGTATGTCATCTTCGAAGATGGCACGGATATTTATTGGGCGCGCTCACGGGTACTGGAATACCTCAGCTTTGCAGCGAACCGGCTGCCGGCTAATGTCAGGCCTGCGCTCGGCCCGGATGCCAGTGGTGTGGGATGGGTTTACCAATATGTTGTCGCTGCCAAAGATCGTACACTGGATGAGTTGCGCACTATTCAGGACTGGTTCTTGCGTTATCAGCTCATCGCGGCGCATGGCATTTCGGAAATAGCCAGCGTAGGCGGATTTGTGAAAACCTATCAGGTCACGGTGGATCCGCGACGTCTGCAGGCCTACGGCATACCGCTCAAGACGGTATCCGACGTGATCACTGCCAGCAACCGCGATGTCGGCGGGCGCGTCATTGAAATGGCAGAGACCGAATACGTGGTGCGCGGCAGGGGCTACCTGCGCGGCATTGACGACCTGGAAAATCTCGTCGTCAAGGCGCATGTAGGCATGCCGGTATTATTGCGTGATGTTGCTCGCGTCGAGCTGATTCCCGACGAACGTCGCGGCATTGCCGAACTGGATGGGGAAGGCGAAGTCGTTTCGGGCATTGCGGTGGCGCGGCATGGCCAGAATGCCCTGGATGCCATCCATAATCTGGAAACAAAAATCAGCGAGATTTCATCCGGTTTGCCGGAAGGTGTTACGATTCAGCCCGTCTACAATCGTTCCGAACTGATCGAGCGCGCGATCGAGACGCTGAAAGAAGTGTTTATCGAGCAGATCATCATCGTGGCGCTGGTTTGCTCAATTTTCCTGATGCATGTGCGAAGCGCCCTGGTAGCGATCATTATGCTGCCGGTCGGTGTGCTGATTGCTTTCATCGCCATGGCGCAGCTCGGTATCAATTCCAATATCATGAGCCTGGCTGGTATTGCGCTGGCAATTGCGGAGATGACCGATGCTGCCATTGTCACGGTGGAGAATGCACATAAACATCTGACACGCCTGGAGCCGGGGCAATCGCGCATAGAAGCTGTCATCGCGGCGTGCCAGGAAGTCGGTCCGGCGCTATTTTTCAGTTTATTGATTATTACTGTATCGTTTTTGCCGGTATTTACGTTGGAAGCCCAGGAGGGACGCATGTTCCAACCGCTCGCCTACACCAAGACATTTGCCATGGCGGGCGCTGCTCTACTTTCCATCACATTGGTTCCAGCTTTGATACTGCTGCTGATCCGCGGCCGCATTCCGCGCGAGGAGGATAATCCGTTGGGCCGGCTCATGATTCGAGGCTATCAACCCATCGTGGCTTGGGTGATGCGGTGGAAAAAATCGATTATTATCATCGCATTGAGTGTGCTGGGTGTTACCGTTTATCCAGCGATGAAGCTGGGAACGGAATTCATGCCAACGTTGAACGAGGGCACGCTGCTTTATATGCCGATCACGCTGCCGGCGGTTTCCGTCACCAAGGCTGCGGAAATCCTGCAAACCCAGGACAAGATCATCAAGAGCTTCCCTGAAGTGGCCTCGGTGCTCGGCAAGGCCGGGCGCGCCAGTACCGCAACCGATCCGGCGCCGCTGGAGATGGCCGAAACCATCATCAACCTGAAACCGGAAAACGAATGGCGCCCCGGCATGACGGTCGACAAGTTGATTGCCGAAATGGACCAGGCACTTCAGATGCCGGGAGTCAGCAATTCCTGGACCATGCCGATCAAGAACAGGATCGATATGCTGGCCACCGGCATTCGAACACCCGTCGGCATCAAGGTATTCGGCAAGGATCTGGGTGAGATAGAAAACCTCGCCAAGCGAATCGAGGCTGTTGTAAAAACCGTGCCGGGGACCAGCAGCGCGTATGCAGAACGCGCTACCGGCGGCTACTACCTCGATATCGAACCCGATCGTATTGAACTCACCCGCTATGGATTGGCTGTCGGTGATCTGCTGGATGTGGTTTCGGCGGCGCTGGGTGGGGAGATGGTGACAACGACGGTGGAAGGTCGTGAGCGCTTCAGTGTCAGCATCCGCTATCCGCGTGAGTTGCGCAGTGATCCGCAGGCGATTGCCACGCAGGTACTGGTGCCGACGATGGGAGAGACGATGGGAGCGGTAATGATTCCGCTGGGCCAGCTTGCGAAAATCAAACTGGTGCAAGGGCCACCCAGTATCCGTACAGAAAACACCCTGCTGTCTGCTTACATTTTTGTCGACATTCGCGATCGTGATATCGGCAGCTATATCGCAGAAGCGCAGCAAGCTGTGCGCGAGCAGATTCAGTTCCCGCAAGGATACTATGCAACCTGGAGCGGACAATTTGAATATATGCAACGCGCCACCGAGAAATTGAAAATAGTAGTGCCGCTCACGATCTTCATGGTGTTTGTGCTGGTGTATTTGAATTTTAACCGTTTCACAGAAACACTGATCGTGATGCTGTCGGTTCCTTTTTCCCTGGTGGGTGGTATCTGGCTGATGTATTGGCTCGATTACAACCTGAGCGTGGCGGCGGTGGTCGGCTTCATCGGTCTGGTCGGTATCGCGGCTGAATCCGGCATGGTGATGCTGGCTTTCCTGGATCAGGCGCTTACTGCTATCACCGCGAAACGCAAGGCTGCCGGGGAGGAAGTGGCTATTGCAGATCTCTATGAAGCCGTGGTGCAGGGCGCGGTCTACCGCATCCGCCCGGTAATGATGACTATCGCAGGCAGTGTGATCGGATTGCTGCCAGTCATGCTGAGCACCGGCACCGGTTCCGAAGTGATGCGTCGTATCGCCGCACCGATGGTCGGCGGCATGGTGTCCGCGACGATTCTGACACTGATCATTTTTCCGGCGGTTTATGCGCTGGTGAAGGAAATTCCGATTCGGCGTTTACTTGAAACGAAGTAGGGTGTCAGTTGAATAATTCTGTTAGTGCAGGTTATTAGCAGCGGGTTTGACTAAACGTTCGGCTTTACGTATATTTTGATAAGAAGAGTACTTATATTTCCTATACTTAAGAATTAATAACTTCGATGGATGCTTTATGTTGAACTTCTTAGGCATCATCTGTGAAAGGAGGCATCTATGTCAAACCTCACTGTCTTGAATTATGATCCATGGCCAGCATTCTCCGCGGAAGAATTTATACCAACATCACATTTATTCCACATGTGCGTGCAAGTGATTGGGAAATTAATGCTAACTCAACCTTTTGAGCCGCACTGGGCTAATTTAGCAATGCCGTTGACCAGCCGCGGCGTAACTAGCGGAATAATTCCATATAATTCAGGTACATTCTCTGTGGAAGTCGATTGTATTGACCATATGATTGTTTTTACATCGAGCTGGGGAGAAACTAGTACGCTGAAACTTGGCTCCATGTCGGTAGCACATCTAACCCACCAAATATTCCAACACTTGGAAAATATGGGCATCACCAGCAAAATTAATCAGAAACCCCAGGAAGTGTCTCATCCCATTCCATTTGATCAAGATACAGCATTGCATATTTATGATGAAAAAGTCATCAATGCTTGGTGGAGAATTATGTTGAGTACTTATCGCGTTCTTCTCAAATTTCACGCTAAGTTTTACGGTATCACACCACGAATTGGCTTATTTTGGGGAACCCTGGATTTACGCGACGCGCGCTACAAGGGTGTTCATTTGCCTACAGCAAATACGCCATTGGATTTTATTTCCCGTAATGCAATGGATGATGCGCAATTCGAGGTAGGTTTTTCTGTTAGCAATGAAAAATATCCCATCCCATCTTTTTTTGCATTTGCATACCCCAAACCCGACGGATTAGAACAAGCAATCATTAAACCAAGCGCAGCTAAATGGGTTTCTGTAATCAACGAATTTATTCTTGATTATGACGACTTGCGTAAATCCAAAGATCCTGAAGGAGATTTGCTCATGTTTTTCGAATCAAATTACCAAGCATTTGCCAAGCTTGCAGGGTGGGATCCGGAATGGGTTGTCAGTAGCAAGCCCATTTGAAATTTGATCAACTTTCCGAATCCAAGTGTAGCTTTTTCGAATGAAAAAGAGTGAATCATACCTGCTGCACTCACATTCATCCAACGCTTCGGCTCGGCTGCCAACCCCAATACTGGTGCAGAAGGATACCCACTTGCTGGAATTGGTGCGTTATATTGTGTTTTGCGATGCGTGCACAAAGTGCGCAGTGCTCAAGAGTGGCGTTGGAACAGCTATCGTGCGACGGCGGGTGATGAAAAGAAGGTGGGTCGTGAAGAAACTGGCAAAAAAAGAGAGAGAATATCAATGCAAGGCCTAACCCTTATGCCAGGAAGAAACCGGTTGTGGTGGCCATACGGTGATCAGCTCAGCGCGCCGGCCTTCGCTGTTTCCGGCCTGAAGGGTCAGAGTGTGATTATTTTCTGATTGAACCATAGGAAGAAGAAATAACCATGAATTCCTTGGACCAACTCAAGGATTTAAACCGCAGAGTATTTATTAAGGGAATAGGATATGTGAGCCTGGGGCTCCTATCCTCCGGCATGCTGGGGGTTGCGAATCCATTAATGAGCGTTTTATGACTGTATCTTTAGATCTAACGACAGCCGAGTGGCGGCACTTACGCCGCTGCATAGAACTGGCAACTGAGGCTTTGGAGGCGGGTGACGAACCGTTTGGCTCTGTGCTTGTTGCTGGGAATGGCATTGCCCTAGCTGAAGACCGCAATCGCGTGATTTCTTCCGGCGACCGGACTCGTCATCCGGAGTTTGAACTGGCGCGGTGGGCTGCGGCGAACATGACTCCTGATGAACGAGCTGCAGCCACCGTCTTCACCTCGGGCGAGCATTGCCCGATGTGTGCCGCCGCGCACGGCTGGGTCGGACTGGGCCGCATTGTATATGTGAGTTCTTCAGATCAACTGGCAGCCTGGCTTGCCGAGCTCGGGGTTCCCGCATCTCCGGTGCGAAGCCTGGCAATCCGGGAGATTGTCCCTAATCTTTTAGTAGTGGGGCCGGTTCCCGGCTTCGCGGAGCAGGTGCGTGACCTACATCGCCGCTTCTACGGCTCAGCCCTTGGGCTAGGCTGAAGGAGATTCCGCTGCGGCGTTGATAAAAACGAACAAACCCAAGCACACTCATATTCGATGGCAATTGCTTATTAGCCGGTTTACCTCAATGAACCAGCTACAATTGCGATACGGCTTACCCTGCAACAACTGTCTGTAACTATCGGGCAAATCACGCACAATCGCCTGAAATTCCTGTTTATCTTGTGCAGTGATGATTATCGGACCGATAAACGGGGTTTTATTGTGGCGCAAGTTCAGATTGAATACCGGCTGATGCGGTAAGTCAAAAAAGTTGACCATGTTTTTTAACACGGCTTCTTGTTTTAGATTCACGTCAACATCGATAAAAAACACCCGATCTTGCCAGTGATTATCGCGAATCAATTGCATAGCCCGGTGCTCAATCTCCAGCCATTGCAGCATATAGAATTGAAAGCGACTGAGCGTTGCTGGATAGTGCTGAAACAACGCTTCGTAGCCGGTCAACGCCCAGCGGAACAAGCGCTCGCTGGTATCGCTTTTATAGTCCACAAATGGAAGATGCATCTTACGTATCGCCTGTTCTCGGACACATTCGCTTTTTGCCACCTGCAACGGGTTGCGCACCAGATGGACAAAGCCGGGATTGTGCAGCAGTGTTCCGGCATGGCGGTTAAAAGCTTTCAGGAAAGCATGATTGGACTCAAAATAAAACGGCTGCTTGCAGCTGGCGATAAAGCGGCATTTGCGCTCTAACACCGGCAGTAATGCACTGTCATTGTGCCATGTATTCCATTCAATGGGTTTGCCAAACAGCGTGGGATTACCCGGAGTGAAATAAGGCTCGTGGGTGCTGTAACACTGCGTGATATTCTTGACAAAGAAATCAGCAAGATAACTCGTGCCCGAGCGGCCGCTGGCAAGGGTGAACAGGACATGCTGCGTGCATCTCATACATTAAGTCAGGATACTATCGCTGTTCAACCACTGCATTCGCTAGTTTTGCTGCAACTGGCCGGCTTGCATGATATGAGCTCCAGTTGAGCACACAGGAGACCATTAGTTCATTGGCTATGATTTGTCCGTTTTCTTCGTAGATCATTGCTTATTCAATTCCTCAAGTTTATCGGCGATCTGGCGTGAATTTCCTCAAAGAAAGTAATATTTGCGGTATGTCCACTGGAAAACCATTGATTATTATAAGGGCTGTAGTGCAGATGGCATACAGTTAAACCGGAAGACGGTTCTTTGATTTCGTAATGGGTAGCCCATTTCTTTTCAAAAATTAACTGCATATCAATCTCCATTAAATGAGTTGGTGGTTTTATTCTAATTCGCATTAAAATTGCATTAATTATCCAATCCCATGCTGTGATACTTTTTACTCGTGGCAAATTGGTTTCGAGTATTTGCAGCGCTTTAAAAAGATGTCTTCAAGTGTCTTGAGGTTATCGAATATTTGATTGTGAAAGAACTTTTCGCGCAACTCATCCCATATGTGTTCTTGCGGGTTGAGCTCTGGCGAACAGGGTGGCAAAAACAGCAGATGCAGATTGGATGGTAATGCGAGTGTGGCACTTTGACGCGTCAGGGTCAGACCTGACGCTCTATACTGCATAGCGAACACTTCATCAAGGATTTGCGCTTCATGCTCCAGATCTGTGTGGGTCCTGTTTCGCAATTGTCACTTACTGCATGAGAGCTTAGCCAAATCAGCCGCCACTTTTGCAAATTAAGTTGAGCTAGTATAGATAATGCTTTCTTATTTCTGCGCACTCGGTAAATGAATAGCTCCTTCTTGCAAGGGCTGCGCATGTCCATGTGCTGCGTCTTCAGTTATATTCTGGGTGCAGCCGATTTCCTGGCAGCGTTTTCTTGTGAAGGAAGAATGATGCTCTCCGTCGAATGTGACCTGTTGTTTCTCGCCTTGCTGGATAAGAACGGGTGATACTAATACCTGACCAGATAATGTTTCTAAAGAGAGATTGATATCTCTCTTCGCTTCAACCATACCTGAGCCAGAGACACGTATCGTTTCTTGTAGCAAAGCCTTGCCATTCTGATCTATGAACCGTACTACTATTTCCCCAGGACCTTTAATCGTTATATTCATTGGTTGTCCTCCTCTCTAGTTATTCTACTTCGTCGAGATAGGCATGGCCGCCTATAAGGCGAGAGAGATTCATTTCATTAGAGCCGATCGATGTCACGCCAAGTTCTTCGATTTCTAATATCGCAAAGCCTGCTTCGAACTGAGGTGAAGATACATGAGAAGGGGCAAGAAAAAATACTTCTTCTCCGCCTCTTAAAAATAATCTCAATACGGCAAAAGGACTACCAGAATAACCTATCGGCATGTTCGATCCTCCAGCAAGAATTCCTCCTGTTTTTTCCGCAGTGATTTCTCGAACGGTAGTTTTATCAAAACTGAGAAAATGAAATGCCATCACCGTTACCGGTGGAATGGATGTGACAGGTCCAGCGATATCCTGTATGACACTGACTTGTAGCATTATGCTGCCTTGCGCCATTTTCTTCTCCTTAGTTAAGGTACTTCGTCGAGATAGGCATGACCGCCTATCCGGCGGCTAACGCGTACTTTAGTATCATCAAATCCGGTAATTCCTATATCTTTCAATTCTAAAATAGCAAAGCCTGCTTCGAACTGGGGAGAAGATACGTGTGTAGGAGCGATAAAGAAGGCTTCTTCTCCTCCTCTTAAGAATAATCTCAGTTCAGCATGAGGAATACCAGAAAAACCAATCGTGGAGCCGATTGCCCCAGCAAGAATTCCACCGGTTTTTTGAGAAGTGATTTCGCGAACGGTGGTTTTATCAAAACTGAGAAAATGAAATGCCATCACAGTAACAGGAGGAATAAATGTGACAGGTTCATCAATTTCCTGTAGGACATCAATTTGTAACATTATGCTGCCTTGCGCCATTTTTATCCTCCTTTATACAATATTTCACCCGGAAAGCTGTAGTTAAGAATCACTTCCTTCATTCAGGACAATACTCAACCCAGTCGAGAACGTATAGCTGTTTTTAATCAACGACTATTTCATATTAAATAATGCATAAAAATTGCATATCTACGATAACACACCACGCTATTAATCTAAAAAGAATAATTTACTGGTGTCTCAGCCTAGATGAGATATTTAGCTGCAGCGACTATACACGGCAATATTTTGCTGCTTATGGAAATTAACTGCACTCAATAGACCGAAACAGGGGACAGATCACGATTTTAAGTTATGTGAGAAACAGATAGAAAAATAATTTCTACAGATTAATAAAGCCTGTCTGGGTGCGAGATAACTTATCCTTAATCTGTTGGATTGATCTTCTCGCACTATTTGTCATTCCGGCGCAGCCGATTACTTCAGTGTTACAGTGCACGTTGCCTCCCCCCATTGCTGCTACGAACGGTAATGCTTTGCGGATTCGTCGGCCACGAAAATTGTTCGCTGTGCTTGCCACCGCTGTTGTTCGTCAGTGTCCTGATCAGTGCGCCCGTCGAGGTCACGTAACACTTGAGTACGGCACTGCTGTTGGTGCTTGTGGCTTCCACGCGCAGCTCTGCCTTGGAGGCGATCCGTCGCCATTGCCCAGCATAATAGCCGCTAGTTTGTGCCCGTTCCCGCTAAATCCAGCTTGCCGTCGTCGTTCAAGTCTGCGGCGATGTGATTGTTGCCGAGAAGAGGATAAGCTGACGTTGTAAAAGTTGCCGATTGCATCGCCGCGTTCGCGGCAGAAGCAAAAATCAGCATGCTCAAAGCAAACGTCCAGAAAAATCTGCTGCAAGAAAATATGTGCCTCTTAACCATTTCTTCCTCCTGGAATAAATTAATTCGATGGGGAATTCAAACCCGTGATAAGTATGGAACACTAACTCAACAGCGACGGTTGAATGAAAAAACATTTATTTAACAATTATGCAAAAGAACAAAAGCACGTAGTATTTTTGCGGGGCTGATGCCGAACGCCTAAATTAAGCCGAGCCGCAGAGCGGCTTAGGCGCATGCTTTACGCCGGCACCCGCACAGATCAAAAGACCCTGATGCTTATGTGACCCTGACATTTCGGTGGTTCTTAAATCCAACCTTCATTTGCTTAATGCGCTTCGGAATTGTTCGAGGAATTCATTCACTGCTAAATAAAAAAGCAATTTAACCTTCTTCTGAGTTTTCCCGTATTACCCGTCCATACCATTATAAGCAAGTAGCTTAGATCAAAATAAGCGAATGCTTATTTATTTATCAAATAGACAGTCTTATCATGAGGACAAGGTAAGGTATCCGGAAGGATCTCTGAGCAAGTCAGCAAACCAGTAAAATTTGGCACTTACCGAAATCGCTACTAAACATTAATTGCTGCGGTTAGTTCGTGAATCCGCACTGTGCGCCATGAGTGAACAAAACAAACCGGCTGATAAATCTTCCCAAACAACCCCTGCAATTGCGGTCGTTGCACTGCTAATAAGCCTTTTTGCTGCTCAGGAAATCATTTTCAAACCAACGCGGCCTGCCATGATCCATACGGAAAGAATGTCGACTGAAGATGTTCGCTCACGATTGTGGCAAGATCCTTTTCAAGCGGTAGAGTTATACAAGAAACAAGATTCAGTTTCCGGTAAAACCTTTCATATCAGAAGCACTAAAGAAAATCATACCCAATCACAACCTGGAATCTTTGAAGGTTTAATTTCTGATACAACTTTTAATATTGAAAACAAACTCAATCGGCTGACTTGTCATAACGAAGAGCCCCCTGAAACGGCAGCTCATTCAATTACAGAATTAAAATGTCAAATTTATAAAGAAACGGAAAAACAAAATTCCGTTCACATACTAGCTGTTATGGTGCCCGGCGGGCCTTATGCTGAATACCACGAATGGCGGTTACGCAGCCGCTATGCGCTGATATCCGGCTTGCATGCTGCTGGCTATATGCCTATAGATCCAGAACATATCGGTTTTGTAGATTTTAGAAATGCATGTCAAAAAGATAAAAAAAATTCTTATTGTGATTTTCCAGATTATATGCCCTATGAATGGTTTGAGTTAAACGATCAGCTAAAACCAATTAGCATAGAAGAGCTTAGCGATAAAGAACTTGAATTGTTGTTAAAAAATAAAAAAGAAAAGGTTCTCATACTTTGGCTAAACAATGATACTTTTGCCCATTCCTCGATCAATAGCCTAGAAGTGCTAGGTCAATTAAAAAAGGAAATTATTTCCAATAGCAAAATTGAGTCAGAAATAAGCTTCAATATAATTGGCCCACACGATTCCGGCACATTAAGAAAAATGTATGCTGATATGAATAGGATAAAAAAGGAGTCGCTACCAGATAACTATCTTAATCACAGCCATATTTTCGCAACTTCTGTAACTGCAAATGACGAACGACTAATCGGTAAAACACTATATCAGGATCGGGGCAATTGGCTGAACGATAAAATAATCAGAACCATCAGCCCACAGGATAAATTAGCCCATGCATTACTTTGTGAACTGGCATTACGTGGAGTCACTCCATATCGAGCTGACCCTAATAAATCTATCTCAAGAAATTGTCCAGACCTTGCAGGAGCCATTCCTGCTAGACAATCTAATCAGCCGCATCATATGGTATTGATTGGTGAACTGGATACATTTTATTCTCAAACACTGACTGCGACCATCCTGAAAAAAATTGCTGAATTCGGCGAAAATCAAAACCATCAAAATAATAACGGAATTAGCGAAGGACATATTCATACTTTCAACTACCTGCGAGGGCTTGATGGGATAACGAGTGAACACACTGCAACCAGTCAAGATAGCAAGGGCAAAGAATCTCAAGCAAATAAGCTCAATGACAAGGAATTCAAAAAACAGTTAGAGCGCCCAACTGAAACTAGTCAGCTTGATTATCTGGTGCGTTTAGCTGAACAAATTAAGCATTTAGACAAGATAAAGGCCAGCGAGGGCGGTATTCAAGCAATCGGTATCACCGGAAGCGATCCCTATGACAAGTTGCTCATTCTACAAGCCTTGCGTCCTAAATTCCCGGAAGCTCTGTTTTTTACCACTGATCTTGATGCACGGTTCTTTCATTCCAGCGAAATAAAATGGACCCGAAACTTGATCGTTGCTTCGCCATTTGGCTTGCAGCTTAATGATGAGTGGCAAAAAAACACGCCGCCTTTCCGTGATAATTATCAAACTGCTTTATATTTCACTACGCTATTAGCCTTGCATTGTCCTCATACAGAGGGGCAATGCTCAGTAAGCACTCTGAAAGAATTCCTCAAAAAATTGCAGGAACAACCCAGGTTATTTGAAATTGGGAATAATAATGCTGTTGATCTGAGTCATACAGCGGGAAATGGAATACATCCCGAACCGGAACTTGCTTCAGTAATCAAACTTTCTGATTGGGAAAAGATTTTGAAAATCAGCGGACCGCTCTTAGCAATAGCCTTCCTAGCGATTCTCCTGTACTACTCTCTAATTCAAGAGCGCTTTAAGCCCATTATTGTTGGCGTGTTTATCAGCATTACCCTGCTATTGATTTTCTATCACACTGTACCATCTTTAGATGATTCTGGATCAGAACCATTCGCTAGTGGCACCAGTATCTGGCCAGCTATTGGCATAAGGTTTGTCGCCGCCATACTTGCAGGCTACCTCCTTTACAGCATTTACCAACAACTGAAAGAAAATAAGGAAGCAATTGAAAAAGAATATATATCACCTGCTTCAGTCGGAGAAGATACTAAAAAGACAAAAAGCCTTTGGGCAAAATTAAATATTGACCGATGGAAAATGAATTCTAAAGAACCCATACCCTTTAAAGATTTCTGGTCTGATTATTTGGAATCAAGAACAATTAGTTGTTGTTCAGTAAGAGCAATACTTATGGTTATTCTTTACGTTGGATTCGTTGTATTGCTTATTCAAAGCGGTTTTTTTGACATACCGAAAATTCCATTCCGAGGCGAAGTCAGTTCAAATATCCATACTGCAATTCTCATCCTGTCAATTTTTTCCTATTTAATGTTGATTTTTATCATTGTAGATGTCGCACATTTATGCAGCCATCTCATCAGATTACTTAAAGAACATAATGTTAAATGGCCGGCTAATTTAGTGAATATCAATAAAAGCAAATACAGCTTACCCCAAGAAGCAGTCGAACATAAAATCCTACTGGATTTTATCCATCGACATACCATCATTATTAATAAGTTCATTTATTATCCATTTTTCATTCTGTTCCTTGTAATATTGTCCCGCGCTTATTACTTCGATAATTGGCAAATCACGCCTTTATTACTATTTGTTTTTGGATTTACTGCATTGATCGCGCTTAGTAGTGCGATTAGACTAAGAATAGCCGCACAAGATGCCAGAAAGGATATTCTTCAAAAATTAGACAGCTACTCTTCTCAGTTGCTGGAAAATAGAGCTTGGTACGAAAAAGGTGGTAGCTCTGCCAAGCTAAAATTGTTAATCGGTGAAATAAGAGATTTTAAGGAAGGGGTATTTCAACCGCTATCGCATCACCCTATTGTATTATCCGTGCTGATACCACTCAGTAGTATTGTTGGAGTCTATCTGCTTGAATATCTGGCACTCTTTGCTTTCTGATGAAAATCAGAGTTACTAAAAATAAAATTTTTCAGCAGTAGCACTTATCGCTATACCGTCATTCTTATTCTGCAGCAGCCTTTTATAACGCTCGAGCAAATTTCGTATAATTAGCCTGGAATTCTTGTATGTTTTGATTGAATAATAAGGGCTGATGCGGCAAGTCGAAGGGGCTGATTATTATTGCGTACTCTTTTCAATGGAGTTTGCTGCCATTGCGTAAAAATAAATTATTGTGGGTATTATCCATCGATTTATACATGTGCATTTTTTATTAAAAAAGTCTCTATGACCCCATCTTGCTGACCTACTGCCAATATATCGCCTTTGGTTGTCCAGCGTATGCAGGTTGCTGGTGCTGACAGCGAAGTGGCTGAAATAATTTTGTCGTGTTTTTCCGGTTCCCATAGTAGTAGAAACTCGTCGATATCGGCAGAAGCCAAGTAATGGCCGGAAGGTTGATAGGCAATTTGCGTGACTTTGTCGAAATGATATCTCAAATACTGTGGTTCACGACCGGTAGGTCCATTGCCCCTACAATCCCAGATACAGATAGTATTTCCACCGCCTGTTGCTAACCATTGTCCTGACGAATGCCATGAAAGCTCGAGCACTTTAGTTGAAAAACCCGACATTTGGGCATCAGTGCCAGAATTGACATCCCAGAAATGTACTGTCGAGTCCTGTTCTCCCGTAGCGATGTACTTTGCGTCAGGACTCCAAGTCAGCAATAAGCTGGAGCCCTTCCATTGATACTTTCGTGGTTCAGATTGTTGTACAGGATAATGCAAGGTAACGCCGTTGTAGGCAGCGACTGCCACAGCAGAGCCATCCGGGCTCCAGCCAATATCAGCTATGGTGCTGGCATGATCTGCCGATTCGTAAATTATACCTTCTGTTTCGGTCCAACATTTGAATGATCGGCCTGCGGCAATTGCCAGGATCGGACGTTGAGGATGGTAAGTAGCTTTTGCAACCCAATCATTGTCAGCATCGATTAATTGCAGTAGCTTACCAGTAACTCCATCCCACACTTGCACTTTACCATCTTGCCCTGATGAAGCAAATTGCAATCCATCGGGGCGCCATGAAACTGAGTTTGCGCCGAGCGCATGTTCACCAATCTGTTTATAGGCTGCGGAATCACCATAATTATCAATCAGAATGATTCGTCCTTCCGCAGTGGCTGCAACCAAATGGCTCATGTCGGGAGACCATGCCATGTCAATGATATGTTCCTCTAGTGAGATGTTCCAGCGCTCATTCAGTACATCTCTTTTGAACAGTGATAGGTCTAGTCCAAGCATGCATTAAACCCCGCATTTAATTCTTCCCGATCAAGGTTTCTCCCGATAAAGATCAAAGCATTTTTACGAGGTTCATCTGCCCAGGGGCGATCAGGACGTCCATCAAACAACATGTGTACTCCCTGGAATACATAGCGTTCTGTCATTCCGCTAAAGTTAAGTATCCCTTTCATACGGAAGATATCAGCCCCTTTCGTTGCCAGTAACCAACGCAGCCATTCTTCAAATCTGTCAAGATTGAGCGCACCTGACGTAGTGATACCGACAGATGTAATCTCTTCGTCGTGTTCATGATCCGGTTTATATGCACGGGTAATTACCGCTTGCAGTCGGTTGCCATCAGCATTTTCGAGGTGCGCGTGAAACTCATCTGGATGATGTTCGGTAAACAATGCATAGATGCCTGGTTGATCAATGAGCAAAGAAAATCGCGATTTGTTAGTGTTAAGTTGTAGTTGATACCATTTACCGAATGCCTGTATCGCTTCGCCAGGCTTGAGCGCTGTTTCGTCTGACGAGAAAGCAAGCACAGCAGACTCCGCAGCAGAATTAAAAGTCGTCTGCATTGATTCATTCAAAGTATTTGCGATGCGAAGGAGACTCACGTTTATTGTCGGATCGGGCCCGGCGTTAAATATCAATGTATAGATTCCCTCATCAAGTTGGTACACACCACTCCATTCAAAAGGATATTCGGGTTCAAGAAATTTGGGATTTACTTCAAGCGCACGGTCGAGATCAAATCCTCCTAAATTAAGGATATGGTCCATGGCAATTGCTGCATCCTGGGTACGGAAAATCTTTGCAACCGAGTTCATGCTGCGAATTCGTGCCTCCAGCTCCTCAAGGGCGTTTGGCGTTACCAGGTCAATCTTATTCAGCAGAATAACATCTGCAAACGCAATCTGTTCTTTTACTTCATCACTATCATCGATATGCTCGATTACGTGTTTTGCATCGACGAGGGTCACGATGCCATCAAGACTCAACGCATTTTTGATGTCATCGTCCATGAAGAATGTTTGTGCAACAGGGCCTGGATCAGCCATACCGGTTGTTTCAATCATAATGTAGTCGAAACGATCGCGTCGTTTCATCAAATTGCCCAAAATACGAATCAGGTCTCCACGTACGGTACAGCAAATGCAACCATTGTTCATTTCAAATATTTCTTCTTCAGCACCGATAACCAGATCATTATCAATACCGATTTCACCATATTCGTTTTCGATGACGGCGATTCGCTTTCCATGGTTTTCAGACAGAATCCGATTAAGCAATGTTGTTTTTCCAGATCCTAGGAATCCAGTAAGGACAGTTACAGGAATTTTTGATATCACGATTCTACTCCTTGTTTAAGATAAGATAGTTTCAAGCCATAGAATGGTTTGCATGGATATGACACCCACTGCGGTGGCCGCAAACTGAATGGGTAATGTGAGTTTCATTTTTGGTTGCCGCAGCAGTGGGATAAGGTCGGTAGTTGCAATGTAGATAAAACCGCCAGCGGTTATTGCCAATAGCGCACTTAAGCTTAAGGTGATTGTGTGGGCGACAAGTAAAGTTGACACAGCACCAGCGATACATGCGGTAGCGCAAACCACATTAGCGATGACAGCCTGCTTCTTTTCGAATCCACCGTGTATCAAGACTGCGATATCTGATATTTCCTGTGGTATTTCATGCATCACGATGGCAAATGTGGTGGCGATACCCAACATGGGATCAGCGAGAAAACTACCCGCAATCAACACCCCATCAACAAAGTTATGGATACCATCACCCAACAAATTCATTCTTGCGAGAGAAGCCGATTTGCCAGCAGCGGCAGCCGGTATTTCAATGCTGTGATCGTGCCGCCAGTGCAGGAATTGCTCAATTACGTAGAAGAAAAGGATACCGGCTAGTGTCCAAAGTAGCACTGCATTGGTATTTTCTGCTAGCTTCATTGAATCAGGAAGAAGGTGAAGAAAGGCATCACCCAGCAATACACCAACGGCAACTGCAATCAGTCTTGGCATCCACACTTTTAATGTAGTGTCGCTGACGTAAAGCACAAAAAACGAGCAAGCTGCAACCAGGACAACCACTAAAGAAGCAGCCAATGTGGCAAATATTGTAAAAGTATCCATAATTGATTTTGATTGCTGATGCTAACGATGACGGATATTCATAAAAGCCGGAAATACATTCGGATCACAATACTTGCAATTTCAGACACGAATGGTAGTTATGCTTGTTTCCGGCAAATTTTAATCGTTATTCCGTTACGGTAATCTCGTTAGCTTCTATCAATTGGAACTTGCCATCGCCGATATGCTGTAATTTTGCCTGGTAGTAAGTTTCCAAGGCTTTGACACGCTGGATTGTCAATATCCCCGTATCAGCAACGAAGACAGAATTTTCAGTAAGATCGTTTGCTGCGGCTACGGCTAGCTCAAAGCTTTCGTGTTCAAGCCCCCGATTGAAAACAATGGTAATTGGAGACGTGGCGATGGAAACAGAAGTGTCGCTATTTGCGTTGGATTCAAATAGTCTCAGTTGGATACGGTATGCACCTGGGGTGCCGTTTGGCGTATTGGATACATCAAAAATTTTGAAACTCAGATGTTCATGTACACTGCCGTCACTACCGACTTCACCAATGACGCCAGCAGTCCCGGCGGTGCCGGTGGCACTAAACGAAATGGCATTGTTAAGCGCGTCAGTGATTTCGATTCTCTCTCCATTCGGAATAGCAGTGCTCCATTGCGTCCCATTCCAGTATAAAAGTTGGCCAACGGGTTGAAAGCGCAGCCAATTACCGGGTGTGAACGCGCCTTTTTCGATATTGACATCAATCCCTGGTTCGTCGGTAGCGAATGAACCGCCGCTGGGATCACCGAAATCGGTTTCAAACACCGTATTATTCACAAAAATTTCCGCGCCGATTCGCCATGGTTGTATATCTCCGGCGTGCAGTTCTTGTGCTGAGCTGGCAGGTACGAAATGTAGGCTGAACATCAGCGTGATCAACAATATTTTCAGCTTATTAAACATTTTTATCTCCTATGTTGTGAATGAGTGGTTATAACGAACTGATTAGTCTAGAATTCCGGCGATTTCTTCCAAGTGCTCCACTTGAAATCCATGAGCACCGAGGTTTCGTAAGGCCGCCCGGAAATATTTGCCATTAATGAATACTGAAGGAATTTCCAGGATGCCTGTGGCCTCATCATACTGAGCTGGTGTTGCATAGCGGGGCTTGTCAGGTTGTAGCGAAATCAACGTCAGGGTATTGCCAGTCTGAGTCTGCAGCTGTGCGCGATAATGTTGGTCGCCGATTTGTACATCGTTCAGATTTAAAATACCGGAATGGTGATCATAAATTGCTGCTACATTCAGCGCAGTCGCAGTCGCAGGCGCTTCTGTCGGAATATTGCATAGTCTCAGCGTGCATAACGTTTTAGCCAGCAAGGCATCTTCACGAGTGATAACGCCATCTTTATCGACGTCAAAGGCGGCATTTGTTGGTTCTAGCGTTTCGTTGTTTTGTGCAGCGAGCAGAATCAGCGCCACGTCGATGCGATCGACATCGCTATCCAGATCGACATCCCCGGGTATCGATACCGGCAGGATAGGCGGTTGAGGAGGATCGATGCCTGTCGGTTCGCCGGTCAATGCCATCAAAGCAGCCGCAAATTGACTGGTATCCAGTCCTGCATTGAATAAAATGAGGAATGGTTCAGTCGGAAAAAAACGCGCATTGGAAAGTAATTGCATTTCAATTAAATAAGCACCGACCGGTCCTCCTGCTTGACCATTCTGATCTTCCAGGAAAAAGCTCAGATGGGTATGCAAAATCCCATTGGTATCGGTGATATCGACGACCAGCTCCGGATTGCCGTGGATACCAATGCCGGAAAAAACCGTGCTGCCATCAATACCGAAACTTCCCTCGCTAAAGCAAATCAATTGACCGGCGCATTTTGAGAAATCATTGAGTACTGCGGCGCTGGCTTCCAACCCGCCAAATAATCGGATCTGCACCTCCGGCGGTGCATCGTTCCAGGCAGCCACAGCCGGATCCCAATATTTCAGCTTGCCGAGCGCGCGATAACCGAGCAGTTCATTGGGTAGCAGTGCATTTTGTATTGATTGGAACCCTGGATTTTTGGTTTTGAACTGACCACCTGATAGATCTTGAAAGTCAGCCGGGAATATCAGCTTGCCAGTCGCAGTTTCTGTTGGTAAGGTATTAACCGGTAAATGAAGCGCATCCGCCAATCCATCCAGATCACAACCAACGATACCGGGTGTGCGGCAATATCCGGTAAACAAGGCATTGCCTTGTCCCCAGACTTCAACATCCAGATGTAGGGTACTGGCACTTGCGTGCTGAGCCGATACTAGCGCAGCCAGCAGCAAATAACCGTGCAAGGCCATGTTGCAAATTGATCCTTTCAATCGAAGGTTGTTAAGTTGCAATTTCATACATGACACTTCCTAAAAGGTTGCTCGTACCCCGAAAATGAAACTGCGGCCTGGTTCCGGGGCGAAATTTCTTAAAAAGGAGACTGAGTTGCGAATTTCTTCGTTGAGCAGGTTATACCCTTTGGCGAATAGCCATAGATCACCCCATTTGCCCGCTTTGAGTTGATAGTCCGCTGATGCGGTCAATAAATGATAGCCATCCGTGGGTGTTTCATTTTTGCCGGGATGATGTTGCGCTTCTGCACGGGTATAGCGCAGCGCGCTATTCCAGGTTTGATTGCCAAATCCCAACTCAGCGCCATAACGAAGTGGCGGCATGCGAGGAACGTCGTCACGATCACCGTTAACGAAACGCCCACGCACATAATCGGAAAACAGTGTCAACAATACATTATTGCCACGCGGCAATTGATAAAGGGTTGTATCAACCCTGGCTTCGAAACCGGCGAACTCGGCATTACGCTGGTCGTAAGCAAAAATTGACACACATTCTGCGTCGCTGACGCAACGCTGACGGATCACTTCATTGTCGATTTCATATACCAGTCCGGTGTTACGCAAATAGATAAAATCGTCGGTACGGTTGTAATAACCATTGATACGCGAGCTGACTCGTGCCGATTTCCAGTCGAGGCCCAGATCAACCATGTTCACGGTTTCATTTTTTAATTGCACATTACCAATCTCAAAACTGCGCGTGGATAAATGGGGTCCGAGTGCCAGTAATTCCTGAATATCGGGCGGACGCTTGCCGCGATTTAAGGTTAGCGTTAATGCGGTATCTTGCCGTGGATTCCACTGCAACGCAGCGGAGGCGGAAACTGCCTGGTAATCTAGCGAGTTAGGTAATGGAACTGGCGGCAGCGCGCTACCGCGCAATTTCAGTTCGTTTGCGCTGGGATCGATGCGGGCATGTTCGAAGCGGATACCGCCGCGTAATATCCAGTTGTTCCACGTGTAATCTTGTGTGGTATAGATACCCAAAGACTGTTGCTTGGTTGGTGGAACAAACGTTTCGACACCAAGCGCGGAAAAATTCCGATTGATCCACTGTGCGCCAAAGGTGCCGGTCAGGTTTGGCAATGCATTGTGTCGTGCTTCGACGCGGCCTTCACCGACGTCATTTTTAAACTTGGTGAATGGAGAGCCACCCTCAAGTTCAGTATGCCCATAATCAACCAAACCATAGCGGAAACTGACGCTTTCTACTCCGCGCATCGGTTCATACCACTCGGATTTGAAATCATAACGGGTCTGATGCATATGGAAGCGGATATTAGGGAATAACGCTTGCGGGCCAAAGATATCTTCAAACCCCGTCAGGTCTTTAATGTTTGGCAGAATTGTTTCGAGGCCATCCAGATGATTGGGATCGAGATGATGACTGCCTTTCGGGATACCATAGCGATTATCGGTATGGCTGACGGACATGCCCGCCATGATGTTATTGCCGAGCCACGAAACACCAGTATATCCGCCAAAGCCTTTACTATCGGTATTGGGGATTTTCCCCGTGACATTGTGAATTTCAGTCAGGCCAAATTGCTGTTCCACGAATGCTTCATCAATCGCTTTGCCAGGGATGCGGATATCGTTGCGGTGGCGAAAAAAACCACCGACATTAAATGCGAACCGATCTTTTCCCATATTCAGTTTGAATGCAGAATGCGTGCCATTGCCATTCGTGTCATAACGGCTCTCAAAAGAACCGCTGATCGGTTGCTTAACCCTTTTATCAGGGATGCGGCCATCGTTTACGTCAACGATGCCGCCAATGGCATTGCCGCCATAGCGAACTACTTCCGGGCCGCGCATGATTTGAATGGTATCTGCAAATAAGGGATCAATCGCCACTGCGTGATCCGGACTGAGGGTAGTTGCGTCATGGGTACCAATGCCGCTTTGTAGTATGCGTACCCGTGAGCCGGTTAAGCCGCGTATTACCGGTATACCGACACCCGAACCAAAAGATGCATTGCTGACTCCCAGTTCTTCGTGCAAGGTCTGGCCAAGGGTATCTCCTTGCTGCAAGCGCAGTGCGCGACCTTTCAATGTGCTGGCACTCGGCTTAGGTAATTGATCGGGTGTAACGCCGATAATATTTATCGGTGTCAGCTGGATTGCGGAATTGGTCTTGGGGGATTCGAGCGGCGCATTGATAGACCCAGGACTCTTGGAATTATGTTCTGCTAATGTTTGTTCAGCTGATCCCATAAACCATACCAAAATAATGCCAACTGCTATTCTTCGAGCCAGTTGGGGCATACTGAGACGATAAATGACCATTGAAAGGTATGTTCGAGTGCCCATTTTGCCTTCATGCCGAACCTTTCAAGTTTTGTACGTACGCGCTATTACTTCGTAAATTCATCGTTTGTAGGTATTCTGCTATTGAAAACACAACAATTAGTTAAAAAGAAAAAAGAACACCTCGAGACCTCGTCACAATAAAGCCGGATTAAACAATTGCTTGAAGATAATTTGCTAAAAACTGGCTTCTCGAGGTGCTGAAAATTCACTGACCCTTGAATAGAGGATAAGAATCAATATTGCATATTATAAATGATATGTTATATCATAACAAATATCAATGGATACTTTAATACATGAAATGAAATGCAAACTGATCTACCGGTAACTGTACGTTCCGGCTTTTTGGAGTACTAGGATATGAGCGCAGCATGCTATGTATGGCTCAAGGAAATGATTTGGTGAATCTGGAAGAATTGGACAATTACACAGCGCATTCTGCGTTGCCTGAATACGAATACAGAAGCGGAAATCATTGCTGTTGAGAACGGCGAGTGGATGTGTCTAATATTGGATACAGGAAAATTCTGTTTGAGCATGCGCAACAAGCACCGAGCTGGCTAAAAGAAATGTGCGGTGAAATGGATTTGCATCTGAAAGCATATTCGCGTGGTATGCTTTTATTTTTAACATCAGAAATGATCTGACCTTTAAGACTCTGAAGATATAATAAAATGCCGGCTGATATTGAGAAACTCATCAATAAATCTCAAGAAGTTTGCGCGTCAGGGGGTACTAAGCTGACTCAGAAACGTAAAAATGTACTGATGGTATTGCTGGCATCTACCACGCCGCTTTCCGCCTATGAAATCTTCGATCGGTATAAAGCGCAATTCCAGGAATCGCTACCGGTGATGTCGATCTATCGCATACTGGATTTTCTGATTCAGGAAAAACTGGTACATAAGTTGGAAACTGCCGGGCAGTATATGTCATGCGCACATATTGCCTGCGATCATCAACATGAAACACCGCAGTTCCTGATCTGTGATCGCTGCGGCAGCGTCAAGGAAGTCGGCATCAAAAAACGCATTATCGAAGAACTCGAGCGTAGTATTCAGACTACTGGCTTCATGCTTGCGCACAAACAACTAGAATTGCGTGGCGTATGCGCGCGTTGTCAGACTTCGGGATAAGCATCAAAATTACATTACCTGATGTTCTGCGACAAATAATCGCTATGCCAGTTACACTTACTGGCAAGGTTTCTTGGTAGCGGTAAAACCGCCCTGCTGAATCATGTGATGCGCCAAACCTGCTTTAGCAGGACTCTGGTAATGAAATAGCAATGGAATTAAATCATGAAAAAACACGCGCGTTATACCCCGGCATTTCATTTCCACTGGCTCACGCGCTGGTATGATCCAGTGATGCGGCACTTGTTTTCTGAAACAACGTTAAAGACTTCGTTAATCGCGCAAGCTCGCATTCGGTCAGGTCAAGCCGTGCTGGATGTGGGCTGCGGCACAGGCACGCTTACGCTGATGATCAAACAAACCGAACCGCATGCCGCAGTCTACGGACTGGATGTGGATCCTGAGGTGCTGAATATTGCGCGAAAAAAAGCTGAAGAAACAGGAGAAAACATCACCTTGCAACAGGGTGTAGCAACTGCGCTACCCTATGCGAATGAGAGCTTTGACCGAATATTCGCCAGTCTGATGCTGCATCACCTGACACAGCAGGATAAACAGCAGGCGCTCAGAGAAGCATACCGCGTACTAAAACCTGGTGGCGAACTGCATATCGCGGATTTCGGAAAACCGCACGATTCATTCATGTGGCTGATCTCATGGATAGTGCGCTGGTTTGAAGAAGTGCACGATAATATTCTAGGTTTATTACCAGTTTTTATGGCAGATGCCGGATTCGGTCAAGTGAAAGAAACTACGTGTTATCGCACAGTAGCCGGTACCATCGCTTTGTATCGTGCGGGTAAACCAATAAGTTAGAAGCCGATATTCCTCTCGATTGCCAATTGAAACTGAATGATAATCGATAATAATCACAATCTTTCTGTAGCTCTCCTATCCACCATATGAGCATCCATAAATGTTCCCAACGATTTTATCCAGGCTGGCTGCTTAAAAACAAAGCCGGTATTGTGTCCACCCTCCAGGGTCAGAAACTGCTTGGGTTCTGAGGCTGTCTGAAACAAACGCTCACCATGCGCAAACGGTACGATTTCATCTTCCACGCTATGGGCAATAAAAACCGGACAGGTAATCGATTGCAGTGATTCCAGCGTATTGTATTGAAAACGGGCGAGCCAGCGTACCGGCAAAAACGGGTAAATCTCTGTGGCCAGATCGGGAACGGAAGTGAATGCGGAAGCCAGCACCAGCAAGCCGGGTTTTTCATGGGTAGCCAGCTTGGCGGCAACTGCCCCTCCCAATGATTCACCAAATAATGCAATCTGCGCGGGTGAAATATTTCGAGTCTCAGTCAAATAGCGCCAGACAGCCTGCGCATCCTGATATGTGCCGGACTCGGAGGGAGTGCCGCTGCTTTGGCCATAGCCACGATAATCAAACAGTAGGGTGTTATAGCCAAGCTGATTGAACATCTTGAGATAATTGATGCGATGGGAAATATTTCCGGCGTTGCCGTGAAAAAACAGCACCGTGCCTTTGGCATCGGGCGCGGCCACCCACCAGCCGTGCAGTGTTTCGCCATCGGCTGTGGTGATATTGAGCGGCGTATACTCCAGCCCGATGGTACTTGGGGTAGTACTGATCCGCTGCTGTGGAAAATAAACCAGACGGGATTGGTCAATATAGACCAGTAAAGCCATGGACACGTAAGGCATCACCAGAATAATGATGAGGAAACTCAATAGCATGCGCATGATTTAATGAATTCGGCGTTGTTTGGGTTGCTTGAGATCAATCACAATATCTGCCCCAAGGCTACCGGTAGTGAATGCGGAGTCACTGAATTTTGGAAAACCGGTCTGCTGCTCAGGATTATTCGATAAACCGAAAGGCTCGGCTGGCAACATATTCCATCGCAGCTTCAATTTACGGTTTCCATCCCTGTCGTGATAGGCGGCTACGGCGTACGTGCCGGCTTGTTCAAGATTCATACACACCTTTTGTTGTCCTTCTGCGGCCGGAATACGCACGGTGCGTTTGCGCCCTTTTTTGAACAGAAAATTGTCCGGATCATCGTACAGCCCAACATTTAAAATACCGCCAGACCCTACGCCGTTGACAGTGACCCTGACCTGAGCGATATCCGTGTTGCAGACATCTGGCGCTTCATGCGGCTTGATGCGCAAAGCTTCGGATGCTTGAGAGGGTATGGGAATCAGCAAGATCAGCGCGAGGATGAAAGCCGGTTTTACGAACGATGAAAATGACAGCAAAGTGATTCTGGATTGCATGGTTTTCATGAGTATGGTTTCTCTTTCCCGAAGACTGAAGATTGATTATCACTGCATTGCTTGAAAAGCATTGAATAACCCGCACTTGTCATTCCGAGCACGGCGAGGAATCTTTAGTGAATCAACCATTGATTTCTCGCTCTAAGTACAGAATGAGAACTACTCCAAAATAATACGACCGAGCAACAATGCCGTTAGTTCGGGATCAGGAACAAAGATCGACTGAGAAAGCTGGAAGCCGATCTGTGAAGTGCTACTGACCATGATGTCAAATCGGTGACTAATCGATAGCTAAGGGTGATTGACGAGCACCAGTACCTCAGATGGCTGCACATTCCTGATCTCCACATACGCTGTACCATTATTCATTCGTTTCACTGGCAGATGAGAACCGATGGGGTGAGAAATTCCGGCAGAAGAGCCATTTGCCGTTTCTTGTGTATTCACCTTCACCACCATTGCACTGCCGGTTGGATTGAGATCGGCATCGACGATCACATCGCCGCCGCGAGCTTCATGCCCATGCGAATTGACGATACAAAGCGCTTCCTCGTCATTGAGAATGCGCGACCATGCGACGATTTCGCCTGCGGCGCCAAGCCCAAAAGGCGCACCAAAATTAGCGATAGGGCGCAAATATTGCCGGCCCTGACGCAAGACTGGAAATTGTTTGCGCAGGGCTGTGAGCGCCGCGATGCGTCGGTAAGTCGGGAAATCAGTCTGGAAACAGTGTGCTCCCGCCGTACCAAAAGGCCCAAAGCCGGGTAAAGTGGAGTCTTCGTCATCTGTACTGGCTTCGAGTCCCGCCAGGCCAGCACGTCTGGGGTGCAATGGCCCGAACATCGCTTCACGCAAATAACGGTCAGCATGATCGCCGCCTTTGTATCCTGGCAGAAATTTTCGCTCCGATTCTTCCGGGCCGGCGAATGATTGCTCGGTACCATAATAAATGCAGGGAATACCGAGGGTGAATAACTGAATCGCCACGGCAGCGGCAATTTGCTGATCGGAAGTGGCTTCGCTGCAGAAGCGGGTTTTTTCACCGATCACATGGTCATGATCGTCGAGAATGGAAACATGCCGCTGACCAATATTCCGGTGTGAGCCCATTTCGGCATTTCCTGGATCAAAGCCGGAAAAATAAGCATCTGCGCGCATGAGCCCTTTAGCAACAAAGTGCAGGGTTGGCCGCATGCCGCCGATATCGAGCGCCGCGTCAAGATTGCGTCCCAGCACATCGAGATAGCGATCCTGCGCAAAATCACCACCGGCCACCTCGCCAACGAGCAGGAAATTTGCTTTGCCAATGTTGGCTGAAAACTCCTTGATGGTGCCGCAGAAATTACGGCCGTGCTCAAACGAGACATGCTTGAGCGTATCGATACGAAAGCCGTCACAATCAGTCAGTGCAATCCAGTATTTATAGCACTCGGCCAGGTTACTCAGTACATCTGCATGATCCAGATCAAAGTCACGCAGCGTGAAGAAATCCGTGCGTTTATGTTCTGCATGCCGATCTTCCAGGCTGCCGCTACCCAGATCACCTAATCCGGCACGGCTGTAACAATTAGGATCCTGAAATTCTTGCGGCCACACGCCTTCATCCCCATTGCGGACGGTTGCGCCAATGGACTGTCCTGTCTGACCCAGCCATGAGCCAAAATCATAACGCTGCGGAAAGGGTTTGAATGCGGGTGTTGCGCTACCGTTGGGGTAAACCCAATTAAACCCGGAATGATTAAAGATGATGTCAAGGATAATGCGGATACCCTGCTGGTGAGCCGCCGCGACCAGATCAACCAGATCTGAACGCGTGCCAAAGTGGGGATCCACATCCAGAAAGTGCTGAATGCCATAGCCGTGGAACGTATCGAGATGTCCGCGCTGCCGGAAAACGGGGCTCAACCAGATGGTTGAGATACCGAGCGCCTTGAGATAATCAAGCTTGGATTCAACCCCTTTGAACGTGCCGCCTTGCCAGCGGAAAGCTCCGGATTCCGCCCAGCGATCCCAGCGCCAATCCTGCCCGTCATGCCCTGGCGGCCGCGCCGCTTTGCGATTTTTCCGGTCAAGCAACGGCCGTCTGTCTTCCTGGCCATCACTAAAGCGATCAATCAGCAAGAAATAGAGCACCTCATCGCGCCAGTCAGCAGGTGAGGGATAATATTGCTGCCGCCGCGGCAGTGACACATCTGAGCGAATGCTGCGGGGAAGCGCTTGTTGCAAAATCTCAGTTGCAAATGGAGTTACCATTATCATTCCTCCTATCTTGAAGTTATTGATCCGGTCAACTAAAGTTTTACTCTTAAATGTCATCCATCGCAATGATTTTGTTTTAACATAGCTGCGCTTCTGGAATAACAAAATAATCAATAAGATTCATGAACAAATATCAACTGAAGAAACTGGAAGCTGATCTGTGGAGTGCCGCCGACAAACTGCGCGCGAATTCCGACCTGAAGTCGAGCGAATATTCCACACCGGTGCTGGGACTGATTTTTCTTAAATTTGCCGACAATAAATACAGTCAGCATGTAAAGCAAATCGAAGCCGAATATCAGCAGCTGCAAGGTACGCGCCGCGAGAAACCGATGTCGGAAATCGCGATCGAAAAATGCGGCTTTTATCTGCCCGATCATGCGCGTTACGAATACTTGTTGAATCTGCCGGAAGAAAAAGACATCGCCATGGCACTCAAGGAAGCGATGAAGTCGATCGAGCAATACAAACCGGAACTCGAAGGCGTGCTGCCGAAAGAAGAATATGCGGCACTGACGCGCACCGACAAGCTACTTCCCAAACAACTGCTGAAAACGTTTGCCGACATTCCCAAGAATGCCAGCGGCGACCTGTTCGGCCAGATCTACGAATACTTCCTGGGCGAATTCGCGCGCAGCGAAGGCCAGAAGGGCGGTGAATTCTTCACGCCGCGTTCCGTGGTGCGCCTGATGGTCGAGATCATCGAACCGCACGGCGGCAAAGTGTTCGATCCCGCCTGCGGTTCCGGCGGTATGTTCGTGCAATCCGCCCAGTTCATCGAAGCGCATCGTAATGAACTGAAAGGTGCGGACAGTGGCGTGTATGTCTGCGGCCAGGAAAAAACGCAGGATACCGTCAAGCTGGCGCGCATGAATCTGGCGGTCAACGGCCTGCGCGGCGAGATCAAGCAGGCCAACACTTATTATGAAGACCCGTATGACAGTTTCGGGCGCTTCGATTACGTGCTCGCCAATCCGCCGTTCAACGTCGACGACGTGAGCCTCTCCAGCGTGGAAAAGGACAAACGCTTCAATACCTATGGCATCCCGCGCAACAAGTCGAAAGTGAAGAAAGCCGATGAAGGCAAGGAAACAGTGCCGAACGGCAACTACCTGTGGATCAGCCTGTTCGCTACTTCACTCAAGCCGCAAGGCCGCGCCGCATTGGTGATGGCGAACTCGGCCTCCGATGCGCGCCACTCCGAAGCCGACATCCGTAAAACGCTGATCGAGCAGAATCTCATCTACGCCGTGCTGACGCTGCCGTCGAACATGTTCTACACCGTCACGCTCCCGGCGACGCTGTGGTTTTTCGATAAAGCCAAGAACGACAACAGGATTTTGTTCATCGATGCGCGCAACATCTTCACCCAGATCGACCGGGCGCACCGCGAATTCAGCGAAGAACAGATCCAGAACATCGCCATCATCAGCCACTTGCACAAAGGCCAGCGCGGAAAATTTGTGCAACTGATCGGCCGTTACTTTGCCGCGGGCATGAAACAATTGGTTGAAAACCAAACCAAAGTCGAACCGGTTTGCACGCAATTGCTGGCCGTGCTGGACGATGCAGCGGGCAAACGGGCGGTGGGTGAGTTAGTGCAGCACTGGGCGGAATTGGACAAACTCCAGAGTCACTATCAGCAATACCTGCAACAAAACTTGAGTGTCATTCCGGGGGGATGCGAGGGATCTTTAGCCCACTACAAGATTTCTCCCGCTGGTCGAAATGACAGTCAAGGTGGCGGAAATGACAATGTCATTCCGAACGCATGTGAGGAATCTTCCATCAACACCATTAACCAAGCACAACAACAACTGCGCGCCATATTCGATCCGTTCTTTACCGCACTGCACGATGGCTTGAAGCGCCTGGACAAGACCGTGCGCCAGCATGAAAAGCAGCAAACCGAACAGGCGCAACAGGAAGGCAAGCGCACCTCAACCGACCGGCGTACCCGCACGCTCAGGACCGCACTGGAAGAACTGCACCAGGAAGTGAAAAATGCCGAACTTTACTTTCAGCATATCCACTGGCTGCAGGAACGCTTTCCCAACGCACAATACGAGGATGTCACCGGCCTGTGCAAACTGGCCACGCCTGAGGAAGTGAAGGAACAGGATTACTCGCTGAACCCGGGGCGCTATGTCGGCGTGGTGATTGAGGAAGATGGCAAGAGCGAGGAAGAGTTTATTGCAGAACTGCTGGCGATGAATGATGAATTGTCCGGCCTGAATGATATAGCGAGAGAGCTAGAAGCAGTGATCGGTCATAATGTCGCACAGATTGTAGGAGATTTATGAGTTCCCACTCCTTTCGTACAATCGCAGAATTAGAAAACCTTGGTGAGGTCAGTTTGCAAACAGGTCCCTTCGGTACACAACTCAAAGCCAGCGAATACGTTGATAAGGGTATTCCTGTTATTAATGTCCGCAACATTGGCTTCGGAGACGTAAAGAAGGAAGACCTCGAATATCTCAACGATGCCAAGGCAGAGAAACTCCATCAACATCGCCTGCGCAAGGGCGATATTGTATTTGGGCGCAAAGGTGCAGTGGAACGGCATGCACTCATCGACGAAACCGTCAATGGATGGATTCAAGGGTCGGATTGTCTACGCCTACGGATCAAAAGTCAGGATATTTGTGGGCGATATCTGTCCCATTACTTCAAGACAAAAGCACATCAGGACTGGATGCAAGCACTCTGTTCATTTGGTGCAACCATGAGTTCACTAAATCAGGATATCGTTCGTCGAATAAGCTTTCCAGCTCTGCCCATCGTAGCTCAGAAAAAAATTACGGCTACTCTCACCGCCTACGACGAACTGATCGAAAACAACCAGCGGCGCATCGCGCTGCTGGAGAAGATGGCCGAGGAAATCTACCGCGAATGGTTTGTGCGCATGCGCTTTCCGGGTCATGAGAAGGTGAAGAAGGTCAAAGGTGTGCCGGAAGGATGGAGCTTTGACAAAGCATCCATGTTTTTTAGTTTAGTGAAAGGCAAATCCTATGCTGCCGAGGAGCTAACAGACGATAGAGGACACATGCCTTTTATCAGCCTCAAGTCCTTTAATCGTGGCGGTGGCTATCGTGAAGATGGATTGAAGTATTATTCAGGGCGGTACAGATCAGAGCAGGTGGTTTATCAGAATGATGTTGTGATGGCCGTAACGGACATGACACAAGACCGGGCAGTTATTGGCCGAGTTGCTCGTATGCCTGATCTAGGGGAGAAAGGTGCTGTCATCTCTCTTGATACAGTAAAGCTGGTACCAAAAAACATTCACAAGACTTTTTTATACGCTTACATGAGGCATTCAGGTTTTGCCAATTTCATAAAAGAATTTGCCAATGGTGCGAACGTTTTACATTTGAAGCCGGATTTAATAACGCAGCAGAAAATCATTATTCCGCCAATACAATTACAAAACAAATTTGCGCCAATTGCTGAACCGCTCTATGCGGAAGCTGATCTGTTAGGAAAAGCAAACACGCAACTGGTTAAAATGCGAGATATGCTTCTCCCCCGCCTCATCTCCGGCAAACTGTCGGTCGAACATCTCGATATCAAATTACCGCCCGGCATGGAAGAGCATTCATGAAATTTGAAACATTTAAAGCCGGTGCTTGGCAGCAGCGCTATCAGTACAAGAGTTTCGAACCGGTACCGGTGAATCATGAATGGGTATGGGAAGATGCGACCATCAACGCCCTGCTGGAAGCGGCTAACCGGGCGCTCGGGGAATTGAATGCTTTTTCTTTGATCGTGCCGGATATTGATTTGTTTATTGAAATGCACGTGGTGAAGGAGGCGCAGACTTCCAGCCGCATTGAAGGCACGCAGACCGGTATCGATGAGGCGCTGATGTCGGAAGATCAGATTCACCGGAAAAACGCAATGACTGGCGCGAGGTGCGTAATTACATTGATGCTGTGAATAGCGCGGTTGCTGAATTAAAACGTCTGCCGCTGTCGAACCGGCTGCTGAAACAAACGCATGAAATCCTGATGCGCGGCGTGCGCGGAGAGCATAAGCTGCCGGGCGAGTTTCGCACCAGCCAAAACTGGATTGGCGGTTCCAGCCTGGCGGATGCCGCGTTTATTCCCTGCCATGCGGATAGCGTGCCTGATTTGATGAGCGATCTGGAAGCATTCTGGCACAATGAGGAAATTGTGGTGCCGCACTTGATTCGCGTGGCGATCAGTCATTATCAGTTCGAAACCATCCACCCGTTTCTTGACGGCAATGGGCGTATTGGCCGCTTGCTCATTCCTTTGTATCTGGTTAGCCACCGCTTGTTGGAGAAACCATCGTTGTATTTGTCGGATTTTTTCGAACGCAACCGGGCGAGTTATTATGATGCACTGATGGGCGTGCGGGTATCGAACGACCTGATTCACTGGGTGCGCTTCTTTTTGCAAGGTGTGGCGGAAACCGCGACCAAGGGACGCGACGTTTTCGGGCAGGTATTGGCGCTGCGCACCGAGGTGGAGCTCGCTGTGCTGACATTGGGCAAACGCGCTGCCAATGCGCGGCAGTTGTTGAATTTATTGTATCGTAAGCCCATTGTGTCGGCGGCTGACATTGAGCGAAATCTATCCGTGAGTTCGCCAACAGCGAATGCCTTGATCCGGGATTTCGAACAATTAGGGCTATTGCAGGAAATCACCGGACAGCAACGTGGACGCGCTTACGTGTTTTATCGTTACTTAACCTTGTTCACTAGTTAAGGGAAATCCATTTCCCTTAACTTAAGTGATGGCTTAGTTAAATGAAAGCTTGTTTTTTTATTTATAAACCGGAAACTTTTGAACGCTGATGCCTAACTTCATTTCCGAGGATCAGATCGAACGAGCCTTGGTGCAGAAGCTCCAGCATCTGCACGGCTTCGACGTGCTTGACTGTTATACGGAAAACGCAGAGGACTTGAACGACGGTTCGAATCGTTCCAGCAAGCGCGATGTGATTTTGGCAGACCGGGTGCGTGCAGCGGCGAGGCGTTTGAATCCGAAAATTCCTCATACGGCCATTGAGAGCGCATTGGAAAAGCTGTCTGACCGGCGACAGGCGATGACGCTGATCGCGGCGAACCGGGAAATCTACGGTTTGCTGCGCGATGGCATTCCGGTCGAATTTGACGATGATACCGGTCAGCGCCAGCAGCAGCGTATTTATTTGTTGGATTTCAATGCGCCGGAAAACAATCGCTATCTGGCCGTGACTCAACTCTGGGTCAAGGGCGAGCGCGGTTTCCGTCGCCCGGATGTGTTGCTGTACGTGAACGGCATTCCGCTGGTATTCATCGAGCTGAAAAATTCCAACGTAAAGCTGCGCAATGCGTTTGATGACAATCTGACCGCTTACAAGGCAGAAATTCCGCAACTTTTTCTGACCAATGTGTTTTGCGTGCTGTCCAACGCCATCGAAACCAAGGTGGGTAGCATTACGGCGCAGTGGGAGCATTTTTTTAACTGGTTGCGCGCCGACGACGAAAAGGAAAAAATCGACCGCACGGCGATCCAGGAACAGGGCACCAGCCTGGAAGGCGTGCTCGCGGGGTTGCTGCCGCGGCAAAGATTGCTCGATTACGTGGAGAATTTTGTTCTGTATTACAAGGATAGCTCGAAGATTATCGCGCAGAACCATCAGTTTATCGGCGTAAACCGGGCGTATGGTGTTTTTCTCAAACGCGGCAAGTTGGACGGCAAACTCGGGGTGTTCTGGCATACGCAGGGATCGGGCAAGAGTTTCTCGATGATTTTTTACGCGCGTAAAATTTTCCGCAAGCAGACCGGCAATTTCACCTTCGTGGTGGTGACCGACCGCGACGATCTGGACGGGCAGATTTACCGCAATTTTCTGCATACCGGTACGGTGGGCAAGGCCGAGGCCGCGCAACCGAAAAATGGCGAAGAAATGCGCAAGTTTCTCGGGCAGAACAAGCGCGTGGTGTTCACATTGATCCAGAAATTCCGCTGGCCGCAGGGACAGGAATACCCGGAGCTGTCGGCGCGCGACGACATTATCGTGATCGTCGACGAGGCGCACCGCACGCAATACAAGTCGCTGGCGGAAAACATGCGCAAGGGGCTGCCAAAGGCGCAATACCTGGCTTTTACCGGCACGCCGCTGCTCGGGCGCGAGCGCAAGACCAATGCATGGTTCGGCGGTTACGTGTCGGAATACAATTTTCAACAGTCGATGGATGACGGCGCGACGGTGCCATTGTTTTACCAGAAGCGCGTACCGGAGGTGTTGATCCAGAACGAGGGATTGAGCGAGGAGTTTTACCAGATTCTGGAGGATGAGAATCTGGATGAAGCACAACAGGCCAAGCTGGAGCAGCGCTTTGCTAAAGAGGTGGAAGTCATCAAGCGCGACAGCCGTCTTGAGACGATTGCGCGGGACATCGTTTATCACTTCCCCCGGCGCGGCTACTTGGGTAAAGGAATGGTGGTGTCGGTGGATAAATTCACCGCCGTGAAAATGTACGATAAGGTGCAGCGATTGTGGAAAGAAGAGATCACGAGCCTGCTCGGCACGATCCACAAATCTACTCATGATGCCGAAAAGCGTCGACTGAAACAGATGGTGGAGTATATGCGCGCGGTGGAAATGGCGGTGGTCGTCAGTGAAGATGCGGATGAAGGGCTAAACATCCAACCGCATCGCGAACGTATGAATAGGGTCGATGAGCATGGTCACGATATCGAATACAATTTCAAGGATGCGGAACATCCCTTGCAACTGGTGTTTGTCTGCGCGATGTGGCTAACTGGATTCGATGCGCCGACGGTTTCGACGCTGTATCTCGACAAGCCGATGCAAGGTCATACGCTGATGCAAACCATCGCCCGCGCCAATCGTGTGACGTCATGGAAATTCAATGGCATCGAGAAGTGCAACGGCGAGATTGTGGATTACTACAATGTATTCCGCAACATGAAGCTGGCGTTGCGAGATTATGCGCAAGGCCAAAACGAGGAAGACGAGCCGCCGGTAAAGGAAAAAGCCGAATTGTTCTGCCTGCTGGATGACGCAATTGAGCAGGGTCTTGCGTTTTGCCACGAAAAGGGCGTGTCGCTGAATGACGTGCTGAATGGCAGCGATGTGTTCAAGAATATCGCGAAGTTCAACCAGTTTGCCGATACGTTGCTAGCCAACGATGACTGGCGCAAGGCGTTTAATGTATATGAAAACACTGTTTCATCACTGTATGAGGCATGCAAGCCGGAAATCATGAAGCGTGATAACCGCGGAAAAGTGTGCGCGGTGGCGGTGTTCCAATATTTACGCGGCGTCATCGACAGCCTCATCGAGCAGCAGGATATTGATGCAGTCACTCGGAAAATTGCCGAATTGCTCGATCAAAGTGTGGTGGTGGACGGTGCAGAAACATTGAGCTCGCAACAAGAGACTCCGGAATATCAGCTTATTAAGAAAGGCAAGACCTGGGATTTGAGCAAAATCAATTTCGATAAGCTACGTGAGGAATTCAAACAGGCAGCCTACAAACATATTGAGATCGCCGATCTGCGCGCTTTTCTGCAGCATAAACTGGAATTGATGCTGCAGCAAAATGCAACGCGCACTGATTTTGTACAACGATTGCAGCAGATTATCGACACTTACAATGCCGGTGGCTCATCGGCTGAAAACTACTATGAAGATCTGATGAAATTCACCGAGGATTTGCGCGCGGAAGATGAACGCCATATCCGGGAAGGATTAACTGAAGATGAACTGGAATTATTTGATTTATTGAAAAAAGACAAAATGACGCAGGACGAAACGCAGAAAGTGAAACTGGCAGCAAAATCATTACTGCATCGTTTGCTGCAAGAACATCCCAAGGTGTTGGTTCAGGATTGGTACAAGGATACGCAAACCCAGCGGGTAGTGCGTTCCACGGTCGAGCAGGTGCTGGATCGAGATTTGCCCCAAAGCTATGACCGTGTACTGTTTCGCGAGAAATGCGACAATATATTTCATTTGATGCTCGACTACGCGAGCCATGGCAGGAAGTGGGCAGCTTAAGGAAGTTTGATACTGCGGTGGCTGTTATCTTTCGATGAATTAGGACTGGCTTGCCAAGCGCGGCTTGAAGCCCGCGCTTCAGATTGCGTGGAATCCATTCTCACTGACATAATGCAGAAAAACATATCATTCAATGGTTTTAGACTTGGTTTTGGCAGCTTTCAGATAATGTGTTAAAGTCCCCGCCCCCCAGCACGACGTGGCGCAAGCGCACGATTCGTTATTGGACGCGCAAAGCCAGCGGGGGTCTTAGTTGCTGGCCTTTTAGTGGTTTGGTTTTTTGGCGGATTGCGTGAAGATGTTGTGCTACGTGACTCACCACCGCGACTGTTTTTTATCGACTCGGCTTTAATGCCTGGATCAGGTTCAAAGCCGGCAATCATCTGATTGGGTAATTTGCGCTTGATCAGTTTTTCGATCCCTGTGAGTAGCTTATATTCATCGGTACACACCAGCGACACCGCATCTCCTGCTGCGCCTGCACGGCCCGTGCGGCCAATACGGTGAACATAATCTTCAGCTACATTCGGTAGCTCAAAGTTGACGACATGGGGTAACTCACTGATATCAATACCACGTGCAGCGATATCGGTAGCTACCAATACTTGCAGGTTGCCTGTCTTGAATTTTGCCAATGCCTGAGTGCGCGCCGACTGACTTTTGTTGCCATGGATGGCGAGTGAGGGAATGCCATTTGTCATCAAAAACTCAGCCAACTTGTTGGCGCCGTGCTTGGTACGGGTAAATACCAATACCTGTGACCAGCGATGTTGTTTAATCAAATGGGCAAGAAGATCCCGTTTACGTTCGCGATCTACTGGATGTATGACATGCGTTACCTTGTCGGCAACCGAATTACGCCGCGCGACCTCGATCAGTACGGGTTTGTTGAGTAAATTATCCGCCAGCGCCTGAATTTCATTCGAGAATGTGGCCGAGAATAATAAATTTTGTCGTTGCTTGGGCAGTAATGCGAGAATCTTTTTGATATCTCGAATAAACCCCATGTCCAGCATGCGATCGGCTTCATCCAGCACGAGAATTTCGATCTGCGATAGACTTAGCGTTTTTTGTTGCACATGATCCAACAGTCGCCCTGGCGTAGCGACCAGAATATCGACGCGGCTTCTCAGGCGGGTGATTTGCGGATTGATATTCACGCCACCGATCATGATCATGGAATTTAATTTCAGGTATTTGCCATAATCCCGCACGCTTTCTTCCACCTGTGCCGCGAGTTCGCGCGTGGGGACAAGAATTAAAGCGCGTATGGGTGGGCGTCCGCTGGCGGGTCCCTTGATATTTTTATCGGAAAGACGATGCAAGATAGGCAGCGTAAAACCTGCAGTTTTGCCTGTGCCGGTTTGTGCGCCGGCCAGCAAGTCGCCACCAGCCAATACGGCTGGAATGGCTTGTGATTGAATGTGGGTTGGAACCGTATAGCCACGTTCAGTGACGGCACGAATAATTTCATCGGACAAGCCGAAAGTAGAGAAAGACATAAAACTCCAGGAAGTTAACGGTGTCTGTCAGCCCGGTTATGGTATGACAGTCAGGAAGCGGATGAAGGATGCGATCATAAATCCAGATTTTGTAACGAGTATAATATAGGTTGAACTTAAAATCTCAACAATGACCGATAAATTTTCTTACTATTCCATGCAGTTATGCTTCAACGCCGCCGCTATATGGATTCTGCCGCGTTTGTCAACATGAGTGATCATCCCATTATTCGCTGGCATGAAGCAGGCGCAGAGAAATCAGCGTGCTGGCGTTCGGAAAAGAGCTTGCCAGCGCCCAAATGCGTGCAGGTCGGTGATGATCGTATGCCCGCGGATATCGCTTACCGATTGGCCTGTGAAGGCACTGCCCTGTTGTGGCGGGGTGATTTTCAAAATGCGCGCCAATTGCTGCAAGCTTTGGCGCGGCGTGCAGACAAAAAACGACTGGTGCATAAAAGCCAGAAATTAACGCTATCGCCTGCGGAGGCTTTTCATCGGTATCGCCTGGCGCAATCGCAGCGCGCGCGTATTTTAGATAAGTTATTGATTCCCTTTGGAGCGGATCACAGCATTCCGTTACGCCGTGCACCTGATGTCCGTTTGGCTTGTGTTGAAGCATATGGCCCAGCCACAGAAGCCTACATCGCATCGCTGCGTGAATTACAGGGGCTGATTGGCGCTTACGAATGGCGCAAAAAAGGCGTCGAAGTACCCACATTGAACGCACGTATTCATCCGCATTACGGGGTTTTCGCACCGATTCGCAGCGAATACGTGGAACTGGTTGCACAGGCTCCGCTGCCCAAGCTGGCTGCAACGCAATCGGTCGCATTCGATATTGGCACCGGCACTGGTGTATTGGCTGCCGTACTAGCGCGTCGGGGCATTCGGCACATTGTCGCGACTGACCAGGATTTGCGCGCATTGAACTGCGCGCGTGACAATATGACCCGTTTAGGTCTTGCAAATCAGATTGATGTGGTGCAAGCGGATCTTTTTCCAGAAGGACAAGCCGCACTGATCGTGTGCAATCCGCCATGGATTCCGGCACGACCCAGCTCGCCACTTGAACATGCGGTATTTGATCCGAACAGCCGCATGCTGCACGGATTTTTGCATGGCCTCAGCGCGCATCTGGCACCGGGCGGTGAAGGCTGGCTGATTCTGTCTGATTTTGCCGAACACCTGGGATTGCGCACCCGTGCGGAATTGCTTGCTGTTATTGAGGCGGCAGGCTTGAAGGTGTTGAGCAAAACAGATGTAAAACCATCCCATCCCCGTGTTTCAGATACTATCGATCCATTGCATGCTACGCGCGCCGCGGAACTCACTTCATTGTGGCGGTTAACAATAAAGTGACTGTAACTATAACTCGTCGTATTTGTTCGATATCCCTTTAGATTTTGCCACGGGATACTTTAACGCGTTTTTCTCCATTTTCTCCAGCACGATTTGTTTTACATCAAAGCCGTATTTTTCAGCCAGCAGAAAAGCAAACGCCAGAACATCGGCAAGCTCCTCTTTTACTTGATTCCTGTCTGCTTGCTCAGAAGATTTCCACAAAAAAGCTTCCAGCAGCTCACTTGCTTCGATATTCAGCGCCAGTGCAAGGTCTTTCGCATTATGAAATTGCGCCCAATCCCGCTCGTCGCGAAATTTGAGTAATGTTTTGGTAATTTCTGTGATGTCATTCATTGGGTTATCACATTACAATGTTATGATTCATGATCGTTTGCTATCATGATATCCAATCCAGGCACATCAGCACATAAAGGAGTAAAAAATGACCGACATGACTACTATTTTGGGAAATGAAAGTGATTTTCTTCTGAAACATGTTTGCGAAACAATACCGAAGCGCAATTTACAACTACCGGGTGCTAATTTTGTCGATCGAGTGATGGCTTTGAGCGATCGTAAACCGAGCGTATTGCGCAATCTTCAGTCACTCTATAATCATGGACGTCTGGCAGGTAGCGGTTATCTGTCATTATTACCGGTAGATCAGGGTGTAGAGCATTCTGCAGGTGCATCCTTTGCACCCAATCCGATGTTTTTCGATCCCAAGCATATCGTTGAACTGGCCATTGAAGGGGGGTGCAATGGCGTAGCTTCCACGCTGGGTGTATTGAGCATCGTGGCGCGGCATTATGCGCACAAAATCCCTATGATTCTTAAAATTAATCATAATGAATTACTTACTTATCCCAATAAATTCGACCAGACTCTTTTCGCCAGCGTAGATCAGGCATTTGATATGGGCGCCTGCGCAGTCGGTGCGACTGTTTTCTTCGGTTCTGAAGAATCACGCCGCCAAATCCAGGAAGTTTCGGAAGCCTTCGAGCATGCGCATGATCTGGGTATGGTCACTATATTATGGGCCTATACGCGCAACAGCGCATTTAAAACCGCGGATAAGGATTATCATGTCAGCGCTGACCTGACTGGTCAGGCTAATCATTTAGCCGTAACCATCGGCGCCGATATCGTCAAACAAAAAATGGCTATTAATAATGGTGGCTATAATGCACTAAAATTCGGCAAAACCCACCCTAAAGTGTACAGCGAGCTGACAACCGACCATCCTATTGATCTGGTGCGTTACCAGGTTGCAAACTGTTACATGGGACGGATCGGCATGATTAATTCCGGCGGTGAGTCAGGTACTGATGATCTGCACCAGGCTGTTCGAACAGCAGTTATTAACAAGCGCGCAGGCGGCATGGGTCTCATTTCCGGCCGCAAGGCATTCCAGAAACCCTTTGCCGAAGGCGTCAAGCTACTGAATGCGATTCAGGATGTGTATTTGTCTGAAGAAGTGACGATTGCTTGATAACCGGTGTTTTTGCTAGCAGAAGCTCAATGTTTACTTGATCAGAATATTTGAGCAAAAGCTCATCGAGTTGATCTACGAATAGAGATGAAGACACAAGTCGCAAATCATGTTCCTATTCAGGAACGAGCCAGGTTTTATTTTTTCTAATCTCTTCATGTACCCACGCTGGATCTAGATCTGCACCATTAGGCCATGTAAGCGCTCCCAGTTCTATGCGAACCTGGTTAAATAATTTTTCATCTTTAAGTGCTGCAAAGATGCCTGCTTGTTCACTTGAGATCAATCGCGACATATCGACAATGCCGCTCGTATCGTCATTACAAGTGACTGAAAGACAATAATTTGGTAGTACAGCGACTGTACGCACTCGCCACGGTGCTGCCGCTGTTATTCCAAGGGCGCGATGCTCTTGGGTAATTGTTTCTGTTGGCATAGTTTCCAGTCCTCCATTAATTCAGCTCGATGCTGTACTGCCCATTCCAGCACCAATGCCAATGCCCGTTTCGGCAAACTGCCTTTGATGATTTCCAATGTCCGGATGTCGATCAATGCTTCATGCTCAGCATACAGTGCATGAAAATGTGGCGGAGCATGTTCTCGCCAGAACATTTGAATCACAATCCCGAAAAATTGGCTGATAGTTGGCATATCTTTTTGATCTCTTTCTTATTGGTAAGAGAAGAAAATTTGACG
The DNA here is from genome assembly GCF_900112825.1 of Nitrosomonas sp. Nm166. Lineage (GTDB taxonomy): Bacteria > Pseudomonadota > Gammaproteobacteria > Burkholderiales > Nitrosomonadaceae > Nitrosomonas. The sequence continues at coordinate 76,639 of NZ_FONE01000001.1, read as the reverse complement.
ATTACCGGCTAATCGGCCTAAACCGTATCCGTTTCGGTTTTGCGCCTTCTTCACCCAGACGTTTTTTCTTGTCGGCTTCGTATTCCTGGTAGTTCCCATTGAAGAAAGCCCATTGAGAGTCGCCTTCGGCAGCGAGGATGTGCGTGGCGATGCGGTCGAGGAACCAGCGGTCGTGCGAGATGACCAGTACGCAACCGGCGAATTCCAACAGCGCATCTTCGAGCGCGCGCAGCGTTTCCACGTCGAGATCGTTGGAAGGTTCGTCGAGCAGCAGCACATTGCCACCGGAAATCAGGGTTTGTGCCAGATGCAAGCGGCCGCGCTCACCGCCGGAGAGCTGGCCGACGATTTTTTGTTGATCGCCGCCTTTGAAGTTAAAACGGCCAAGGTAAGCGCGTGCAGGGGTAGTGTATTTGCCGACGGTCAGCAAATCGTTGCCGCCGGAAATGGCATCGAACACGGTTTTATCATTTTGCAGCGTATCACGTGCCTGATCGACATGCGCAATTTTTACCGTGGGGCCGATTTTCACTTCACCGGAATCGACTGATTCCTTGCCGGTGATCAGTTTGAACAAGGTAGATTTACCCGCACCGTTCGGGCCGATAATACCGACAATTGCGCCCGGTGGTACTTTGAAGCTCAGATTATCGATCAGCAGCCGGTCGCCATACGATTTCGATACACCGTTAAACTCAATGACTTCATTGCCCAGCCGTTCCCCGACAGGGATAAAGATTTCCTGGGTTTCGTTGCGCTTCTGGTATTCCTGCGAATTGAGTTCTTCGAAGCGCGCGATACGCGCCTTGGATTTCGCCTGGCGTCCTTTCGGATTTTGCCGTACCCATTCCAGCTCCTGTTTCATCGATTTCATATGCGCATCGATCTGCTTCTGTTCCTGCTCCAGCCGCGCTTCTTTTTGCTCCAGCCAGTTGGAATAATTGCCTTTCCACGGAATGCCATGGCCACGGTCGAGCTCTAGTATCCATTCGGCGGCATTATCCAGAAAATAGCGATCATGCGTTACGGCCACGACCGTGCCGGGGAAGCGCACCAGGAATTGCTCCAGCCATTCCACCGATTCGGCATCAAGATGGTTGGTCGGCTCATCCAGCAGCAGCATGTCCGGCTTTTCCAGCAATAGTTTGCATAATGCGACACGGCGTTTCTCGCCGCCGGAAAGATGCTTGATCGTCGCATCCCACTGCGGCAAACGCAGCGCATCGGCGGCAATTTCCATCTGATTCGCAGTATCGCTGCCGGCGGTAGCGATAATGGCTTCCAGACGTGCCTGTTCTTCAGCTAATGCATCGAAATCAGCGCCTTCCTCGGCATAAGCTGCATACACTTCATCCAGCCTTTTCTGTGCTTGCATGACTTCGCCCATGCCTTCTTCCACTTCCTGACGCACGGAGTGTTCCGGATTCAGTTGCGGTTCCTGCGGCAGATAGCCGATGCGGATATTGGGCAGGCGCTGCACTTCACCGTCAAACTCCCTGTCCGCACCAGCCATGATGCGCAGTACGGTGGATTTACCGGAACCATTCAATCCCAGCAAACCGATCTTGGCGCCGGGGAAAAAACTGAGCGATATATCTTTGATAATTTGGCGCTTAGGAGGAACCATTTTGCTCACGCGGAGCATCGACATAACATATTGAGCCATGAGTCTGTTTTGTTAAATAAGAAGAAAAAATTAGAAAATCTTAAAGGCGAAGAGTTTAACGCACGTTTCCCGGCAATGAAAGCCAGACAGTATGGGTTTGATCAGCTGTCGATGTGCGCAATATTAAGAAACACCATCAAAACTTCTCGCTATCATCCAGATAACGCCATTGTCCTTCCGGTAAATTACCCAGCTTCACTTTACCGATACGCACCCGCTTCAAGCCAGTCACTTTCAAATTGACCAGTTCGCACATGCGGCGGATCTGGCGCTTCTTACCCTCAAACAGGATAAATCGCAGTTGATCCTGATTTTGCCAGCTTACTTGGGCTGGTTTTAAAGCTTGGCCATCCAGACTCAAGCCGTGATTCAGCAATGCAAGTTTTGCCGCCGGCAAAGGGCCTTCGACTCGCACTAAGTATTCTTTTTCAATGTCGGAGTTTTTGCCGATCAGTTGTTTCGCGATGCGACCATCCTGCGTCAGCACCAGCAAGCCCTGCGAGTCGATATCCAATCGCCCGGCGGGAGCGAGATTTTTTAAATGCGTTGGCTGAAAGCGCTTGGCAGGTTGTTTTGGGACAAACTGATTTTCCGGCTTGATCAACATAACTGCCGGTTGATAACCCGGCTCTGGCTGCCCGGACACATAGCCGATGGGCTTGTTGAGTAATATCGTAACCAAACTTGTCTGCTGCACCTGCGCCGCTTTGTTCAACTGGATTTTCTGCGTCGGATAAATTTTGGTGCCCAGCTCGGAAATCTGCACACCATCGACAAACACCCAGCCCAGTTCAATATAGCGATCCGCTTCCCGGCGGGAACATATTCCTTGTTCAGACATTAACTTGGATAAGCGAATTTTTTCCATGAAGCGCTATAATATTGGAAATACAAGGAATGAATGTGAAGTTGGGATTACCGATATTATAAAGTAATCAATCAATCGCTTTATTAACATCAGCAGGATTAATTTATGGAAACTATCGCAGCAATACTGGAAAAAGCGCAGCAACGTGCACAAGAGATGGGTCTTCCGTACAAAGGAGCGCTGCTTCCCATCGAAGCTTATCGAATCTTGCAAGAATCTGCTCAGGCACAGTTGGTGGATGTTCGCTCACATGCAGAACTCGACTGGGTTGGACGCATTCCCGGTGCGACAGAAATCGAATTGCGCTCATACCCTGGCATGCAGCCCAATCCTGGGTTTCTCGACCAGCTAAGTGGACAAGTGGATAAAAAATTACCGGTTCTATTCATTTGCCGTAGCGGCGCACGTTCGAGTCAAGCCGCTGCAATGGCCGGCGCAGCTGATTTCACCGATTGTTACAATATCCTGGAAGGTTTTGAAGGGGATAAAGATGAACGCGGCCATCGCGGTAAATTGTCCGGGTGGAAAGCGGCTGGGCTGCCTTGGGTGCAGAGTTAAAGAAACTCCGCGTTCACCTTACTCATATTTAATAAATTCAAAGCAAAGGAATGCGCTATAGTGAATTTTATGTTCTGGCATGGCCTTGTTAAATAGCGCCAAAGTCGGCAATTTTTGCCATCGATTAGAAAAAGATTGACGATGTGTCTGAATTCGCATCGCAGAGAAAAGGAGATTCATGTCAAATTGGTTTGAAGATAATTCATTATCTGTTGGGCGCACTCCGTTAGTGCGTCTTAACCGGGTCACAGATGGAGCATCTGCGGTCGTATTGGGAAAAATTGAAGGGCGTAATCCGGCTTACTCAGTTAAATGCCGCATTGGTGTAGCGATGATCGATGATGCTGAGTGTAAGGGGTTACTGGGCCCTGGAAAAGAAATCGTCGAGCCGACCAGCGGCAATACCGGCATTGCACTGGCTTTTGTAGCGGCGGCACGGGGCATCCCGCTGACTTTGACAATGCCGGAAACGATGAGTGTGGAACGGCGCAAGTTGCTGGTGGCATTGGGCGCAAAGCTAGAGTTAACCGAAGGCGCGCGCGGGATGAACGGTGCCTTGGCCAAAGCGGATGAGATTGTTGCTTCTAATCCAGGCCGCTATGTGTTGCTGCAGCAGTTCAAGAATCCAGCCAATCCGGCAATTCATGAAAAAACCACCGGTCCGGAAATATGGAATGATACGGATGGCGCTATCGATATTCTGGTCGCAGGCGTAGGAACGGGTGGCACAATTACGGGTGTTTCTCGTTATATCAAGAAAATCAAGGGAAAAGTCATTACCTCAGTTGCTGTTGAGCCATCGGCCAGTGCAGTGCTGTCTCAAAAGCGCGCAGGTGTGCCTCTGGCGCCTGGCCCGCATAAAATACAGGGCATTGGCGCAGGCTTTATTCCCGATAACCTGGATCTTTCCTTAGTGGATGAAATAGAGCAAGTTAATAACGAAGAGGCGATACTTTATGCGCGGCGTTTGGCGCGCGAAGAGGGCATTCTTGCTGGCATTTCCTGCGGTGCAGCAGTGGCGGTGGCGGTGCGCCAGGCGAAACGTGCGGAAAATGTGGGAAAAACTATCGTGGTTATTTTGCCGGATTCTGCCGAACGTTACCTGAGCAGCATTCTGTTTGAAGGATTGTTTGATGAACAGGGTTTGACTGCGTCGTGAATAATACCAAGAGGACACGCGATATTCTTCTGCGCACTACGCACCTGGATGTGGATAGCATTGTGGCTGAATTGCGCACTTTGCGCAGGGCTTCGCTGGAACGTCGCAACCGTCATGAAAGGCCACCCCGGCTGCCATCGCGCCGAATTCTGGCCAGCGTTACGGAAGGTTTGTGTGCAGCATTGTTTCCGAATCGGCTGGGTTCATCGGAACTGGCTGACGAAGGCATCGATCACTATGTTGGACATACGCTGAATATGACGCTGCGGGAGTTAATGGTGCAAATTCAACATGAATTGCATTATAACTCCGGCTTAGAAATTCTCAGCCATGAAGACCGTGAGCGATCGGCTGTCATTACGCAGGCATTTGCCAAGCGCTTGCCGGAGGTCCGAAGACTGCTGGAAACCGATATTAAAGCGGCTTATGAAGGGGATCCGGCTGCACGCAATGTGGATGAGGTGCTGGTTTGTTATCCGGGCATCATGGCGATTATGCATTACCGGCTTGCACATGTTTTACATGAGTTAGGTGTGCCACTGATTGCGCGCATGATTTCAGAGATCGCGCATTCGGTGACGGGCATAGAAATACATCCAGGTGCGCAGATTGGTGGTAGTTTCTTCATCGATCATGGTACTGGCGTGGTGATTGGAGAAACTGCAATTATCGGTCAGAATGTGCGTCTGTATCAGGCAGTCACGTTGGGCGCCAAACGTTTTCCGGTCGACGAGAATGGCGCGCTGGTAAAAGGCAACTTGCGCCATCCGATTGTTGAAGATGATGTGGTGATTTATGCCGGCGCAACGATATTAGGACGCATCACCATCGGACGAGGCTCGACGATTGGCGGCAATGTATGGTTGACGCGTAGTGTGCCGCCAGGCAGTAATATTACACAGGCACAGATGCGTCATGAAGTGTTCGAGGGTGGCGCCGGCATTTAATGGGTTGTTGATCTATTTCTTTCAGGAGCAAAATATGACTGTTAACAAATTAATCCTGACGCTTGATGACGCGAAGAAGATTGCTGCCGGCGCGGAAGCAGAAGCCAAACGCAATGAATGGCCGGTTGTCATCGCTATTGTGGATGACGGCGGTCATCTTCTTTACCTACAACGTCTTGATGATACTCAGTTTGGGAGTATTCATGTGGCGATCGAGAAAGCGCATGCAGCCATTGCCTTTCGCCGTCCGACCAAAATATGGGAAGAAAATGTTGTTGAGGGACAACTGCGTTATCTGAATTTACCCGGTACCTTACCTATAGAAGGAGGATTGCCGATTATTGTCAATAACCAGTTTGTTGGCGCCATTGGAGTGAGTGGTGTGCGCTCGTTTCAGGATGCACAGATTGCTCAGGCCGGTATCGATGCATTGACTTCTTAAGACTTTGTTTTGCCATCGGATTATGGTTTTTTATGGATGATTCTCCTCGTCTGTCTGAGTCAGATAGATGAGAACGATGCCAATAATCACTATTAGCCGGAACGCTGCTTGCTGTCCATTGGCGACTTCTGATTGCCACATCAGGAACCATTCGCCACCGATCGTCATAAATCCTGTGAACCAGAGAATAAAGCCCAGTATCAGTCCAAGAATGGCCAGTCCTTTAGCCTGATTGAATGCTGTGGGTTGCGTGATGTTTTGATATAAACGCAAGCCACCGAGCCCGCAAAGACCTGCAATGACAAGCTCGGTCAAAATGATAACTCCGTAAACGATATGATGAATAACTGGGGGTTCAATGGCGCGCCAGAGCCCTTTGTTATCAGGAAAAGTAGTGTCCATGGTCAGGACATGCTTGACGATGGCAAAGTTTGAGTCGTAATCGGTGAGATTGTTGAAGGCTACTAATGCAGCAAAGAGTGCGATAGACCAGACCAGCACAACTTTTGACAATCTTGTATACATGGTGCTAATAGGTTGGGTCTAGGAAGATTAATCACAGAATTTGTGCATATGGAGAAGCATGAAGAAATTCAATGCCCGGCCACAACAGTCAGGCCGGGCTAATGGTAACGTTAACGCGTGTGAGAACTAAGCGACTTGTTGGATACCAGCCAATAACCAAGTGGCGTTGGGGTCCTTGAGATCTTTTTGCACGTGCCAGATTTCATCAAACGCTTCCGGTTCACCATCTGGTAGATCGCGTAATTGGCCGGTGAAGCGCACGCTTGCGATAGCCATATCAGGAGTCGTTTCAACTTCTAACAGATTGGCATCAATAAACATGACTTCTGTTTTTTGTTGGGCGCTGCCCCGTTCGTTCATTTGCGCCTGAATCTCTGTGAGCATTTCGGGGGTCGTGTAATCACGAATCTCGTTGATGTCGCCATGATCATGCGCAGCTTGTAAGCGGATGAACGAAGCTTTTGCGTTGCGGAGGAATGGTTCCACTTTAAAGTCTGTCGGAATGTTCGGCTGACGATAGTTTCCGCTGTTGTCCGTGGTTTCAGTTCCTGCAGGGCCAGTCAATGGTGGTGTGTGAAAGCGATCCTGTGTATGGGTATTCATACCCGAATATTGCATCGAAGGCGCGTGTTCTTCAGTTTTGGGTTTGCGCAGCATGCGGATCACAAAGAAAACGATACCGATGAGTAACGCCAGAATGACGATATCCATCATATTAATATTTTCAAATGCACCGCCCATGAAGAGTGCAGCCAATAAGCCACCAGCCGCCAGACCTGCTAATGCGCCGCCCCATTTACTTCCACTGGAAGGTGCTGCTGCAGGTGCTGTAGTGGGTGATTGCTGAGGATTGGGTGTTGCCTGCTGCTGGTGCGGCTGGTTAACTGATTGGCGTTGCGTACCTATATTTTTGCCGCCACCAACGCGTTTTGCTTCTGCATCAAAAGCAAGCAATCCGAAACTGAAGATAGCCAAAGTCAGAAAAATGAGGGTTTTCTTCATCATTGTCTCCCAAGCTGTTGTTAAAACATTCAGTATAGCACCGGGTTTGCGTTAGTTGCTACACTGAAATTTTCGATATTAGATTAGATTGTTAAATAATTTCTCAGTTGCAATTCAGCTTGATTGTTTTTTAGCGCAGCAGGATCAAGCGAGGAATAGCATCATTGCCGATCCATACAATCGCATTCTGGTCAAATTGTTGTCCCAACAATTTAACGATATTCAGATTGAGTCCAAGCACAAAAAAACTTTTTTCTGTGGGCCATCTGTTGGCTGGGTCGTTATTCAGGCTCTCAATCATCGGATATGAATAATCAAGCAAAGAGTTCCTGAGCAATTCATGTGCAGCCAGATTTTCCTCATTACTTAACTGCTGGCTATAGGGATTATATGCGCTGATAATCGCTCCACAAGTCTGCTTGGATGTGGTCATTAGTTTTGCCAGGGGCTCGGAATACTGATCAATTTGTAAAATAATTGAGTCGGCGGCTGTTCCAACCTGATAATTTGCGCAGCGGTAATCCGCAATAAGATGTTTAGCAAGAACCGATTGGATCAAGTTATTTATACTTGTAACGGTGAGTCAAAAAATGAAGGGGCTTAAGTTAATGACTATGTCCATGGTCGCTATCTTCATGGCCATGCTCATGTGCTTGATCTTTGGCTGAACTAACGAGATGCTGATATTGCTCAGGCGTCATATTGCTCATTTTGAGGGTAAAAGCCACCATTCCCCAAATGTCTTCATCATCATGACTAAGACCCCAGGCTGGCATGGCGGTCATTTTCAAGCCATTTTTTATTACCCAGAAGTATGCTTTGGCACGATCCAGTTTTTTCTCTTGATCATTTATCGGTTCGCGCTGATGGAATACGGGTGCTTGTGGATATAAGCCGATCGAGAGTTCGGTAGGTTTCATGCCGGGCGCTAAATGACAAATTGTGCACATCGCTTGATAATGTTCAGCGCCTTGCGAGAGCAGATTTTCATCATCTAGCGGGGGTACCTTCAAGTCTCTGGAGCGTGCTTCAATGGAGCTGTCGCGCACCCATGCTATCAGCTTTTCAGTGATACCCCAGTGTTTTTCTGTAGCCGCGATATTGTAAGCGCCTGATCCAATAACGATGATTACCAGGATGAGTGATACTAATAATAGGCTAAGGATCTTTTTCATTTTCTCACCTCATCAAGTAATTGGATGTTATTCAATATCAAGCGGCTTCTATCGCGCTATAGTACTTTTAATTTTAGCAGGAATCAATTTGCATTCTCTGGCTCATCATTTTGATTGCTTTCCAACTTGGCTTGAATGGTGGCATGATCAAGATGGGGTGAGAACATTTCTATAAAATCAAAAACATATCCTCGTATATAACTGTTTCGGCTTATGCCGATGCGTGTCGTGCTGGGCTCAAATAAATGGCTGGCATCGATGGCTCGAAGGCCCTTATCGCGCTTGGGATCGAAAGCCATGTTTGCCAGTATGCCAATGCCTAATCCTAATTCTACATAAGTTTTGATCACATCAGAGTCGATCGCAGTCAGTACTACATTAGGCTCTAATCCTTGGTTTGCAAAGGCCTGATTAATTTTTGAGCGACCGGTGAAAGCAAAATCATAAGTAATGATCGGGTACTGATTAATCGCTTCCAGTGTGAGTTTTTTTAGTTTCAGAAGGGGGTGTCTGGGTGGCACAACGACACATCGGTTCCACTGATAGCACGGCAACATGACGAGCTCATGAAATTGCTCAATCGCTTCGGTTGCAATTGCAATATCTGCTTCGCCTGATGTGACCAAAGTAGAAACTTGCATCGGGCTGCCTTGCCGCAGGATGAGCTTGACTTTTGGGTAACGCGCGGTAAACCGTTTAATCACTGGAGGTAAAACATAGCGTGCCTGCGTATGCGTCGTGGCGATGGTTAGCGTGCCGTTGGCTTCATTGGTAAATTCCTGCGCAATTTTTTTTAGATTATCGGCATCACGAAGCATCCTGATGGCGGTTTTTATAATGAGTTGCCCGGGTGGAGTAACCTGTACAATACGTTTTCCATGGCGCAAAAAAATATCGATACCGAGTTCGTCTTCCAGCATCTGAATTTGTTTACTGATGGCAGGCTGAGAAGTATGCAGTTTTTGGGCAGCCTTTGATAAGTTCATATTCTGATTGGCAGTTTCACATAAATAGCGGAGTTGCTGTAGTTTCATCAATCACACCTGCTCATAATAAATGGTTATATAAATCTAACATAATATTATTTTGAATTATAGAAATGTGTTGCTATCATGCTGCGAGTCAAAAAGGGCAAATAAAATAAATAATAATTGTAATTGCACGATCTATCATGGCAAGTTTTCTGATCAACTTCATTGCACACCTATAGCCACAGGCGAGGATTATTAGCACTTACGCCTTGTGAGATCCTGGCAGTTAGGCAGTTATTTTGGTAATTTCTTATGGCGTCAATTCATAAAGACTTTTTGGATAGGTAGTGGTCGATCTGCATTGATATGGTTAAGACGATACAGTTAGGTTTTGGTAAAATAACAAGATTGTTATTCTGTTTGCACTATAGCGTAGCAGCATGTATCAAGTTGGTTTTTAATGTTGATCAGAAGATCAATGTGCCTAAAATTTGGGCAAAAGTAAAAGAAATTATTCTGTGTGTCAGGATGATAAGTGGCTACTGGGATGGTAAGTTGCTGATTCATTGACAGGCTTAAGTAATTTCCATGAATGAAACAAGGATTGATTGATGAGTACAAATATTGAGAATAAGCCCAAACAAGTCACATGGTTTAATGGTTGTGGTGGACGGATTGGTATTGTAGTTGGTGAAAGTGGTGAATATGCTTATATCGGTGTGGCATTGCGGCATGATGAAGATGATAATGTGAACCATATTATGAAATATGGTGCTAAGTTTCCATTGGATGCAGCATTATTGTTGCCTGTATCCAAATATTATTCCCAGACGGAATCTTAAAAAAATTGTTGAATTCTAACTAATAAAGATAATCCAATATAGTTTTGTGACATATCTTACTGAGCATCTTTGAACAAAATATGCGGGAGATTGAAAATGTATCGCTATGACGAATATGATCAGAAAATAGTGGAGGAGCGCGTCAGGCAGTATCGTGACCAAGTACGTCGGCGTCTTTCGGGTGAGTTGACAGAGGAAGAATTTATGCCGTTGCGGCTGCAAAATGGTTTGTATATGCAAATACATGCGTATATGTTACGTATTGCAGTGCCTTACGGCCTGATTTCTTCCAAACAAATGCGTATGTTTGCGCATATTGCCCGCAAATACGATCGGGATTATGGTCATTTCACAACGCGCCAGAATATTCAGTTCAACTGGCTTAAATTGGAAGATACGCCGGATATCCTGGCTGATCTGGCCACGGTGCAGATGCATGCTATTCAAACCTCTGGTAATTGCGTGCGCAATATTACATCGGATGAATATGCGGGCGTTGCACGCGATGAAATAGTGGATCCGCGGGCTTATGCTGAGATTCTGCGCCAATGGAGTACTTTTCATCCGGAATTCGCCTATTTACCGCGGAAGTTCAAGATTGCCATTAGTGGTGGAAAAGAAGATCGCGCCGCTATTTATGCGCATGATATTGGTTTGGGGGTAACTAAAAATGCGCACGGTGAAGTTGGTTTTCGGGTGCTAGTAGGTGGCGGATTAGGACGTACGCCCATGATTGGCACTGAGATTTGTGAATTTGTGCCTTGGCAACATATTCTGACATATGTGGAAGCTATCTTGCGCATTTATAACCTGTATGGCCGCCGTGATAATAAATACAAAGCACGTATCAAGATACTGGTCAAAGCCTTGGGAATTGATGAATTCAAGCGTCAGGTTGAAGCTGACTGGGCGGATCTTAAGGATGGTCCTGGTACACTGACTATTGAGGAGGTCAATCGCGTTGCCTCGTTCTTTACGGCTCCGCCTTATGAAACATTGACTGACCACGATTCCAGATTGAATGAATTCAAGGCGGATAGTCGCTCGTTCTCCAACTGGATGCTGCGCAATGTCAAACCGCATCGTGTTCCGGGTTATGCGATCGTCGTTTTATCATTGAAGAAACCAGGTAATGCGCCAGGTGATGCCACGGCTGAGCAGATGGAAGCAGTTGCTGATCTGGCAGATCGCTATAGTTTCGGAGAATTGCGTATTACGCATCAGCAGAATCTGGTATTGGCTGACGTCAGGCAAACGGACTTGATTCGTTTGTGGCAAGAAGCGACTGTACACGAACTGACCGCACCCAATATCGGTTTATTGACCGATATTATCAGTTGCCCCGGTGCGGACTTCTGCACGTTGGCTAATGCACGTTCCATACCGCTAGCAAAGCTGATTGCCGAGCGTTTTGAGGATTTGGATTTTCAGCACGATATTGGTGAAATAACGCTGAACATGTCAGGGTGTGTCAATGCTTGCGGACAGCATCATATCGGCAATATCGGCATCACGGGTGTGGAGAAGAAAGATCACGGGGAATGGTATCAGGTGTCACTGGGTGGTGCTGAAGGTAACAACAGCTCGATTGGCAAGATTATCGGCCCATCGTTTACCTTTAACCAAGTGCCAGAGGTGATTGATCGTATCCTTCAGGTTTATCTGCGTGAACGCATAGAAGCTGAACGCTTTATTGATACGGTGCGTCGTATTGGTCATACACCTTTTAAGGAGCATGTCTATGCGACAGATTTTGCGGCAGAGGAAGAAGAAATTGCCGACAAACATGTTGTAGTGCCTGCGCAATATGCAGCTCCTTATTATTCACCAAGATTCTAGTAAATGATTATCAAAAATAAAACAATTGTTGCCGATGACTGGGTTGTTCTGCGCCTGAGTGAACAGGAGTCAGCGGAAAATGTAACTGTTGCGCCAGGCAAAGTCATTGTTCCGCTGCAGGTTTGGCTAAAGCAGCGCGACGTATTGCAGCAACGTGCTGAAATAGGTGTATGGTTAGCCAGTGATGAGCGACCGGAAGATCTGAAAGATGTTATCGATAAATTTTCTGTGATAGCGGTTGATTTTCCGAAGTTTTCCGATGGTCGTGGCTATTCCATTGCTTATAACCTGCGCGCACGTTTGGGCTATCAGGGAGAATTGCGGGCGATCGGAGATGTATTGCGTGATCAATTATTTTATATGCAACGCGTTGGTTTTGATGCGTTTGCACCGCGTCCGGACCGTAAAATTGAAGATGCATTAAAAGGATTAGCTGATTTTTCTGAAGCTTATCAAACTTCTATCGATCGGAAACTACCATTATTTCGCCGCTTACAGCGTAAGGAAAGCTCAGCAGCAGGCTCAATCAATGAGTGATTTGCAACAAAAAATTGAGCGGGTTGTTGCAATTTTGACTGAAACAGTGCGCGATTATGCGCCAGTTACATTTGCAAACAGTCTTGGTGCAGAAGATATGGTGCTGACTGATATCATCGATCGGTATCAGCTCAATGTTGACATATTTAGTCTGGATACCGGACGCTTGCCGCAAGAAACATATGATTTAATGCAGACAGTGCGGAAACGATATAAAACGCCGCTGCGTATCTATTTTCCCAACGTCAAGCAAGTTGAAACCTATGTCGCTGAAAATGGCGTCAATGGTTTTTATGAAAGCATCGATTTGCGTAAAGCCTGTTGCCATATCCGTAAAGTGGAACCATTACGTCGCGCGCTACAGGGTAAGCATGCTTGGGTGACTGGAATAAGACAGGATCAGGGATCTACCCGAGTGGGTTTAAGAGTGTCTTCTTTTGATGTGGGCAACCATATGCAGAAAGTCAATCCATTGCTGGAATGGTCTAATGCCGAAGTTTGGCAATATCTTAAATACTATGAAGTGCCTTATAACAAGTTGCATGATAAGTTTTATCCCAGTATCGGCTGTGCACCCTGCACGCGCGCGATTACCCCCGGAGAAGATATCCGTTCTGGACGCTGGTGGTGGGAGGCATCGGAAAGCAAGGAGTGTGGATTGCATACCGGCAAAGTGATTCCCTTAAAATAGATGCAATTAATTGATAAATAACAGTGTCATGAGTAATTTTTTGAAAGCAGTCTGTGCAGATTTGCTTAGCTTATATGTTGAGAGAGAACATGAATAATCATTCCTTTACCCATCTGGATGCGCTGGAAAGTGAATCGATACACATTATGCGGGAAGTAGCAGCAGAATGCGCGAATCCGGTTCTTTTGTTTTCCGGTGGGAAGGATTCCATTGTCTTGTTGCGTCTGGCGGAAAAAGCATTTCGACCCGGGCGCTTTCCGTTTCCATTAATGCATATTGATACGGAGCATAATTTTCCTGAAGTGATCGAGTTTCGGGATCAGCGCGTCAAAGAATTAGGCGAGCGATTGATTGTGCGCAGTATGGAGGATTCGATCAAAAAAGGCAGAGTGGTGCTGCGCTCAGAAAATCAGAGCCGTAACGCTTTTCAATCGGTGACGCTGCTGGATGCGATTGCAGAATTCAAATTTGACGCCTGTATCGGCGGTGCGCGCCGGGATGAAGAAAAAGCGCGCGCCAAAGAGCGAATCTTTTCCTTCCGTGACGAATTTGGCCAGTGGGATCCAAAAAATCAGCGCCCGGAGTTATGGGATATTTACAATACCCGTGCCCACCCGGGTGAGAACATCCGGGTATTTCCAATCAGTAACTGGACTGAGCTGGATGTCTGGGAATACATTGCCCGGGAAAAGCTGGAAGTGCCCAAGATTTATTTTGCACATACGCGCGAGGTGATTCGCCGGGCAGCAGGCTTGCTGCCTGTCTCTCATCTGGTACAACCGCAGGCAGGAGAAAAAGCTGAGCATGTGACCGTCCGCTTTCGCACTGTAGGGGATATGAGCTGCACTTGTCCCGTGGAATCCAATGCGGTCAGTATCGATGAGATTATTGCCGAAACAGCGATGACGCGTATTACTGAACGAGGCGCCACGCGCATGGATGATCAGACATCGGAGGCATCGATGGAATTGCGCAAGAAAGAAGGGTATTTCTAGAAAATTGACGCATGAGCGAGTGATTATCGACTGAGAAGCACCGATTCAGTCTATCGAATCGATTTGCTTTCATATTCCGAACAGTTGCTTATATATTTTGCGGTGACACGAATTTCCAAAAGGTTTCCAAATGTCGGCCATTGAAAAAATTTCGCTTGATCAAATCGGGTTATTACGTTTTATTACTGCCGGTAGTGTAGATGACGGTAAAAGTACACTGATCGGCCGTTTGCTGCACGACTCAAAGTCTATTTTTGAAGACCAATTAACATCAATTACCCATACCACGCGCAAGCGCGGTGCGGAAGGTGTGGATTTATCCCTGCTTACTGATGGACTACAGGCCGAGCGCGAACAAGGCATAACGATTGATGTGGCTTACCGTTATTTTGCCACGCCTAAACGTAAATTCATCATTGCTGATACACCCGGCCATGAACAATATACGCGCAATATGGTTACCGGTGCATCGACTGCCAATCTTGCGATCATTCTGATCGATGCGCGTAAAGGGGTGCTCACGCAGTCTCGCCGTCATGCCTATCTGGCAAGCCTGGTGGGAATTCCGCATCTGGTGGTGGCGGTTAATAAGATGGATCTGGTGGATTACTCTCAACCGGTTTTTGAGAAAATTTGTAAAGACTTTGCTGCATTTGCTGAGAATCTCAGCCTGCGCAATGTGACTTATATTCCAATGTCAGCGCTGAATGGGGATATGGTGGTTGAACCGGGTGATCATCTCGATTGGTATCAGGGCTCCACGTTGATGGATTTTTTGGAGAATATATCGATCGAAGATGATATCAATCGTGAAGATTTTCGTTTTCCTGTGCAATGGGTGTGCCGGCCACAGACTAAGGAATTGCATGATTTTCGCGGTTACATGGGGCGTATCGAATCAGGCTCCGTACACGTGGGCGATAGCGTTACACTGCTGCCATCCGGCCTGAACTCACGTATCAAAGAAATTCTCGTGTACGAGGGCCCCATTGACGAGGCTTTCGCACCTCAGTCTGTGACACTGACCATTGAAGATCATCTGGATATTTCACGCGGTGATATGCTGGTGAAAGCAGGAGATTCGCCACAGGTCATTAAATTCTTTGGCGCTATGTTATGCTGGCTCTCTGAACAACCCCTTGATCCCAATCGGAAGTATCTGATCAAACAGTCGACTAGGATTGTTAAGGCAGTGATCAGTCGGATTGATTACCGTGTCGATGTCAATACCCTGAATCACGAAACAGTGAATACTTTAAAAATGAATGATATTGCGCATGTTGGGCTGAAAGTACAATTACCGATTGTCTGTGACGAATATGAACGTAATCGCGCAACCGGCTGCTTCATCATTATTGATGAAAGCAGCAATAACACAGTGGCAGCCGGTATGATTTCTGCTAACAAGGAATGAATCTAGGTGCAGCAGGACTTCTTAATTGACAATGAACTTGGATGAACAACCTCAATCACCCCGTTGTCAAAAAATAAAATATTCAAGTGCTGCTGTAACTGCTACAGAGCGAAAAAACAAGTACTGGATATTCTGAGGAAGGAGTTCTATTAAATTATATATTAAACAATATTCAAACGCTTATGATGGATGGCTTAAGACTACACAATTGACCCGAACCGATGCGCACGCGTCAGAATTTCCGGTAGTAATGCAGATCAGCATCAGAAGCCTGTAATAACCTATAGTAAAGGTAAGCTGAATATTCAGCATAATGGGCGTTGTTAAATAAGCGCTCAACTAGATTCTTCGATGGACAAAAAGAAAAATATACGTGTGCTGGTACTCGATGATGATAAATTCATGCTTGAGTTTGTCACTCACTTATTTAGAGAATTGGGAGTCAGTGAAGTACTCGTTGCAGAAGATGGCAAGGCAGGTTTATTTGTACTGTCAGCTCAAATCGATGATGTCGATTTGTTGATTTGTGATATTGAGATGCCAGGTATGGATGGCATTGAATTTCTGCGTAATATTGCAGACCAGAAATATAATGGAAAAATTGTATTATTCTCAGGCGTTGACGCTGACTTACTCAAAGCGATAGAACGTTTAGCAGTTGTGCGAGGGCTGAATGTCATCGGAACATTGGCAAAGCCAGTAATGATTGGATCTTTAGCAGCGATACTGGAAAAGCTTTCTTTACCCATTCATAAAACTGTTGATTCTTCCGCGATAAGGCAAATATTCGATGTGGAAGAAATTCAGCAAGCTCTGATTGCAGATCAAATCACAATATTTTTTCAGCCAAAAATTTCTGCTGCCAGCCGTCGCGTCACAAGTGTCGAATGTTTGGCCCGGTGGCATCATACAAGATATGGTTATGTTTCCCCTGATAATTTTATTTCGATCATTGAGCAGAATGGTTTGATTAATGATTTTACTCGTAATATTTTGAAGAAATCGGTTCAACAACTGGATTTGTGGCTACAGCAGGGATTGGATTTAAAAATTTCTGTGAATGTTTCGATGGAAAATCTGGATCGATTGAATTTACCAGAAATTTATCAAGAAGCGGTACAGAACTCGAATGTGCCAATTGATCGGGTGATCTTGGAAATTACAGAAGGTAATTTGGGAAAAGATTTTGCACAAAGTCTGGATATTTTAACACGCATAAGACTTAAAGGGTTTGGGTTGTCAATTGATGATTTTGGTACTGGCTATGCGTCAATGGAAACCCTTAAATATATGCCTTGTACAGAACTCAAAATAGACCGGATCTTTGCGCATAATGCCACTGAGGATCTCGCTACTCGTGTAATTCTTGAGTCGAGTATAAAATTAGG
This sequence comes from Nitrosomonas sp. Nm166, assembly GCF_900112825.1. GTDB lineage: Bacteria > Pseudomonadota > Gammaproteobacteria > Burkholderiales > Nitrosomonadaceae > Nitrosomonas. The sequence continues at coordinate 59,620 of NZ_FONE01000001.1, read as the reverse complement.
CAAAGCTTTTGGCTTGAATGTTGTTGTTGAGGGCATTGAAACTCAAGCTGACTGCGAGCTTGTCGCAGAACTTGGGTGTGATGAAATACAAGGATATTTTATTGCCAAACCTATGCTGGCCAATGAATTTACCCGGTGGCTCTCTGATTATGAGAAAAATAGGCTATCGGCTTATTGAGAATAGTTTTAATGTATCAGAAGGTTACATAGAAAAATAAATATTAAATAATTAATTATGACAAATTTAGATGCAGCGTTACACGCTCAGCAAGAGACAATGACAGCTTCACCGAATTTTAATTTCGGTTTCACAATTTCCGATTTTTATCATCGCAGTGGTTTGGTCAAGTTAGATCAACTATTTTTGGATTTTCTCCGCACCGGTGATGAAACGCTATATAAAAAGCTGGAACACGCGCGTGCACATCCCGATGACCTACTCCCCAAAGATGATTCTGCGCTATTGATTGAAATTGCGCCTTGGGTGGAAGATTTTATTGCCCGGTTGTTTAACATTGAGGCTGAGGTGCAGCAATTAGCTGCAAAGCATCACGAATTGGCTCCGCTGTATTTCTGCAAGCGTCAATTCGTGCAGCGTCGGGCCAAAGGAAAAGTTAGTGATGAAGAACTGGCTGGTATCGATGGCTTGATGCTCGAAAAAGAACTGGCGGCAGAATTTGGCAAATCCTTCTCAGAATTGGTTTTTGCTACGAAAGTGGCACAATGGATGGAAGCAGAAGCAGAAAATGAATCACGTCTGAATAAGGCGCTGCATTATGCTGCATGGGCATTAAGAACACCAGCTGGACAACAGCATACGCAGCAGGGCATTTTATTCAAGTCACCCGCCAAACTGGATTTCCAGCGTTTGTTGGCGTTGGAGACGGATGAATCGGCTGGCTACACAGTGCATCGGCTTGGGCATTTGCGAGAGCGTAACGGTTTTGCGCTGACCGATCCTGGCACTGATCTGGTGGGTGCCTTGGATGAAGCCAACTACTGCATCTGGTGCCATGAGCAAGGTAAAGATTCCTGCTCCAAGGGTTTCAGACAAAAGCCCAAATCACCGGATGAGCCGCCCACCTTCAAAAGAAGTGAATTGGGCGCTTTGCTGGCAGGTTGTCCTCTGGAAGAGCGCATTTCCGAATTTCACAAACTCAAGACGCAAGGCGTCGCGATAGGCAGTCTGGCGATGATCGTGCTGGATAATCCAATGTGCGCTGGCACCGGTCATCGCATTTGTAACGATTGTATGAAATCCTGTATTTATCAAAAGCAGGATCCTGTTGATATTCCTCAAGCCGAGACACGAACGCTAAAAGATGTACTGGCGCTGCCGTGGGGATTTGAGATTTATAGCTTGTTGACACGCTGGAATCCGTTGAATCTGCGTCGGCCGATACCGAAACTGACCACTGGCCGCAAGGTTCTGGTTGTTGGAATGGGGCCAGCCGGCTATACGCTGGCGCATCATTTGATGAATGAAGGTCACACCGTGGTGGGAATCGATGGGCTTAAGATCGAACCGCTGCCGGAAGAGATTTCAGGTGTCAATCAACGGGGTGAGCGGGTACCGTTCAAAGCGATTCGGCATGCCAGCACGCTGGAAGAGAATCTGGATCAGCGCATGCCGGTTGGTTTTGGCGGGGTGGCAGAATACGGGATTACCGTGCGCTGGAATAAGAACTTTCTGAAAATGATCCGTCTGTTATTGGAGCGCAGGGAAGAATTCGCGTTGTTTGGGGGGGTGCGTTTTGGTGGCACCTTGACGACAGATGACGCATTTGCCATGGGATTTGATCATGTGGCTTTGGCAGCGGGCGCTGGACGTCCAACCATTCTGGATTTACCGAATGGATTGGCGCGCGGCGTGCGGGCAGCATCGGATTTTCTGATGGGATTGCAATTAACCGGCGCCGCGCAGAGTGATTCCATCGCAAACATGCAGTTGCGTTTGCCGGTAGTGGTGATTGGCGGTGGGTTGACGGCCATTGATACGGCAACCGAAGCACTGGCTTATTACCCGGTGCAGGTGGAAAAGTTCTTGCAGCGCTATGAAATTCTGACCGCTGTGCAGGGAGAAGATGCGGTCCATGGGATATGGGATGCTGAAGAAAAAGAGATTGCTGATGAGTTTCTTCGCCATGCGCGAGCAATTCGCGCAGAACGCCAGACTGCTGAGCGTGAAGGACGCTCCCCACGCATCATTAACCTGCTGCAATCCTGGGGCGGCTCAACCATTGCCTATCGAAAGCGGCTGATAGATAGTCCTTCCTATACGTTGAATCATGAGGAAGTAGAAAAAGCTCTGGAAGAAGGGATCTGGTTTGCTGAAGGGATGACGCCCGTGCGTGTTGATGTGGATGCCTGGGGACATACGCAATCGGTGAGATTTGCGGTGCAAAAACGCGATGAAGCCGGACAGTGGCATGATGCAGGGACAGTTGAATTACCGGCGCGCGCTTTGCTGGTTGCTGCAGGAACTCAACCAAACACCGTGCTGGCAAGAGAGGACGAGAAGCAATTTAAACTCAGCGGTCGTTATTTTGCGGCTTGTGATGAAGAAGGCAATGAAGTGCAACCCGCATACGCTAATCCTAAACCTGAGACGCCCATGGTATTGCTCAGCCGCTACAGGGATGGCCAGGATGGTCGCTTCATCAGCTTCTTCGGCGATTTACATCCATCTTATTCAGGTAATGTGGTAAAAGCGATGTCTAGCGCCAAGCAGGGCTATCCAGTAGTGAGTCGGGTACTGGAACGAGTCAAGCCAGCGTTGGATCAGTCAACGCAGCAATTCTTTGCAGCATTGAATGATCAACTGCGCCCAACTGTTCATAAAGTGGAAAGACTGGCTCCCAATATTATTGAAGTGGTTGTGCATGCTCCGACAGCGGCTGAACATTTTCAACCGGGACAGTTTTACCGCTTCCAGAATTATGCAACCTTGTCAACAATTGTCGGGGACACGCGATTGGCGATGGAAGGTCTTGCATTGACCGGTGCGTCGGTGGATATTGAACGCGGGTTGGTCTCACTCATCGTTTTGGAAATGGGTGGATCTTCTAACTTGTGTGCGATGCTGAAACCAGGCGAGCCTGTGATATTGATGGGCCCTACCGGAACGCCGACAGAGATTCCAGCCGATAAAACCGTGGTGCTGGTAGGTGGCGGCTTAGGTAATGCGGTGTTGTTTTCTATTGGCGCAGCCGCGCGTGCGGCAGGATCAAAGGTGTTATATTTTGCTGGCTACAAAAAACTGGTCGATCGTTATAAGGTAGCCGAAATCGAAGCAGCAGCGGACATTGTGGTATGGTGCTGTGATGAATCTCCAGGTTTTAAAGCAACCCGCCCACAGGATAAAAGCTTTGTGGGTAATATCGTGCAGGCCATGGTTGCGTATGCCAGCGGTGAATTAGGCACGCAACCTGTGGAATTGGCTGATGCTGATCATATTATTGCGATTGGTTCAGACCGCATGATGGCCGCAGTCGGTGTAGCTCGCCATAATCAACTGAAGCCTTACTTGAAGGCAGATCATTTTGCCATTGGCTCGATTAACTCTCCGATGCAGTGCATGATGAAGGAAATTTGTGCGCAGTGCTTGCAACCTCATCAGGATCCAGAAACCGGAAAAATCACTTACGTATTTTCCTGCTTTAATCAAGATCAACCATTGGATCAAGTTGATTTTCCTGGTCTGGCCACGCGTTTACGCCAGAATACTGTACAGGAAAAACTGACTAATCAATGGATCGGGCGTTGTTTGAACAGCATGGGCTAAGTACCCAATCCATTCAGTTCACTCTTGAATAATTTCTCTGGAGATCAGATACACAAGAGTTGATCGCGCGTATGTATGCTTGCCACTAACAGCATAGCCGACCAAATCAGCATCATCAGTATGATTAAGTAGCGAGAAGATCAGGTCAGGTCAAGTTTTTCCGGTCCAAGTAATGCATGCATTGCCTGCAAATTGATTTATAATTCGCAGTTCATTAAAAGAATTGAGCGCAATTCTGGTTTTTATTTGCAACTGGATTGGCAAAAAAGGGAGATCATCAATGCATATAGGCATACCCGCAGAGATTCGCGGGGGAGAAACGCGTGTAGCAGCTACACCCGAAACCGTGAAAAAATTTACTGCTAAAGGTGTTCATAAAGTATCCGTGCAATCAGGAGCTGGCGCAGGCGCCAGTATACCGGACTCAGCATATCAAGAAGCAGGCGCAGCCATAGTGACCAGTGCGGCTGAATTGTATGCACAATCAGAGATTGTACTCAAAGTGCGAGGTCCGGAGTCCAGTGAAATAGAAATGATGAGAAAGGATGCTGTGTTAGTGGGTCTTTTGTCACCACAGCACAAGGATGGTATTGAGGCACTAGCGCAGCATGGTTTGACTGCATTTGCGATGGAGAAACTACCGCGTATCTCTCGAGCGCAAAGCATGGATGTTCTGTCATCCCAGGCGAATATTGCCGGTTATAAAGCTGTCATCATGGCAGCGAATGTTTATCAAAAATTCTTTCCAATGCTGATGACAGCAGCCGGTACTGTGAAAGCGGCACGCGTTTTGATCTTGGGGGCAGGTGTTGCTGGTTTGCAAGCTATTGCGACAGCAAAAAGGCTCGGTGCTGTGGTTGAGGCATTTGATGTGCGGCCAGCAGCCAAAGAACAAGTAGAAAGCTTAGGTGCTAAATTTGTTGAAGTGCCGCTAAATGAGGAAGAGAAAGTAAAAGCTGAAACAGCAGGCGGCTATGCAACGGAAATGTCGGATGACTATAAACGTCGGCAAGGTGAGTTAGTGCATGCACGTGCAATCGCTGCAGATATTATTATCACTACCGCCCTCATTCCGGGCCGTCCAGCACCTGTTTTGATCAAAGAAGAGACTGTGCAAGCAATGAAACCAGGCTCGGTAATTGTAGACATGGCCGTTGAAGCAGGCGGTAATTGTCCTTTGTCAGAATTGGATAAAACGGTGGTGAAACATGGTGTGCACCTCGTTGGTATCGCTAATATTCCGGGATTGCTGGCAGCAGACTCCAGTACGCTATATGCACGTAATTTAATGAATTTTCTTAACTTGATGCTTGATTCAAACAACGGCGAACTTAAGGTGGATCGTAGCGATGAAATTATTGCAGGAACGTTGGTTTGTGCAGACGGGCAAATGATCACTCAGCCATTATAAAGATTCAAGCAATCAAGTGTCATTTTATTCATTTGTTACGTTTTAGAGCGTACAGTTAACGAATTTTAAGGAGCAATTATGATCGGTGAAATTGATCCCGTTATTATCAACTTAACAGTTTTCGTGCTGGCAATCTTTGTGGGTTATCATGTGGTATGGAACGTCACTCCGGCTCTGCATACCCCTTTGATGTCAGTGACTAACGCTATTTCTGGCATTATTCTTGTAGGTGCGATGTTAGCGGCTGGACCGGCTGAAACGGATTGGGGAGTCTGGTTGGGTGCTGCTGCAGTAACATTGGCTGCAATCAATGTTTTTGGCGGATTTCTGGTGAGTCAACGCATGCTGGAAATGTTCAAGAAAAAAGAAAAAAAAGGAAATGCATAAATGTCAGCAAATATGGTAGCACTTGCGTATTTAGTGGCTTCAGTGTTTTTTATACTGGCACTAAAAGGCTTAAGCTCTCCTGAATCTGCTCGCCGTGGAAATTTATTCGGTATGGTGGGGATGGTGATTGCTGTTGCCACGACCTTGACGCTTACTCAGAACTGGTCTTTGATTCTGGGCAGTATTGCACTGGGAGGCATTATTGGTGCAATTGTTGCGCAGCGTGTGCAGATGACAGCAATGCCAGAACTGGTCGCATTTATGCATTCACTGGTCGGTTTGGCGGCTGTATTTATTGCAATTGCGGCTGTTAATAATCCGGTTTCATTCGGTTTGCCGCAAATTTTGCCAGCAGGTAGTAAGCTGGAACTGTTCCTGGGCACTTTCATTGGTGCCATGACATGGTCAGGCTCTGTCATTGCGTTTCTAAAATTGTCTGGGCGGATGAGTGGGACACCGATTGTTTTTACTGGCCAGCACATGATTAACTTATTGCTGGCAATCATCATGATCGGATTCGGCTTGTGGTTCTTCTTCAGTGAAACAACTAACTGGACTGCCTTTATTGGGATGACTGCAATTGCTTTCCTATTAGGTTTTTTGATCATTGTGCCTATTGGCGGTGCCGATATGCCGGTCGTGATATCGATGCTTAACTCATATTCTGGCTGGGCTGCAGCAGGTATCGGTTTCTCTCTAGGTAATCCAATGCTGATTATTGCTGGGTCATTGGTAGGTAGCTCGGGCGCGATTCTTTCTTATATTATGTGTAAGGCCATGAATCGGCCATTTCTATCCGTCATCCTCGGTGGTTTTGGCAGTGATGGTGGTGCCTTAGCCGCAGATAGTGGGGTACAAAAAACCTATCGCAGCGGCAGTGCTGAAGATGCTGCTTTTTTAATGAGTAATGCGGATAGTGTGATTATTGTTCCTGGTTATGGCTTGGCAGTTGCAAGAGCTCAACATGCTGTTAAAGAATTGGCTGAATTATTGCATGAGAAGGGAGTTAATGTACGTTTTGCTATTCATCCGGTAGCAGGACGCATGCCTGGACACATGAATGTGTTGCTGGCAGAAGCTGAAATTCCTTATGAACAAGTCCTAGAAATGGAAGAGATCAATAGTGATTTTTCAAACACTGACGTTGTGTTGGTGCTGGGCGCAAATGATGTAGTGAATCCGGCGGCAAATGTTCCAGGCAGCCCAATTTATGGAATGCCTATCCTCGATGTACATAAGGCGCGCACAGTCATGGTTGTTAAGCGTAGTATGGCAGTTGGTTATGCTGGTCTTGATAACGATCTATTTTATATGGATAAGACCATGATGATATTTGGAGATGCTAAAAAAGTAGTTGAGCATATGGTCAAAGCGCTCTGATAGAGCGCTGAGCTTCTTCACTTAGTAGTAAGCAATTAGATTTCTATATATTAAAAGAAGCAATTATTAAAAATTGCTTCTTTTTTATGATATAAATAATTAAAGATCTCTAAATGGGTGAGTCTTGGCAATACCGAACCCTTGAGCATAATCCACACCAATTTCTTGTAATTTTGCAAGAATATCGTCAGTTTCTACTAATTCAGCGATTGTTTTAATTCCTGCTTTGTGAGCTAATTGATTAATAGAAATTACTTTCTTTAAGTCCTCTTCGTCACGAAGAATATTGCATATCAGGCTACCATCGATTTTCAGGTAATCTACTTTCATTTTATCAAGTAATTCGATTGAGCTGGGGTTATGGTCAAAGCTGCAGAGTGAGAGTAGGCAGCCTAATTCACTGATCTTTCTGGAAAAAACAATTGCATTTGAAGTGTTGGTTTCTGCATCTAACGCTTCAATTTCAAAGCAAAGATTTGAGGCAGCTACATTCATTTTTTGTAATTGATTCTGAGTAAAACTAGGAAAAGTATGATCATTTAAAGTATCTTTGGCGACATTCAGGCAAAATATTGATTGGATTCTTGGCTGGACAGATAGCCAATCTATGATATGACTTACTATCCATCGATCCAGCTGTGGCATCATTTTGAATTGATCGACAAAGGGTAAGAATGAGTCGGGAGGCATCAGGTTATTTTCTTCCTCATTCATGCGAATTAAAATTTCATAATGCAATGGTGAGGCGATGGTAGGCTTAATAGAATTTATTTGCTGATAATAAAGATTGAATTCTCCTCTTTCAATGGCTTGAACGATACGTGAAGCCGTTGTAGTGATTTCCGGTTTGGAAGTTTTATTTTGAGGATTGGCATTGCCTTTCATGAGTGCTTCATTGATTTTGTGTAATTCAGTTTTAATTGAGTTTTCAGCTTTGTTTTTTAAAGGAATATGATTTTTCTCTTGCATGCGGGGCGTGTGGACTGTATAGAAGCCAATTGTTTTTCCTTTATTGTCAAGATGTGGAACATATTGTTCCGTAAAAATGTAAGGAAACCCCTTGATTGACCTAAGAATACGTTCATTATGGATTGTTTTTCCAGCTAAAATTTCTTCAATGCAATTTTTAATATCAGCAAAGAATTCTTCACCTGAAAATTCCGTCAAGAGCCGTCCGTCTATCTGACTTGGGTTTAATCCAAACCATCGACGAAAGATTCGGTTATGGTAACGACAACGTAGATCAGCATTAAAATAGGCCAGCATGACAGGAATATTTTCATCGATAAACAATGACTTTGTTTTGCTCTCTGACGCTGTTTTTTCAGCCCATAACCGATGTTTTATTTCATTTGTAAGTCTTTCTTTACCGATTAATAGTTGATTTGAATAGCTTCTGATATCTTTTTCTGTGCGTGCCACCTGAATAGTCATTGTTATGAGTGTAAAGATCAAGAAAAACCATAATGTCGCTAACCAGTGGAATGCGAGCACATTGAAGAAAAAAGTATCCATTAGAAGAGTGATAGCAAGGATTAAGGCAGTGCAAATAGTTAGATAAGGTTTGATAACATTAAATAGGGAGGTTTTGTGCATGACTATTCCTTATCCTCAATATCTCGGAGTTTTAATGTAAGTTACTGCCATAAAAAATTAATGATCGTATTTATTTAATGCCTTGAGATAAAAGAAGGGAGTGGCTGGGGCAAAAGCCAGAATTTCCATAAGCTTGAGCGTCTTATTATAAAATCCTGAGATGAATTTTCATTAAGGGCTGTTATGATCAATTGATCAATTTTTCCCTTTTTAAGGGCTTTAAGTAAAGGAAAAAACCACTCTTTTTCTAGGTTCTTCAGAGTTTCATGCCAACTATAGGCATTCCTGTATTTGGCTTTCACAAGTAAGGTATCCAATACAATAAGATGATTTCCTGCTATTTCAGCGTGTAACCACTCGTCAGCATTGCTCGGTAATTTTGAAAAATTGATGTTACTGGCCAATGCTAATGCGCGAGGTAAATCATGGTCGCTCCAGATATGTGTATAAGGAGATTGTATTGATTGAGGCATATCTCCCCCCCCCCAAAACCAAACACTGTTGATCGTTAGTTCTCCGCGAGATTCACGTGCTTGATTGACTGGATGATCATGAAGCAACATTTGAATTTCATTGAAAATTTTATGCCAGGTAATACTTTCACTGCCTGTTGGCAGAAAGTTATTGATATTCATGCATGTAACTTGGCCGAGCGTATAGGTCTGCATTGCCGGTGTTCTGGATGTTCGGATATACCAGCGGTCTGGGCGTAATGGCAAAAGTGAGAAGCCATACTGATGACTTAGGTTGCGATTTAAATCCTGCACTATTTGCTCAGCTTCCTCCTTAGAAATTTGAAAGGCTTGACTATCAGCTAACATAATGTGGTTTTGTTCGATACGCAAATGTACAGGATCGGCTCGCATCCAGAAATCTTTACTCGCTTTTACTAAATCGGGACCATCAGTGTTTAGCATGATGGGCGCAATAGGCCAGTTATTTTGTTGTTGTGCGATATTAAATGCCTTGCATAACCATATTTCCATTTCCTGTGATGGATGCTGTGTAAAAGTGCTTTTTGACAGCAGTGTTTCTAAAGATGGTATAGATAGGTCATCATAAATTTCTGGCTGTGAGGTATCGGGCCAGAATAGGTGAGGTATGAGAAGATTTAGGTTCATTGCTGGGGTACAAGTTATTGTTATTTAATGTATTGGTTTTTATGGAAAGATAGAGATTTGCTGAAATCTCTGACGAAGCTTGTTTTATAGTATGTGATTCTGGGCTAAAAAATTATTGTTTAGTTGAAATATTTGATTGAGCAAATTCGCATAACGGCTTGTTGCGCACATAGAAAGGTATGAGGTTTGCACGTATAATTATAAATTACAAAGAATATATGAGATAGAGAGCTAGAGTAGCGTGCAGCGAGCGGAGAAGTTACGGCTTTTTCTAAAAAGAAGTCTGATGATAAGAAAATCTTATTCAGAATTTACGAAATTAATCTTAGTTAGAAAAAAGCCGGTATTGTTATTGTGATTCTTTCACTTGAGTAAGCGTAATTATCGAAGAGTATGAAATGATATTCCTATATTTGGAGATGCTATGTACCAGCATATAAAAGTACCTGTGGAGGGTAAGAAAATTCAGGTGAACGAGGATGATTCATTGAATGTACCAGATAATCCCATTATTCCTTTTATTGAAGGCGATGGAATTGGTATTGATATTACCCCAGTAATGCGGAAGGTTGTCGATGCGGCGGTTAGAAAGGCTTACGATGGTCACCGTAAAATCTCATGGATGGAAATTTATGCAGGTGAGAAATCAACCCGAATTTATGGCGCTGATGTGTGGCTACCGGAAGAGACACTAACAGCAGCAAAAGAATTTGTGGTTTCAATTAAAGGCCCCTTAACAACGCCAATCGGTGGAGGTATTCGTTCGATTAACGTGGCGCTACGCCAGCAGCTGGATTTATATATTTGTTTAAGACCCGTGCGTTATTTTAGCGGTGTACCAAGCCCAGTAAAGAATCCTGAAAAAACAGACATGGTGATTTTTCGAGAAAATTCAGAGGATATTTATGCGGGTATAGAATGGGAAGCAGAATCAGAGTCAGTTAAGAAAGTAATTGATTTCTTGATTAAGGAAATGGAAGTGACCAGTATACGCTTTCCAAAAACTTCTGGTATTGGAATCAAACCAGTTTCGAAAGAAGGTACAGAACGTTTTGTTCGGAAAGCGATTCAGTATGCGATAGATAATAAGCGTGAGTCAGTTACTTTGGTGCATAAAGGTAATATTATGAAATTTACTGAAGGTGCATTCAAAAAATGGGGCTACGCTTTGGCTGCTCAGGAATTTGGAGCTGAGTTACTAGATGGAGGTCCATGGATGAAACTGCCACAGCAAAATGGCGGAATTATTATCAAGGATGTGATTGCTGATGCTTTCTTACAGCAAATTTTATTACGCCCGGAAGAGTATGATGTGGTGGCGACTTTGAACCTGAATGGCGATTATATCTCGGATGCCCTGGCAGCTCAGGTGGGTGGAATAGGAATCTCACCGGGTGCTAATTTGAGTGATTCTATTGCAATTTTTGAGGCAACGCATGGCACGGCACCCAAGTACGCAGGAAAGGATCAGGTAAATCCTGGTTCCATTATTTTATCAGCAGAAATGATGTTGCGGTATTTAGGCTGGATAGAGGCAGCTGATATGCTTATCAAAGCAGTGGAAGCTACGATTCAGGATAAGATAGTCACTTATGATTTTGCGCGCCAAATGACAAATGCTAAGCAGGTTTCTTGTTCAGTATTTGGCGATTCAATGATTGAACGTTTGAATTAAAAAAGCTAAAAACTTAAGCGCTATTTAGTAAAAGAACCCTTGCCTTATGGCAAGGGGTTAAACTTGCTATGTATCTTTAAGATCTTACGTCAAAAGTCTACGTGCCAGTTTTCAATTTTCTGAACAAACAGTTAAGCGGACTGGATATTCGAGGCTTGTTTCCCTTTCGGGCCTTGGGTGACATCAAAACTCACTTTTTGGCCTTCTTTGAGTGTTTTAAACCCGCTCATGTTGATTGCCGAGAAGTGTGCGAATAAATCTTCACTTCCATCATCAGGAGTAATAAAACCAAAACCTTTAGAATCGTTGAACCATTTTACTGTACCTGTTGCCATTTCTACTTCCTATATAAAAACTGGGCCGGAAACCCTAATACTATTTGAATTTCAAGACCATTGACGGATAAAACCTATACCGCAGAGAACTTGAAGCCAAACGCCACGTACTGTTTTACGCAAATCTGGGGTTAAAGTCAAGCGGTTACATAATATTTATGATTTGAATGAAGTAATTATTTTAAAATACTTGAAAATTTTGTCGTAATCGTCAAGTATGTTGGTGATAAGGTACTTTATCTTTATACTAATACCCATATTTTCGTTATAGAGATTGGTAAAGGGAAGGCAATTATGGCGGAGAGTGGCTCAGATCCCGTTATACTTAAAAAGAAGCAAGAGAAGATTAAAGAGAAATCTCCTCCACTGTATAAGATCTTATTATTAAACGATGATTTTACACCTATGGAGTTTGTTGTTGAGGTGTTAAAAATATTCTTCTATATGGATCAGGAGCAAGCAACACGAATAATGTTAAAAGTGCATACGGAGGGGGTTGGTGTGTGTGGTGTATACACAAGTGATATTGCAAGCACTAAGGTCAAACAGGTAGTTGAATTTGCAAGAAAGAATCAGCACCCACTGAAGTGTGTGATGGAGGAGAATTGAAATGATTGCGCCAGATTTAGAAGTCAGTTTACATATGGCATTTGTAGAGTCCAGGCAGAAACGCTATGAATTCATTACTGTAGAACACTTATTACTGGCAATGCTTGATAATGCAAGTGCTGCCGAAGTATTAAATGCTTGCCTGGTGGATATTGAAGATTTGCGATCAGTATTATTGGATCATATCGCGCGACATACGCCTGTGATCACTGGAAGTGAAGAAGTTGATACACAACCTACCTTAGGTTTTCAGCGCGTTATCCAGAGAGCCATATTGCATGTTCAGTCATCGGGAAAGAAAGAAGTTACCGGTGCTAATGTTCTGGTGTCGATATTTGGTGAGAAAGATTCACATGCGGTTTATTTTTTGCACCAGAGGGGTGTTACACGCCTGGATGTGGTGAATTATATTTCACATAATATTCGAAAAGTATCACACGAGAATGATGCTAAAACTGGAAGTGAAGGGGACAGCGAGCATGAATCTAATTCAGGAGGGCTGCTAGAAAATTACACAGTCAATCTGAATCATTTGGCATTAATTAATAAAATCGACCCATTGGTGGGGCGTGACAAAGAGATCGAGCGTGTTATACAGACATTATGTCGGCGTCGTAAAAACAATCCCCTGTTAGTTGGTGAGGCGGGTGTTGGGAAAACTGCAATTGCAGAAGGTTTGGCAAAGCGTATTGTTGAAGAAAATGTACCCGATTTACTTTTGAAGCATCAGGTTTATGCGCTTGATATGGGCGCTTTACTTGCAGGCACCAAATATCGGGGAGACTTTGAGCAGCGCTTAAAAACGTTATTGAAACAACTGACCGATAATCCGTCAGCTATCTTATTTATTGATGAGATTCACACATTAATTGGTGCTGGCGCTGCCTCAGGTGGTGTCCTGGATGCATCAAATCTTTTAAAGCCAGTTTTAAGTTCTGGGCAATTAAGATGTATTGGCGCTACTACTTTCAGTGAATATCGCGGAATCTTTGAGAAAGACCATGCACTATCCAGGCGTTTTCAACAAATAGAAGTAAACGAGCCCAGTGTAGAGGAAACGATAGCTATTTTGCGCGGCTTGAAAACACGCTATGAACAGCATCACAAGGTTAAATATACTACCGGTGCGCTGATCTCTGCCGCAGAATTATCAGCACGGTATATTAATGATAGACATTTGCCAGACAAAGCGATTGACGTGCTTGATGAGGCGGGCGCTGCGCAGCGTATATTGCCAAAAACAAAGAAACGTAAAGTTATCGGTAAAGGTGAGATTGAAAGTGTGGTTGCTAAAATTGCACGGATTCCTTCCCAGAATGTTTCCTCTAATGATCGTAATAAATTGAAAACATTAGGTCGTGATATGAAGGCTATTGTTTTTGGACAGGATAATGCGATTGAATCGTTGACCGCTGCCATCAAAATGGCAAGGAGTGGGTTAGGAAACCCGCAGAAACCCGTGGGTTCGTTTCTTTTTTCAGGCCCAACAGGGGTAGGGAAAACAGAAGTAGCTAGGCAACTTGCTTACGCACTGGGTGTTCATTTGCATCGTTTTGATATGTCCGAATATATGGAACGTCATGCTGTATCTCGTCTGATTGGTGCACCGCCGGGGTATATAGGCTATGATCAAGGCGGGCTTTTAACGGAAACAGTGATTAAGCATCCCTATTCGGTTTTATTATTGGATGAAATTGAAAAAGCGCATACCGATATTTTTAATATTCTGTTGCAAGTAATGGATTATGGAACGTTGACAGATAATAATGGACGCAAAGCTGATTTCCGCAATGTGATTATTATCATGACTACGAATGCAGGCGCCGAATCTCTGACTAAATCTTCCATTGGATTTAGAGAATCAAAATCAGCGGGTGATGAGATGGCTGATATTAAGCGATTATTTACACCTGAATTTCGTAATCGACTCGATGCAATTATTTCATTTGCGCCATTAAATCAGGAGATTATTTTGCAAGTAACTGATAAGTTCCTGATCCAACTGGAAACGCAACTGCACGAAAAGAAAGTGGAAGCAACGTTTACAGAAAAATTGCGTAAGTATCTCGCCAAAAAAGGTTTTGACCCACTGATGGGTGCCCGTCCTATGGAACGGCTGATTCAAGATACGATACGCAGTGCGTTGGCTGATGAATTATTGTTTGGTCGCTTAGTGCATGGTGGGAAAGTGACTGTTGATATCGATAGTAACGACAAAGTAACACTTTTGTTTGAGGAAGAAACCGCAACCATTTGATCAATAGCTGATTCTAGTCAGATACAAGAAAGAAAAAGCTATTCCATTGCTATATCACCTGAGGAAAGAATGGGATACACGTCGAGAGCTTTTATTTTTATCGCTATCGCCCTGTTTTTCTTATCCCTAACACAATCTGCTGCCGCCCAGACTTACCAGTGGCGGCTGGCGATGTCTTGGCCGGAAGGCACACCAATGCTACATAATGGTGTAAAACGTTTCGCCAGTAATATAGAAAAAATGTCGGCTGGCCGTATGCGCATCATTGTAGATGCGCCCGGCAGACATAAGGCACCCCTCGGAATTTTCGATATGGTCCGCTCTGGTATTTACGAAATGGGCCATACCGCATCTTATTATTACAAAGGTAAAGATCCCGCCACTACTTTTTTTACCACAACACCTTTTGGCATGAATCCAACCGAGATGAATGCCTGGTATTACTATGGTGGCGGTCTGGAATTGCTGAATGAAGTGTATGCGCGTCACAATATTGTAGCGTTCCCGGCAGGAAATACTCACTTGCAGATGGGCGGGTGGTTTAGAAAGGAAATCAACTCGATTGAGGATTTAAAAGGATTGAAAATGCGAATCCCGGGGCATGCAGGTGAAGTTGTTGGCAGAACCGGAATGAAGCCGGTGAGCGTTCCACCGGGTGAATTATATACATCATTAGAGCGCGGCACTATTGACGCAGTAGAATGGGCCGGTCCGGCTAATGATGAAAAGTTGGGTTTTCATAAAATTGCGCCTTTTTATTATACCGGATGGCATGAACCCGGGGCAGAGCTGCATGTATTCATTAATAAGGATAAATTTGATGTATTGCCGGAGGATTTAAGAACAATTATTGCAATAGCTGCCAAAGAGGTATCTTTTGATATGCTGGCCGAATCTTTTTTTCGTAATACCATAGTATGGGAAGAGATGAAGAAAAAAGGTGATATTAAAATTCGCACTTTTCCGAAAGATGTTCTGGAAGCTTTTAGACAAGCCAACAATGAGCTACTGATTGAAGCTGCTGAGAAATCGACTTTTGCCAAAAAAGTTATTGAAAGTCAAAGAGAATTTCTCAGTAAAGCTAAGGATTGGTCTAAGATCACTGATGAAGATTATCTGAGATTAAGATAAATTCGTATAATCGAAGATTTTTGCTCTTACTTTGCTGCCTTTGTGATCGGCTATCTGTGCGCAAGCAGGTAATGGTAATATACATATTTTCTCAGTATCCAAAAATTTCAAAGGATTAGTATCATTATGTTTTCGCAGAAACAAACGATAGAAAGTGTCGACCCAGAATTATGGCAGGCAATAAAAGGCGAGGTGCGACGTCAAGAAGAATATATCGAATTAATCGCCTCGGAGAATTATGCAAGTCCTGCGGTTATGCAGGCTCAGGGCTCCGTTCTGACCAATAAATACGCTGAAGGTTACCCAACCAAGCGCTATTATGGCGGATGTATGTACGCTGATCAGGTGGAACAACTGGCTATTGACCGACTCAAAGCGCTCTTTGGTGCAGAGTACGTTAATGTGCAGCCGCATTCTGGTTCGCAAGCCAATGCGGCCGTTTACCTCTCAGCGTTAAAGCCTGGCGATACCTTACTTGGGATGTCATTGGCGCACGGAGGGCACTTGACGCATGGTTCTAGCGTTAACATGAGTGGAAAAATTTTTAATTCGATTTCTTATGGCCTGCATCCAGATACTGAAGTACTTGATTATGATGAAGTTGAACGATTGGCACATGAACATAAACCCAGAATGATTGTTGCAGGCGCTTCGTCGTATGCGCGAATCATTGATTGGAAACATTTTCGTAAGATTGCCGATGCTGTAGGCGCTTACCTGTTTGTGGATATGGCTCATTACGCTGGACTGGTGGCGGCTGGTTTTTATCCCAATCCGGTCGGCATTGCGGATTTCGTTACCAGTACTACGCATAAGACATTACGTGGTCCGCGTGGCGGTGTTATTATGGCCAAGCCCGAACATGAAAAGGCGCTCAATTCCGCCATTTTTCCACAAACCCAGGGCGGTCCTTTGATGCATGTGATTGCCGCCAAAGCCGTTGCATTTAAGGAAGCAGCCACTAAGGAGTTCAAGAATTATCAGGAACAAGTAATTGAGAATGCGCGGGTAATGGCAAAAGTACTCACCAGTCGTGGTTTGCGCATTGTGTCAGGTCAGACGGATTGTCATATGTTTCTGGTTGATTTGCGTGCGATGAATTTGACCGGTAAGCAGGCAGAGGAATCGCTGGAATTGGCGCATATTACGGTTAACAAAAACGCCATTCCCAACGATCCACAAAAACCGTTCGTGACCAGTGGCATTCGCGTCGGCTCACCCGCAATCACCACCCGTGGTTTTAAAGAATTGGAGGCAGAACAATTGGCCAATCTGATAGCCGATGTGCTGGCTGCACCTGAAGATTCAGCAGTTTTGGCACGCGTAGCCACTGAGGCGAAACAGCTGTGTGCGAAATTTCCGGTTTATGGATAGCCTCATCAAGCTGGGCAATGATAAGAAAATCTGTTCAGCTGATTATTGCTGATTTAATGCAGTATGTTAATGCAGTATGAAATGCCCTTTTTGTTGTGCAGACGACACCAGTGTGATTGATTCCCGTGTCAGTGAGGATGGTCAGAAAATACGCCGGCGGCGGCGTTGCCAGGCTTGCGATAAACGTTTTACAACTTATGAAACAGTGGAATTACGTTTGCCTCAAGTTGTAAAACACGATGGCAGCCGGGCTGAATTTGACCGTAACAAACTGGTGACAGGGTTTAAACGTGCGCTGCATAAGCGGCCAGTTCCCACCAGTTATGTGGATGCTGCAATTGACCGTATTGTGCAGAAATTTCTAAGTATGGGGGAACGCGAAGTTTCATCGCGCAGTATAGGTGAAAGTGTGATGCAGGAGCTCTACAAGCTCGATAAAGTGGCTTATATCCGATTTGCATCCGTCTATAAAAGCTTTCAGGATGTCGATGATTTTCATGACGCGATCAAGGAAGTGCAAAAACCGGATCAGTAATTGCAATCGAGAAAAGCGCATCTAATTTAGCTTGATGCTTATTTTATTGATCGCTATGTTGATGATTCATATCGATGAGATTCTTACATCTTAACAATTCCTTGGATGTTTTCTCCTACTGACTATGCTTTCATGGCCACCGCGCTGCGGTTGGCTGAGAAGGGGCTTTACAGCACGACACCCAACCCGCGGGTTGGGTGTGTCATTGCACGCAATGGCCAGATCGTTGGAAGTGGCTGGCATGAACGGACTGGGCAGGCCCATGCCGAAATTAATGCATTAAACACAGCGGGAGAGGCAGCACGCGGAGCAACTGCTTATGTGACACTCGAACCTTGCAGTCATTATGGACGTACACCGCCTTGCGCTAATGCCTTGATTAAGGCAGGCATTGCAAGGGTTGTCATTGCCATGGAAGATCCGAATCCGCTGGTGCATGGGCGCGGCTGCGCGCTATTGAAGCAAGCTGGCGTTACCGTACAAGCAGGTTTGTTGCAAGCAGAAGCGCATGCACTTAATGTAGGCTTTATTACTCGAGTGACTCATAAAAAGCCATGGGTCAGGTTAAAAACTGCTGCAAGCGTGGATGGCAGAATTGCATTGAAGAATGGTGCCAGCCAATGGATCACGGGTGAAGCTGCACGACAGGATGGTCATCGGTGGCGAGCGCGCTCCTGTGCTGTTGTGACAGGGATCGGTACCGTAAAGTCAGATAATCCTCAACTGACAGTACGTCATATCCAAACATCCCGCCAACCCAAGAGAATCGTTGTGGACAGTCATTTGGCTTTGCCATTGGATACGCAATTGCTGCAAGGTGGAGAGGTTATTATTTTTACTGCCAATACTGATAATCAGGAGAAAAAAGTGGCCCTTGCTAAGAGTGGTGTACGGGTTATCGTTTTGCCAGATGCTGAGAAAAGAGTCGATCTGAAGCAAATGATGACAATGCTGGCTACTGATTTTGAAATGAATGAAGTATTGGTTGAAGCGGGAAGCGGATTAAATGGTGCTTTAGTTGATGCAGGGTTAGTGGATGAGATGATTATTTTTCTTGCGCCCCATTTACTTGGTAACGATGCACAAGGCATGCTCAAGCTGACCGAATTGGTGTGTCTTGAGCAAAAGAAAACGCTTAAAATTCAGGACCTACGTATGGTTGGGCAAGATATCCGGATAATTGCACGATTGAAGGAAGATTCTTTTTATTCGCGATGAGGCCTTTTGGCCAGCTTGCGCTGCAATGTACGGCGATGCATATTTAATATTTTTGCAGTGACCGATATATTGTTGTCATTTTCAGTTAGAATGCGCTGAATATATTCCCATTCCAGTCGACCTACCGATAGTGGGTTTACACTGATGGGTATGCCTGATTCGCCCGTGGTACGTTCAAAAGCAGCCATGATTTCGTCAGCATCGACTGGTTTGGCCAAATAATGCGTGGCACCGAGCTTAATAGCCTCGACTGCCGTAGCGATACTGGCATAGCCTGTCAACATGACAATACGTGTACCGGGATCCAGCACTTTTAATTTCTCGACTAAAACCAATCCAGATTCACTGAATAATTTTAAATCAACAATTGCATATTCAGGTGTTGAAGCCTCAGCCAGCTTTAATGCGGCTTCAATCGTGTGCGCACATGTCACACTGAAGCCGCGTTTCGTCATGGCTTTTGCCAGCACATCACAAAAAACGATATCGTCGTCAACGACAAGTAAACTCGGATATTCGGTGTTATCAGTCAATGATTCAGTCACGGCATCTATCCTATCATCGGCAAAACAACTTGTGTACAGGCTCCGCCATTTTCAAGATTAAACAGACGGACACTGCCACCAAATCGTTCGATATTGGCATTGGCCAGAAATAGTCCAATTCCAAAACCTTGTTCTGGCGTTTTACTTGAAAAAAAAGCTTCGCCAGCACGCTGCATGGCTTCTGCAGATAATCCCTCACCATCATCAATAATTTCGAGATGTAGCATAGAATTATTCCAATTACTTTTGATCTCAATGTGTTTTGAGGATGCATCGGCGGCGTTATTAAGCAAATTTAGTATGGATTGGCTTAATAATTGGTTGTCCATGATTTTAGGCACAGGCTGTGTATTTGTACTTTGATAAGTAAATTGGACAGAAGGGCGTATCAGCTTCCACTTGTCAAGAATTTGACGAAGAAATTCGTCGACCGGAAGCTCGCTGCCATGTTCAGCTCTGGTTTGACCTGCTTTCGCCAGTAATTGGGTCAACGTCTGTTTACAATGAATGATTTGGTCCCGTAGGATACAAATGTTATTCTGGAATTCGCTATCCTGGGTATATTCTTGCTGTAATTCTCTGGTTACCACAGCCATAGTTGAAAGTGGCGTACCTAGTTCATGTGCGGCGCCAGCCGCCAAGGTTCCTAAGGCAATGATTTGTTCATTACGTAATGCCTGTTCCCGTGCTTTGGCAAGATCCTGATCCCGTTCCCGGATCGAGGCACTCATTTTAACGACGAACCAGGCGATGATAACAGTACTTAACACAAATGCCAGCCACATCCCTGACACATGCAAAGCAAATTCGATGAGATGATTGCTGTGCTCGTGCGGTAAGGGTATGTAATTAAATAATAATAGTGTATAACAAGCGATCGTGATGACAGCCATGACCCATGTATAGCGCCACGGCAGCGTGGCGGCAGCGATTGTCAGTGGTAATAAATACAATGAGATAAACGGATTGGTTGATCCGCCACTGAAATACAATAAGGTGCTGAGCGCTAGCACATCGATCAGTAATTGCAAAAAAAATTCCATATGGGATACCGGCCATTTACGGTGTAGCCGTATCCATGTCAACAGATTCAATAAGGCGAGGAGCGTAACAACCGAGATCATTTGAGCCCATGGAATAATAATGTCGATCGTCCAGTACACGATGCCAAGTGTCAGGCACTGAGCAATGATGGAAATATTACGGAGCAAAAATAAACGTTGTAAATTTTTACTGAGCGGTGATTGGCTGAGATCACTAAACATGATTGAGGGACAATTTAAATTTTAGCTTGTTCAATAATAGAACATTAGCTTAAATTTTATTGTATGGCTATGTGACAAATTGTCTCAGGGTGATGATTAGCATTAAAATAACAGAACAAACGTATTAATAATGCAGTGCAATAAAAGTTAGGACTGGAGAAGAATCTGTTAAGGATATTTACTGGAATCATAGTAACTGACAGTTTTTTCGGTTAAAATCGTGAGCCGTCGTCTTGCCTTATGCCAATGAATCAGCGTTATCTTTTTAAAAATATTTTATGATTCTTATTCTTGTTCCCGATACCCGGCCTGATAGTCCGGAATATAAACAGTTATTGGCCCATCTAGCCAATTTTCCAGGAATTACAACGCGAGTACATACTGAGGTTGGTGCTGAGCAAACACTGACAGAAATATACCTGATTGGTAATACTAAAGTGCTGTCTATTGAAGACGTTAGCGCTCTTCCTTGTGTTGATCGGGTTGTGCGTGTTTCCGAGGAATATCGTGTATTGGGGCGGCACAAAAATGACGATCGTCCAACTTATTTTGACTATAACGGTGTTCGGTTTGGACAGGATACACTGAATGTGTTTGCAGGATTATGTGCGGTTGATACCCTCGAACATGTTGAAATAATGATAAAAACATTGCGTGATCATGGTCAGGTCTGCACGCGGATGGGCGCCTATAAACCACGTACCAGTCCCTATTCATTTCAGGGGCATGGCAAGACCTGCCTTCCATACGTTTTTGATCTGGCAGGAAAATATGGCATAAAAGTTATCGCGATGGAAATTACGCATGAATCCCATTTGGATGAAATACGCGATGCATTATATCAAACCGGTAACGCGACCGGTGTCATGCTGCAAATCGGAACAAGAAATACACAGAACTTTGAACTGTTGAAAATTGTCGGTCGTCAGCAGCAGCTTCCGGTACTGATCAAGCGCGGTTTTGGTATTACTCTGGATGAATCTCTGAATGCTGCAGAGTACCTGGCTTCGGAAGGAAATCGCAAGGTCGTCTTTGGTTTGCGGGGAATGAAAACCAATATGGGGGATCCACATCGTAATTTTGTCGATTTTTCGCATGTGCCTGTTGTCAAGCGATTAACCCGTATGCCCGTTTGTATCGATCCTTCACATTCCGTAGGTAGTCGCGCGAGCTCGCCGGATGGCATTCTGGATATTATGCATGTGACAGCTCAAGGTGTAACAGCAGGAGCCAATATGGTGCTGGTTGACTTTCATCCGGCACCCAGTAAAGCACTGGTGGATGGCCCACAGGCGCTACTCATGAAAGAGCTGCCGCATTTTCTGGAAGATATTCAGATTGCACGGGAGGCTTATGAGAAACGTACCGCATTGGCCGAGCGTTATCGAGAGGCATGAACTAAGATTTCAATGCTTGGTTATTCGTAATGTTGAGTGCGTTTTTATTACTGAAGCGTATAGACCCAAATATCCCATAGCTGGAGAATAAATAAATGATCAAAGTACTACTCTCAAACCCAAGAGGCTTTTGTGCCGGCGTGGATCGAGCGATAGAAATTGTTGAACGGGCACTGACAATGCATGGAGCACCCATTTATGTCCGGCATGAAGTGGTGCACAACCGTTTCGTAGTGGAAAATCTTGAGAAAAAGGGAGCCGTTTTTGTAGAGAACCTGGATGAAGTACCGCAAGACAGTATCCTGATATTCAGTGCACATGGTGTATCGCATGCAGTACGGCGAGAGGCCGCAGATCGTAAATTAAAAGTGTTTGATGCAACTTGTCCCTTAGTGACTAAAGTTCACGTGGAAGTGGCCAAAATGCGCAGGGATGGCAAAGAAATCATCATGATCGGTCATCAAGGTCACCCGGAAGTTGAAGGCACAATGGGGCAGATTGAAGGTGAGGATAACGGAATGTATCTGGTCGAAACCGAGGGAGACGTTGAGATCTTGACAGTAAAAGACGAAACTAATCTGGCCTATGTAACACAAACGACATTGTCAGTTGACGATGCTGCCCGTATTGTCGATGCATTGAAACGACGATTTCCTCTAATTACGGGTCCCAAGAAAGACGATATTTGCTACGCCACGCAGAATCGTCAAGATGCCGTTAAAAAAATGGTTAATCAGTGTGATCTGGTCATTGTCGTAGGTTCTCCCAATAGTTCGAATTCAAACAGATTATGTGAAGTGGCGAGAAACGCCAATGTTGAAGCCTATATGGTAGATCGCGCCGAACAATTGCAAGAAAAATGGTTTGTTGGAAAGAAGACCATCGGCATTACTGCGGGGGCTTCAGCTCCGGAAATACTGGTACAGCAGGTAATATCCCGGCTTAAGCAGATCGGTGCCGAGCAAATTGGTGAAGATGTGATGATAGAAGAATTAAGCGGTGTTGTGGAATCGGTGGTGTTTCCATTACCTAGAGCTTGATTGAGAGTTATTAACATTTCTTTCTGCCTGGTATGGGGTGATGTCAAATGGTTGTGGTGCGCACGTAATTTCATTGACCAGAATCTCAGCACTGGCTGGCGCCATTGTTAACCCATAACGAAAATGACCGCAATTGAAAAATAAATTATCAATCATCGGATGTTTACCAATCGTCGGTAGATTATTGAGTGAAGCAGGACGTAACCCTGCCCAGTGCTGGATGATGGGCTTTTTGTGAAGTAATGGCAGAATAGCCTGCGCACGTGTCAACAGATATTCGCGTGCGAATACCGTCGTTTGCTTGTTAAACCCTACATCCTCTAATGTACTGCCTATGAGTAAATGTCCATCCCGACGAGGAATGATGTATAAACCATTTTGCACGAGGATGGTGTGCAGCGGTGGGGTATCAAACTTGAACAATAGCATTTGTCCCTTGATCGGCTTGATATTTAGTTTTATGGTTTGTGTTCCCAATAATTCCTCGCTCCAGGCCCCGGCACAAATAATATAGTTGTCAGCATCAAATTCACCGCAGAATGAAGTGATCGATAGGATTTTCCGATGTGCGGTTTTAAAATGATGAACTGGGCAGTTTTCTTTGATGCTTCCGCCTAATTGTAGAATTCGTTTATGTAATGCTTGTAATAGCCTTGGGTTTCGTACTTGTGCAATATCTGGCAGAAATAACGCGTGATCGTGAGTTTTGCCTCTATAAGTTTCAGAAATGTTTTCGATGGAGTCGATCTTAGATACTACACGTAATTCTATTTTAATTCCTCGGGTTGAACACCACTGTTGCGCGGTTTTTTCATCGTAAGGCGGCAATATCAGCATTCCGGATGTTTCATACTCCGGATCCATTCCAGTAGCTTCTTGTAAAGCTGAAACCCAGGCAGGAAATTGATTGGCGCTGTAGCTGGTAAGTTGTGTGACATCATCGGAATAATCCCATGGATAAAGCGGCGACAAAATACCACCGCCGGCCCAGGATGATTCCTGTCCAACTTTATTCCGCTCAAGTATCATCACTTTTGCGCCCTGCATTAAAAGGCGTTCTGCTGTTGCAAGCCCAATGATTCCTGCGCCAATGACGATCATGTCCCACTTCATGATGGATGACTATCTGCCTATGTCTATAAAAATAAGGCTTCTTTAGACTATTAGAGCAAATTGTAACCTATGCCGGCTAGATAGAGTTCTACCTCAAATCAAGAGGTCATGGATAATGAAATTGTGCTCAACATTAAAGTTAGTTGACGAGTAGCCGTTATTTCATAAACCGTGCTCCATGTGTGAATTAGGATCAGAATCAAGAGTAAATTTCCTGGAATTTTATAGATGAAAAAGATGCAAGGCATAAAAAGATTAAATTCGCATGGTTTTACATTGATTGAATTATTAATTACGGTGGCCATCATCGGCATTTTGGCAGCCGTTGCTTTCCCTTCCTATATGCAATATACGATACGAGCAAATCGCACGGTAGCTCAGGCAGAAATGATGGATATTGCCAATCGTCAGCAACAGTTTCTGCTAACTAACCGAAACTATGCAAGCAAAGCGACTTTAGAGGCGAACGGTTATGCATTGCCGCCAGAGGTCAGTAGCAAATACAGTTATGCGATTGTGGTTGGAGCGGGTGCTGTGCCTTCGTATACGCTCACATTTACACCAATCGGCACCCAGGCAAGCGATGGAAGCCTGGTACTCAATAGTGAAGGTGTCAAAACACCTGCTGACAAATGGTAACCCAGAAATGAAAGTTTCATTCGGTTTAAGCCCGGCGCGTTCATTGTGTGGCGTATCGCTGATCGAAGTTCTTGTCACTGTAGTTATTCTGGCTATCGGGCTATTGGGATTGGCTGGCTTGCAGATACGTTTACAATCTTCCGAGCTCGAATCCTATCAGCGTACGCATGCGTTGATTCTATTGGAAGACATGGCAAACAGGCTGTCTGCTAACCGTGCAAATGCAGCTACCTACGTTACCGCATCGGCAAATCCTCTGGGAACCGGAGATAGTCAGCCTGTTTCTTGCGCAGGAAATGGCCAGAGTTTTGATGCCTGTCAATGGAGTAACGCACTCAAAGGTGCCAGTGAGCAATCATCGTTGTCGGTAAATGTAGGTGCCATGATCGGTGCGCGCGGTTGTATCGAAGATCTTGGCACAGGTGATCAGTTCATGATTACGGTAGCTTGGCAGGGTATGACTCCGATTTCAGCGCCGTCTTCCAATTGTGGAACTGGGCTCTATGATGGTGCGCCAAATACAAAATGCACTGATGACTTGTGCCGGCGCACCATGAGTACGATCATACGTGTGGCTAATCTGGCATCCCCATGAGCGAGCAAATATCAAAGTGGAGTACTGGTAAATCAGATCACCGGCTAAGCAGTCAGCAGGGTGGCTTTTCTCTGATTGAGTTGATGATCTCAGTGACGCTGGGATTGTTAGTCATGACAGGCATACTCGCACTCTACCTGGATCTGACCAGGAATAATGCCGAGCTGGCGAAAATGAACCGGCAAATTGAAAATGGTCGATTCACTTTACAGTTGCTGCAGCAAGAGTTATGGCATGCAGGTTATTGGGATACTTATGTGCCAGCTCTACCCTCCGCCGTGCCTCCTACAGCAATACCTAATCCATGTATTCCATTCACTGACTGGGACGCAACCTATATCAGCAACATGTTTTCTATTCCAGTGCAGGGGTATGCAGCAGGGACTTCTTTACCGGATGAATGTTCCAGTATTGTGACAAACCGACAGCCGGACTCTGATGTGTTAGTGATTCGATATGCTGCAACCTGTGCCGCAGGTGTAGCAGGCTGTGAAAACTTCAATGCAGGCAAATTGTACTTGCAAACCCAACAATGCACAGACACGGGGCATGGAAATTATGTTTCTGATGCAGCTACCACACCTGTATTGGGCGCACCTGGTATCGGCGTATATAAGAAAGACTGCATCACGGCTGCAGACAAACGGAAACTCATCATTTCCATTTTTTATGTGCGTAGTTATTCTGTTGCTTCGAGTGACGGTATTCCGACACTCATGCGCGCTGATTTTGATTTAAGTGGTGGGGTCGTCAAAATGCAATCAGCACAGCCAGTCATAGAAGGTATTCAAAGCATCCAGTTTGAATATGGACGAGATACTGATGAAGATGGCAGCGCGGATATTTTTGACAATTGTTCTTCCTGCACAGCCTTGGACTGGGCAAATATTGTCGCAGTGCAAGTCCATGTGCTTGCACGCAACCTGGAAACCTCTTCTGGGTATGTCGATGATAAAACTTATCAGCTTGGATCGACTACCTTGAAGCCTTTCAATGATGGCTATAGGCGCCATGCCTATACCAGTTATGTGCGTTTGATAAATTCGTCAGGCAGACGAGAAAAACCATGAGAAATGAAAATATGTTTTTCTGGCAAAGCGGTGCTACTTTAGTGGTTGGACTTATTATATTAGTTGCGATCACCTTATTGGTGATATCTGCTTTTTCATTAAGCGGTGGAAATCTGAAAGCGGTGGGGAACATGCAATTTAGAAATGAAGCAATAGCAGCTGCTAATATGGCCATTGAGCAGACCATTAATATTAATTTTGCGGCCATTGATCCAGCAAATTATCCTGCAATGATCGATATCGATATTGATCAGAATGATGTGGTTGATTATACGGTGAGCATTAAAGCGCCTGTATGTCTGAAAGCCACATTAGCTCCTGTCAATGTTGATTCCTTGAGTGGGGTAAACTCTAATGTCACCAACTCATCGGATTATTTAACGTTATGGGAAATTGAGGCTACCGCACAGAATCAGGCTACAGGTGTATCGGTAGTGGCTAAACAGGGTATTAACAAGCAGCTAACATTGGGTGAATATTTATTGTCTTCCTGTTAAAGATTAAATCTAGGGATTAGGGTCAATGTTTATACACTTAAAGAAATGTTTGCTAATTACCATAATTCTAGCAATTGCCAGCACGATTTCAGCGGCAGAAGATATTGATCTTTTTACTAGCGTTACGTCATCAGATTCCAAAGATGTTCCTAACGTTCTGATCATATTGGATAACACGGCAAATTGGAATAATGCATTTGTGAATGAGATCAATGCGCTGTCTATGGTATTGGGTGATTTGCCCACTGGTGAAATTAGGGTAGGCTTGATGATGTTCAGTGAGACAGGCTCAGGAAATGGTAATCCTGCGGGTGGTTATGTGCGTGCTGCAGTGCGTTTGATGGATACTACCAACAAGCTGATTTATCAGAATCTGGTAAACAGCCTGCATAAGCTTAATGATAAATCAAACGGTGGTAAGCTGGGTTTGACGATGGCAGAAGCCTACTATTATTTTGCAGGTAAGAGTGCATACGCAGGTCATAACAAGGTTGAGCGAGATTATGCCGGTAATACCTCAGGGACTTCAGCATCGAATGCTGTTTATGCACTAGAAGGCAATGCATTGGCGTCTTCCAGTAATACTGACTATGAGAGTCCGGTGAATTCAGGTTGTCAGAAAAATTTTATTATTTATATCAGTAATGGCCCTGTGCAGGATAACAGTTCTGATACTTCAACGGCCAACTCAAAATTGTCTGAGGCAGGAGGAAGCACAGCGCAGATCATGCTTTCTCCCGGTGGTTCTCAATCAGGTGCCGGCGATGAATGGGCGCGTTTTATGGCGACTTCCAGCTATCCTAAAATTAAAACTTATACGATTGATGTAGATCCGAGTAAAACCGGACAAGGGCCTGGATTTACTGCATTATTAAAAAGTATGGCGAAGCAAGGCCAAGGGGGGTATTACGCAGTCGATTCTTCGACTGATAATGGTTCAGAAATTGTACAAGCGCTCAAAAGCGCTCTTTCTGAAATACAAGCCAATAATAGTGTATTTGCTTCCGCGAGCCTTCCAGTCAGTGTTAATACTCAAGGTACTTATCGTAATCAGGTATTTATCGGAATGTTCCGTCCGGATGCTAACTTAAAGCCTCAGTGGATGGGGAATCTCAAGCAATATAAATTTGAAGCGAGTGTGACGAATAATAAAATTAACTTGAATCTTGTAGATGCCGATGATGTTCTGGCAATTAATGCGGATTCTGGTTTCATCACGCCGTGTGCTCGTAGTTTCTGGACTCCCAGTACAGCAAATATGGATACTTACTGGTCATTTTCACCGCAAGGCGCATGCTTAAAAATTGCTAATTCCAATCAATCAAATACTCCGGATGGTGCCATTGTGGAAAAAGGCGCGGCAGGTTTTATGCTAAGGGCCATTGACCCTTCAACACTACAGATTTAAGCAACTTTAATGATGCCAATGCCTCCATTACGCAGACCCAGCTGGGTGTAGCTAATAATACTGAACGTACCAATCTCATCAACTGGATACGCGGTAAGGATATCAAGGACGAAAATATCAACGGCAATACTACCGAAATGAGACCATCAGCGCATGGTGATATTGTGCATTCCCGACCCGTAGCAATCGATTATGGGGGAAGTACAGGAGTGGTCGTGTTTTATGGCGCTAGCGATGGGATGTTACATGCCATCAATGGCAATCAGTCCAACAGTATTGACGCTTATGCTCCCGGTAGTGAGTTATGGTCATTTGTTGCACCAGAGCATTATGGCAGACTCAAGCGCATTTATCACAACAGTCCTGCCATTACATATCCTAGTGTGGGGGATGCAACTGCCAAACCTTACTTTTTTGACGGTCCTATCACAGCTTTTAAAGACAGCGGTACAGTCTGGGTTTTCGCTACACAACGGCGTGGTGGGCGGATGATTTATGCTTTTGATACCAGCACTCCCACGAGTCCAAGTTTGAAATGGCGCCAAGGCTGCCCTAATCTGGCTGATGATACCAATTGCACTTCTTCAGATTTCGTCAGTATCGGTCAGACATGGTCTGCAGCAAAGATTCTGAAAGCATCGGGCTATGTTTCGGGATCTACGCCGTTGCCGATGCTTATTTTAGGTGGTGGATATGACACTTGCGAAGATGGGCAAGGCAGCAGCGATCTGAATACCTGTACCGCACCGAAAGGCAACAGAATTTTTGTGCTGGATGCAAATAATGGATCAATACTCACAACATTATCAACCGATCGCAGTGTAGTAGGGGATATTACTGTGGTGCCTAACACACTTACCGGTCTGGCTGACTATGCCTATGCTGCTGATACAGGCGGAAACGTTTACCATATAACGATTGGTTCTGCCGTGCCTTCAAATTGGACAATCATGAAAATTGCCGCACTGGGATGCGATACAACCGCCTGCCCAGGTGGTGTGGCCAATCGCAAATTCATGTTTGCTCCTGAAGTGGTTGTGGCGCCCAGTTACAATGTGATTTTAATAGGCTCGGGCGATCGCGAACACCCTCTTTTGAGCCATACGACCACCACCAGTGTGAACAATGCGTTTTTCATGATTAAAGACAAACCTTCTGATGCTGCCTGGTGGTCATCAGAGACGGCTAATTGCCAGTCACAGGCTTTGGCGTGTATCACTTCCCTGCTTGCCATAGATCCAGATAGTACGTTGTTGCCAACGGAGGCGCAGCTAGCCTCTAAAAAAGGCTGGTATATGCCTTTTGGCACAGACGGCAGTGGGCATGATAAGGAACAGGTGGTGACTTCGGCTGTTGCCGTATTGGGAGTTGTCACGTTTAGTACCCATACGCCAACACTGCCTGAGAAAAACAGTTGTTACAATCTTGGTGAAGCTCGTGTTTATAACTTGGGATTTATGGACGGCCGTCCTGCAGGTGCTACGAGATATGTGCCAGTAAACGGGGGAGGGCTGCCACCATCACCGGTGGCTGGCATGGTCACTGTGCAGGACTCCGTTACTGGTCAAGATATGACATTACCCTTTTTAATTGGAGGCAGTGGAGTATCTTCTTTAGAAGGATCAGCACCTGAACCGCTTGCGACCCCCGCAAGATATAAAAGCCGGGCTTATTGGTATCTTCAGCAATAAAGTGAAATGATTATTTCGAGTTTAGCGGTTAGCAATAAAAAATTTTCAATTTACGGTGGGGTAACATTGATTGAGTTGCTGGTCGCATTGTCGGTACTTTCTATTTTATTGGCTGTAGGCGTGCCGTCTTTTGGCCAGTTTACTGTGAATACTCGCTTGAATAGCTATACCAATACCCTGTTTTCACATATTTCATTAGCCAGATCGGAAGCGATTAAACGGAATGCGCGTGTTGCAATCTGTAAAAGCGCGGATGGTTCATCATGTGCCAGTTCAGGTGATTGGAGCCAAGGCTGGGTTATATTTGTGGATCTGGACAATAGTGCAAGTATCGGAAGTGGTGAGCAAGTCATTACGACAGCATCTGCTTTGCCAGCCGGCTTTAGTTTTTTTGGAAATTGTAATATCAATAACTATATTTCCTATGATGCACAAGGCATGCCAAAGCTTATCACTGGTGGGTTTCAGTCCGGTACGATTACGATGTGTCCTGCACCACCCGCAGTGACTGGTAATGGGCGTGAGATAAGACTTAGTTCCGCTGGTAGAGTACGTGTGGTTAAAATTACGAGTTGTCCTGTTCCTGTGCCTGAATGTTCTTCTTAGGCAAAATATATAATATCTGCCTATTCTCTAATTTCCTGCTCAATCTGGTCGGCTGTAACATGGCGAACATCTTTGCCTTTAACCATGTAAACCACATACTCAGACATGTTTTTTGCATGATCTCCGATACGTTCAATGGCTTTGGCAACAAATATTATTTCCAGACAAGTGGAAATTTTTCGGGGATCTTCCATCATGAATGTAATCACTTGACGCAAGATGGCACGAAATTCTTCATCCACAAATTCATCCTGGCGCACAATTTGTGCCGACGCATTTAAATCTAACCGGGCAAAAGAATCCAGTGCCTTATGCAGCATATCCATGGCGATGCTTGCCACATGCTTGATTTCATTAAAGCGAGGTATGTGCATACGATCTGATGCATAGATCAACTTCGCCATTCGTGCAATTTTTGCAGCTTCATCACCGATGCGTTCCAGGTCTGTAATGGTTTTTATTACCATCATGATCATGCGTAAGTCGCTGGCAGTGGGTTGTCTGCGCGCAATGATCTGGCTACAGATTTCGTCGATAGAAACTTCCATTGCATTGACACGATGATCACGCGTAATGACTTGATCAATTAACTCTTCATTGCCACTCGTTAGAGCCTCGATGGCATACTCGATTTGTTCTTCAACAAAACCACCCATCTGCAAAACACGTGTACGCACTTCTTCAAGATCAGCGTCGAACTGCTTGGAAATATGTTCTTTGTTTACCATGGCATGCTTATTATCGATAGGGAAGTAGATTATGCGTCGGAGTTCCTTAATGCTAGGTGCTAAGGCTGGTGAGCATTATAATCAAACAGTAACTGTTCTTACGCCATGATCAGTACCCAGTAATAAAGTATCTGCTGGGCGCCGGGCAAAAAGACCATTCGTAACAACACCCGCGATTTGATTAAGCGTTGTTTCCAGTTCAACTGGATTCATAATTTGCAAGCCGTGCACATCAAGAATAACATTCCCATTATCTGTAGTGAAACCTTGGCGCAGAGCCGGATGCCCGCCTAGTAATACGATTTCTCGTGCCACGTAGCTGCGCGCCATTGGGATCACCTCAACAGGCAATGGAAAATTGCCAAGAATATTTACCAGCTTGCTTTGATCGGTAATGCAGATAAATTTCCGTGCAACTGCGGCAACGATTTTTTCCCGAGTTAAAGCGCCACCACCGCCTTTGATCATGTGCAGATGCTCGGTAATCTCATCCGCGCCATCGACATATACCGGAAGATCGGCGACATTATTGAGATCGAGCACTTCAATGCCATGACTTGCAAGGCGCTGCGCGGTTGCTTCCGAACTGGCAACTGCGCCTTCGATTTTATGTTTGATTTTGGCGAGTTCATCAATGAAATAATTGGCAGTAGAGCCTGTACCCACTCCAACAATACAACCAACCGGAATATACTGAATTGCAGCCGCTGCAACTGCGCGTTTTTGTTCGTCTTGTGTCATATGTCTTATTATATTATTGATAAAAATTAATATTGCTTATCAGGATAGCGCTATCTGCTAATTTAAACAATGCTTCCAATCACCGGATATAAAATTTGTAGGGTTCGAGAAAAAAATATATGAATTATTATAGTAATAGTCTGGCAAGATTAAATCTGGGTGATATTGAATGAAAAGCAATTTTTGCATAGCGGTATGAAAGTATATGCTAACCTATTTCTGACTCGAATATTTCGCTAGCAAGTGAAGATTGGGTCAGCGCTGGGAGTGATCAGAAAAACGGATTAAACTCAGATTCAGGAATCCGGTAGCCTTTGAGCCACAACTTGAACTGTTTAACATCGTTGAACAGCATCAAATCATGCTGAATACGACTAATTTGATTCTGTAACCTGTGGATATCTTCATGCAACAAAGCAAACAACCGCTTAGGCGATAATCGCTCATATGGTGCAAGCGCAATCATTTTCCTGATGCTCTGTTCCGTCTGCATCACTTCTTGTTGAAGCTCTTCCAATTGACTTTGCAAGATTTTGTTGTAATGCTTCAGTAAGTCATCGGCAATGTTGTTAATTTTGTTCTGGTCAATTTGTTTGACGCTCAATTGCAATTCCAGCAGTTGCAGCAGATCTTTCTTTCCATAAGCTACCGTTACTCTCTGTATCAAGCCGGTTTTGCGTTCGCGTTCTACTGGATCCGGCTCACGGTCAGGATGTAAAGCGCCTACCAATTGCCGGTAAACTGCTTGAATCGATTTGCTGATGTTGGCTTCTTCTTCCTGCTTGCGAGCTTCCTCTGCCAATTTTTTGGCGGATTTCTTACGTTTGCGGCGGGATTCTTGAGCCTGTTGCTCCTGCATTTTTTCCACCAAACGTGCTGACGTTCCTTCAGGATCAGAAAAATCAAATTCCTCATCATCCAATTCAACGCCGAACTCCTGCTCGAACATGGACTTCAGTAATTCACTGGCTATCTCATTCCTTTCCAGAGCTACATCATCGTAATTTTGCCCGCTGTAATAATCATGCAGCGATTTCAAATCCTCACGTCCGTGCTGGCTGATCAACTCTTCACATATACTGCTGATCAGATAGGCTATCTTATCCTGCTGCTCATGGGTGAACTTCTGTGTTGTGTACAAAGTATCCAGCATCACCACTATCTCAGCTTGATGTTCGCAGAATATATCGCGCAATGGGAGCAGTTTTCTGGCAATTTCCTGCTGAAATTGTGGGATTGTTTCCTGCCATGTAACCAATAGTTTTTTCTGGGCATTGATCTTATGAATCAAGCCATTAAATTTTCTCTGTGCAGGTGAAAGAGATGCCTGCTGCTGGCTTTCCTCGATACGGACGACTTTGATTTTTGAACGCGACATCACACAAAAGAAGAAATAAGTACAAAGTGCTACATTTTTTATTATAGTTAATTAATGAGAGAGCGAGTAAGTGAATTCCATAAATTTGGAATCTTTGATGAATTTTGGCTAGAACAAGCGTGTTTATGCTTTCTCATACAACCAATCTTCGTCCAGTGGGATTATTTGTTCTGTCGCACCATAATAAGGATATTCAAAAACACGTCGTAATATCTGGCCAGTTATTTTTGTCAAATCCCTGCATATAGTTAAGCCGGTCTTTATCCATATTGAGTACAAAATGTTTTTTTTCTGCATCGAGCTTCAATGCGCTCCAGGGCACTCCAAATAGTTTATTTCCTATTCCGAAAATACCGCCAAAGGAGAGAATCGCGTAACGCACTTTGCCATTGGCTGGATCCAGCATAATTTCTTTAATATTGCCCAAGTCTTCGCCATTTTGATTACAAATTCCATTTCCAATCAATTTACCAGCTCCCGTCAGGCGTATATCAAACTCGTGATGACTGTAAACACTTTTCTCGTTATTTTCATCTTTCATATCAAACTCCGTCAAAAAATTGGCAAAGAATTTTTAATTTCTTGGGATTAAACTTCGCGCCTAAAACTACAGAAGATTTTCGCTACTTTAAATAATGATATCTATGAAATTAGATAAAATCTGTTCGTTAGTTAACTTATTGGAACAGAGAAGAGCTAGCTCAAACTTACCTCCACATGATGCTCTCTATGGTCGTTTGCCAGAGGAATTATGCCTTGTGGTCGTCCTGTTTCATTAATACCAACTCTTGTGATGGGAGTGCCATCCACTATTACCCGGATCTGTTTTTCTCCATTGCCTTTCACGGTGATGTGATAAAAAGTCTCGTAAAAGCGATAACGGATGTTGTACGATTCCCAATGAGGCGGCATGCATGGCGTGATGCGCAACTGGTCTACCTCCAATTGCAAGCCGAGTAGAGTTTCTACAATCAGGCGATACATCCAACCTGCTGCTCCCGTGTACCAGGTCCAGCCACCTCGGCCGATATGGGGTGACGCCCCATAAATATCCGCACACATGACGTACGGTTCGACTTTATAACGTTCAATTTCGGCAGGTGTACGACCATGATTAATGGGATTGAGCATGGTGAATAATTCCCATGCATGTTCACGGTTACCTAACATGGCAAATGCCATGGTGGACCAAACCGCGGCATGCGTATATTGACCGCCATTTTCACGGGTGCCGGGTACATAGCCTTTGATATACCCGGGTTCAAGCTCTGATTGATCAAAGGGAGGGTCGAATAGCTGGATCAATTGCGCATCACGCCGAACCAGGCGTTGATCTACAGCAGCCATCGCTTGGCGTGAGCGTATTGGATCGCCGCCACCAGAAATCACGGCCCAGCTTTGACTGATCGAATCAATTTGACATTCATCATTGACGGATGAACCCAAGGGAGTGCCATCATCGAAATAGGCTCGTCGATACCAGTGACCATCCCAAGCATTGATTTCAATATTGTCGCGCAATTGCTTTGCCTGCTTCATGCAGACTTCTGCAAAAGCTTGGTCTTCTCGGCTTTGCGCCAAGTCGGCAAATAAGCACAGGTTCGCATATAAGAACCACGCTACCCAAACGCTTTCGCCCTTACCGTTACGACCAACAAGATTCATGCCATCGTTCCAATCACCGCAACCCATCAGTGGCAATTGATGTTCGCCAAAGCGTAAACCGTGTTCAATGGCGCGCTTGCAATGCTCATACAGGCTGGCCGCCTCTATCGAACGCTGTGGTTGGTCATAGTAGGCCTCTTCTTCTGGATACAATTCGCGGCCTTCCAGGAAATGGATCAGCTCGTCGAGTACACCAATATCACCAATTGCCCGTACATAATGACAGGTTGCATATGGTAACCACAGATAGTCATCAGAGAAATGTGTGCGTACACCTTGGCCACTGGGAGGATGCCACCAATGCTGCACGTCCCCTTGTAGAAACTGCCGTCCAGCGCAACGTATGAGCTGTTCACGGGCGAGCCACGGCGCCGTATGGATGAGTGCCATGGTGTCTTGCAATTGATCCCGGAAGCCATAGGCGCCACCTGACTGATAGTATCCGCTACGGCCCCATAGCCGGCAGGATAAGGTTTGGTAGATTAGCCAGCCATTAGCCAAAATATTCAGACCGGGATCAGGCGTTTCAACATGCACTGTACCCAAAACATGATTCCAGTATTCTCCTACAGCCTCTAATGCCTGCCGAGCACCTGCGAGCCCGCCGTATTGCTGGATGAGCTGCTGTGCTTCATCAGCACTATATGCTGCTCCGAGTATAAATACGATTTCACGCTCTTGTCCCGCGGCCAGCTCGATTTGGGTCTGGATCGCGGCGCATGGATCAAGCCCCGCGCCCGTCTTGCCTGACAAGCGCTTGCGGCGCATGGCTGCAGGGCTGGCCAACGAGCCGTTACGACCAATGAACTCAGTCCGATTACCGGTTACTGAGCGCTCCTGTTCGCTGACATTGACAAAAACGATTCGCTTGGCGAATTCGCGACCGTAAGCGTTGCGAGTAAACAGTGCTCGGCTATGCGGATCTATTTCAGTGACGATGTGCATCAGATTAGTATGCCGCCATTCCCCGAGCACCCATTCCCAGTAACCAGTCAGCGACAACTGCCGTGAGCGTTTCGAATGGTTATGCAGCTTGATAACCACGAGCTTCACTGATGCATCGATGGCAACATAAGTGCGCAATTCCGATGAGATACCGGTCTGGTAATACTCGAATACGCTGTACCCAAATCCATGCCGGCATACGTAGCCGGATTGACCTCTGGCCGGCAAGGGTGTGGGTGACCAGAATGCGCCCGTTTCTTCATCGCGGATGTAGAATGTCTCGCCGCTGCTGTCGCTAAGCGGATCATTCTGCCAAGGCGTCAAGCGAAATTCATGGGCATTTTCCACCCAGGTATACGCTCCACCGCATTCACTGATCACCGTGCCGATGTATGGGCTGGCGATTACATTGACCCATGGTGCAGGTGTGGTTTTGCCTGGTTCCAGAGTGATCACATACTCGCGCCCATCGGGTGTGAAACCTCCCATACTGTTGTAGAAAATGCGTTCCCGCGTCAGTAAGGGGCTGACTGATTCAGAGGCCGGCAGTAATACAGGTTCCAGAAGATCCGAGACGCGCTCAGCCGATACGCGGCGTTCCAATGGCTCGATTAATGTTTCCGTCGTATCGCTGAACACAATACGAGCGACCGTCTGGAGTAAGACTCGCTCATCTTCAGTCAATTCTTCCGTACGCCGCACAAAAACACCGCCTGATTTCTCGATAAGTTGAGCGTCAGTTCCCGCGTTGATCAATCCGATGATCTGATCGTGCAAAACGGCGCGATACCCTGAGAAATCTTCATTCATGATCACCAAATCGACAATCAGTCCCTTCAGCCGCCAATAGGCGTGCGCCTGCAGCACTTGTTTTACCAGATCAATACGATCCAGCTTGCCGATGCGTAGCAATACAATCGGCAGATCCCCCGAGATAGCAAAGCGCCACAATCCGGATTGACCCAGCTGATTGCGCGCGATGACATCTGGAGCAGTACGCCGTAAGGCATTGCTGTAAATGACGGAGCTGGCAAGGCGGCCATAGATCTGAGCATCGGCTTCGGTAACGTTGAGGTGGTGCAGTACTTCCTGGCTTTGAAACCATGCCATCTCAAAAGCACGATCGACGAAGTGACGATCACAGTAATTCTCCAGCAACGCCAGGACTGCCTCGCGCGTACTCGCCACACCGGAGATAATCTGCACGATGGCCGACTCATCCGGCGATAAGGTAATAGTACGGCGGATTGCCATGATCGGATCAAGTACCGAGCCATCCGTATTCGACAAGTCTGGTGAATGCTCAGTATCGAACACCACAGGATTGGCTGGTGTTCGTCCTCGTCCGATAAATTGTGCACGATCCGTCTCATAAGACGTCTCATCAATGACTGCACCTGGTGCTGCTATCAAGTGGAACATCCAGGGTATTTGTTCTCCTGGAGTGCGGGGCCGCCGCGTGCAGAGGATCGCTTGCCGATCGTGGATAATTTCCGTTTGTACGAACAGGTTGCTGAAAGCGCGATGCGCCAGATCGAAATTCAACGGCGCCAGCACCACTTCCGCATAACTCGTTATCTCGATATGGCGGATACGGGAAGACTGGTTAGTGAGCGTAACACGGCGGATCTCGACGTCGTCTTCCGGTGAAACGCTGATCTCCGTGTGTGTTTCAATCGCATGGTCGCGGCGACGGTATTCTGCTCGTGCCTGCACAAAAATTGCTTCGTAGTGATCTGCTTTTCGTAACGTGGGATGATGTGCAGTAGACCAGTAGTGACCAGAGTCGCGGTCACGCAAGTAAATGAAAGTGCCCCAGCTATCGGAAGTGGCATCCTCGCGCCAGCGGGTAATGGCCAAATCACGCCAACGGCTATAACCACCGCCGGCATGGGTTGCCATCACGTGGTACCGTCCATTGGATAACAGATGTACTTCCGGTATCAGCGTGTTCGGGTTGGTGAATACGCGCATGATCGTGCCGGCTTCGGCGCCTGCCGGGCGCGCGGCAGCGCTTACTTCCGCCGCATGAGGATGTAATGTAGGCCCCTTCTTCGGTATACGCTCCTGCAATAATAATTCGGTTGCCTGAGCCAGCGGATCTGACATAAAACGGCGCTGCATCGGACGGTTAAGTAATACATGCGCAAAAGCCAGCAGGCTCATACCCTGATGATGTGCCATAAAAGTGCGCACAATGACACGAGTCTTGCCGCGCGGCACACGTGCAGGTGTGTAATCGACTGCTTCGTAGAATCCATAGGCTCCAAGCACACCGGTAGCAGCTAGTATTTGCAAATTGCTGCAAGCTTCGTGCGGCATGACTGTCAATGCCAACGCGCTGGCATAGGGAGCGATGACCAGATCATCTCCCAATCCTCGTTTGAAGCCGAACCCAGGTACGCCGAATGCGCGATATTGATAGATTTGGTGCGCATCCGTGGTGTTATAGCAGGATTCAGAAATTCCCCACGGTACATCGCGTTGCCGACCATATTCAATCTGACGCGATACTGCCGCCTTGCAGGTTTGCTCCAGTAAGGTATTTTCATAGCTCGGCATGATCAAGCGCGGCATCAGATATTCGAACATTGAACCGCTCCATGAAATCAGACTGATATTTTTATCATGGCTGGTTAGTAAGCGGCCAAGCGCAAACCAATGTTTCTGCGGAATCTGTCCTTGCGCGATAAGTAGAAAACTAGCCAGCCGCGCTTCGGATGCCAGCAGATCATAGCAGGCTTGATCACGGCGACGTTCGCCGACATCGTAGCCAATGGCCAATAAATCGCGCGAGGTATCGTAGAGAAACTCAAAATCCATGACTGCAAGTTTGCGGCAACGATCTGACAAGGTATCGATGACTCTGATTCGCTCTAGCGCACCTTGGGCGACATCTGCCGGCAGTGGTGTTTCTCTATTCGTAGTGCTGTCTGCGGCCAGCTGCGCTAATGTTGGAATCGTGTTGCAGGATTGCGGCTCAGGTACCAGATCGCGAAGATCCTGCTGCAGTGCACTGATTTGCTGATCAAGCGCCTGTGCCCAGTAATACAATTCACTCTCGATATTGATACTGGCAGGCAGCCGCGCAACTATATCCTTGCTCATACGGCGCATCTCATTGAGCCAGCTATCAGCCACCGCCAATGTCTGAGGTGGTCCGGTGAAGAGACGTGCATGGAGATGATCCTCGAGAGCTTTGATTTTCTTTGAAAGATCCCCGCTAGATGATTCCGATACCTGTTCGGAAAGCACTCGTATGGTATCTTGCAATCCTTGGAATGTATTGACTGATAGAATCGGTTGATCCTTCAATTCGGCCAATCCCGCTTGCAAGGTGAGCAAGCTACCGACAAGATTGCCGCTGTCTACTGAGGAGACATATTGCGGATGCAGAGGTTTCAGCGTACGGGTGTCATACCAGTTGTAAAAATGGCCGAGGTGGCGTTCCATTTTTTCCATGGTTTCTAAGGTATTCTGGCTCAACCGTAGTAATTCGCCGGCAGGGATATAACCAAAATCGTATGCAGCCAGATTAGCCAGTAACGACATGCCGATATTGGTGGGAGAAGTGCGTGTGGCGAGGATTTTAGCCGGATACTCCTGAAAATTATCGGGTGGCAGCCAATGATCTTGTGGACCAACAAATTGCGCAAAGTAACGCCATGTTTGCCGGGCGGCCATATGCAGAAACACACGCTGATCGATAGTGAGTGCGGGGGCTGGGGACACCAGTGGCTTGCTGATCCACCAGGCGACTAAGGGTAACAAGAACCAAGCCAGCAAAACAGGGGCATAAAAAAGAAATTCCGCTGACCGGCTGCTCTGCAATGCCAAGCCCATCACTATTGCCGATGCGGGGCCGATCCACATCTCCTTGGTAAAATCAGCCAATGTACTACACTTATTGCGGTGCGCATAGGAAGGTAAATGCCACAACATTAAACCTCTCCGCGTGAACTGCATACGTAATCCTGAGCTCAGAATCGCGCCCAGGCTGATCAGCGTGTCGTAGGGCAACATGATCAACGTTAACAAAGCAAGTGCAAGAGGGCGGCCGGTAGATTTGCTGGTTAAATTCGCGTGTACCAGCCAATCTCGTTCATCCGGTTTACGAATGAATTCGATCGTGGTTCTCAGCAGAATAGGCAGGAACAGCACGCCTGCGACGAGCAGGAACCAGAACCATGCCGGTTCTGGACCGAATAACCAGCCCCCTGCCAGCAAGGCTAGTAGTGATACAGGCACAAGACTGCGTCGCAGGTTGTCAAATATTTTCCAAATGGATAGGGCGCTGAGCGGGTTGGGTTGCCGCTTTGCTTTTAGTCCATTCGAGTCTGGTCCGGGCACGGAGGGAAGCAGCCAACTGATCAATTGCCAGTCGCCGCGTATCCATCGGTGCTGCCGGCTGGCCTCTATGGCATAGCTGGCAGGATGCTCTTCAATAAGATCGACATCGGTTACCAATGCCGAACGCGCATATCCGCCTTCCAGCAAGTCATGACTGAGAATCAGGTTCTCTGGAAAACGTCCATCGACGGCCTGCCGAAAGGCATTCACATCGTAAATACCTTTACCGATGAACGATCCTTCACCGAAAATATCCTGGTAAACATCGGATATCTCGCGTGAATAGGGATCAATGCCTGACTCACCCGCGAATAATTTGGTAAACCGCGACTGGGTGGCGCTGGTCAGGCTAATCGAAACGCGCGGTTGCAGGATCGCATAACCTGCAACCACGCGACCTCGCTTAGCATCGTATACTGGTCGGTTGAGCGTATGAGCGAGGTTACCAATCAAGGTATGCGCTGCATCGCGGGGAAGTTGTGTATCGGTATCCAGCGTAATGACATATTGGATCGATTCAAGAATGGATATGTCTCCGATGATATCTGAGAATGCCGTTTTCGGGCCACCGCGCAGCAAAGCGTTGAATTGCTCCAGTTTGCCGCGCTTGCGTTCATACCCCATCCATACCTGCTCGTGCGCGTTCCATACCCGTGGCCGATGAAGCCAATAAAAAATACATGGCCGGTCGTCGCGGTAAGTAGCATTGAGTTCCTCGATCGCAGCACGGGCATAGGTAAGCAGAGCGTCATCTTCCGGTTGTGTACGTTCCGGCGCATCACGAAAATCCGTCAGCAAGGCGAAGAACAGATTGGGGTCGCGATTGCCGAGATAGCGGATCTCCAGAGCCTCCAGAAGATGATCAATCTCCTGAGGTTTGCTGACTAAAGTAGGTACGACTACAATGGTGCGATGAACTGCAGGGATGCCGTGAGAGAAATCCAGTCGAGGCAATGTGCGCGGTGGTAAAACCAGTGTGGCCAGCAGATTTACCAGCGAAACTGCAAGTGCTGAAGCACTGATCATGCCAGTCATCAAAAAAAACCAATAGCGCCAATCTTGCGGCCCGAGATCATCGATTGAAAAAAATATGACTGAAGTCGCCAATGCGGTGAACAGAAAAATGAGGCCAAGATAAAGGAATAAACTACAATGCTGGCTCGCGCGGCAGATTCGACTTTTCCACGATAATCGGAAGCCGACTGCGCGTTCCAATATTGGCCGACCCAGATCGATCAGATAGTATCCAACATGTGCGGTGCGATCATCAATACCCGATCGTTCTGCGGCAGCCTGTGCCAGTGTAATGGCTTCACGAGCCACTGCCGGTTCACCATGGGAGTGGCTGTCTCTCGCGATCTCTTCGACAATACGCCGATAGCGATCGCGGGTAGCAAAATCCTGGCGGCTGTGCAATCCTGCTGGGTCTTCACGTAATGTCGCTTCGAGGATACTGAGTGTTTCGACACAATCCCGCCAGTCCAGCGTGCCGATAAGTCTTAGACTGCCGATACTGTTGGCGATGGAAATCTGATTCATTGCAGCGATCCGGCCGGCTGCTTCTGATAGCTGGGCTGCGGTGGCCCCTTGCTCTGAAAGCTTCTGCTCGATCCAGGTAATTACGAAAGCCATCGCCGACTCTTGCGTTTGCAGTCGAGCATAAAATTCCTCGACAAATGGTGCGGTCAAGGGCACATCGGCACTGGCAAACTCGGCCAATAACTGAATAAGCTGTTTCGGTTCTCTTTCAGCAGCTGTCAGCATACGATCCGCCCAGTTGATAGCCTCATTAAATTCCTGGCGCCGACGCGCGATACGCAAGGCGACCCGGCGAAGATTTTCTAATAAGGCGAGTTGCAACATGATCGGAAACGCCCACAATTCACCCAGCTTTAACGGTTCAACAGTTTGAAATGCGCCGATGAATTGCAGAATGTTTTCCTTGTCGATGCGGCCATCCATATGGGAGATCAGCTGCAATGCCAAATCATAGACACGGGGAAAACCTACGGATGGCCCTTCAATCAATCGTGGTAGCTGACGGCTGAATCCACGAGGCAAATTTCGTTTTGCCTGACTGATTTGCTGTTCAATGAGATAAAAGTTATCGAGCAGCCAGGCTTCTGCCGGGACAATTCGCTGTCCCGGCGTGGTTGTGGTAGCTACGAGATCATACACCACCAGCAGAACGCGTTCGTTATCTGCTAGCCGTGGCAATAACTGATCCGGTCCCGGTTGAGAATCGATCTTGTACTGACTCGCGAGTATCGCTCCATGACGTTTTAATTGCTCCATGCTGAACAACTCGGCGCGCAATAATTCCGTATCGCGGTCATTATGGAGCGTATTCAGTGCCCGGGCTGAAAATTCGAAGTCTTCGATGCTGATAACATTCTCCTCATTCGAACTCATGGTAACTGGCTAGCACAGGCACATGCCTGTATTTGCCAAATACTTACCACATGGTGTTAAACACTAACCAGTTATCTGCCGATTTAAGGCCTTTCCTGCACTATTTGAGGAGTCACTGAGGTGCCAGCATAAAGTGAACAGTGTATTAGAAATATTTCTCGCTGGAGCTCAAGGCCGAAACTCTAGAACTTGCCTATATCCACAGCATGCACGCTTTCACTCGCTTAATGGGCGGTGTTAGAGGCGGCGGATTCATTAATAAACTGCAACAATTAATGTTTCGCTCTGTCAGACGACGATGTTTAAAATTAATTTTTGTACTCAACTGCCTAAGAGGATGAATAGACCAGTTCAGTTCGAGCGAATCGGGATTAGTCACGCAAATTATATTGACCAGGATGTGCATCGTATGTGCGTTAACGTACAGATAATTAGGGAAACGCTGATTAATTGACTGCACGGGCGAATCGCTTCGTTGCGCGGTCCTCGCTTCCTCGTCTATCTGATTTGATATGTCTCGGTTGCTGCGTTCCGTGCGCCTCGCGCTTCATCACGTTCGCCGAATTAGAATTAGTCAGCGTTTCCTTGGAAGTCTTGCTCTGATCAGGTAATCGGTTTATCAACAGTGATATCTTTTATCTTGCCGTCCGAATTAAAATAGATGCGCTCCAGTCCGTGCCGTTTCACCCGTTCACCGGAAGATGCGTCTATTCCGGTCATTACAAACGCAAACTCTACGCCATCGCCTTCAATGCAATGATATTCCATGACTTCCCAATGGGCATCAGGAAAGCGGGTGAAAAAGTCGGCCATCATGACCAATATCGCTGCTCTGCCTTGAAATTCGCCAAAGTAAGCAGAATGGTAGGTAGCGTCATCAACGAACAGGAATTTGATACGCTGAAGATTGTGTTCATTGGACAAGGTCACGTAATGCTTGGCTAGTTCGATCAATTCCCTTTTATTCATGGGATTATGCTCGCTTAGATCCTGAACGCGTAAAAATCCATTCATCCTTGCCGCTCGCTTCTTCGCTGAATTGATAGCCTGCCACATCAAAGCGCTTGATGTCTTCTGGATTTGAAAGCCTGCTTTGAATGATGTAGCGACTCATTAAGCCACGCGC
Organism: Nitrosomonas sp. Nm166; assembly: GCF_900112825.1. GTDB lineage: Bacteria > Pseudomonadota > Gammaproteobacteria > Burkholderiales > Nitrosomonadaceae > Nitrosomonas. The sequence continues at coordinate 15,596 of NZ_FONE01000001.1, read as the reverse complement.
CTTTTTGGCGAAGAAACTGATGATCTTGTATACGCCATTTTTCTCGTCTTTGAATACCGGCGTAATGATACGAGCATTGAGTTTGTCGGCTTGGATGGATTGAAAATATTCATTGGAAGCCAAGTTGATCAGAATATCCGTTTTTTGTTTTTTCAGATCCTGATTGAGCGCTTGCGTGATTTTGTCTCCCCAGAATTCATACAGATTATTGCCGCGCGAGTTCTTGAACTGGGTGCCCATTTCTAGGCGATAGGGCTGTATCAGATCCAGTGGGCGCAAGATACCATACAAGCCGGACAAGATGCGCAGATGATTCTGGACAAAAGTTAATTCTGCAGTGCTCATGGTATCTGCGTCCAGACCGGTGTAGACATCCCCTTTGAAAGCGAGCACTGCCTGCTTGGCATTATCCATATTAAACGGACGCTTCCAAGCGTAATAGCGGTTTGAATTCAGAAGCGCCAGCTTAGGACTGATCGACATCAATTGGCCGATTTGATCTGGCTCCAGTTTTCTGAGTTCATCGATCAGTTGTGCCGAATCATCGAGGAAATCAGGTTGGGTATGTACTTGGGTGATGGCTGGCGTTTCAAAATCCAGAGTTTTTGCCGGGGAAATAACAATAATCATGCATTCTTATCCTGAAATATTGAAAATACTATCAGATTTAATGATTGAACCATGGGTGATGCTGGTTTTTTAGCATTTTTACTTGTAATTGTCACCAGAAATCCCCAACAATAACCCTTGTAACGTGTTAATGACTGCGATCGTTTTTTGTCAATCAGAGGAGCGGATCATGTTTAGATATCGTAATTTCTTTATGCTGTTGATGTTATGGATGTTGATACCGGCGGATTTATTCGCGCAGGGAAAGGGGATCGAAAGCCTGCGGCAAACCAGTAAGGCCTTTGCGGAAGTGGCGCGTAAAGTTTCGCCGTCAGTCGTGCTGATTCAGGTCGAAGGAGAAAGTAAAGCCGCCAAACCAGCGCCATTTGGTTTTCCTTTCGGAGAAGGGGATCGATGGCCGTTTGGGGATGAGCTGTTTAAACGTTTTTTTGGTGAAAAGTTTCCCGATATTCCAGGATTTAATGCGCCAGGCGAACAGCGGCACCCCATGATTGGGCAGGGATCAGGTTTTGTTTTCTCCTATAAGGATGGCTTAATGGATAACAAGACCTATATTCTTACTAATAATCATGTAGTGGAAGAGGCTGGTAAAATCAGTGTCAAATTCCTCGATGGGCGTGAGTTTGAGGCAAAAATCAAAGGTACTGACCCCAAGTCGGATATTGCAGTAATCGAAATCGATGCGAAGGAGGTGCCTACTGTGCCATTGGGGGATTATGATCAGCTTGAAGTCGGTGAATGGGTGGTGGCAATTGGCAATCCTTTCGGTTTGAGCCATACGTTGACGGTTGGTGTGGTGAGCGCCAAGGGAAGAACTTCACTGGGAATTAACGATTATGAGGATTTTATCCAGACCGATGCAGCCATCAACCCGGGTAATTCTGGAGGGCCGCTGGTCAATCTGGACGGTGAAGTGATCGGAATGAATACGGCCATTTTTAGCCGCAGTGGCGGTTATATGGGCATAGGTTTTGCCATACCGATCAATTTGGTAGAGCGTATTGCTACTCAGTTGATCGAAAGCGGCGAAGTGGTGCGCGGTTATTTAGGCATCGTCATCCAGCAACTAACGCCTGATCTTGCGAAATCTTTCGATCTGAAAAATGAGCAGGGCATTCTGATCGCACAGGTAACCAAAAACTCCCCTGCCGCCAAGGCTGGCCTCAAGGTGGGTGATGTGATCGTGAACTATCAAGGGCGGCCAGTGAGGGAAATCGGTGATTTTCGTAATCAGGTGGCGCTTGCTCAACCGGGTAGTGAGGTCAAGTTCGATATCATCCGTGATGGCAAGGCGCGCACCGTCTCAGTAAAGGTTGAAAAACTCAGTGATGGCAAGCTTGCTGCGCAAGGACCGACGGAGCACACGGAGAAACTTGGGTTAACCGTGCAGACCATTACTGCTGATCTGGCCAAGCAATTTGATGTGAAGGCAGGTGAAGGCGTGCTCGTCACCGATGTAGCAGCCGGTTCAGTGGCTGCCATGGCTGGCATCAGCCGGGGTGCGGTGATTCTGGAAGTAAATCGCAAACCGGTTAACACTTCCGATGATTTCAAACAGGCGGTTAAAAAGCTTTCCAAGAATAAACAAGTTCTGTTGTTGATTCGGGAAAACGAGGCGTCACGGTATATCGTATTGAGCTGGCGCTGATCGGATCTGGCTGAATATCCCTCTCAATGTTGCTGAGAGGGATATGTGAGCCGTTTATTGACGGTTATTATCGATTTCGCGTTGTTAGCGTAGGATACTCGTTTACATAGATCCAATCATTTTCCTTTGCGGGCATATGACAATTGATGCAATCCGCCTGGTAGTTTGTTGAAACATTTTTATTGGTATGATCAGTTTTTATTAAAGCCCAACCCCAGCCATCTCCCCAGTTGAGATTTCCTGGGAAGCGGCCCTTCGTATCTTTAATCATCACAAACCACTGTTTAATTTCACCAGTCGCAAAACTAATATTCTTACCGGTCGTATAATCGCCGCTTTTCTCAGCCCGCACTTCTTTGACAATCGTGGCGCCGTCCGGAAATTTTCCGTGTTTCCGATAGTAAAGAACACTCGTTGCCTCGGTATAAACATCATGAAAACCCCTGCCATCACCTTCGGGTGCGAACCAGGATCCCAAATGCGCCATGGTAATTCTGAAGTCAGCAGGCAGGCTGATGTTGCCCGCCTTATCAACATAAGGCGAAAAACCGGGTTCATTACTCGCCGTGTTTGCTGTCTGAGAGTGAGTGGATAGTACCAATGCAGTCAGAAAGCTCAAACTTGCTGAAAGGATATGGTTGTTGCTAAGTGCCGGGGTATTCATAGTTTTGATGCTCCAATTGTTGAATAAAGCAGTTTTTACTGTACGGTGGAAAATGGGTATATCAATTCAATTGTACTTGCTCAATTTCTGAATCAATTCTTTGATGCTAAGGGATGGGTTACCTGGTATTTAATGTACGGATTGATTCGGAATGAGTGAGTTTCTGAACAATTATCCGGGCGTTTGGCATCACTCCAACGTTCCATACATTTAATCCCACAGAAATGACGAGTCGTGTGGGCGCGTGCAGGGGCTTTGGCTGTAGCGCAGGTGCTCGCTAAAGAGCCACCCCGGCGCCTGGTTTATGTTTCGTGTAATCCTGCAACTTTGACGCGTGACGCCGCTGTACTGGTGCATAAAGGCGGTTGGCAATCTGCGTGCTGCGGGTGTGGTCAACATATTTCCGCACACGGCGCATGTGGAATCAATGGCGGTGTTTGAGCCTTCAGTTTTATGATGTGCTTGATCTCATAACGGAATGATTGGAGATTAATCATTCATCGCTCGACTATGAATATTGTTCCGGAAATTCTAGCGATTGGGAGTGTTGTAATGTAAGCCCAACTCTCTTCTGCTTGATTTTGTTGCCATAAGGCATAGCGGTTAGGTGCCACTTTTCATTACCATTGACAGCATGTCGTTGAAGTATGCAACTTTCCCTTTAGGAACAAACGTCTTCGCGGCAGATTCAAGATAGTCTAATTGTTCCTTTGGCAAGATGAATATCTCTTGGTTGGTGAGCATCATCCAACTCCGGAAGATCTGAAATAACGGCGGTAACTCACCTGTCAATTCCCAGTACTTTGAACACGCGTCCAGCGCCATGAACTCCGTCGAATCCGGGTTGAATTCAAGCATTGCCGAGTGATCGCGATCTGCGTGCTTGAAGAAGTTCTGGGCTTCGGTCAGCTTATCGCGAAGCAGCTTGTGGTGCTCTGGTTTGACGTTCTGAAAGATGGACTCATGGAGCGTTGGATCTCCACCGCGCCTCTTGTTGAGATCGCGGATCACACCGAAGGCGGCTGCCACGAGCGTATGCATCGCCACGGGGTCGCCGCTATTGAAGTACAGCCGTATAAATACCTCAAGCTGTCGCTTTGCGGCGTCCAACTTAGAAACTGTCAGAGACTTGTCCAAAATGGGGCCTACCTAAAACTAGATGTCCGAAATGACACAATTTAATACGTCAGAAATGAAATCCAACACGAAAATCTGCATACTATCTCTTTATAAGTTATGAGAATGTGTCAATTTAGCTTTCACTATAACAAGCTATTAAGAACCACAAATAAAAAAGGGATCAGATCCATTCTTTCTAACCATTTCCGCGACCCGATTTACCTATTTCCCCGGTCAGCATGGCCTGAACAGAGCTTTCAAGTGGCTGTAGGTACTTTTCGATCACCGTCATGACCGTTAAAGCATCGATATCCCCCAAATAGTTGTGCACAAGGATGTTGCGAAAGTCGCTGATTTCGCGCCAGGGAATCGCCGGAAAAGCCACTTTCTTGTCGTCGGGAAGTAATTGGGTTGCTTCGGAAAGCGTTTGCAGATTGCGCAACGCAGCGTCGTAGAGCACTTCATCCCGAGTGAGATCGCCGCGCGCTTGAATGCGCCGAATCTTGGCGATGGCATCCAAAATATGCAGCGCATAAGGCTGCCATGGCTTACTCATAATTCCACGGCCTCCCGCATCACGTGTTCGCGCAGATGGCGATTCAGTTCGTGTTCTGGCACTACTTCGACCTTGCGCAGCAGCAACTCGGACAGTTTCTCGGTCAACGGCAGGCGCTGGGCGAACAGATCGTAACCACGCGGAAAATCGACCAGTAAATCCACGTCGCTATCTGGACGTTCCTTTCGTCGGGCTACGGAACCGAATACCCGTATGCGCCGGGCACCAAATTGCGCGCCTAATGCTTCGATGATCGCTTTCTTTTGCCTGATTTCGTCTAACAACATAATGAATTCTCCTGACCGACAAGGTAAGTAATCCGATGATCATGAGGCGATTTTTTCATAAAACTTCCTTATTGTGGTAATAACTTATAACCTGCTCACAATGAACCACTTACTTTCTAGCTTTGTGATAAATAGCAACGCCAACCCGATTGATATGCGCGATCAGGTCGGTATTTTCAAGCTGGCGGTATTGCGATAAATCGACGGTATAAGGCAACATCAGATCATCAATCTGATCTTCGATTTGCATGAATTCGGCGAATGAAATTTCGTCGCCTTTGATGGTCAGATCAATATCGGAGCCTGCACGGTAATTCCCTTTAGCGCGTGAACCGTAAATCAGCACCGAATCGATGGCATCGTGCTGCGCAAATACACTGTTGAGCTTTTCCAATGTGGTGGACGGCAAACCAAAGGGGCGCCCCTCAATCATGGCAGGTATTTTTCCATTTCTGTTTTCAACGCGATAAACAACGGATAATAATTGTGGATAATCGCGTCTACCAGTTGCTCGGCCGTGCGTTCATCGTAGGGCTGCGATGAGATATTGCGGCTCTGAATCATAGCCATCCACTGTTCGCCATCATGGATGAGATCAACCTTAAATGCTTCACGAGTCGTATCTTTAGAACCTTTGATATTTTGATTGCCCTGATCCTGCAAAAAATCTTTCAACATATTCCAGGCTAATTCATGCGTGAATTCAAACGCCTGAATAACTCCCTGCTTTTCCAATGGACTGAGTGTGCGCTGTTTGCTGAGATCAACAGCATTTTGCAGTTGCAGCAAAGCTTTTTTGTAATTGGAAAAACGCTGCTGCCAGCGGATATCAAGATCGTTCATTTGGATTTTACTTTAGTAAATTCTTCTATGGACTGTTAATGTTGGCGAAGTAGGTCATGCTTTACAGTTTCCCACTCCAGAATTGGATCCGCTGGATCATGCAAGACTTCCACAGCACAGGAAATGAAATGTCTTCAAAATCGTCGAGGTAATATTCAACAGCTTGTCTGATCACATCGGCACGCGTCCGATGCAGTTTAGCGGCAGCTTCATCCAGTGCTGCGACCAATTCATCCGGTAGTCTTGCAGATATTATTTGACTCATTTCAGATTTTCTACCCAAGTTTATAATGCCAATTCAACGAACCTTCGGCCATTGACCGGGATTGCGAGCGTCGTGTAATACAGCTAAAACATAAACTAGGTCCTGGCGCACGACATAAAATAAGCCATAGGGAAAGCGAGGAAGGAGCGCACGATGCACTTTGGGAATTTGCTTCTGCATAAAAGCAGCGGTGCTTGTTCCAGGCGTTTAAGTTGTAACGCGATGGCAGCAACAAACTCTTCGCCAAGACCAGGACTCTGCATTTCATACCACGTTCGCGCTTCTCCTATTTCACGCAATGCCCGTGCAGAAAATTTCAGACGGAACGCCATGAATCATCATTCAAATGTGATTTCACTTGTTCCCACGAAAACCCGGCTTCCGGGTTTTCTTCAAATTCTGCCAAGCGGGCTTCAAGTTCGGCTTTTAGTTCGGGTGATATTTCAACGGCTTCTGGCACTGCCGCGACACTATCCCAAATGAGCTCAACGAGACGAATTCGTTCTTGTACCGGTAGTTTAAGAATGTCGGCAATTGAAATATTTTTCATGGCAAATATTGTACGCTAAAAACATGTCACTACTGCAAGCAATTGTTTAGATGAAAATTATTCCACTGTTTATCTGACAGAAAAGAAGGAACAATGTTTTAATGGGTAGTACTCAATTTCTGAATCAACTCCTTAATCCGCATGACACGCTTGCTGACATCCGCAATCTGGACTTGAACTTTTAGACGGTCCGGCCCGGAGAGCGAGTATTCACGACTGCTTTGTATCAGTTTGATAATTTCTGCCGGATTGATCGGTGGATTAGGGATGAACTGGATCTGGATACTTTCAGCGCTGGCGTCAATACGGATGATGCCGAGCGGCTTGGCGGCGATGCGTAAGCGATGGCAATCGAGTAATGCGCGGGCTGGGTTGGGCAACAGGCCGAAGCGGTCTATCAGTTCGCGCTGCATGTCGTCGAGCTGCTCGTCATCACTGCAATTAGCCATGCGCTTGTACAGCACCAGCCGTTCGTGAATGTCATGGCAGTAATCATCTGGTAGTAGTGCCGGAACATGGAGGTTGATTTCCGTGGCAACGCCTAATGGGTGCTGCATATCTGGTTCGCGGCCTTGTTTGAGTGACTGGATGGCAGTATCCAACATAGTGCTGTACAAGCTGAAGCCGATTTCCTGCATTTCTCCACTCTGCGATTCGCTCAGCACCGCGCCAGCGCCGCGGATTTCCAGGTCGTGCATGGCCAGGTAAAACCCGGAACCGAGTTCTTCCATCGCTTGAATCGCTTCCAGGCGTTTTTTGGCTTGTGCACCGAGTGCCTCTTGGGAAGGAATCAGCAGATAAGCGTAAGCCTGGTGATGTGAACGGCCTACCCGGCCGCGCAACTGGTGTAACTGTGCCAGACCGAATTTATGCGCGTTGTTGATGATGATGGTGTTGGCACTCGGAATATCGATGCCGGTTTCAATGATGGTGGTGCATAGCAGGATATTGAAGCGCTGCTGGTAAAAATCGCGCATGACATGTTCCAGTTCGCGTTCCGGCATTTGCCCGTGGGCGATATTGATGCGCGCTTCCGGTAGCAGACCGGCGAGTTTTTCGTACATTAGTTGAATCGTGCTGACTTCATTATGCAGAAAATAGATTTGCCCGCCGCGCTTCAGTTCGCGCAAACACGCTTCACGGATGATACCCATTGAAAAACCGCTGACAAAGGTGCGGATGGCCAGGCGGCGTTGCGGTGCGGTGGCGATGATCGAGAAATCGCGCAAACCTTCCAGCGACATCGCCAAGGTGCGCGGAATCGGTGTGGCGGTGAGTGTCAAAACATCCACTTCAGCGCGCAATTTTTTGAGCTGTTCCTTTTGCCGTACGCCAAAGCGGTGCTCTTCGTCGATAATCACCAAGCCCAGATTCTTGAATTGCACATCTTTCTGAATCAGTTTGTGGGTGCCGATGATGATGTCGATTTCCCCTTTGGCGAGACCAGCTAATGCCTGGGTTTGTTCCTTGGCGGAACGAAAGCGTGACAATTCAGCGATTTTGACCGGCCATTGGTCGGCAATCAGGCCAAAACGGTCGGAAAAATTCTGGAAATGCTGTTCAGCCAGCAGCGTAGTGGGAACCAGAACCGCTACTTGTTTACCGTCAGCCACGGCAATGAATGCAGCGCGCAGGGCCACTTCGGTTTTGCCAAATCCGACATCGCCGCAGATCAGACGATCCATCGGCTTTCCGGAAGTCAAATCTTCAATCACTGCCTTGATCGCTGCTGCTTGATCGGCGGTTTCCTCAAAACCGAATCCTTCGGCAAACGCCTCATAATCATGCTGCTGCAGCGTGAACTTGTGACCTTCCCGGGCGGCGCGCTGGGCATACAGATTCAGCAACTCCGCCGCCGTGTCGCGTACTTGCTGCATGGCTTTGCGCTTGGCTTTATCCCATTGGCTGCTGCCCAGTTTATGCAACGGCGCGGATTCGGGTGCCGCGCCGCTGTAGCGCCCGATCAGATGCAACTGTGAAACGGGTACATAAAGCTTGTCGCTGCCTTCGTATTCCAGTGACAGGAATTCGCTCAGCTCGCCGGGTTCGCCTTCGCCCACATTCATGCTGACCAGACCCAGATAACGGCCGATGCCGTGCTGCTCATGCACCACCGGATCGCCTGGTTTGATTTCCGACAGGTCACGCAGAATGTTATCGGTCGAAGTAGATTTGCGCGATTCCCGCTCACGCCGCCCATGTACATGCGTCGAATACAGCTCGCTTTCGGTGACAAAAGCAAGTTGTTCCTGTTGCAGAATAAAACCGCTGTGCAGCGGTGCGACACTCAGCATAAAAGGTTGAGCGCTGTTCAGAAATTGTGCGTAATCCTGGCAGTTATCAGGGTGCAGGTCATATTGATTCAGGTATTCCGCAATCAATTCGCGCCGCCCGATACTTTCGGCTAGCAGCAGAACGCGCCCACCCGATTGCGTGAAACGAGTAGTGAATGTAGCAAGTTTTTCCAGCGGATTTTCCGCGTGCCGGTTAACCTGGACGGATGGCAACGGATGGGTCGATTTCTTGGCAACCACCTTGTGATCCTGTCCATTCGACAGGATTTCAATGCGTGCATACGGTTTTAGCTTGCCGAAAAAAATATCGCTGGATAAAAATAACTCGTGCGGCGGTAATAAAGGCCGCTCAATATCAGCACGTAGCAGTTGATAGCGCGATTGGGTATCGCGCCAGAATTCGTCGATAACGGGACGGATATCCCGATGCAGACAGAGCAATGTGTTTTCCGGCAGATAATCAAACAAAGTGGCCGTCTGCTCAAAAAAAAGTGGCAGGTAATATTCGATGCCGGCAGGTGGCACGCCTTTGCTGATATCTTTGTAGATCTGCTTTTTGGAAGGATCGCCTTCAAATTTTTCGCGGAAATTACCCCGGAAGCAGGTACGCCCGGCTTCGTCCATTGGAAATTCGCGTGCGGGCAGCAGGCGAATTTCTTTGACCGGATAAATGCTGCGCTGCGTATCGACATCGAAAGTGCGGATGGTATCGATTTCGTTATCCATCAAGTCGATACGATAAGGCAGCGGACTGCCCATCGGAAACAGATCAATCAAACCGCCGCGTACACTGTATTCGCCAGGCGAGAAAACCTGCGTAACATGCGAGTAACCGGCAAAAGTCAGTTGGCTGCGCAGTCCCGCCAGATCCAGCTCTTCGCCCTGCTTAAGGAAGAAAGTATGCGCGGCGAGATATGTGCGGGGTAGCATGCGGTAAAGCGCTGTGGTCAAGGGCGTAATCAGTACATCACAGGCACCGTTCATCACTTGATACAATGTCGCGAGCCGTTCTGACACGAGATCCTGGTGTGGCGAGAAAGTATCGTAAGGCAGCGTTTCCCAGTCTGGTAATAAATATGCTTTTAATTCAGGCGCGAAGTAAGCGATTTCTTCCAATAATCGCTGCGCATCCAGTGCATTGGCGGTAATGATGGTGATCGGTTTTGTCTGCTGAGCAAGTTGTGCGAGAAACAGCGAGTCGCTGGAGCCGTCGAAATCTGCGTAGCGTAACAAAGTGCCGGGAGTGGGTAGAGTGAGCTGTTGTTGCATTTTTAAGCGTGCCCGTCTGTAGCGCTAAGAATGATCTGCTGCAAGACCGACTTTAAATCAAAATCTACATATTATATGCCAGTTTTAAGTCATCTTCTGTTTTGCATCGGTTTATCGATGGTTGACTGCCTATAACAGCATGAATTTCAGCTTTGTTCATGATTCATGATTTGAGTGGGTATTGAGTAACATACCTTAAGCACAAGCATCTTGAAGCAGGCTGCATTTGTCGTACAATATAAAATGTTGTCCAATGGATTTACCAAATATTTTCATGAGATTGAACATACGGCAGTTGAGAAAAGGATTGATGCTGTTTACGTACCAGTTGATTACTGTTACTTACCTGGCAATACCGGTTTTTGCGTCAAGTGCCTCTGCAACTTTATTGACGCCGGAAAATAAACAGAGAATTGAACTGGCGGTATGGAAGTATGCAGTTGATGCACCGCTGCTGCTGGAGACAATTAATTGGTTTCGGGATGTTACGCAGAATTCCCGGGAATCAGCCGCTATCGCGCAGCTTTCCCGTTTGCAATTTATGCAAGCTCAACTTGAGACTGATAAAGACCGCCGCCTTCAATTATTTGAAAATTGTGTGGCAACCGCTGATCGGGCACTTGCGCTGAATGCGGATAATGTGGCTGGTCTTTTCTGGAAAGTGGCCGCAATGGGAAAAATGGCTGAAGAGAGCGGCATACTCAATGCGCTCAAAATGCTTCGGCCGATGGAGAAGATGCTATTGCAAGTGGTTGCGCTGGATGAAAAATACGAAAATGCCGGTGGACATAGGGCACTGGGCCGCATGTATCACCAGCTGCCGGGATTTCCTCTCAGTTTTGGTAGTAATCAAAAAGCGCTGAAGCACCTGATGCGGGCGCATGAACTCTTTCCCAGAGACGTTATTACGCGTGTTTTTTATGCTGAAGTGCTGTATGACGTGGGTAAGATAGAAGAAGCGCGCAAGCATGCGGATTTTGTATTAACAGCACCGATTGCCGATGAAGATGCGTTGGAATATGCTGAGTATGTCAATATTGCGCTGAACATCGTTAGAAAAACTGGCGGATCAGGAATTAAATTAGGAAATTTCTAACTTTGCATATTCAAAACTGAAAACTGCTTATTTTTGATTCCTAGGGAAACGCTGATTAATTCGGAGAACGTGATGAAGCGCGAGGCGCACGGAACGCAGCAACCGAGACATATCAATCAGATAGACGAGGAAGCGAGTACCGCGCAACGAAGCGATTCGCCCGTGCAGTCAATTAATCAGCGTTTCCCTAGCAGATAAACTACCGTATCAAATAATTATCCTGCTGAAGTTTTATGACAGATACTGTGATTGATCTAATTCGCCATGGCGAACCTGTGGGCGGGCTCCGTTATCGTGGGCATGGCATCGATGATCCGCTTTCCGAAAAAGGGTGGTCGCAAATGTGGGGTGCCATTGGTGATTACAAGGCTTGGCAATATATCATTACTTCTCCGTTACAACGCTGCCAGATGTTTGCGCATGCATTGGGAGAACGCCACGGCATAAATGTCATCGTTGAGCCACGCTTTAAAGAAGTGGGATTTGGGATATGGGAAGGACTCAGCCACGACGAGGTTAGAATTAATCGTGCTAGCGAATATCAATCTTTCCTGAACGATCCGGTTAATCAACGGCCGCATGGTGCCGAGCCACTCGGTGATTTTATGCAGCGGATCAGCTCAGCCTATGAAGAAACCATCCAGCGTTATCAAAGCAACCATTTTTTGATTGTTGCGCATGCAGGGGTTATCCGCGCGCTGATTGCAAGAACAGTCCATGCATCTCCGGCCGGCCTGTATCGAATCAAAATCAGCAATGGCGGAATTACTCGTATTCGTCATACAGAAGCTGGAGCGTTGCTGGAATTGCTGAATGGGAAGCTGTCGGGTTGATAGACAATGATCATAGCGACGCAAAAGTTTCAATCCTCGCCCGGCAGTATGGCCGGCGCTACAGCAAGAAATCTCTTGTTGCATGGGTTATGAGGCATCTTTTATCTCCCGGCAATCGAAAATAAAGGTTCCGTCAGATGTACTTGGCTTGCCAACCTCTCTATCCGGAAAACTCCTGAGAGAATCCTCTTCTTGCAAAGCAGAGAGTTTTGCACCTAGCGTAAGCAATGCCAACCCAAGATCCTGTGCTTCTTGTCCCAATAATGTCAGCCTTAAAGCTGGACCATTTGACTTCTGCAGAGTGAGTAATATGCATCCAATATCAATGTCGCGAAATTCTCCGACTTCTACTTCCAGCATTGAGTTATCAGATTTACTATGTTTGGTGCCCAAGATCCGACGAAAATAGCTTTTATTGATTGAGTGCGCTTTATCCATCATCCCTTCCTTGGCGCTTTGCCAGAGTTGATCGACGGTTTTTCCAAGTAGCAAGGTCGACGATTTTCCAACCCATGCCGAGAGATTCTCCCTGGATGGTTTCCAGGTTGGTACAAATGCGGCGCACGTTGCCTCTGGTTTTTTCTACCAGACGTTCCAGCAGATCATCCGCCACAGATACGGCAAGCACTGCCGGTTCTGCCGGGTACCAGTTCAGAATGCGCCCGTGGAAATGCGCCCAAACCTCAAGTTCTTGCGGAAAATTTTCTTCACTAATGATGAGGATGACAGCATGATTTTCTTCGTAAAAGCTTCCGATTGCTTTGACTAAGTTTTTATCCACCACGTAGTCGAATTCATCAGTGACTAATGGCCGTCCTGATTGTTCAAGCTGTGCTTTGGCAGCTTGTTGGGACATGTCATAGGCTTTGGTGATGGCCTGTAGTTCCCCTATTACTCTCTTGAGCCATTTTATTTCCTTAGTTGCCTCATCCCGGATACGCTCAAGATGCCCAAGCTTTGCATCAAGCGCTTCTTTACCGAAAACCATTTTTGCTGCAATTTTTCTGGCATAAAATTTACCTAATGCGCTTGAGCCAGCCGCTAGGTCAAATGCAATGGCAACATCGAGTGGTGGTATAGAATCACTTCTTGATTCAGAAGTAAAATTATTGAAATGACTTAATTTAACCTTACGACCTAAAAGCCTGTTGATGCTTGCAACCACCCTATAACGATCACGAATTTTCAGCGCATCTGACATGACATGTGCGATCTTAGCGCGACAAGGCAATCCACCTGTTACCACGATGGGCTTTGGCGGCAGATCGTCAAATATGTCTATAGTTAAATTGTCACTTTTGTGCTTCATCATGCAATATTGCGTATGTCAACATGATTGACATTGATATTTTTACTAGTAGGGTTAAACTTGCTCTTAGGGAAAGGCTGATTAATTGACTGCACGGGCGAATCGCTTCGTTGCGCGGTACTCGCTTCCTCGTCTATCTGATTGATATGTCTCGGCTGCTGTGTTCCTTGCGCCTCGCGCTTCATCACGTTCGTCGAATTAATCAGCGTTTCCTTAGCTTTTCAGCGTCCGAGTCCACGTTCACCATGCCCTGATTTCGGGCTACCGGCTGCGTGGTAGCGGCTGGCCAGTTTGTTTGAGGCTTACGCCCAAGTACTCTGCAATTAATCTTTCATACTTAGGCGATGGACAATAAAGAGTACAGCTTAGTGCACTACGTGACCAATCAAACAAGGGAGACAATTTTTGCAGGTTAATTTCTTTTCTGCACGCAGCGGCGATGATGTCGGCATGATGCCAGTCTTTTTTTGAAGCTGGTTTTTTTAACATGTTTAACGTAGCTTGTTTATTGATATAACGAAACTATACGCCCAAGCTACCGAGAACGTCAAGAGCCCGAGATAAAATATCCTTAAAATTTTATGGAATTAGATATATGCATCTGATTAAAATAATATTTAATAAACAATGGTACTGGCAGAGTGCCCGAGATAAATGTCTGAGATGATTGAAATAAGCTCGGGTGAAAATTTCTGGTTTTCTGCAGTAGAGTTAGCGCGACTAGGTGGCGCTCGTGTTATTGATTTTCCAAGACATGAAAAAAGTGCTCGCGCAAAAGCTAAAAGACTAGGATGGAAACAAAGAGAAGTACCATGTAAAGGTGGGAAACATGGGTACAAAGCCGAGTTTAGTCCACCAAAAGATATACTCGGTAATATTCAAGAATTTCTAACTCAGAATCCTGATTTCTTTATAAAAAGTAAGCCTGAACCTTCTTCAAAACCTTATCCAGTCAGTAGAGCAAAGCCCTTAATTACGGGCAGAGAGCAACACAACGGCCTAACAGTTCAAGATCATTCCATCGCTGATATGAGGGTAAATGATTTCATTCCTATGCCGAAATATACCCTTAAAACCCAATCAGATAACCATAGACAGATGATTCGATCTGATCAGGTTGTAGATTATTTGGCTTTTAAAAAGGATTGGGTAGAAATGTCGTTTAATATTCATAACAATAGCCTGGCACTTATCACAGTGAAGGGCGATAGCATGGAACCTACGTTAAAAAGTGGTGACCTTATTTTGATTGAGTTGATACAGAGCCGTATTGAAGATAATTCCTTATATGTGTTGCAGCTTGATAATGACCTGGTGGTTAAAAGAATTCAACGCAAAATCAATGGCTCTCTATTAGTTAAATCTGATAATCCTAAATATGAGCCTGAAGAAGTAGATGCGCGGGCAGCAAAGAAATTGCATGTAATTGGCAAGGTTGTGTGGTTTGGACGCAGAATCTGATTTTTTTAAAGGTTATGTCACAATAAGTAATTGTTTCCCAACCCAAAGCGGCGGATAAAAACAATCGCGGTGATAGGGTCAGCAGTTGTTCTTTTTGAGAAGGCATCAACTTCTCAAGCTCTCTCCTCAATTTTTGGAATTCCTCAGGTTCTTTATCGGTTATCTTATCTAGTCGTCCCTGCAAAATTCACGCGGCTATGTCAATATAAAGTCTTTTTGCGTAAAAGCTGCTGATCAGCTGAAGCAACGCAAAGTGCAATAAAGCATTCTTGAGATCCACGGCGTATTGCTCTCATCAGCCAGCGCAGGTTGTAGCGCTGGCGCACATAACACCGCGTGCATGCATCGCCCAACTGGCCCTGTAACCAGCAGCGATCCATTCGGTGATCCGATTTCAGATGCCCGATTGCAGGTTCTACGGCTTGCCGACGCTTGAGCCAGCGGCGCTGCGGTTTCGTCAGCGACTTGTACTTGCCGCGATGGATGATTTCCACTGCCGGATTATCAGCATCCACGCCCCGAAAGCCGAGATCGGCAATGACTTGCTTTGGCCGTTGATCCGGTGTCTTCGAGTAGCATGCGGGTTTGTTCGAGCTGCTTGTGAAGAATGTGGCCGTCATAGGGATTGCCGGGCAAGGCTCTGGCACCGGCTATCAGGCCGCTTTTGTGTGTAACGGCGATGCTGGTGCCCCAAACCTATGCGCCCGCTATGCCAGGCAATGATCACACAGGAATATGTCTATGCTTACGCTGCAGTATCTGTTGCTGATGG
>NZ_FONE01000029.1 GCF_900112825.1 Nitrosomonas sp. Nm166 | reverse complement strand
AGGATGCAGGCCGCCGGCGTGCAACTGATCAACTGGTTCAGTGTGGCCAGTGAATTGCACCGCGACTGGCGCAACGATGTCGAAGGGCTGGGCGCATTATTATCCAGTTACATTCCGAACTACCGGAATCTGATGACAAGTTACTTTGCCATCACAAAAAAGTAAAACGGTATGGAACGTGGATGGCAGATATAGTCACCGCGTTGTCCGGTATTTTCCTGCCGCCACATCTAACAGCTAAAGGAGAAAACGATGAACAGCCCTAAAACTCAGTTAATCCTCCGCAATGGCCAATTCACGACGCTTGACCACCAGCAGCCACAAGCCACGGCTGTTGCCATCTCCAACGGCCATTTCATCGCCGTGGGGGATGACAGTGAGGTGATGCGCCTGGCCGATAACGAGACACAGGTGGTGGACCTCAATCATCGCCGTGTCATCCCCGGCCTCATCGATTCGCACCTGCATTTCATCCGCGGCGGACTCAGTTACAACATGGAGCTGCGCTGGGATGGCCTTCCTTCGCTGGCTGATGCCATGCGCCGCTTGAAGGAACAGGTAGCACGCACGCCCGCACCGCAATGGGTACGTATCGTCGGTGGCTTTACCGAAATGCAATTTGCAGAAAAGCGCTTGCCGACACTCGATGAAATCAATGCAGTCGCACCAGATACACCGGTTTTTATTTTGCATCTCTACGATCGCGCATTGCTTAATCGGGCAGCACTGCGCGCTTGCGGCTATGACCGTGATACCCCCAACCCAAAGGGTGGTCTGATCGCCAAGGATAGCAACGGAGAACCTACCGGACTGCTGTTGGCGGAGCCGAACGCAATGATTTTGTATGCAGCGCTCGCCAAAGGCCCTAAATTACCTTACGAGTATCAGCTCAATTCCACCCGTCATTTCATGCGGGAAATGAACCGCCTGGGTATCACCAGCGCAATCGATGCCGGCGGTGGTTTTCAGAACTACCCTGATGACTACAAAGTTATTGAGGAACTGCAGAGGGCTGGAGAATTAACTCTGCGCATCGCCTACAATCTGTTCACGCAGAAAGCTGGCGAAGAAGTTTCCGATTTCACTAAATGGACAAAAATGGGAAAACCTGGGGACGGCGACGACTACTATCGCCATAATGGCGCAGGTGAGATGCTGGTTTTTTCCGCGGCGGATTTTGAGGACTTTCGCATGCCACGACCGGATATGGCGCCGAACATGGAAAATGATCTGGAGGCCGTAGTGCGTATCCTGGCCAGCAATCACTGGCCGTTTCGCTTGCACGCCACTTATAACGAAACAATTTCCCGTGCATTGGATGTATTCGAGAAAGTGAACCGGGACATTCCTTTTAATGGAATACACTGGTTTTTCGATCACGCCGAAACGGTGACCGACGCCAATCTCGAGCGCATCGCCAAACTTGGTGGCGGCATCGCCGTCCAGCACCGCATGGCCTATCAGGGTGAATTTTTCGTGCAGCGCTACGGCCGCAAGGCTGCGGAGCGCACACCACCCTATCAACGCATGCTGCAAATGGGCGTCAATGTCGGCGCAGGCACCGATGCCACTCGTGTAGCCAGCTACGACCCATGGAATGCGCTTTATTGGCTCACCACCGGCAAGACATTGGGCGGTCTGCTGCTATATCCGGCAGCAAATCTCGTCGATCGCGAAACTGCGCTACGTCTTTATACACAGGCAAATACCTGGTTCTCGAACGAGGAAGGTGTCAAAGGTCAGATTAAACCGGGTCAATATGCTGACCTCGCCGTGCTATCGGATGATTATTTCAGCGTTCCGGATGATCAGATCCGAAATCTCGTTTCGGTGCTTACTGTTGTAGGTGGACGCATTGTTTACGGTGACAACGAGTTTAGCGCGCTTTCCCCGCCCATGCCGCCAGCCATGCCTGATTGGTCACCGGTGAATCATTTTGGTGGTTATTTCAAGCCTGCGGCAGGTGCAGCGCTACACTCGCTTGCTCACGCGGCCTGCGATTGCGGCACCAGTTGTTCTGTGCATGACCATGCCCACGGGCGCGCGTATCAGGATGCTGTAGATGCCAATGATCAACGCGGCTTCTGGGGAGCACTCGGCTGTTCGTGCTGGGCAATATGATGCAGATAGCACGTCTCTTACCCGGCAAATCTGTATGCATCTGCAGATGGCAAAAAATCGCAAGGCCAGCCTGGTTGCCGCTGTAATGCTCGCCACGTCATTGCCAGCAGTTGCATCCGAATATCAGCCGCTACGATTCGAAGAAGATTGGAGAGCAGATTGCAGCAAAATCATGCCCAAATGCTGGCGGATCGGCGAGACAGCCGCACTCACCTTGGGTGCCGATGCGCGCGTGCGTGCCCAGGGTTATTGGCCGGTGGATTTCGGTATCGGTAACACAATAGACATCCGAAGGGGTGATGACTATACACTGTTTCGAGGCTTGGTGCATGGTGACGTACGTGTCGGCAAGCATATGCAGATGTTCATGCAATTCGGAGCATACGACGAAGCCGGGCGCCGTGGCGGACCTGAGAGCACCGATCAAAGCAGCCTCGACTTGCAACAAGGTTTTCTGGCATGGAATGGCGATAGGTTTTCCCTTCGCGCTGGCAGGCAGGAAATGACTCTCGGTTCCTCACGCCTGATCGCGGTGCGAGAGGGCCCCAACATTCGCCTCGCTTTCGATGGCGCTCGCGCCGGCTGGAAGCAGGGATCGCACCGCATCGACGCTTTCGCCTTCCGTCCGGTTCTCAATAAGCCGGACGCCTTTGATGACACAACCACTAAATCTCAATCGCTGTACGGCTTATATGCCACACTCGCACCGGAAAGTATTGCCCCTTTAAAAATCGATCTCTACTGGCTGGGTTACGAAAGGGATCAGGCACAGTTTGCAACAGCGCAGGGACGGGAACACAGGCATTCTTTCGGCACACGGCTGTTTGGTTCTGCAAAGAACTGGGACTGGAACCTGGAAGCTCTATTCCAGATCGGCCATGTCGGCAACCAGACCATCCGTGCCTGGACGGTCGCCTCCGATACGGGTTTTACCTTTACAACGCTTCCCTGGTCACCGCGGCTCAGCCTGAAAGCGGATATTGCCAGCGGTGACAAGAATCCAAACAACGGGCAGCTTGGTACCTTTAATGCACTCTATCCCAACCCCACCTACTTCAGTGAGGCGGCCCTATTGGCACCGGGCAATATCATGGACGTGCAACCGGCTTTGACCATCAAGCCGGTTCCTGCGTTAACACTCATTGTAGGCTGGAATTTCCTATGGAAGCATTACAAAGCCGATGCGGTTTACACGCCACCCGCACCCTTAGTAGCGATACCAGAAACCATCGGAACCGGCCGGTATATCGGTGACCAGATTAGAGTGGAAGGCAGTTATCGCCCCCATCCGCAGTGGGAGATCCGCGCTGCTGCAGTCCATTTCAACACTGGCAAAGCCTTGACACAGGCCGGTGGTAAGAGCGTAGATTTTTTCATGACGAGCCTGGCATTTCGCTGGTGATCAAACCTGCCGACAATAGCAAGTATCACTGCAGCTGCTGCCCAGATTTCGGTACTTGGCTGCATCTTAACCCTGCCACCACGATCCGGGTATCACCCGCTGTGGTAACTCGATGACGACCGCTGCATCGCTCAAACTGCTGAAAATATCCTCCTAATAATATTCTGGCCTGGCATAACTTTCAAAACGGGTATATTCACCCAGGAAAGTCAGATCGACTTTGCCAATCGGACCGTTTCTTTGTTTACCGATGATAATTTCTGCAATCCCTTTGTCTGGCGAATCCGGGTTATAAACTTCATCTCTGTAAATAAAAAGAATCACATCGGCATCTTGTTCTATCGCGCCCGATTCACGCAAATCCGACATCACCGGGCGCTTATTAGGACGTTGCTCAAGGCTGCGGTTAAGTTGTGATAACGCGATCACAGGCACTTTCAATTCCTTGGCCAGACCTTTCAGCGCACGCGATATCTCTGAAATTTCAGTAGCACGATTTTCTCCATGACTGCTGGATGACATTAATTGCAAATAGTCCACCACAATCAGGCCTAATTCACCATATTGACGATAGAGCCGTCTTGCCCGTGCTCTTAGCTCCAGAGCATTCAGCGCCGCACTCTCATCGATAAAAATAGGGGCTTCATTCAGTTTGCCCAACGCATGGGTCAGTTTGGGCCAATCCTGATCATCCAGGCGACCGGTGCGAACCCTATGCTGATCCAGTTTTCCGACAGATCCCAGCAAACGCATCGCAAGCTGCGCTCCGCTCATCTCCATGCTGAATACAGCAACTGGCTTTCTTAATTCCAGTGCAACATGCTCTGCAATATTAAGTGAGAAGGCAGTTTTACCCATGGATGGCCGACCCGCCACAATGATTAAATCGCCGGGCTGGAAACCGGATGTTTTTTGATCGAGATCGTAAAAACCTGAAGCAATGCCGGTGACATTACTGGAGTTATCTTGACTATAAAGTACCTCTATCCTTTCAACAACTTGCTTTAAGAGAGGCTGAATATCTATGAAGCCCTCTTTACCTCGGGCACCTTCTTCAGCAATTTCAAAAACTTTTGCTTCCGCTTCATCTAACAAGTTAGCTGCGGAACGTCCAGCCGGGTTATAGGCAGAATCGGTGATTTGTACACCGACCTGTGCCAAATTGCGCATAATGGAGCGTTCACGCACAATTTCAGCATAGCGCCTGATATTAGCAGCCGATGGGGTATTTTGTACGATAGCACCGATATAGGCGAGACCACCTACACTCTGAAGCTCTGCGGACATTTCTAAAGATTCAGCAACCGTAACCACATCAGCAGGTTTATTATGTTCTATTAACTTACAGATATGATAGTAAATCAAACGATGATCATGCCGATAAAAATCACTATCGGTAATGATGTCAGCAATTTTCTCCCAGGCGCTATTATCCAGCATGAGTCCTCCCAAGACAGATTGCTCGCTTTCAATAGAGTGCGGTGGGGCCTTATAGGGATCTACAAGCTGATCCTGATCGATAATAAAAGATGATTGCGCCATGGATATCCATTCAGAAACACAGGGGATGAATGTTTTAATTCTATCACTTGCTAATTCCAAATAAAAAAGGACTATTGCTAATAGTCCTTCTGAAATATTTTTGTTTAAAAAAGCTTTTCTATCAGATTGTTGCTTCGCCTAATACAGACACGGTAATATGCGCTGAAACATCACCATGCAATACCACTGTCAGCGGGTAATCCCCTACTTGTTTTAGTTGGCCATTCGGCATGCGGATCATGGATTTTTCAATTGTAAAGCCTTGTTCAACAAGTGCTTGAGCAATATTTGCATTCGTAACTGAGCCAAACAGTTTTCCATCACTTCCGGCTTTCTGGGTAATCTGTACTAGCAATCCATCCAATTTATCAGCAATCGCCTGAGCGGCCGCTAGAGATGCGGCATGAGCCTTTTCAAGTTCAGCGCGCTTAGACTGAAACTCTGCAATGGCCTGCTCTGTCGCACGCTTTGCTTTTCCCTGAGGAATCAGGTAATTACGTGCAAAACCGCTTCTGACATTAACAATATCACCCAACTGCCCCAAATTAGCGATTTTTTCCATCAAAATAATTTGCATTTTGTTGCTCCTCAGTGCTGATCAGTATAAGGCAATAATGCCAGAAAACGAGCCCGCTCCACCGCTGTACTAAGCTGGCGCTGATAACGAGTACTTGTGCCGGTAATGCGTGCTGGAATTATTTTACCGTTCTCACTAATAAAATCTTTCAAGAGTTCGACGTCTTTATAATCCACGTGCTTTATGCCTTCCGCAGTGAAACGACAAAACTTCTTACGCTTGAATAGAGGGCGATTGGCTTTTTTTTCTTTTTCTTTATCTTTACTGTCTTTACGTCTTATAAAACGCGTCATTTTAATTCCTATTTACTGATTAAATGAGTATGACATCATTAGCATGCAATACCAGTTGTTGACTCAGATGGCTTTTTCTATTGAGAAATCCGATTAATTTTATCTTACTGTTAATTTTTAACTCAGCAACCGTCAAAGCCAATTGTCCTAATGCAACTGTAGAAATTTCGCACATTATTTGTCGCGCTACACCAGCTTCGATTTGCTGAGATACATGATTGACAGTAAATTCAATAACGGCAATACCCGCTGGGGTGTAGCGTAAAGCGCATCGCTTAATAATTTTTCCACAAATAATTGTTTGATTACAATCCAATTGCTATACAGTCGATGCAGAAACGCCAGATTCATCTGCTAAATCGTCTGCCTCTGAATCAACAGTACGGGTATCTGAAATAGGCGAACCTGCAGAACTGGATCTTTCTTCTTGGCGCATCATAGGGGATGGTTCTGTGATAGGACCATCTGTCCGAAGGGTTAAATGTCGAAGAATAGCATCACTAAATTTAAAAGCATGATCTAGATCATTCAAAGTTTCTTGATCACATTCAATATTCATCAATACATAATGCGCTTTATGAACTTTCTGGACCAGATAGGCCAGTTGGCGGCGACCCCAATCTTCCACGCGATGAATTTTGCCATTCTTTGCAGTAACAATACCCCGATAGCGTTCGATCATTGCAGGCACTTGTTCACTTTGATCAGGATGAACAATAAAAACTATTTCGTAATGTCGCATAAATTCCTTATGGGTAAAGCCTCCCACGGTATCTTTTATTAGGTGAGGCAAGGTTTGGAAAGCTTTTTATTGTACTGAATTAATAAGGTAATATCAAATGATGAATAATGTCCAATGTCCCCTGATTGATTTTCGGAAAACTTCGAGTCATAGAAAGCGCCTGCACATATAACTTATTACTCTCCCAATCAGAAAGATGAAGCAACACCCCTCTCGATTGAACTGGTAAAATTCGCTTATTTAATTTTAATTCATCATTGCATGAGTTTTCTTATAAAACTCCCGATAGATGTACTCATACAGAATTAATAAAATGCTGCTAATGATTGATAACTATGACTCTTTTACGTACAACCTCGTGCAATATTTTTCTGAACTGGGCGAGGAAGTAATCGTATACCGAAATGATGAAATAACCTTGAATAAAATTTCACAGCTCAAGCCTGAGCGGATAGTCATTTCTCCAGGACCCTGCACGCCCAATGAAGCGGGAATATCGCTTTCCGTGATTAATCAATTCAGTCAGAATATTCCAGTTTTAGGTGTTTGTCTGGGACATCAAAGCATTGGACAAGCATTTGGTGGTCAGGTTGTTCATGCGAAACAACTGATGCATGGCAAAACATCCAGCATTTTTCATCATAATAAGGGGGTTTTCCGGAATTTACCCAACCCTTTCATTGCTACTCGCTATCACTCGCTTGTGGTTGAACGTTCCACACTGCCTGATTGCCTTGAGATTACGGCATGGACTGAAGATGATGAAATCATGGGCATACGCCACAAGACATTGGCAATCGAAGGTATTCAATTCCATCCTGAGTCTATTTTGAGCGAGCATGGACACCAAATGCTCGAAAATTTTCTCAATCGATAAACAGGTTAGATTGAAGAATAAGGCCACTCAATGACTCCACAAGAAGCACTCCAGCGTATTATTGCTCACCAGGAAATCATGCATGAAGAAATGATGTCCTTGATGCGGCAAATGATGCAAGGAGAAATTTCACCCGTCCTCATCGCTGCGATCATTACGGGTCTTCGGGTAAAAAAAGAGACTATCGGAGAAATAGCCGCAGCTGCCCAGGTGATGCGTGAATTTGCAGCCAAAGTTGATCTTCATGATAGCGCTCACTTAGTAGATACCTGTGGCACCGGTGGAGATTCTGCACATACCTTCAACATTTCAACGGCAGCGGCGTTTGTTGCTGCAGCTGCCGGAGCTCGTGTAGCCAAGCATGGCGGCAGATCAGTCTCAAGCAAATCCGGTAGCGCTGATGTGCTTGAAGCACTGGGTATTAATTTAAATCAAACGCCACAGCAAGTCGCTCAATGCATCAGCGAAATTGGCGTTGGTTTTATGTTTGCCCCCAATTACCACGCTGCCATGAAACACGCCGCGCCAGTTCGGCGTGAATTGGGCGTCAAGACTTTGTTTAATATCCTCGGACCGCTCACGAATCCTGCCAGCGCCAAACGGCAAGTATTGGGCGTATTCAGCAATGATCTGGTTAAAACTCTGGCACATGTTCTGCAACGATTGGGCAGTCAGCACGTATTAATTGTCAATGGAAAAGATGGATTGGATGAAATCACGATAACAGGCGAAACAAATGTCGGTGAATTGAAAAATGGTCAAGTGAAAACTTATACCATCAAACCGGAAGATTTTAATTTAAGAACATCACCCATCAAGACTATTCAGGTGACGGATGCTGAGCATGCAAAAAGGATGTTACTCTCCGTCCTGGAAAACATGGCCGGACCTGCTCGTGATATCGTCTTATTAAACGCTGGCGCAGCGATCTATACTGCCGGTATCGTGAATACTCTAGAACATGGAATAACAACAGCGCATCAAGTCCTTGAAAATGGCGCTGCACTGAAAAAACTTCATCAGCTTGCAGAATTTACCCAGAAAAATTCTGCTCAATAATAAAATGTCCGATATTTTAAAAAAGATTCTTACTGTCAAGAAACAGGAAATTATTGCTGCAAAAGCATTAAAGCCTTATTCATTACTATTGCAGGAAGCCCAATCAGCATCTCCTCCACGTAATTTTACCGCAGCAATCCATAGCAGAATCGATGCAGGGCAACCTGCTGTAATTGCTGAGATCAAACAAGCCAGTCCGAGCAAAGGCATCTTACGTGGACGCTCATCTGAAGCCAATGCGCAATCCTTTGAATTTCTGCCTGCCGAAATAGCGAAAACTTACGCCCAACATGGCGCAGCCTGTCTATCAGTCTTGACTGATAGACAATTTTTTATGGGCAGCTCCGAATACTTACAAGAAGCCCGTGCAGCGTGCCTGCTCCCAGTTTTACGTAAGGATTTTATGCTTGAGGATTATCAGATTGCTGAGGCACGCGCGATGAATGCAGATTGTATTTTGCTGATAGTGAGCGCTTTCTTATTAGAGTATGGTGATGATGGGCCTAACAATGAAGCTTTGGTGCAGATGCTGAAACTTGAGGAATTGGCTCATTCGCTTGGTATGGCTGTTCTGGTGGAAGTGCATGATGCAACTGAATTGGAAATGGCACTCCAGCTGACTACACCATTGATCGGCATCAATAACCGTAACTTACGGACTTTCGAAACCTCTCTAAATACAACTCTGGAATTATTGAGCAGAATCCCACCCGATAGAACTGTTGTGACCGAAAGCGGCATACATCATCCGGCAGATGTTGCTATGATGCGAAACAATCAAGTTCATGCATTTCTTGTTGGTGAAGCTTTCATGCGGGCGGCAGATCCAGGCATAGAATTAGAGCGATTATTTTCCTGACCGATTACTGATGGCTCTGAGTACAACTATCTACATATTGCTGATGAGCAAGGGATGAAAATAGCATGTTTCCTAAAGATCTGTCAGGAAATGTCGTAAAAAATATGACACATCAGATCGGGATTCAGCATGCTACAGCAAAAACAAAGAAAATTATCAGACTGGGTAGATTTTCTTACAACAGCAGAAATTCCTGTTCTAAAGCAAACCGCACGTAACCTTGCACTCTTGCAGAGAGATGAACAGCACCTGAACGCTCGCAGCATTGCTCATGTAGTGAAATATGATCCGTTGATGACAGCAAAGTTACTGCGCCATCTACAGCAGCATAAACATCGCTCTCAAGAACATGATGTCATGGAAGTTGAGCAGATAATCATGATGCTTGGACTCGAAACCACTTTAAATAAAGTATCAGCAAAACCTTTGGTTGAAGAAATTCTAGGGCACGATCATATGAATGCACTGGTTTACGTGCTAAAAACCGCTCATCGCGCGAATATCGCCTCTTCGTACGCTTTTGACTGGGCAATTCGTTTACATGATTTACATTTCGAAGAAATCCGTATTGCTGCATTATTGCATGACATTGCTGAAATACTCATGTGGTGTTTTGCACCTAACGAAATGTTAAAAATTAAAAACTTACAGAAACTGGATAAAACAATCCGCAGCACTACAGCACAAGAAAAAGTTTTTGGTTTTTCATTGCACCAATTACAACTGGAACTTGCTGTCCAGTGGAAATTACCTGAGCTATTAATTATTGTGATGGATAATCATTGCTCAAGCTTGCAGCGGGTTCGTAGCGTTACCCTGGCTGTAAATTTAGCCAGACATTCTGCAAATGGATGGGATGATGCCGCTTTACCTGATGATTATGAAGAAATAGCCAAACTCTTGCATCTGCAGGTATGGGAAATTATGGCTATCGTAGGCGCTAATAAACAGCATAAAAACAAGCAAACTCCTAGCAATATCCTTTAAGCTTCGGCTCGTTTCTCGGTATACTTCCTTACCTTTTTACAAGCTCAGTCATTAGGATCCGGACTCTTTAGATCCACCATATGAGGGTAGCGACGATTCATCCGAAATTTACAAACGTAACACTCTCAATTGCAAGTCTTTTCTTTTATCTGTCATCTGTCCGTACTGCCACAACCAAGAGATAAGCGGATATAACGCATGCATTGAGAATCTCTCAGGTTAAGATCAACCACTCCTGAATCACTAACTTTCTAAAAGGTAAAAATTCTTTAGAGCAGCATTTTAGATATGGATGGAGAGAATGCAATGCTCAGTTTTGGATTGGCTGAGTTTGATAGCAGGCTGAAAATACGATCATTGATAACTTGGCTGCAATGATTGATGACATCATGATGAACGAATTGTACCCGCCAGCAGATGTGGATCTGATTGGGGTCGTTAATGGACCAGCCGGAGAAAACCTGGCGTACACCTGGCATAGAGCTTAATTGTTCCCGGCCATGTTCAATTAACGTATTGATCTGTTGTAAATGACGCTTTTCAACCTGATAGATGACAATTTGTTCCGCTGGTTGCCAAGCACGGCATTGCATGAGTACTTCCGCTGCTCGGCCAGCGGAACCCCATAGGTGCATGAAGAGTTTGATGCGCTCAATGAGTTTATCTTTAATACCCTGTAGCGCCTCGATATAACCTTTTTTAGCGTGCCCCTGCACATTGCAGCGAATAGCTGCTGCAGCTATATCCGAAAGCTCGGTATAGCAATTGATTTTTGCAACGCCATTCAAAATTAATTTGTGGTACTGGTCTTCAGCCAAACCGCTGCCGCCGTGAAGTACGAGTGGAATTCCGATTTCTTGATTAATACGCTTCAGGCGTTTGAGATCGAGCTTGGTGTGGTGGTGCTGGCGGCCATGCCGCGTGCCAATGGAAACGGACAAGAAATCTACACCGCTACGATTAACATATGCTTTTGCTTCTGCAACCGGTGTAAAACAAGCTTCGCCCAAATGGTTTACTGCATTTTCTCCTTCTGCGCCGCCAACAAAACCGAGTGCGCCTTCGATTGCAGCGCCGCATGCGTGTACCGCTTCTGCAACGCGGCTAGTTTGGGCGATATTGACGGCAAACGCTTCTGCGGAAACATCCAGCATGACGCTATTGCATCCCAAGCTAATTGCTTGAGAGATTGATTCAGGTGTTTGGGCGTGATCAAAATGGATTGCGACCGGCACCTTGGCTTGCTGTGCTGCCCGTTCGACAGCTGGCATGATCAATTTAAAATCATGCCGATCGAAGAGTGGTTCAGATAGATTAAGAATGGCAGGAGAACGGCAAGACTCGGCGGCTATGATGATGGCTTCCAGAAAATCCAGGCTTACCAGCCCAAAACCACCAATTGCGTAGTTGTTTTGATAAGCATGTTTTAATAAATCGCGCATATCAACGAACGGCATATTGTCCTCTGGAATCGGTTAGTATTTTATCTTTGTTTAATAAATCACATTTTTTCGAGAGCTTGTTCCAAATCATCCAGCGCGGATCCCATAATAAGCCCCGCACAGCTATGGTATAACCACAATTCACATGCGACCGGTAAGTGCAAATTGTTTCTTCCGCGAATCTTGAATTCCCGCCACGCCATGACCGGCTGATCGTCAGCAGTACTATCGACGCATAACCACATTGCCTTATCCAGAATGACTTCCAAGCCGCGATGCTGAAGTAATGCAACACGCAACGGGCGGCCTACTCGCAGCAAAGCCAAACGGCCCCGGTTATAGCAAACCGCATTGATCTGTTTGGGAAAAATGCGTAATGGAAGCATTAAGGTATCATCCATCTCGTCACGATTCCCTGGTGTGTGAGATTACATGGTATTTAAGCAGGACCGGTTGCAGTATCCGGTTTTCCTTCGAGGAAAACTCGGCTGGCTTTAATGTCTTCTGCTTCAATGGTCATCAGATCAATACTGGTGAGTGCTTTTTTACCTCCTGTAAACAATCGGTTAGCTTGGCGTAGACGAGCCCGATCCAGTGCATTTCTTACCGAGCGGGCATTGGCAAAATATTCCAGGGTCATCCGCAACCGGATATATTCGACAAATGCTTTTTCTCCATCTGGGCTAAAGCGGTAGTTTTGGGCCGCTAGCATCAGCTTGGCTATTGCGACTAATTCATCGACGCCATAGTCAGGAAAATCAATGTGATGCGCGATCCGTGATCGCATACCCGGGTTGCTTTGAAAAAATTTATCCATCCGGTCTTTATAACCCGCCAAAATAACCACTAAGTCATCACGATTGTTTTCCATTGTTTGCAACAGGATTTCGATAGATTCGGCTCCATAATCGCGCTCATTCTCTGGTTTGTAGAGATAGTAGGCTTCATCAATAAATAATACCCCACCCATGGCCCGTTTAATCACTTCTTTGGTTTTCGGAGCGGTATGTCCGATGTACTGACCAACCAGATCGTCTCGTGTTACTGAAACCAAATGCCCTTCCCGCACATAACCCAAGCGATGCAGAATTTCAGACATGCGCGATGCTACAGTCGTTTTGCCGGTACCAGGATTACCAGTAAAGCACATATGCAAGCTTGGAGCGCCCGCTGATAATCCGAGTTGCTTGCGGACGCGATCCACGAGTAACAATGCTGCAATCTCATGAATACGAGTCTTGACTGGTTTTAATCCAATCAATTCGCGGTCCAGTTTATCCAGTACTTCACGTATGTTGGATTCTCGAAATTCTGCATCTAAGTCGACGGACTGTTCAGTCGCTTTTAGAATTTTAGATTGCTTAGCCATGATAAGTCCTTTAGGCAAGATGATTAGATTCTGAGTATTTTCTTAAGTAACAAACGCAAATATAACTTGATTTTTCAATCTTAGGAAATTCAGCATCCAAATCAACCGAAAGATTTTCAGCAGTTCTAAGGTATTTAAATTCTCGTTTCATGCTGCCTCTCCCACGAAAAGTAATCGAACACGCATTCATTTCTCTGTACGATGCGAAAGTACCATTATTCTCTCCCTCCCTTTACATGTTCGCAGTAAAGAGAGGGTTGAATCAATTTTAGTAACGTTCTCCTTCCGGTTTATCCGTTGCATAAGAATGGATGGAATATTGAATATTCCTACCTGCCGTTTCTCGACGAATCAGACCGAAACCAGGTTCTTTTTCAGGTCGATTGACAATGTAAGACATGGTCGGGCTTTCAAAACCACGTGCAGAGTTGAAAGCAGTTACACGGATATAGTGATTGGGAAATGTTTTGCGACAATTGTTGATTTCCATCAGTATCCCCGCAGGATCCTTCAAATCAAACATTGGATTACCGTACATTTCCCAGTAGGTATCGCGCGGGTGAGGGTCATCCGTATACTCAATACCAATTGCCCATCCCTTGTTCAACGCATATTTGATTTGCGCTGAGATTTGTTTATCCGTTAACGGCGGCAGAAAAGAAAATTGCCCTTGGGTGAGGCGATTGCCTGCATTTGTCATCATGATTTTTCTCCTTTAACCCATTAAACATTGGCAGTGACTGAAGGTACAAAATCTGCGGTGTCGGTGGATTCATAGTTGAACGTGATATCCTTCCAAGTATCTAATGCCAGTTTCAATGGCGTACACCATTTCGCTGCTTCGGCGAGAATTTCAGGTCCTTCTTTGACATAATCGCGGCCTTCATTACGCGCCATGATCATGGCTTCGAGTGCTACGCGGTTAGCGGTTGCGCCTGCTTGAATGCCTTGTGGATGTCCGATAGTACCGCCACCGAATTGCAACACCACGTCTTCACCCAAGTAATCGAGCAATTGGTGCATTTGGCCGGCATGAATCCCACCGGATGCCACTGGCATCACTTTTCTCAAGGATGCCCATTCTTGATCAAAGAACAGGCCATGTTCAAGATTTTTCTCGGTTCTGGTTTCACGCAAGGTATCGTAGAAACCTTTGATCATGAGTGGATCTCCTTCCAGTTTTCCGACAACGGTTCCGGCGTGAATATGGTCAACTCCAGCCATGCGCATCCACTTACAAATAACCCGGAAGTTCATGCCATGATTTTTTTGCCGGGAATAAGTTGAATTACCAGCACGATGTAAATGCAAGATCATATCGTTCTTGCGAGCCCATTTCGCCATCGATTGAATGGCCGTGTAACCAACCACCAAGTCGATCATGATAATGGCCGAGCCCAGCGATTTGGCAAATTCAGCACGTTCGTACATGTCTTCCATGGTAGCTGCCGTGACATTCAGATAATGCCCTTTGACTTCACCGGTAGCGGCTGATGCTTTATTAACTGCCTCCATACAGAATAAGAAGCGATCGCGCCAGTGCATGAAAGGTTGCGAATTGATATTTTCATCGTCTTTCATGAAATCGAGGCCGCCTTTGAGTCCCTCGTAGACCACCCGACCATAGTTGCGACCGGATAATCCTAACTTCGGTTTGGTTGTGGCACCGAGTAATGGCCGGCCAAATTTATCTAAGCGTTCACGTTCGACCACAATACCAGTTGCTGGTCCTTGGAATGTTTTGAGATAGGCAACCGGAATACGCATGTCCTCCAGCCGCAATGCTTTCACAGCTTTGAAGCCGAATACGTTACCGATGATGGAAGCGGTTAAGTTGGCAATCGATCCTTCCTCGAACAGATCCAAGTCATAGGCGATGTATGCAAAATATTGCTGATCGGTTTTGGTACCTGGGCCAGTATTAGGAACTGGATCAACCCGATATGCTTTGGCACGATATAACTCGCACGCTGTCAGACGGTCAGTCCAAACCACAGTCCAAGTTGCAGTCGATGATTCGCCAGCGACGGCTGCGGCCGCTTCTTCCGGTTCCACACCCTCTTGTGGTGTGACACGAAACAACGCAATCACATCGGTATCTTTGGGAATATAGTCCGGTTCCCAGTAGCCCATTTTTTTGTAGGGGATTACGCCGGATTTATAACGTTCTTTTCCTTCTTTAATCGTTTCTGAAGTCATAGTTATCTCCAAGTAATTTAAATGAACCCGCGGGTAAGTTGCTAGAGTCAGGAGAATTTTTTACCTGCGGTTCGAAGAAGTGTACAATTACGCAATCATAAATAACAATCAATTATTTCGATACTTTCAATAGACAATAATCTATTGAAATATAGAAAAGAGAATTCCATGCGCCACAGCACCATTCGACAACTGGAGGTTTTTGAAGCTATCGCACGCTTGAATAGCTTCACTCGTGCGGCTGAAGAATTATTTTTGACGCAACCGACTGTATCGATGCAAATCAAAAAGCTGACTGATGATATTGGCTTACCACTGTTTGAGCAGATAGGTAAGAAAATTTATCTGACCGATGCGGGAAAAGAGCTGTATCAGACTTGCCAGAGTATTTTTGAGCATTTTTCCCGGTTCGAGATGATAGTGTCGGATATGAAAGGCCTTAAATCCGGGAAATTGCGGCTTGCGGTTGTAACGACCGCCAAATACTTCACGCCGCGATTATTAGGCATGTTTTGCCAGAAATATCCTGGTATTGACGTAGCGTTAAAAGTAACCAACCGCGAGCGTGTTCTGGAACGATTAACCAACAATCAGGATGATCTTTACATCCTGGGTCAAGTTCCGGAAGGGATTGATGCCGTGGCAGAGGTTTTCTTGGATAACCCGCTGGTCGTGCTAGCGGCTGCGGATCATCCGCTAGTCAATCACAAGAACATCAGTATCGACCGCATTTGTGATGAGCCTTTCATTATGCGCGAGCCTGGTTCGGGAACACGCATGGCGACCGAACGTTTTTTTTCGGAACGCAATAAAAAACTAAAGGTTCGCATGGAATTGGGTAGCAATGAAGCCATCAAGCAAGCGATTGTCGGACATTTGGGAATCGCGGTAATATCCCGCCATACCTTGGCATTGGATGCGCCGATGGGGCAGCTCGCAGTATTGGATGTCGAAGATTTTCCAATTGAACGGCATTGGTATTTTGCATATCCATCTGGCAAGCAGTTATCGATTGTGGCGCAAACTTTCCTGGACTATTTGCGCCAGGCACATCATTCTCTGGAAGACTTATCCTGCCGCCATGCCACCACGGGCCATTGTCCGCTGCTAATAAATGGGACCGGTATAAAATCCGGTGGATAACGTTGTTTTCTTCCAGAAATTACTCATCATACATTTATAAGAGCTTTACAATGACTCAACATATTGCCTGATTCGATCAGTTGAGCATACAGGATGTCGGTTAGTGGGTGGTAAAAACGCCTCGCTGGAAGAGATGATCAGTCACCTGACACAGGCAGGTGTAAATGTGCTGATGGGCTTTTATGGCCTTGTGGTCACTGGCCTGACCGGGTGTGAGCAGCATGATGCAAGGCCCTTGCCGTCGGTCACGAGGTGGATTTTTGTTGTCCACCTTTGTTGCGGCCAATAGCATGAACGCAGTCCCATTTTCAGCCGCCAGAACAACAGTGGTTCTTAATAAAGGTACTGTCGATCATCAGTCGATTCGGCTGACCCTCCGCTCCGGCCGATCTTCTCTCGATATCGCGCTGTGCTCATCTGAAAAACGATTGTATAGCGTCTTCTTCGGCCCGTACTCTCGAGCCGAATTTGCCCATCGCCCGCCACCTCTTAAAACATGAACGATTCCGCCAAAACACGACGATCATCTACACGCTTCAAACCCCACGTATCTTGCGGCAAAATGTGGCTCAATCCGCAACCACTGTGCATCCGTAAACCAGAAACATCTGTCCATGATTCAATCCTCCTTACAAAGCATTGAATCATTCTTGCCTCCCTTTGGGAAATCCTCTCATTATCCGCAATTAAAGGGTCCGGATCCTAGACAGCTATTTTAGAAATCTAAGCCATAAGTTATGGCTGCTATCCAAAGGTTATCTAAAAATTCAACACTTCTCCATTCAGCATTCATTCAGATTCTGCACAATATGATGAGCAACACATAGAAAATACCCATCGATGCTCACAACGATACGAGTACAGTAAAAGTAGAGATTGATATGAAAAAATTCAAATTAACTTACTTGGTGATAGCCATCTGCGGATTACTCTCAGCAAGTCCAGTAACGGCCGAATGGGATGGAAGTGATTTCGATGGAGGTGGCGATTTTGGAGGAGACTTTGGAGAGGGATTTGGTAGCGACTTCGAAAGCTACGATGGGAATAATTTTGACGCCGGCTATTATGATCAAGGAAATAATTTTGAGGATGATTATTATGACCAGAATGATTTTGGCCAGAACGATGCTTTTTACCCAGACGATGAATTTCATCAACAAGAAAGTTATGAATTTAGCGGGGATCCAGGCCAAGAGAGCAACTTTGGTCAAACAGGTGAGTTTAACCCGTCCAGCAACCCTGTAGACAATCATTCTGGCCAAAATGTCGAGTCTGCGCAAAGCAAGGAAATTACGCCAGAGCCTCTGCAGAATAATCCAACTAATGCGATTAACGAATCAACCACAGCCGATTCCTCTGTCCAGAATCCTGAAGCTGTCCAGGAAAGTTCTTCTGCTCAGAACATTCATATTCAGAACAATATACAAACAGATCAGGATGTTGCAACTAATCAAACCTCTGATCATGGCCATAGCAATGGAGATCATCATCATGGACATCATCATCACGGACATCATCACCATCATGATGGATTTGATTTAGGATTCGGCCTTGGTTTAGGAATGGGCTTAGGATTTGGATTTGGGTCACCCTTCAGTCCTTTTTGGGGTCCTTTTTATGGTCCCTTTGCTCCTTTTGGAAGCTTTGGCTATTATAGTTTTGGCTATCCTATCAGTGGCTTTGGTGTCGGCTTCTACAATCATTATGCTTTTGGCCCATACCGTCGCTTTGAAAGCTATTATCCATCAGGCGGTTATCTTGTAACTGCACCAGTATTAACAGCACCGCTGGCTCTTGCTTCCCATAGCAGCTCTACTTATATTCAGCAAAATAGAGTGCCTCCTGCCAGACCAGCTACTGCACAAAAGAATAACTACTGGCATTACTGCCGCAATCCTGAAGGGTATTATCCCTATGTCAAACAATGCTCAGGGGAATGGATAAAAGTTCCTCCTCAACCCTCTTGAAGGATTGATTGAATTTATGGTTTTCAATTTAAATTTTATCTTGTGATCGTATGTCAGATATCGTATATAGATGTCAGTTTAAAACCATTTAAAGGAATTTATTGCGATGACTCAAGATGCAATTTCGTGTGAGCTTCATGATTTTGTTGAAGTAGCCTGCATGTATGGCTATCAGCTTAAACTTATCCTAAAAAACAACCAGATCATAGAAGGCAAAGCCATTGATATTGTAAATTCTCCTGCAAAGCAGGAATGTTTAGTGATTGATAGTGCTTCCAGACAGCACATTGAACTCACACAGCTTGCTAAAATGCAGGTACTTACACCAAATGCTAAATTTAATGAAGTTGTTTTTGAATAAAGTCTTATAAAAGAACTGGCAATATTCGTTCCCAAATATTGCAGGTTTACTCGCACACCGATGTCGTTTATCGCAATTCAGCTCATCCATTGGCACAAGCACTATGGCCGTCATCATCTCCCCTGGCAAGGGAATCGAGATCCTTATGCGATCTGGTTGTCCGAGATCATGCTACAACAGACACAAGTCAATACAGTCATTCCTTATTATGTGCGGTTCATGCGAGAATTCCCGACCATCAGTAGCCTGGCACAGGCGCCTCTCGATAGCGTGCTGGCACTCTGGAGTGGTCTTGGCTATTATTCGCGTGCCCGTAATTTACATCAAACAGCGCGTATTCTTATGCAGGAATATCAGGGGCAATTTCCAGACACTCCGGCATTGATCCAGCGGCTACCGGGAATCGGGCGTTCAACAGCTGCTGCCATAGCAGTTTTTGCTTTTGGCAAACGCGAGGCAATTCTGGACGGTAATGTTAAGCGAATTTTCGCTCGCCATTTTGGAATTACAGGCTATCCGGGCGAAAGTAAGATACAAAATCAGTTATGGGATAAAGCTGAAGAATTGCTGCCTGTTAACTATCGCAACGGTCAAATTGAAACTTATACACAAGCATTGATGGATCTGGGCGCTACTGTCTGCACACGCCATACTCCCCTTTGCCCTACTTGCCCATTACAACATTCTTGTATTGCTTACAACGAAAATCGTGTGGATCAATTACCCACCCCAAAACCGCGTAAGCCCCTACCTCAAAAAGAAACCATCTTCTTGTTACTCATGCGACAGCAAAATTTACTTTTGGAAAAAAGACCTGCTGCAGGTATCTGGGGGGAATTATGGTGTCCACCAGAAATTTCAATCGGGATCGATGCAGCTGCTTATTGCCGCTCTCATTTAGGCATAGAAGTTCAATTATCCATTACGCTACCAGCGCTAGACCATCAATTCACACATTTCAAATTACGTATTTACCCGCAGCTGCTACAAGTCGTTTCAGGCACACCGGTACAGCTGCATAAATTCGTTTGGATCAAACCTGTTGATGCACTCGAACAAGCGATTCCGACACCCGTAAGAAAACTATTACAACAAAATTTTCTAGCGGATGACTGCACTCTGCTGAATATCTGATTTACATTAAAAATTATGGATAACTTACTGGAATGGAAAAAACATCAACGCAAACAGTTAATTACAGCTCGCGAAGCATTACCTGCTGATGTTCATCAACAATGGAGCGAAGCCATTTCGGGTTTGCTCAAGCAAGGTTTGTCCAAACTGCAGAAAATGACGATTGGAATTTACTGGCCATTTCGCGGCGAATATGATCCACGACTCATCGCCGAGTATTTTATCCGACAAGGAGCATCATTGGCATTACCGGAAGTAATCGGCAAGCATCAGCCGTTGTGTTTTCGTGAATGGCTGCCGGATACACCGATGAAAGAGGGCGCTTATGGCATTCCTGTTCCTGCAGAAACCAGAGCTGTTATGCTCGATGCAGTAATCATTCCAATGGTTGGATTTGATCAGCAGGGCTACCGATTAGGCTACGGCAGTGGTTATTTTGATCGTACCTTAGCCACTTATTATCCACAGCCACTGACGATCGGAATAGCTTTTGAAATGCAGCGGCTAGAAAATCTTTATCCCCAGCCACATGATATTGCCATGCACTACATTGTGACAGAAGTGGATATTTTTCGAGCCGAAAACCATGGCCTTGTACCCGCTTCTGTCATTCAGAATTTTGATGAGTAGCTATTTAAAATAGCGATAAAGGAGTATTAGCTTTTTTCTCCCCATCGGGGGATAAGGGTGTGCTTAATGCCCAGATGATCCAGAATACGTGCCACAACAAAATCAACCAAATCCTGTATGGCCTGGGGATGATGATAGAAGCCAGGGTTGGCCGGTAGAATAACTGCTCCACTACGCGCAAGCTTAAGCATATTTTCCAAATGAATCGTAGAAAAAGGCATTTCCCTCGGTACCAGGATAAGCTGCCGGTTTTCTTTTAACATCACGTCTGCTGCCCGCTCAATGAGTTTCTGGTTCATACCCGCCGCAATGGCAGCTAGCGTTCCCATCGTACAAGGACAGATCACCATCGAATCAGCAGGATTAGAACCAGAAGCTACCGGTGCAAACCATTCTTCACGTCCAAACACCCTTAATTGCCCTTCCGGTAGATTATATAAATGATTAAAAAATACTTCTGCTTCTTTGGCACGGGAAGGTAAAGCCAGGTTCATTTCCTGCTGTGCGACAATCTGTGCTACTTGAGAATACAGCAGATAGACCTGCTTGCTCTCGGCCAGCAACATCTCCAGCAAGCGAATACCATAAGGCATACCCGATGCACCAGTGAGTGCCAGTGTAATTATTTGGGGATTCTCCATCGTGATCAGAGTGGATTCAAAAATCGCTCTCAATGAGGAGCTGGAAGAACCTTACGCTAGTTGGGTTTTTTATCTATTGATTCACTATTCATCACTTGCTCATGCCGCTCAATAAAATCCTTAGTACTATCAATACCGCGTAACTGTAGAACATAATTCCGTACTGCCGCCTCCACCAGGACCGCCAGATTTCGTCCGGCTGCTACTGGAATAATCACTTTACGGATATCAACATTCATAATACTTTCATTCAGATTACTGAGAGGCAATCGTTCCAATACACTTGCATCAGTTCCACCGCTGTTTTGCAAGTGAACAATCAACTTCATATTTTTATGACGTCGCACTGCGGTTTCTCCAAAAATTGTACGAATATTCAGCATGCCCAAGCCCCGCACTTCAAGATAATCTCTTAGCATCGGCGGACAGCGGCCTTCCAGTGTTTCAGGCGCAATTCGACGTAATTCCACGACGTCATCAGCCACCAGTCCATGACCTCGGCTTATTAATTCCAGAGCCAGCTCACTCTTACCTACACCACTGTCACCTGTTATCAGAACTCCCATGCCCAAAACATCGAGAAGCACGCCATGCAAAGTACAGGAAGGCGCCAGAACGCTTCCTAAATAGGCTCGTATCACCCAGATGACTTCCAGACTAGGATAAGGTGAGCGTAACAGAGGAATATTGTAGGTACTGGCCATGTTATAAATGGCTACAGGAACTTCAGCATTGTCCGCAGCAATTATACAAGCGAGATTACCTTGCGTAAGCTGATTGAGCTTTTTCTCAAGAGAGACAGCATCTAATTTGTTTAGATAATGAATCTCATCGCTACTCAATACTTGAATCCAGTCTGGATGGATGAAATTCAAGTGCCCAATCATACCCTGAGCAGACTGCGCGATAGCCTCATCACTGAGTTCAGTACCACCACCACTCTGACCTGATATCCAGGTTAACTCAAGCTTCTCCTTTTTATCCTCAAATAGCTGAGCAATGCTAATTCGTGACATTCGGCTCCCACTCAGCAATCAATTTGTGGATATCTGCTGCATCCTTACTACGCAAAATATTTTCACGAAATTGTTTATCGCTAAACATTTGTGCCAATTCACTTAGAATTTGCAAGTGCTTATCATTAGCTTTCTCCGGTACCAATAAAATACAAGCGATATTGACCGGTTGTCCGTCAGGCGCATCAAATGGAATGGGTTCTTTCATCGTTACTAAAGCTGCGACCGCATCACGTAATCCTTTAATACGACCGTGTGGGATAGCAACACCTTGCCCTAAACCTGTTGAACCCAATTTCTCGCGTGCGAACAGACTGTCAAAAACCTGACTGCGCGCGATCTGACTGGTATTTTCAAATAATAATCCCACTTGCTCAAACACACGTTTCTTACTGGCGACATCCAGATTAATAATAACATTAGACGGTGGTAATAATTGTGAAATTAAGTTCATGTAAAAATAAAATTATTATTGATCAGATGCTTATAAAGCATTACGAGAATATCATCAGTTATAAGTTAATTGCTTGAAAAAGAAGCATGTCTAATGATTATTCAAGATCTTGATCTTTTAATGCACCCTGCTTGCGGCGTTCAAGGCTTTTTTCTTTGTGCTTAAGTATTTGCCGATCCAGCTTATCTACAAGACTATCAATAGATGCATACATATCTTCACTATCGGTTTCGACAAAAATATCTTTGCCCCGCACATGAATATTCGCTTCTGCTTTTTGTTTAAGTTTCTCTATTGAGAGAATAACGCTCACATCAATGACATGATCAAAGTGACGTGTAATTTTATTGATTTTTGAAATCACATAATCACGCATCGCATCGGTAATTTCGACGTGATTGCCGGTGAGTTTAAGGTTCATTATTCTTCCTTATTTTAATTAAAGTGATTTGCGAAGATTCGCTGCAGGAATATGTAACGATTCCCGGTACTTC
The DNA here is from genome assembly GCF_900112825.1 of Nitrosomonas sp. Nm166. Classification (GTDB taxonomy): domain Bacteria; phylum Pseudomonadota; class Gammaproteobacteria; order Burkholderiales; family Nitrosomonadaceae; genus Nitrosomonas. The sequence continues at coordinate 19,976 of NZ_FONE01000029.1, read as the reverse complement.
GCAATGGTACGACGAGCGACAACAATACCTTGCTGTTCGAGAATATTTGCAATCTTATTATCACTCAATGGCTTCTTTGAGTTTTCTTCTTGTATCAATTGCTTGATCAATGCACGAATAGCTGTGGCCGAACAAGCCCCCCCCGAATCGGTGGCCACATGACTGGCAAAAAAATATTTAAGTTCAAAAATTCCGCGCGGTGTGTACATGAATTTCTGTGTAGTCACACGTGATATCGTGGATTCATGTAAATTCAAGGTTTCTGCAATCTCGCGTAATACAAGCGGGCGCATAGCTACTTCTCCATGCTCAAAAAATTGCTGCTGCCGCGCAACAATAGCCCTAGCTACCCTTAGTATGGTATTTGAGCGCTGCTGAATGTTTTTAATCAGCCATTTAGCTTCATTTAACTGGCTTGCTAACCCACGTGCTGAACTGTGATGCGCTTGTTTCAGTATATTAGCATACAGATGATTAACCCCTAGTTTCGGAAGTGCATCGATATTAAGATGTGCAATCCAGACACCATTATTTTTTGTAACTGTAATGTCGGACACGATATAGCGTTCGCTTTGAGGATTAAATTCAGCACCAGGCTTGGGATTGAGATGGGTAATCAATTTCTGAATAGCGCGTAAGCTTTGACCATCACAGGCCAGTAATCGCTTAATTTGAGCAAAATCATGTGATGCCAGCATGTCCAGATATTCTCGTACTACTTTGAGTGCCTGATCACGATGCGCAACATCATCGGGTAATGCCTGTAACTGTAACATGAGGCATTCTTGCAGATCACGTGCCCCTACACCTGGAGGATCAAGACGCTGCAAATAATTAAGGGCATGCTGCAGATCATTCAGACTGATACCTAACTCAGCGGGTAATATTTCCATCAACTCATTCAGCGGTTGAGGTAGATAACCATTATCATCCAGGCTATCGATTAAGAAACCTGTAATTTTTTTCTCATGCTCAGAAATCTGGCTTAAACAAGAAACCTGGAAAGTTAAATATTCACGCAAGTTTAATGGCTTGGCAGGAATTTGCGGAGCCTCATGATCATCATCTTCATGAGCACCGTAAGAAAAAAAACTTTCCTGAAACCACTCAGTATCATGAATATAGTCTTCTTCCGACGTGGTAATAGTTTCAGACAGCGCCATTTCTGATGGCGCACTTTTCAAATCTGTATCCAAGTCTGTAGGGTCAGAATATTCTGAAGTCGTGGATAGAAAATCTATTTCAGGCGCATTCCAGTCTTCGCATAATTCCAATAACGGATTTTCCTGCACAATACGTTCAATTTCTTGGTTCAGTTCAAGCGTCGATAACTGCAACAATCGAATAGACTGTTGCAACTGGGGCGTAAGCTTGAGCTGCTGTGTTATTTTGAGCTGGAGTGTCGGTTTCATGGTTTTAGAACAACAAGCAGAAAGAAGTGATTGAATTCATTTTCTAAATTACAATCGGAAGTGTTCTCCCAAATAGACTTCCCTAACCTGTTCATTATGAATGATCTCATCAGGCTTGCCTTTCGCCAGCACGTGGCCTTCACTGATGATATATGCTCGATCACAAATTCCTAGCGTCTCGCGAACATTATGATCAGTAATCAGCACACCAATTTTTCGTTCTCTCAGGAAAGAAACAATTTTCTGTATATCTAAGACAGCAATTGGATCTACGCCAGCAAAAGGTTCATCCAGCAGAATGAAACGTGGTTGCGATGCCAATGCACGAGCTATTTCAACACGACGGCGTTCACCTCCTGATAAACTGATTGCAGAATTATTACGTAAATGGCTGATATGCAAATCGTGTAATAAGCCATCTAAATATCGCTGTTTTGTATTATCTTTCAGGTTCTGCAACTCTAATACTGCAAGAATATTCTCTTCAACGGTTAAACGTCGAAAAATCGATGCTTCTTGAGGCAGATAACTCAATCCTAGCCTTGCTCTTTGATGGATCGGTAATTGACTTAAATCGCGATCATCCAAGTACACTCCGCCACCATCGAGGGGGATCAAACCAACAATCATATAAAAACACGTAGTTTTTCCAGCGCCGTTAGGACCCAGCAAGCCCACTACTTCACCACTGCAAAGTGAAAAAGACACATCCTGTACTACGGTACGTGATTTATAGCGTTTTTTTAAATTACTGGCTTTTAGCTCACTCATTCCTTGCAATTAGATTCACTTCTCAGATAATCTCATAATTAAGACTACTCAGCCTTTTTTTTAGGCTGAATAGTAATCCGAACCCGCTTGTCAGGACCCGTTTCAACGCCACGCTCCTTACTGCCAATCACCTTAAAAAATTCACTACCCATATCATAGGAGATATAATCGCCTTGCACTTCATCGGAACCACGTTTTAGTCGTGCCTGTCGGAACAATTCAATTTTATCCGTTTTGCTATCGTACTCTACCCGCTCGCTCCAGCCTTCCACATATTCATCCAAACCGTCTCGCTTCTGACGGAAAGTCACTAGATCTCCAATCGCTGTTGCGTGCTTAAATCCATTAAGGTCTTCTTTCATAATTACTTTATCGGCAGTAATTCGCATCGTTCCTTGAGTTAAAATCACATTCCCTGTAAATATGCTGACTCGACTGGCTTCCTTACGGTTAACATCTTCAACGGTAGCGCGATCAGCTTCGAGGTAAACAGGCTTATTGCGGTCAGCTTTCTCAGCTATTACAGGCCGGGCAAAAAACAAGCCCAATAAGCATACAACAAGGATCAGTTTTACTGTTTTTTCAGTCATTTCCTATTAACCGCTCTTACTTGTGTCAAGAGCTGTATCATTCCAGTATGATTATTAAATTCCAGGCCGATCGCGCTAATCGCAGTATTAAATCTCGAGATAGTTACCGATTGATCCGTTTTAACTAAATTTTCATCCGGAATAAGATGCAAAAAGTTAGTTGTCAAAGTGATTTTACCTTTCTCATCATCCGCACCTCTTAGCGCAGTTACATTCTCTCTCAAAAAAATATTTTCGCCCTTGCCTCTCACTTCTGCATAGTCTGCCCGCAAGCGAATTAAAGGCTGCTCTGGATCAGTATTTACGAAACTGATTTGTTCCATCTGCGTAACATCTTCATTGAGATAATGAAGTAGCTTCCTTGCAGCAAATTTCCGCTGAATCGCACGTTCATGATCCATTCGAATGCCGGACAGATCTTCAACAATATAATCCGCATTGCGATATAAATCATTACCTCTCGTTTGTTCTGGCGGACGAGTAACCCAATCTAACCAAAATGTTATTAAAGCCAGAAAAATAAGAAAAATCAATGAAAAGCTGAAATGTAGGCGACTGGTCATTTAAAAATTATTGACTGTGGCTGTTATTCCAGAATATGCATGACCTTGATGAAAATACACACTTTATAAATTATTATACCAGACTCAAATCTCCGTTTTATGAAGAGATACTTTTACTATTCTTCTAAGCCTTTAAATTCCAACTTGAACCTATATCTTAGAACCGATATCTTAGTATAGTAATGTTTATTATTCGAAAAACACTTGAGAAATAAAACTAGCAATGTACGCAGAAGCTTTTGAATTTGAAAAATATGACCAATTAGAGGATGAAACCTGCGCCCAACGTATTATTGATGCCAAGAATATGCTGGGAAAACGCGCTGTCATTCTGGCTCACCACTATCAACGTGCAGATGTATACCGGCATGCAGATCTGACAGGTGATTCCTTAAAACTTTCCTTCCTTGCGGCTCAGACTGATGCGGATTATCTGGTCTTCTGTGGCGTCCATTTCATGGCTGAAGTTGCGGATATGCTCTCCAGCCCGGAACAAATTGCTATTCTGCCCGACATGGCAGCCGGCTGTTCAATGGCAGACATGGCCAGCCTCTCCAATGTAGAGCGTGCCTGGCGTGAGCTTGCGGAAATACTGGATCCGGATGAATCGATCACACCTGTCACTTATATTAATTCTGCTGCTGATCTTAAAGCTTTCTGTGGCGAGCACGAAGGTATTGTCTGTACCTCCAGTAATGCTACCAAGGTTCTGCAATGGTCGTTTAAGCAACGGGAAAAAGTTTTGTTTTTTCCTGATCAGCATCTCGGCCGCTGGAGTGGACATCAACTCGGCATTTCACTGGAAGAAATGCCCGTATGGAACTTCGATGAACCCATGGGCGGATTAACTGCCGAGCAAATCAAGAAAGCCAAAATTTTATTATGGAAAGGGCATTGCTCTGTTCATCAGATGTTTCAACCACAGCACATTATTCGTTTTCGTAATCAGTATCCTGATGGCATTGTCATCTCTCACCCGGAATGTAGCTACGAAGTTTGCAAAGCATCAGATTATGTCGGCTCAACTGAATACATCATTAAAACCATTGCGGAAGCGAAAAGTGGTACGCGCTGGCTGGTAGGTACTGAACTTAATCTGGTTAGCCGAATTACGGAAGAATTTAAATCACAAGAGAAAATTGTTCAATTCATGTCACCCATGGTGTGCATGTGTTCCACGATGGCGCGCATTGATCCGCAACATCTGGTCTGGGCACTGGAAAATTTGGTCAACGGTAATGTCGTGAATCAGATCAAAGTTCCTCAGGATGAAGCCAGACTTGCAAAACTTGCGTTGGATAGAATGCTAAAAATCTCATAACAAAGGCTAACAGTATATGATGTGCAATTCTGCATCATCGATGAACTGAATTTATGTAGGCTTATAGTTTCCTAGTGCCTCTAAAAATGAGAAGCCCCTATTTCATTGGCGGTAATCAGATAATCTTATTACATAATGGAGAAGAATATTTTCCAAAACTAGAAGCTGCGATAGAGCAGGCACAGACTGAAATATATATAGAGACTTATATTTTTGAATATGATGCGATCGGTATCAGGATTTCTGAAGCTTTAATACGTGCGGTACAACGCGGAGTATCCGTACATCTGCTACTGGATGGTTATGGCTGCCAAAACCTCTCACGCGATGAAATACAAAACATGCTTACAGCCGGTATTCATGTATTAATATTCAGGCCAGAATTTATCTTTTCGATGCCACATCGCCATCGTTTACGCCGAATGCACCGCAAATTAGTCAGTATCGATGCAAAGATCGCTTTCGTCGGCGGAATTAATATCATTGACGATCAGCATAATCCGGAGAAATTGACGCCGCGTTTTGACTATGCTGTTCTTATTAAAGGCCCGATACTCACTCAAATCTACAGCAGTATGAGACGCTTATGGACACAAGTAGCATGGGTACATTTAAAGGAACATTGGATTAATCCGGTCGTAATAAAACCAACACACAAACCATATGGAAATCAACGCGCTGCATTTTTGATTCGTGATAACTGGCGCCATCGTCATGACATCGAGCGCGCTTATCTGCAAGCCATTCACCAGGCGCATACTGAAATCATCATTGCCAATGCCTATTTTCTGCCGGGAAGAAGATTTATTACTGCGCTGAAAGATGCCGCTCAACGCGGTGTAAATGTCGAACTTTTATTACAGGGCAGAATCGAATATCGTTTGCAATATCATGCGACCCGGGCAATGTATGAGAATTTATTGCAAGCTGGAATAAAAATTTATGAATATAGCCGCAGCTATCTACATGCCAAAGTAGCTGTTATTGATCAGCATTGGGCAACCGTAGGTTCTTCCAATATCGATCCTTTTAGTTTGCTCCTGGCACGCGAGGCCAATATCATCATTGAAGATCAAGATTTTGCAAACGAATTAAAAACAAGCTTGAGAACTGCAATCGTGCAAGAATCCGTATCGGTAACATCAGCGAATAAAGGTTTTCTCTCATGGCACAAAAATACTATCAATTGGCTAAGTTTCTACCTCGTACGCATGATCCAAGGTATTCTGGGTTATGACTGGCCTGATAATCAACCCTAAATTTCATTTAAAACGATTGATGCGCTTAATCGACTTTTCATTTGAGTCGAACATATGTATGTAAAGAAACAAACACAATATTCTCAAAACAGGCCAAATTTGTCATCAGAACAGCATGACCAGATTTCCGCAGCCGCGCGCATATTATGCGAAGGCGGCACGGTGGCTTTTCCTACCGAAACTGTCTATGGTCTTGGTGCTGATGTTACAAATCCATACGCTGTCAACAAGATTTACACAATTAAACAGCGCCCTACTGATCATCCGCTCATCGTACATATCGGTAATATTTCCCATTTGCAATATTGGGCACAAGCCATACCGGAATTCGCCTGGAAACTCGCCAGTCACTTCTGGCCCGGACCATTAACTTTGATTCTGCAGCGCAGCCGTCATATATCTGATCGAGTTACAGGCGGCCAAGATACGGTGGGGCTACGCATACCGGCTCACCCTGTTGCGCTGGCTTTGCTTAACGCACTGGGACCGGACAAAGCACTGGCCGCTCCATCAGCAAATCGTTTTGGAAAAATTAGTCCGACTACGGCAGCACATGTGCGAGAGGAATTGGGCTCAAAAGTCGATATGATCTTAGATGGTGGTGCCTGTGAAATAGGTCTGGAAAGCACCATCATCAGTTTCCATGACCAATTGCCCGCAGTACTCCGGCCGGGCGGCATTGCATTATCTGCGCTTGAATCAGTACTGGATAGTCCGATTATTGTAGCGCACAATGTCAATCAAGCGGTACGTACATCCGGGTCATTACCAGCACATTATGCACCCGCAACTCCACTAAAAATATACTCGACAGCGCAAATCGAGAAGGAGGCAACAACATTAGCAGCACAAAGCTTGCGGGTTCTGATCATTAGGTGGTCCGATATTGATAAATCACAGCTTCTGGATCCGTTGATCCAGCAATTCTTCATGCCTCAAGATCCAATTTCTTACGGTAAGCAACTGTATGCAAGATTACATGAATTCGATCAAGCAGCATTTGATTATATCCTGGTAGAAGCACCGCCTGATCACCCTGCCTGGTTAGCCATTACTGATCGCCTGCAGCGTGCCAGTTACCACCATCTGACAATAACTTAAACTCATTTATAGAATAATAGAATGAATACATATAATAAATTAGAAGCCGTACTGTTTGATGTAGACGGCACACTTGCTGACACAGAGCAAGACGGTCATCGCCTTGCATTCAATGCTGCATTTAAACATTTTAATCTCGACTGGCATTGGGATATCGATCTGTATGGTGAACTGCTGCAAGTTACTGGTGGAAAAGAGCGAATTCGACATTATCTAGAAAGGTATATGCCTGCTGCGCTCAACAAAAGCGATTTGTCGGACTGGATTGCCAGCTTGCACAAAACAAAAACCAAGTACTTTGAGTCACTAATGGAACAAGGTCGTATTCCGTTACGTCCTGGTATTGCTCGATTGATTCATGAGCTGCGTCAGGAAAAAATAAAAATCGCGATTGCAACAACGACCACAATGGAAAATGTCACCGCTTTGCTAAAATCAACTCTAGGTGAAGAATCTATTGGTTGGTTCGATGTGATCGGAGCTGGTGATATTGTGCCCCTGAAGAAACCGGCACCCGATATCTATTACTGGGTACTCAACCAACTCCAGTTAACCGCGCAACAATGTATTGCAATAGAAGACTCTGAAAATGGATTGAAATCCGCACTGACAGCCGACATTCCTACACTCATCACCGTGAGTGGTTACACTCGGTCACAAGATTTCAGCGGCGCAATGGCAGTTTTATCAGATCTAGGGGAGCCATCTCAACCATTCACTCAAATCAGAGGTATCCCATTTGATAAACAATGGATTGATTATAAGTTACTCAATAATTTGATTAACTGATTAATCAACCATTAAGCTTCGATATAAATATCGGTAAGCAAATCAGTCTTTCTTAAAATCTGTTTTTATACAATTAACTTGAATTTGTTCTAGCTTCTAATGTTTTTGTGTTATAAGTAATCTGTGCAAAGTCTCATTGAATTGATAGAGATTAGGCACCAGCCCTAGAAAGGGTATGTTAGGTCCTCTTTAAATTAATACAAGGAGTAACATTATGAAATTCATCAGAATGACTATAATGATCGGTGTATTAGCACTCTTTTTCAATTCACAAGTAATTGCCGGTACCAATCAGCACACTACAGAAGCGATAAAACACGCAGAAGAAGCCAAAACTCACGGTGAAGCCGGTCATGCCAAGGTGTTATTAGAACATGCACAACAAAGTCTCACTCATGCAAAAGCTGCCGAAAAGGAGCTTAAATCAGAGGCACGCCAGCATATGACTGAATCAATCAAGCATCTGGATGAAGCTATCGCGCATGCAAAACAAGATCACGCAGATGTAGCAGCAAAACATGTCGAGGAAGCTTTGAAGCACATGCGCGATTCTGAGAAGTAAGCAATTGAGATTAAATAAAAAAAGCGGATATGTTTATCCGCTTTTTTTATTTTAAGTAGAACTGGCTGATTTTTATCATCATGATGGATTAGGTAAGTATTCCAGCGGATCAACTGGCTTACCATGTTTTCGTATCTCAAAATGTAACTGGATAGTATCTGAGTCAGTATTGCCCATTTCTGCAATTTTCTGACCCTTTACCACGGCCTCTCCTTCTTTTACCAGTATCTTACTATTATGGGCATACGCACTGAGGAAGGTATTATTATGCTTAATAATTATCAAATTTCCATAGCCACGTAAACCGTGACCACTATAAACTACTTCACCTGCAGCCGAAGCCAGAATCGGTTGTCCAGCCTGACCGGAAATCTTTACACCTTTAGAATTCTTTGAAAAAGATGATAGCAACTTGCCAGTCGTCGGCCACATCCATTCAGCATCAGACTGCTGTGATTCTGGCTGAGGAGCAACTTCAATTCTGGTATTTTTTTCTAGCGCTGGGGGAGGCGGTTGTGTCTGTACTACAGAGGATAAATTGGCTGAATCTTTTAACCGTGCCACATTCTGCTCTGAGAAAGGTAACTTAATGGCTTTTGGGCTTGTTTTTAGGTTTCCCTTTACTTCGCTCCCCCTATCGCTTTCCTGGGGAATCGTAGCGAAGGGCTGTTCATTGGGTTCAAGAGTTGTCTCTATGGGTTGCTGAGGCAAAGCAAACAAGACAGGTTGAGAATCGCTTGCTGGCGCAGACAATGGCACAGACAAACTAATTCTCTGGCCCGGTTTGATGTTTTTAGGGTCTGTGATATGATTCCATTCAGCTAACTTCTTGAAATCAATGCCATGATTAAGTGCAATACTGTATAGCGTATCCCCTTTCTGTACGATATAAAACTGATTATAGGAACTGGAACTCGCTGGTTCAATGGATTTATTGATGGGTCCCACTACATCCGCTTTCGAGCGATCGACTACTGGAACAGGTGGCTGTGTGGTACTACATCCAATCATCAATAGGAATAAAATTGTAAATAGACTAAAAAATAATAACTTAAAATAACTCATCAAAGAAAAAGTTGCTTTGATGATGCATCTATCGATACCGCTATCTATTAGCCTCATCGGGTTGTTCGTCATTTTAATATTCCTCGTATCGTTATTTTTTTACGACACCAGATAATAAAGGCACAAAATTTACCTCTTCCAGCACAGTCTCGGTATAGCCTTGGGGATTACGTTCTATAACACACAAATTCTGCTTCTGTACCCCTTTAGGAAAAACCATTTTACCCCCCACTACCAATTGCTCCAATAGCGCAATAGGGACATGAGTCGTTACCGCTGTCATGATGATACCATCAAATGGTGCAGCTTCTGCTAGTCCCCGCAAGCCGTCCGCATGCTTCAAATGGACATTTCTAATTTGTAATTCCTGTAATCGGATTCGAGTACGGGTTAATAAAGGCCCGATCCGCTCGATTGAATAAACTTTTTGTGCAATTTGTGTCAATACAGCCGTCTGATAACCACAACCCGTTCCAATTTCCAGCACCTTATCCAAATCAGAATTAGCACGTAATAATTCGCTCATACGCGCCACGATCCAAGGGCTGGATATAGTTTGTCCATAATTTATGGGTAAGGCAACATCTTCATAAGCGCGGCTTGCTAAGGCCTCCTCAACAAAAACATGACGAGGAATAGCCCCCATTACAGATAAAACCACTTCATCAGCAATACCTTGTGTACGTAAACGCTCAATCATTCGCATTCGTGTACGCTGTGAAGTCATACCAATTCCAGAATGACGCACAATCACCGATTAGCATCCATAAGACTTTAAATTACATTTACATAACAATTTCTAATTATTTAACCATCTCGTTATCAGATCCAACTGATCGTATCGGGTTAAATCAATCTGTAAGGGCGTTACCGAAACCCGGTTGTGCTGTACAGCATAAAAATCTGTACCTTTGCCCGCGTCCTGTGCCGCGCCTGCTGCACCTACCCAATATACTCTCTCTCCACGCGGAGTTTGCGATTTAATGACTGGTTCTGCTTTATGGCGCCTACCTAATCGAGTCACTTCAATTCCTTCAAGTTGTTGATATTCAATATCTGGCACATTAATATTCAATAAAATCGAACTTGGAATTTCATTTTCTCTAAAGCGCCTTACCATATCAGCTGCAACACGGGCAGCGGTTAGATAATTTCCACGAGATGCGCCAACTAAAGAAACAGCTAATGAAGGGATTCCGAGTAAAAAACCTTCTGTGGCGGCAGCCACAGTACCAGAATAAATTGTATCATCGCCCATATTAGCGCCATCATTTACCCCAGACACTATCATATCTGGCATAACATCCAGCATACCGGTTACTGCCAAGTGAACACAGTCAGTAGGTGTTCCATTCACGTAATAAAAGCCATTATGGGATTTATGTAAACTTAATGGACGATCCAATGTTAAGGAATTACTAGATCCGCTACGATCTCTTTCAGGCGCGACGACAATGATTTCTGCAATTTGGGAAAGTAACTCAGCAAGACATGCAAGACCAGGCGCAAAGTATCCATCATCATTACTCAGTAAGATGCGCATTTCTATAAGGCTATGATAGTCATTGAATCAACAAACAATCTTGCAATTAGATTTGAATAGAGCGTTAACTTACAAAATGGTCGGGGCGAGAGGATTTGAACCTCCGACCACTTGCACCCCATGCAAGTACGCTACCAGGCTGCGCTACGCCCCGAACAGGAAATTATAACAAACTACGCATTTTATTTTAGAAACTATTATTAAAATATATTCTTTATGAGAGCAGAAGCGACATCACACTTTTGATTTCACGTCGAATGTAGCTCAGATCTGCTATTGAAGGAGATGTATTTATATCAGTTGACTTTACAAGCGTTGGTTTATCTTCATTATGATCTAGCCGGCTACGCGCTCCGCTAATCGTAAATCCTTGGTCATAAAGCAGCTCCCTAATACGTCGAATTAATAATACTTCTTGATGCTGATAATAACGACGATTACCCCGACGTTTAATAGGTTTTAATTGTGAAAACTCCTGCTCCCAATAGCGTAATACATGGGGCTTAACGCCACAGAGTATACCTACTTCTCCAATCGTAAAGTAACGTTTAGCTGGAATCGGAAGTAATGTATTACTTGTTTTTTGGTTTTCCATGATAATTCTTTTCAACCAAGTTCTTCAGTTTCTGGCTGGCGTGGAATGTAACTACACGACGCGCAGTAATAGGAATTTCTTCGCCTGTTTTCGGGTTTCTACCGGGGCGCTGTGGTTTTTCCCGTAATTGAAAATTGCCAAATCCTGAAAGCTTGACACCTTCATTATTTTGTAAAGCATTCCGTACTTCCTCATAAAACGATTCGACCATATCCTTGGCTTCACGTTTGTTAAGCCCCACATTTTCAAATAGTAAATCTGCTAATTCGGCTTTGGTCAATGCCATACTTCACTCCTTTTAGTTATTAATTTTTATAACCTTATTCACCAATAGTTAGGTCATTAAGCAGTGGCACCTTTGATAAGAAACAGATTAATAATTCATCTCATACACTAGGCTTACGAAGAATAAATCTGATCAATGCCTTCAATCTCAATGATAATCAATTGCATGATTTTTTCAGTGATCATCAATTACGCAATGTTGCAGAGAATTTACTTTCTAATATTTTTATTAAACTTGTCACTGCAAAATCAGCTTCTTCATCTGTTAGCGTTTTCTCAGTATCTTGTAATAAGATACGGAATGCAAGACTTTTTTTGGTGCTTTCCATGCCTTTGCCGCGATAGATATCAAATAACGTAATATCCGATATAATTATTGATTTTTCAGCATTCATACTGGTCAATAATGCATGCACACTGATATCATTATCCACAATGATTGCAATATCACGGCGTATCAGTGGGAATTTAGAAATCTCCCTAGCAACAGGTAAGGATTTAAGCAGCAAATTTTCTAACTCCAATTCAAACAATACTACATTCCTCTGTAAACCATATTTCTTCTGCCAACGTGGATGAAACTCTCCCAACCATCCGATTGATTTATCTCCAATACAAATTTGCGCTGATTTTCCCGGATGCAATGCCGGATGAGAGAATTTCTTGAAATAGATAGCTTGATCCCTACACAGAACTTCTATATCCGCTTTGATATCATAGAAGTCAACATTTCTCGCGGGAATTCCCCACTGTTCAGATGCAATATCTCCATAACTGAGCCCAGCAAGCTTTTCTATTTGTTTATAATTATTTTCATTATCTCTGACAAAACAACACCCTGTCTCAAACAAGCGTACTCTGATTTGCTTACGATTCAAATTAAACTGCAAATTGGAAATTAAACCGCCAATCAGTGTGCTCCGCATTACACTCATCTGGCTTGCAATCGGATTTTTTAATGTGATCGGTCTCTCATTATCCGCAAAATCACGCTCCCAATCTGCATCTACGAAAGCGTAGTTGATCACTTCTTGATAATCGCGCATCATCAGTAGGCGCTTTATTTCTGTATGAGAAAATTCTGCTTCCGATGCTGGCAGCATCGCCATATCAGTGTGTGGAAGATGAGTAGGAATATGATCATATCCAAAAATGCGTGCCAGCTCTTCTATGAAATCTTCTTCTATTGTCAGATCGAAACGATAGGTCGGAGGGGTAACATTAAAAACATCGCCTTTCACTGAAAACTCAAATCCTAAGCGTTTAAAGTAGTCGTTTACTTGGTCTTGAGTGATATTAATGCCTAACACTCGTTTTATTCGTTCAGTACGTACATTGACAGCGTGTCTTTGCGGTAATTGATGCTTCACTTCGGTCACAGGCCCTACCCTCCCACCACAGATGGTTTGTATCAGGTAAGTAGCACGCTCCAAGGCACTCTTGGTCGCAGCAAAATCCACGCCTCGCTCAAAACGGTAAGCAGAATCCGAACTAAATCCCAGACAAAATGACTTGCCGCTTATGACAGCCGGAATAAAAAAAGCGCTTTCCAAAAAAATATCTGTAGTGCCGTGTGTGACACTACTTTCTACTCCGCCCATAATACCGGCTAATGCCAGTGGTTTATGCTCATCTGCAATTAACAGTAGATCTGAATTTAAATCTAGCTCATTACCGTTCAATAACTGTATTTTTTCATGCGAAAAAGCATAACGTACCTGAATAGTTCCGGTAATCTTTGCCAAATCAAAAGCATGCATGGGCTGACCGGTTTCCAGCAATACATAATTGGTGATATCGACCACAGGATTAATGGATCGTATACCACTACGCTCTAAGCGCTGGGTTATCCATAGTGGTGTTAACACATCAAGTTTTATGTCACGTATTATTCGGCCACAATACAAGGGGCAAGCTTCAGAGGCAATCACGTGCACCCTCAAGGTATCTTCAGTTTCAGGAGTAATAGATCTTATCTCGGGTACTCGTAGGTCAGTCGCTGTTATTGCTGCAACTTCACGTGCCACACCCAATATCCCAAGGCAATCGGCGCGATTAGGCGTCAGGCTCAATATAAAAATGTTATCGTCAAGTTGGTAATAACTACGAAAATTTACCCCTACCGGTGCATCTGCAGGAAGTAACAATAAGCCCTCAGCCGCATCACTGATGCCTAGCTCTCTGGCTGAACATAGCATGCCAGCTGAATCCACACCGCGTAACTTCGCTTTTTTAATGACCAAATCCGGCAGATTCGCACCAATCAATGCACAGGGTACTTTTATTCCGGCACTTACATTAGGTGCGCCACAAACAATTTGCAGCAAGTCTTCCTCAGTTTTTCCTGTTTTAACATTGCAGACCTTTAATCGATCTGCTGTAGGATGCTTCTCAACCGAAAGCACTTCAGCCACAACAACCTTATCAAACAACGATGCCACTGGCTGGACACTTTCAACTTCAATCCCCGCCATCGTTAACGCTTGTGCAAGTTCATTACTTGAGCAAGGTGAATTAACAAAAGTACGCAACCAGTTTTCAGAAAACTTCATGAGGATCTACTTTTAATTGCAACGGGTAAGTAAATTAATCAGGGTTAGTTAAATTGTTTAAGAAAACGCAGATCATTTTCAAAAAACAGTCTCAAGTCATTGACGCCATATCTAAGCATTGTCAAACGCTCCACTCCGATACCAAAAGCAAACCCAATATATCGTTCGCTGTCAATCGCAACATGTTTTAAAACATTTGGATGAACCATTCCACAACCCAGTACTTCCAACCAGCCCGTATGACTACATACACGACAACCTTTTCCATCACACATTACACAACCAATATCCATCTCTGCAGAAGGCTCAGTAAATGGAAAAAAAGATGGCCGAAATCTTACTGACAAATCATCACGTTCAAAGAAGTGCGACATAAAATCAGCTAGCACACCTTTTAATGCGGCAAAATTGGCATGCTCATCGATCCACAAACCTTCTACTTGATGAAACATCGGCGTATGTGTTACATCAGAATCGCAGCGATAGACACGCCCAGGCGCAATCACCTTTATCGGTGGTTCATTATCTTGCATATAGTGAATTTGGACGGGCGATGTATGTGTACGTAGCAAATTGCCATTATCAACATAGAACGTATCATGCATTGCCCGCGCCGGGTGATTTTCTGGAATATTTAATGCAGTAAAATTATAAAAATCTGTCTCTATTTCTGGACCGGAAGCGACATTAAAACCTATCGAGTGAAACAGGGTTTCGACACGCAACAAGGTTTGTGTTACCGGATGTAAACCACCCATCTCCAGTCCTCTACCAGGCAAGGTGACATCCAAGGCCTCCTCAGTCAATTTAGCTTCGAGTTCTTTTGCCTGAATTGCGCTGCGTCGAGATTTAAGCGTTGCCTCTAATTGGTCCTTGGCTTGATTTATTTGGCTGCCCATGATGGGACGCTCTTCGGCGGGAAGCTTCCCTAATCCTTTCAATAATTCAGTAAGCAAACCATTCTTACCAAGGTAGCGCGCCTTAACATTTTCCAGCTCGGTAGGATTTTCTATGCTATTCATCAAGCTTACTGCTTCATTGATAATTTCTTCCAAGTTTCTCATATAAATTCAATAAAGAATAAGATTATCCCACCATTACATTCACAAGAAAAAGGGAGGTCAAGCTTTACCCGACCTCCCAATGTCTTTTTTATTACAATTAATTATGTGGCAAGACTGGCTTTTGCCTGCTCGGCTATTTTCTCAAAAGCACTCTTATCGAATACAGCCAAATCAGCCAAGACCTTTCTATCTATCTCAATGCTTGCTTTTTTGAGGCCATTCATAAAAACACTGTATGACAGACCACACTCTCGGGCAGCTGCATTGATCCGTGCAATCCATAAAGCTCGAAATTGTCTTTTACGCTGACGGCGATCTCGGTATGCATATTGACCAGCCTTCATAACAGCTTGCTTGGCGATGCGATAGACATTCTTACGGCGTCCACGGTAGCCTTTAGCCAAATCTAATATTTTCTTGTGTCGTGCATGAGCGGTTACACCACGTTTAACTCTTGGCATGTCGTTCCCCTTTTTATGCGTACGGCATCATAGCACGCACCGAAGTTGCGTTCGTAGCGTGAACGCTCACAACACCTCGCAACTGGCGCTTATTTTTAGTCGTTTTCTTGGTCAATATATGGCGCTTAAAAGCTTGTGAGCGTTTGATAGTTCCACTCGCTCGAAATTTAAATCGTTTTGCTGCACCACTTTTGGTTTTTATTTTAGGCATACATACCTCCTTTTCTAATATGAAGCTAGGTGTTTTCATTATTGAAAATCTTACAAAACCTAGCGATCACTTATTATTCAAATAGGTGACTATGACAGAAATTTATGATGTTACAGTTGAGTTTTCCGCTACTGCTTTAGATTTATCAGCTTTTGCATCTTTCTTTCTAGGTGACAGCACCATAACCATTTGCCGCCCTTCCATTTTAGGGAATTGTTCCACTACTGCAAATGATTCCAAATCGCTTTTTACACGCTCCAGTAAACGCATACCAAATTCCTGATGCGTCATTTCACGCCCTCGGAAACGTAAGGTTACTTTAACCTTATCCCCTTCATTCAGGAAATTTGTTAAGTTCCTTAATTTTATATTGTAATCACCTTCGTCCGTATTTGGTCTAAATTTAATTTCTTTAATCTGAACTTGTTTCTGCTTTAGCTTCGCATCATGTCTTTTCTTGCTTTCCTGATAGCGAAACTTACCATAATCCATCAATCGACAAACAGGCGGTTGTGCAGTTGGAGCGATCTCAACCAGATCAATGCCTGCCTCCTCAGCTAAGACATTTGCTTCAGCAAGGGTAACGATACCAACTTGCTCTCCATTGACTCCAATTAAACGTACCTCTGGCGCATCAATTTCTTGATTAATGCGTGCTGTTTTTTCTTGAGCTATGGCAAATTCTCCAAGTTTAGTTTAATAAAAATTTATGCTTTTGAAGAAAGTTCTTGTTTAAGACGTTCTATTAAGGCTGGTAACATCATTTGACCAAGATCCTCACCCGCACGGCTACGAACAGCAACTTTATTGGTTCGCACTTCTTCATCTCCTACAATAATTTGATAGGGAAGTTTCTGCAAACTATGCTCCCGAATTTTATAGGTTATTTTTTCATTTCTCAAGTCTAAACTGGCTCTAATACCATGATACTTCAGTTGGGTAGCTACCTCTTGCGCATAATCAATCTGTCCTCGAGAAATATTTAACACGACAACCTGTTCGGGTGATAGCCACAGAGGAAATGCTCCCGCATAATTCTCTATCAATATACCGATAAATCTCTCCAGAGATCCTAAAATAGCCCTATGAAGCATAACCGGCACTTGGCGTGAGTTATCTTCTGCTACATATGCTGCACCCAAACGATCAGGCATGGAAAAATCCAATTGCAATGTACCACATTGCCATACACGTCCAATGCAATCCTTTAATGAAAATTCAATTTTTGGCCCATAAAATGCACCTTCACCCGGCTGTAATTCCCATTCAAGCTTAGCTTTATTCAGAGCAGCTTCCAGTGCTGCTTCTGATTTGTGCCACTGCGCTTCGGATCCCACACGCTTTAGTGGACGAGTTGAAAGTTTAACCAAAAGCTCTTTAAAGCCAAAATCAGCATACACAACCTTCAATAGATCGATAAATCGTACAACTTCATCTTGCACTTGATCTTCTGTACAAAAAATATGTGCATCATCTTGTGTAAACGCACGAACTCGCATAATACCGTGTAATGCGCCGGATGCCTCATTTCGGTGGCATGAACCAAATTCAGCTAGCCTTATGGGAAGTTCACGATAGCTCCGCAGACCTTGATTAAATATCTGAATATGACCAGGGCAATTCATCGGTTTTATGGCAAAGTCTCGCTCATCAGAATCCGTGGTGAACATATTTTCACGAAAATTCTCCCAATGTCCTGAACGCACCCATAAATTTTTATCCAAAATTAGCGGTGTGCGTATTTCTTGATAGCCATTCTGATTCAATATATTTCTCATATATTGCTCAATTTGCTGCCACAATGTCCATCCTTTTGGATGCCAGAACACCATCCCCGGTGCTTCATCCTGTACATGAAATAAATCGAGCTGCTTTCCAAGCTTTCGATGATCCCGTTTTTCCGCCTCTTCTAAACGATGAAGATAGCTTTTCTGATCATCCTTATTCGCCCAAGCTGTTCCATAAATTCGCTGCAGCATTTCATTATGTGAATCACCTCGCCAATAAGCTCCTGCTACTTTCATAAGTTTGAAAACTCTTATCTTTGAAGTCGTCGGAACATGTGGGCCTCGGCATAAATCTGTGAAATTACCCTGAGAATAAAGTGACAAATCTTCATCTCCTGGGATAGATTCAATGATTTGTGCTTTATAATGCTCCCCCTGTTGCTTGAAAAAACTAATTGCATCAGCACGTTCCCATATTTTTCGCTTTATCTTTAAATCTCTCTTGCTGATCTCAAGCATACGTTTCTCGATAGCAATTAAGTCCTCAGGAGTGAATGAGCGCTTATAAGAAAAATCATAATAAAACCCGTCCTCAATTACAGGCCCAATAGTAACTTGTGCATCAGGAAATAATTCTTTTACGGCATGAGCTAGCAAATGAGCACAAGAGTGTCGAATAATCTCTAATCCTTCCCCATCTTTCTCTGTAACGATGGCAAGATCACAATCTTTATCAATTAAACTGTCTACATCAACCAGTTTTCCATTTATTTTTCCTGCGATCGCTACGCGGGCTAAACCAGGTCCAATCGCTGAAGCTATATCTATAACGCTTATTGGTTGATCAAAAACACGCTCTGAACCATCTGGTAAACGAACAACAGTCACAAATATTCCTTCCGTCTCAGAATTATTTAACAAAAACCATATTTCTTGATTATTCCCTAATTTCTAAGGAAATTTCTTAATGAGCGATTGTTTTATACCAGTTATTCATTTTTTGCAAACCATTTAAAAACTTTGGAGCAAAACCAATTGCTACTGCGTCAACTAAACAATACCAAGCCGCTACACCACTGGGTGGATTTCCTTGTGTCCAGTCAAAAACAGGTTCAATAGATGCCCACTTCCATGTTCCTGCTGCTGTACCGACAATCTCCAACCAAGTACAAATAAAAAAAGCTCCAAGATAAACCATGGGAGATCGGCCCTTAAAAATACAAATGACAAATATACAAAATAAAAATGCGCCAACTTGATCACCTTGTTCAGGTATGCCACTAATGCCCCACAGTGACCATATACCTCCAGCAGTTATCACAAAGACAGCTATTTTTTTTGCATTCATTAAAAAAAATCTTGAGCGTGCAAGTGCGACAGCTGTCAAATAAACCATTCCATGTCCTGGAGGCACATAATGGGGCACGTTTCCAAATCGATAGGTATATCCTTCCATATAAATCGAAGCAAAATGCTCACCTGCAGTAGCAAATGCCACGGCAATAACAACTTGCATCCTCACTTCTCTATTTTCACCGATTAATAATCCAACCAGGAAAATCCAAGCTATCACACCTAACAAATTTTGAATTTCAACACTTGCCCTACCATCAATTACTAGGCTGACTCCTACACAAAAGAATGTAAAACCAGCAATAAAATAATCTCGATAATTATGTGGATAATTAATATCAGGTTTTGGAAAATGATTGAACATAATACATTTAGCCTTACGGTATAATAAAAAAACCCGCTATTAGCAGGTTAATTCAAAATTCTTAGAGCTGCAAAATTAAAAGCTTCTTGATATCAACAACTCCGCCGATGCATAAAAAGATCGTTAGCACACAAGACCTAATACGATGAGCAAACTTAGGAATAAGAGTAATTCAATCTTAAGTTGGTAAATTCTGGAGATAGCAAATCCCCAGAATTTTATTTTACTCTGTCTAATGTTGTCTTAAGTTGCTTTTTTTATCGCTTCAAAAGCATTCTCCAAGCATCGATGATTACTCTTCATCTTCCTCCTCATCGTCATCTTCACCCTGAGCTTCACTTTCTACGGCTGGACTAGCGCCTTCGCTCTCGTCTTCTTCGTCCTCTTC
>NZ_FONE01000071.1 GCF_900112825.1 Nitrosomonas sp. Nm166 | reverse complement strand
AGCCATCATCGCTCCGATTGTGCTGGTGATTGCAGCAGGCGCTTTCTTCATGATGCGCAGCCGGAGTAAAACTCATCCAACTGCGGCTTAAGGTAAACCTGTAGTTGCGTTTTATCGAAGAGCACAACAAATAACTATTTGTTGTGCTCTTTTATTGCAGATATTGTAAATTCGTATAAAAGGCACTGCTACACGACTGCCCCGTCATTCTCAAGAGGTCTTTTCTCTACCTTAACGAGATCTTCTCGTTTGACTCCTAGTGACATAATAATTGAGCTACCCACCATAATGGATGAGTAGATGCCAAACAGGATGCCGATCGTTAATGCCAGTGCAAAATAGTGAAGTACCTCGCCACCAAATAACAGCATTGCAATAACAACCATTTGGGTGCTGCCATGTGTGATAATAGTGCGCGACATAGTCTGTGTAATAGCACTGTCGATCACTTGTGTAAGAGAAGCTTTTCGGTACTTACGGAAATTTTCTCGAATCCGATCAAAAATAACCACGGATTCGTTAACGGAATAGCCTAGGATAGCTAATACAGCTGCTAATACCGTCAGTGAAAATTCCCATTGAAAAAATGCAAAGCAACCCACAATAATAACAACATCATGCAGGTTGGCGATAATGCCCGCAATGCCAAATTTCCATTCAAATCGCATAGCCAGATATGCGACTATACCTAACGAAACAAATAACAATGCCAATGCACCATTTTCTAATAACTCTTTACCAACTTGGGGACCGACGAACTCCACACGTTTCATTATTACTGAAGAATCAGCTTGCTTAAGTGCACTTAAAACGGTTTCAGACAATTGCGCACTGGAAACTTCAGGCTTGATGGGTAAACGTATTAAAACATCACGTGAGGTGCCAAAATTTTGTACACTGGCATCAGACATTCCAAGATCCGTCAGGATACTACGTACCTTCCCGAGATCAGCTGTTTGACCATAGCTAACCTCCAGAACAGTTCCACCCGTAAAGTCCACACCGAGATTTAATCCTTTTGTAACAATAAAAAACGCAGAAAGAATAAATGTTGTTATTGAAATGACCGCGGCCGGACGTCTCCAGTTCATGAAAGGGATGTCACGATTAAATCGAAAAATTTCCATAATTGACTTCCTTATATGCCCATTTATTTTCGCTTAGATTGTTTGGTGTCAGATGTTTTGCGCTGCCTACTTTTTGGGACTCTGTTCACCTGGTTTAGTTTTAGCATTGATGCCCACCTTATCACTTGGTTGGGCCATAACTTCTTTCTGACTGCTACTCTCAGATTGGACGCTATCTTTTTTCTGCTCGCTAATCATTTGGCTACTATCAATATCTTTATTAATTTCACCTGTTGCATGAGGAAGAGTTTTATCGCCAACTGAGCTGTACTTAGGTATCCAGATTTTTCCGATAGGAACGCGATCGAGCCTGCGACGGCTTCCATACATCAGATTCACCATGCCTCTGGATACAAAGGTTGCCGTGAATACAGAAGTTAAAATACCCAGGCAAAGAACGACGGCGAATCCTTTTACTGGCCCTGAGCCGAAAGCAAACAAAGCGATACCAGCAATTAAAGTTGTAATATTGGAGTCAACGATGGTGCCAAATGCACGCTCAAATCCCGCATGAATCGCAAGCTGCGGAGAAGCACCTGCACGTAGCTCATCGCGGATACGCTCGTTAATCAGTACATTCGCGTCGATCGCCATCCCTACAGTCAACGCTAACGCGGCCATTCCAGGCAGGGTTAGAGTAGCTTGCATGATGGATAATAAGCCTACAAGCAATAGTAAATTTAGGGCGAGAGCGATGACTGAGATAACGCCAAACGCCGTGTAATAAATCACGATGAAGAAAGCAACAGCCAGAAATCCATACAGCGTGGAATTAAAGCCTCGAGCAATATTATCAGCACCCAGACTTGGGCCTACTGTGCGTTCTTCAATAATATCCATCGGTGCTGCGAGCGCACCTGCCCGGAGCAATAATGCGACATCACGAGCTTCCATACTGGTCATGCGCCCGCTGATCTGAACACGCCCACCGCCTATTTCCTCGCGGATGACAGGGGCGGTGATAACCTCAGCTTTATTCTTTTCGATCAAAAGAATAGCCATTCGTTTACCGACATTATCACGTGTCAATTGTTTAAAAATGCGTGATCCGCTGCTATCCAGGTTGATATGCACTGCGGGTTGATTATCTTTATCAAAGCCTGGCTGAGCATCAGTGATATGTTCACCTGTCAGTAAAACCTGCTTCTTAACGAGTAGTGGGCTGCCGCCACGTTCTTCATAAAGCTCAGTACCAAATGGAACTTGACCACGCAAGGCTGCATCTAGATCTCGCTCGTCATCAACCATGCGTATTTCCAGCGTAGCGGTTCGTCCCAGGATATCTTTTGCCTTGGCGGTATCCTGCACGCCTGGTAGTTGTACAATGACACGATCTGCACCGGCCTTTTGGATAATGGGTTCAGCAACTCCCAATTCATTAACGCGATTGCGCAGGGTAGTGATATTCTGCATCACGGCTGAATCTTGCATGCGCGCCTGAGCTTCAGGCTTGATTACAGCAACAAGATGGTATCGGTTATCGGCTTGTTCTTCTTTTAAACCGAGATCGGGGTAACTCGATTTCAGCTCAGCTTCTGCTTTTGCACGTGATTCGGCATCACGAAATTTCAGGGTCAGTTTTTTAGCCTGTTTCTCAAGCCCTGTATAGGAAATTTTATGTTCGCGCAAAGTACTCCGAATGTCGGCACTGTAGCGATCCAATGCTTTATCGAGCGCACCGTCCATATCGACTTCAAGCATAAAATGTACGCCGCCCCGCAAATCAAGCCCCAAATACATCGGCAAAGCGCCAAGCTTAGTCAACCATTGGGGAGAATTGGGCAGCAGATTCAGCGCAATGATATATTCATTGCCGAGGGTTGATTCCAATAGATCCTTTGCCTTGATTTGAGTATCCGTATCAACGAAACGAACTTTGATGCTGCCTTCTTCAAGAAAAATTCCGTCTGTAGTGATATTGGCTTGTTTCAACGTCTCTTCGACTCGATGTAACAAGGGAATATCAGCACTCGCGGAAATCCGCAATGGGGAAATCTGTACTGCGGGTGATTCACCGTAAAAATTGGGTAGAGTGTAAAGCAATCCGAGTAGAAGCGAAACCGCAATAATCAGATATTGCCAAAATGCGTAGCGGTTCATGGGTATAGTTAACTATTCAATAATAAAAGGTGAGAAGAATGCAAAAGAAGGATTGATAGTAATAAATCTTCTCTTCGTCATAAAACGATTATTTTTTCTCAATAGGCTTCTCGACTTCAGTATCTTTGCTTTCTAATACTTCGCCGATGTCTTCATCTTTATTGTCCTCTAGAGGCGCTATCGGTTTTGCCCCTCTGGCTTTTTGTGTTTTTCCGCCTTTGGGTTCGATGCTCTTTAGTGTCCCTTTAGGTAACAAGGTTTGAACTGAGGATTTAAGGATGGTGACTTCTACAGCAGGTGCGATCTCAACGATGACATAGCTCTCGCTGACATTGATGATTAGGCCCAATATGCCGCCGTTTGTGATAACTTCATCGCCCCTTTGGAGGGCTTCCACCATTTGTTTATGTTCTTTTGCGCGCTTTGATTGGGGGCGGATCAGCAAAAAATAAAAAATGATCAGTATACCGATCATCGGTAATAGGCTTACTAAACTTGCTTCAGATTGCGCCGGTGCAGCAGCTTGAGCAAATGCGTCACTAATCAGCATAGAATTCTCCCGAAACTATTATTAGAAAAATACATATTAGCATGATGACCGCTTATGCCAGAAATTCTTGTGCATATTCTTCAAATTGCTTGTTTTCGATGGCTGTACGAATTTCTTTCATCAATTGCTGGTAATAAAACAAATTATGAACGGTATTCAAATGCGCGCCGAGCATTTCATTGATGCGTTGTAAATGATGCAGATAGGCGCGGCTGAAATGCCGACAGGTATAGCAACCGCAGTGCTCATCAGGTGGTGATGTATCCAAACGGTACTGGCTATTTCGCAATTTGATAATGCCATGACGCGTGTATAGCCATCCATTACGAGCATTCCGCGTCGGCAATACGCAATCAAACATATCAATGCCCTGCGCTACCGCATTGACAATATCAGCGGGTGTGCCAACGCCCATCAAATAACGTGGCTTGTCAGCGGGCAGCAACGGTGCGGTATGTTTCAGGATACGCTTCATGTCTGCCTTGGGCTCTCCGACAGATAATCCACCAATGGCATAACCATCAAAGCCGATAGGGTATAAGCCAGTAAATGATTGGTCGCGTAGATGCTCATACATGCCGCCTTGCACAATACCAAACAAAGCATTGGGATTATCGCCATGGGCTTGTTTGGAGCGTTCCGCCCAACGTAAACTGAGCTCCATGGATTGCCGTGTAGGGGTTTCATCTGCTGGATAAGGCGTGCATTCATCAAATATCATGACAATATCTGAATTGAGTGTGCGTTGAATACGCATTGATTCTTCTGGTGACAGAAAACAGTTATCGCCATTGACAGGTGATTTGAAATGAACGCCTTGCTTAGTGATTTTGCGCAATTCTCCCAGGCTATACACTTGAAATCCACCTGAGTCGGTTAATATCGGGCCATGCCAGCTTATGAAATTGTGTAATCCACCATGTGCTTGAATAACTTCTAATCCAGGGCGTAGCCATAGATGAAAAGTATTTCCTAAAATAATCTGTGCATTCGTTGCTTGCAGGGCAGCAGGGGGCATGGTTTTAACTGCACCATAAGTACCCACTGGCATAAAAACTGGTGTTTCGACTGTGCCATGGGCCAGAGTTAAAGTGCCGCGGCGGGCTGCATGATCGGTAGAATGTACCTGAAATTTCATAACTTCTTCTCAATGAGCATGGCATCCCCATAACTAAAAAAACGATAACGTGCCGTCACAGCATGCTGATAAGCGCGTTGAATGTTTTCCATCCCAGCGAATGCTGAGACTAGCATTAGTAATGTAGAGCAAGGTAAATGAAAGTTGGTTAATAATCGCTCGACAATTTGAAAACGATAGCCCGGTGTTATAAAAACCTGCGTATCACCATAACCTGCAACCAATCGGCCTTGATGAAGCGATGCACAAGCTTCCAAGGCTCGCAATGTTGTTGTGCCGACCGCGAGAATGCGCCCTCCTCCTGTCGTTTTAGCATGATCAATCGCGTCAATAGTGGCTTGGGGAATATGGAAAATTTCGCTATGCATAATGTGATCAGTGATATTTTCAACCCGCACCGGCTGAAATGTTCCAGCGCCGACGTGTAAAGTAACGTAAACAATATTCACGCCCATGGCATGTAATTGATCCATCATGCTAACATCGAAATGTAAACCGGCAGTCGGCGCCGCAACAGCGCCTGAGTTTCTGGCGTAAATAGTTTGATAGCGTACTTCATCCACAGCAGTAGCTGGCCGCGTAATATAAGGAGGCAGCGGCAATTGACCGTAGCATTCCAGTAACTCAGTAACTGTCATGGTATGCTCAAAATGCAACGTATAAAGCTCTTGTTCGCGTGCAACCACAGTCACTGGAATCACATCTGTCACTAACAGTCTTGAACCCGGCTTGGGCGCATGACTGGCACGAATAGTTGCCAGCGCATGGTGATCATCTAGTACTCGCTCTACCATGATTTCCACCTTACCACCACTGCTTTTCTTACCCAATAAGCGAGCCTTGATCACTTGAGTATCGTTAAATACCATCACGTCTCCGGCCTGCAAATAATCTGGCAAGTCAGAAAATAGCGCATCTTGCCATTGACTATTGACGCTATCCAGATAGAGCAAGCGGCTGCCAGTACGCTGTTTAGCAGGAAATTGTGCGATTAGTTCGGCGGGTAAATAAAAATCAAAATCCTGAATTTTCATGTCGCCTATTATACTGATGCAGCATGTTTTCGCCCATGCGGCTTGCTGTGATACAGGTTTTCAGTGATAATTGCGCCTTCAGCTCATGCAAGAAGATAGCAAAATAGCACAAGGCCGGGATGGCGGAATTGGTAGACGCACGGGACTCAAAATCCCGCGAAGGCAACTTCATGGGGGTTCGATTCCCCCTCCCGGCACCAATAGTAGTTTTCAATTGGTTTCATATCGTATCAAATCCTTTGTAATTACTATAATTTTATAAAATTGATTGTATCAGGAGATAGCATATTATCTTTTGATATACCATCCGTTTGTTGGTACTTTTGATGATACTTCGAAATACCATCAAACGAGATACCACAAATGCTAACCGATGTCGCAGTGCGTCAAGCTAAAGCAAAAGATAAGCCCTACAAAATAAGTGATAGTGGCAGACTGTATTTACTGGTGAATGCCATCGGAAAATACTGGAGAATGAATTATCGCTTTGCAGGTAAGCAAAAAACTTTAGCGATTGGTGTTTATCCTGCCGTCTCTTTGGTTAAACCCAGATTTTCCATTAGAACCGATCAGGGTGTGAATATTGGGCTAAATTTAACGGGGAGATCAAACGTTTTAGATTTGTCCCAAAGACCATCCATCCATTCACGTTGTTGCATGGCAACAGCCAGGTTAATAATTTTTTTCCGGCCTTCATGAGTGATGTAACCTGCTTTGGCAAAGAGCTTGTAGCGCAGGGTTTTGAGGGTGTTCTGGACATCAGGCTTGCCGGAAATGACATC
>NZ_FONE01000039.1 GCF_900112825.1 Nitrosomonas sp. Nm166 | reverse complement strand
GCGCGCTAAAAAGCCTCGAATCAAACCAGGAAACTATGCGCGGCATTACCGGATGGGATTGGATTATTAATGCTGTTCCTAAATAGAATTGGAATTAGGTGTTTATTTCGGCTACCATCCCATGCCATTTAATTTAAAGTCACGCATATTACTGGTTTCACCCGGCGATAAAATGTATACAGGTTTCATAGTCAACAGCATGATGGGGATTAGAAATTTGTCTGAATTTACCCCCACTAAATTGGCAAAGACAAGATTGCCTAAGGGCATTACCGCGCAATATCAGGATACAGAAGAGCGATTATGGCAGAAATTAAGCTTGCACGAACTCATGCAGGATGAAGAGTTCTTGCACATTGCTCTCGAGTGAATCTGTAACTGTACCATCTAAATAGAATTTCTAGAATTAATTGAACTGATTGAGAAAGCTATGCTGAATTCCCAAGCTCTTGCGAAAGACAAAGCCAAAATTCTGGCGGAAGCGCTACCCTATATTCAACGCTTTCATGGTAAAACCATCGTCATAAAATATGGCGGCAATGCTATGGTTGAGGAACATCTCAAACAAGGATTCGCGCGTGATGTGGTGCTGCTGAAGCTGGTCGGTATGAACCCAGTAGTTGTTCATGGAGGTGGTCCGCAGATTGATGACATGCTTAAACGCGTCGGCAAGCAAGGTGAATTTATCCAGGGTATGCGCGTCACCGATGCGGAAACCATGGATGTGGTGGAAATGGTGCTGGGTGGATCGGTGAACAAAGATATTGTCAATCTGATCAATCGCCACGGCGGCAAGGCAGTTGGTCTGACAGGCAAAGATGGAGCTTTTATCCGCGCCAGGAAAATGCTAATGGCCGACCGCGAAACTGCGGGGAAATGGATCAATATTGGCCAAGTTGGCGAAATCGAATCGATCGACCCGTCGCTCATTGCACTCCTTGATACACAGGATTTTATCCCGATAATCGCGCCGATTGGTGTTGGTATCGAAGGCGAAGCGTATAACATCAACGCCGATCTGGTGGCCGGCAAACTGGCGGAAATTCTGCAGGCGGAAAAACTGATTTTGTTAACCAATACAGCGGGTGTGCTGGATAAAGATGGCAACCTGCTGACCGGTCTGACTGCGCAACGAGTCGACGAATTGTTTGCTGATGGTACCATCTCTGGCGGCATGCTGCCGAAGATTGGCTCGGCACTGGATGCGGTCAAAATGGGTGTCAAATCCTGCCATATTATCGACGGGCGGGTGGAGCATGCATTGCTACTCGAAATTCTGACCGACCAAGGGGTCGGCACACTGATCAAGAAAAATTAGGAAAGCGCTTAAGAAAAGTATCAGCGCTTACCAGCGCTTGCCTAGAGTCGTCAAAATACCGCGCAAAATCTGAACTTCTTCTTTCTCCAGCCGTGCTCGGGCAAACAAACGGCGGATGCGTTGCATCAACAGCTTGGGCTTTCCTGGATCGAGAAAACCGCTGGCGATCATCAACTGTTCAAGGTGTGCATACAATAGTTCCAGCTCGTTAAAACTGGCCAAGGGATCGATGGCGGCTGCAGGGGCTACATTTTCTGTCAGCGCCATGCGCAGCTCATAAGTCATTACCTGCACAGCACTTGCCAAGTTGAGTGAGGGGTATTGTGGATTGGCCGGAATATGAATAATGATCTGGCATTTATTCACCTCTGCAGTCGTCAGTCCCGAATTTTCCGTGCCAAACAATAAAGCCACCGGCTGCTGCCATGCATAGCGCAATAACTCCCGCGCTCCCTGCCGCGCATCGAACACTGCATGCGAAAGTTCGCGTGGCCGAGCTGTCACCGCTGCCGCGAGCACGGTATCTTCCAGGGCCTGATCCAATTCACTGCAAACCTTGGCTTGTTGCAGAACATCAAGTGCATTGGCAGCCCTGGCTTCTGCTTCCGTATCGGGAAAAAACTTTGGATTGATCAGATACAACGCATTCAGTCCCATCGTTTTCATCGCCCGTGCTGCCGCGCCGATATTGCCAGGATGACTGGTATGGCTGAGCACGATGCGAACGTGATCAAGCGGGCAAGGGGTATTCATAATGAAATCAGGCTCATGTCAAGGAAAGAGAATTGCTGATTTTAACAGAGGAAAGAATTAAGCGTATTGCTCAGAAGAAGCCGCATCAACATAGATTATCGTTGTGATGAGGCTATAATGATAAAAACCTTATTGTTTCCCATTATCGGGTAACAATTCGAATCAGCGTTTTTGTAGTAATGTAAACAACAATACAATGACGAAAACAAGATATCCGATATTTGTGACCGGATATACGATTATCTTTTTGGGAGAAATGCCAATGGGTGTACGTGCAGCAGCAAAATCTTTACGATCAATCTATCAGCTCAAGGTTACTCTTAAAGGTATCCGGCCGCCGATATGGCGCAGGTTTTTGATAGCAAGCACAGCCAGTTTGGCGGACGTCCATACTATCTTGCAAATCGTGATAGGATGGACCGATTCGCATCTGCATGAATTTACCAAAGGGAGGGATCGTTATGGCATGCCGGATGAGGATTTTCCTGAGGATATCTACGATGAAGCCAAGTACCGGCTTGATCAGGTATTGAAAGAGGAAAAGGAAAAATTGATCTATACCTATGATTTCGGTGATGGCTGGGAGCATGACGTGGTGCTGGAAAAAATCCTGCCATTTGAGGCAGATGCAAAATTACCGCTGTGTCTCAAAGGAAGCCGCGCCTGCCCGCCAGAGGATATTGGTGGAGTACCGGGCTATGCGATGTTCCTGGAGGCAATTTCAGATCCAAAGCATCCGGAGCACGACAGCATGTTGGAATGGATTGCGGATGATACCGGTGATACTTTTGATCCTGAGCGTTTTGATTTAGATGAAGTGAATAATCTGTTGCAGGAGTAATCAATGGGAATGCCTTATTCTGCAAGCGATTGGTTGGTGCTAAATTGATTCAGCCAAACGGATCAATATCACAACAGTATTGCTTCGTATTCTTTTTGAGCGCATAGTAGCGGGGCGGGAACTTTAAATTATTGATGCGGGAAATTCTGAATAAGTTTGATTTTGCCGTTTCCTGATTTCCTGGAATCAGGAATCAATAAACCAGCTGCCAGTTTCCGCAGGCAAAATGACTTTTTGGAATTTTCTTGACCGAATCATAAAAGGAAAGGAGAAAGATGATGAAAAAGTCGACAAGCACTCGTGATCATGTAATATTTCCTCTGCATTCCTGCATTCCTGCATTCCTGCATTCCTGCATTCCTGCATTCCTGCATTCCTGCATTCCTGCATTCCTGCATTCCTGCATTCCTGCATTCCAAGTTCACTCCAAGTCTATAACGACGTGGCTTTCTAGTTTGCGTTACTTGTCATGTTGTATCTTACTGCTGGCAGGGTTGCTGTTAGTCGCGCATCCTGCCCGGGCCGAAGTCAAAGCCGGGGATATCTTAGTTATCGGAGGAGGGGGGACGGATGGACGCGATGCATTGTTTGTAGTCAATCCAGCAACGGGTCAGCGTACCATTCTCAGTGACTTTGGCAATGCGGCCCAAGGTAACTTGGTATCATTCATCTCTAGCGTTGCAGTATTCCGCTGCCGCTCTGATGAGCACGCGGAATCGGCGAGCGGTGAATCCGGGAACAGGAATCCTCACCGTTGCAGTGACGGAGAAACAATGCAGATTTTTGTCTCCGACCTTTCTACTGGAGACTCTGGGGGCGCCCTTCTTAAGGTCGATCCCAACACCGGTCATCGCACCCTTGTCAGTGACCTCGGTCAGGGCGATATTCAAGGGTTTCCTTTTTTTGGCCTGGCCGTGAATGCCAAAGGCGAGGTAATAGCGAATCTACTTAGGGAGGAACCACCAAGGGGTACACTTGTTCGCATAGATCCCGAAACCGACGCGCGCGTTCTTGTCAGCGACCTTAACAACTCAGATCAGGGGGCGATCGACTCAGGCAGGTTCATCACTGACCTCACTATAGAACATTCAGGAAAAATTCTGATTGGTACATCCAATATAGATAATTTTAGTTCGGCAATATTTCGCGTTAACCCAAGTACGGGTAAGCGCAGACTGTTGAGCGATTTTACGGATGCCGCACAAGGGCCTGTTACCGACTTGTTCTTTAACTCCGGCTTGGCGATTGAAACTTCAAAGCAAATTCTGGTTGCCTCAGGCGTTGGATTCCTCTTGCGAGTAGATCGCAAAACAGGCCAGCGCACCATCCTCAGCGATTTTGACAATCCGGCGCAAGGTATTGTAGCGCAAAATATCCGTGGTGTTGTGGTGGAAGAATCTGGAAAAATCATCGTTGGCGCTGTTGATGCAGTGATTGGAGAGACTACCTTATTCCTCCGGGTAAATCCAAAAACAGGGAAACGTGTTGTACTGAGTGATTCCTCTAACCTGGAACAAGGTCCACCAATCAGTATTCCTATTAATTACCTGGCGATTGTGCCCGAGGACGATGATGCTGATGCTGAGGATGAGGATGAGGATGAGGATGAGGATGAGGATGTGGATTAAGCATCACTATCTCTAACCTACCTTTGAGGAGCACGACATTTTTTACCGAGCTCTTCAAAGGTATCCTCTGAAAAACTGTCATTTCGAGCACAGCGAGAAATCTATGGCATTGATTCCCAAAGATTCCTCACTGTGTCCGGAATGACAAATCGTTTACTGCATATCAGAACCTAGTATGATTGTTGGATCTATTGTAGGAAAGGTTGGTTGAAGGTGAGCAAGGATAAAGACAGTATCGCTTCATGCGAAAGACTGATTCAACAGATTCTGGAAACCTACCCGGATACCCAGGCGATTTATCTGTTCGGATCGTGGGGTACCGAGTATGAGCGGCCGGAGAGTGATGTGGATATCGCGGTGCTGTTACCTGCACCGCAAGCTAAAAAGGCCGGTTCTTTAGTATTGAGCGATTTGCATCTTGCGTTGCAGGCGGCGTTGGATAGAGAGGTGGATCTGATCAATCTGCGCCAGGCACCGACGGTGTTGCAAAAAGAAGTGGTGATGGCAGGACGGAAAATCTTTTGTGTCCCGGGAACAACCGTTGATGAGTTTGAATTGCTGGTGCTTGCGTTATATCAGAAGCTTAACGAAGAACGTGCAGAGATTCTCGCGGAAGGTTTGCGCAGCGGGAGGTTTTATGATCTATGAATGATGTGATTTTGAATAAGAAAGTCAGTATCGAACGTTGCATTCAGCAAATAGACCGTTATTACCGCATGGATACTGGTTTGCCTTTTGTAGATGATCAGCTGCGGCAGGATGCGGTGGCGATGAACCTGCAACGCGCTGCGGAACTGACGATCGACATCGCTAATCACTTGATCAAGGTTCGCAAGCTGGGATTGCCACGTGATAGCCGGGAATCATTTTCCTTGCTGGAACAAGCAGGTTTGATCGATACAGAAATGATGCGCAAATTACAGGGTATGGTCGGGTTTCGTAATATTTTAGTGCACGAATACCAGAAAATGGATATGAATATCATGGTGCAAGTGATTGAACATCACAGCCGGGATTTGCTTGCGTTTGCCAATAAGGCGTTGAGTCTGGCGGATTAGCTTGTGGACATTATTTTCCGATACAAAAATGAGAAAAGATTTCTCCCAATAAATCATCAGCAGTAAATCGTCCGGTTATTGAAGATAGTGCAGATTGCGCTAGCCTGAGTTCTTCGGCCAGAAGTTCCAATTGATATTCACTGTTAGTCAATCTTTGCGCATTTTCCAAATGTATTCTGGCTTGTGATAGTGCTTGCAGATGGCGTTGTCTGGCCATGAAAACGCCTTCGCCGGCTTGATTGGATTGCCAACCAGCGATTTCCAGTATTTTCCAGCGCAACAGTTCAATGCCTTCGCCGGTTTTAGCGGACAGATGAATTTTGATGTTATTTTTCTCATCTTCAATTCGTGGTTCTTCATTGAGTAAGTCGATTTTGTTGAATACGGTGATTTGCGGTTTGTTAGCGACAATAGCATTAGACATTTGATCTTTGATATCGGGCTGCTGCTGGCTGCTATCGACCAGCCAGATTACCATGTTGGCGCTTTGAATGGCAGCATGCGTGCGCTCAATGCCTTTTTGCTCGACAATATCACTCGTTTCCCTTAGACCAGCAGTATCAATGATATGAATCGGTATACCTTGAATGGCGATGGTGCGCTGGATCGTGTCTCGCGTGGTTCCAGGAATTTCTGTTACGATAGCCACATCCTCTTCAACCAGTTGATTCAATAAGCTGGATTTGCCCACATTGGGTGCGCCTGCCAGAACAATTTTAATGCCTTCCTGCAGTAAGTTTCCCTGCCGTGCGGCGGAGAATATCTGTTCAAGTTGTGTATGGATATGATCCAACCGCTCCTTGATGTGTAATGCCTGCAGGTTATCAATTTCATCTTCGGGGAAATCAAGCGTGGCCTCAATGAGCATGCGTAGCGTGATCAATAAATCCACTAATTCTTCAATCCTGGTTGAGAAGTAGCCTTGTAATGAATGAATGGCACAGCGAGCAGCTTCGCTGGTGCTGGCTGCGATGATGTCAGCAACACTTTCGGCCTGGATTAAGTCAATCTTATTGTTGAGATAAGCGCGCAGTGTGAATTCGCCGGGTTGTGCCAGGCGGGCGCCCATGGAAAGGCATTGGCTGAGCAATAAATTCATCACTGCTGGACCGCCATGTCCTTGTAATTCAAGCACATCTTCGCCCGTGTATGAGTTGGGGGCAGGAAAATAGAGTGCAATACCCTGGTCAATGACTTGACCGTTCATATCCAGGAATTGGCTTAAATGCGCATAGCGAGGCTTGGGAAGCTTGCCAAGTATGGTTTCTGCTAACCTGGTTAAGTTCTTGCCAGAGATGCGAATGACACCGATTCCACCGCGGCCTGGCGGTGTCGCAATTGCAGCGATGATATCAGGGCTTACCATAATGAATTACGATGGTTGCCACCTTGAGATAACCGGTTATTCTGAAAAATAACCAGTTATTTTTATTACTTATTAGCGACGTTGCTTCTTGCTTTTGCGAGGCATTTTATGCTTGCTTGCTGCGATAGCAGGTGCTGGTGGTTTCTCCTTTTGCTCAGTACTTACACTACTAGTGCCTACTGCTGCACTTTCTTTCATTGCATCCTCGTTGACGGGTGCAGGCAATTGAAGTTCTTTTGTGACTGGTTCAGCTTTACCCTTTATTTTTTTCTTATTCTTATCGGCTTCTACTTCAGCCTTGTCTTCATACATCCGTGTTATTTGCCATTGTTGCAGAATGGATAGGATATTGTTACAAAGTGAATAAAGCACTAATCCGGATGGGAAAAAGAAAAAGAAAACGCTAAATGCAATGGGCATAATCTGCATTACTTTTGCCTGAATCGGATCCGCAGGTGTGGGACTGAGTTTGGATTGAATCCACATCGATATACCCATGATAACCGGCAGTACGTAATAAGGATCCGGCACTGACATATCGGTGATCCATAATGCAAACGGTGCATAGCGTAGCTCAACCGCTGCCATTAAAGTCCAGAACAAAGCGATAAAAACGGGAATCTGAACTAGAATCGGCAAGCACCCTCCCATGGGATTAATTTTTTCTTCCTTGTAGAACTCCATCATGGCTTGATGCATTCGCTGACGGTCACTGGCGTATTGTTCACGTATACGCTGCAACTTGGGCGTGACGACTCTTAGCTTTGCCATCGAGCGATAACCAGCGGCAGACAAAGGAAAGAAAAGAAGCTTAACAGTCACTGTCAGCAGAATAATAGCTACACCCCAGTTACCTACCCATGAGTGGTAAAAAGAGAGTAACCAGAATAGAGGTACAGCAAGTACTGTCAGCCATCCATAATCAACCGTCAATTCAAGTCCCGGCGCTAATTCAGCCAATTTATCCTGTTCTTGCGGACCGGCATAAAAAGGCATGACGATATTTTTGGTCTCGCCCGGTTCAATTGCGCCAACGGGTGTAATGACGCCAGCGGTATATTGATTAGGCGCCAGACGCTTCGCGTAATATTCGCGAGGAGTTTGTTGTGTGGGCAGCCAAGCAGTCAGAAAGTAGTGTTCCAGCATGGCTATCCAGCCATTGTCTGCATGGGTGGGATACTCTGCTTTATTTTTATCCAGATCAGAGAATTTTATTTTCAGGAATTTTTCTGCTTCCGTATACATCGCAGGTCCGGTGTACGAGTGAACCATCGCACTAGTGCCTGTGGGTTCGTTTGCATCTCGTAGCATTTGGAAATAAGAGAATGGAATAACCGTAGTCTCTCCCTGATTTACGATCTCAAACTCAACGTCGACGACATAGCTGCCACGATGAAAAGTAAAAATCTTTGCAACTTGTATACCATCGACTCCAGGAGCCAGAAGACGCACGACAACTTTATCCTGACCAGGCTCCAGTTCATAATTGTAATTATCAGAATCTACAGTATATTTTGTCTTATGGCTGGGCAATCCATTACCAATCAATCCTGATTGTGCTACATGAAAGCGTGCGGTTTTATCTAATAACAGCTCATAAGGCTTGTCTTTATCTTCTCGAGAAGGGTGCTTCAACAGGCCCAGTTGACGTATATCGCCACCTGCTGTGTCAATTTCAGCAACCACCATATCTGTTGTGATTTTGACTTTTTCACCAATTGCGAATAGATTGGGTGTGATAGATGGACTAGTACCTTCTATTTCAGAAGCAACCCCACCAGAGTTTTCCACTGAAGAAGTAAGCCTATCACCTGGTACTGGCAGTGGATCATGACGTTGATTAGAAGAATCTGAGGTTGCTCCAGGCGTTACTTGTGAGGCAGGCGGAGAGATTTCTTTTTGCCATGCATCCCACAAAAAAAGCAGAGAAGTGGAGAAAATAATAATAAGTACAAGTCTTTTTGTTTCCATTGTTTATCTGATCAGGTTGGTTTTTCTCGACATCATTGTCCTATGTCACGAGAATCAGCTGATATACCGCTCAGTATCTTACGATATTCTCATGTTATGACAGTTATTTGATCGATAGCTTCGAATAAATGGTGAGTTGCAGTTGCTGAATTTAAAACTCTATTCTATTAGGGCACTGGCTCGCACCCACCTTTGCTCCAAGGATTGCACCGCAGTATGCGCCAGATGCTCAATCGCGTTCCATGGAATAATCCATATTTTTCATAAGCCTCGCAGGCGTATTGCGAACAGGTTGGACTAAAACGACATGAAGGTGCAAAAAGAGGGCTCAGGCAGTACTGGTAGAACTTTATAAAAACAATAATTAGTCGTGACATTGCTGTAATTGGACCATTAATAATTGGGTTTCAGCGACTAATTGCGTCGAGTCATTTTTGGTGACAGAGCGCCGCACTCGTATTACCCAATCCATTTTCTTAAAATGCGCATCATTATGTTGGCTCTTACGAAATGTCTCTCGTAGTATACGTTTAATCCAATTACGCTTGACAGCGTGTGGCTCAATCCTTTTTGAAACAATTAACCCTATTCGTGCGTATAAAAGGTCATTAGGTTTTGCATAAACCTGGATTAAATTACCACTGGCCCGATATTTAAAATTAATTACTGCAGAAAATTCTATTGCCTTATGCAGTCTGCAATTGCTTGGCAGAGAATGAATTTTAGCAAATTTAAAAAATATAAAATTATTATCCAATAATTAGACGCTTAATCGAGCACGACCTTTTGCGCGACGGGCGCGGATGACTGCTGCGCCCCCCCGTGTTTTCATACGTACAAGAAATCCATGCGTACGCTTTCTTTTGGTAACTGAAGGTTGATAAGTTCGTTTCATTTTCTTTACTTTCTTTAGTCAATAGAACCGCGTATTAAAACTTGGTATGGTGGTAATGTCAATATTCTTTAAAAATAAATTGCTATTTTCTTGAGCAGGACGGTAATGGTACTGAATGTCAACTTGTACGTGGCATAGAATAAAACTTTTTTGATAACTTCTAAGATCACTTACTTGGGTCAATTTATTTAGATGTATGAAATTTTTATGAATGCAAAGTAGTTTTTACTTCATTGCAATTTATGAAAGAGGAATCTAAACTTGGCTAGAAATGAAATGAATTTTTCAAAGAATTGATGAATTCTATAAAAAATAATAACTTAAAATGCATAAATAACTCATAGGAGTATCGTGAATGACTCATACAGTCGCAATTTCTGATAATCGATACCGGGATCGTCGCCAAAGTATACCGTTCTTTTGTCCTTTTCATTTGGGAATTAAAGCTGGAAGGAGAGTAGGCAACCGTAGAGCAAGCCGTGGAAAGGCAGGATATGTTGATCGTTATGCAGGCCACTTAATGCTGTGTACGGTTACCATTTTATTTTTAAGCGCACTAGATGCTTTTCTCACGCTCAACATCTTGGCTAACGGGGGTGAAGAGCTTAATTGGTTGATGGCGGTACTGATTGAAAATGGTGTAGAAAAATTTGTTGGTTTCAAGCTGGCATTGACGGGGTTAGCATTGATATTGCTTGTTATTCATCATAACGTTCAATTAACCGCAAAAATACAGGTAAGGCATATTAAGTATATGATTCTGTTTGGCTACAGCATATTAATTAGTTATGAGTTGTATTTACTTGAGTTAGCCAGCGCTTTTTGATATTTGTAAGCCATGAAACGATAAGGAACAGAAGTGATCGATAGCGCTGAATATTGAGTATTATTGTTGATGGTTAGTTACGCAATGTAAAGTAACTGGCTACATTTCTGAGATCATCCAGTACCAGCGTGCCAGCGGCCAATTGGAGGCGAAGGTAGGCGAGCAGGTAGTTATATCGTGCTTGGGCAAGATCGCGCCGCGCTGTATGTAATTGTTGCTGAGCATCCAAAAGATTCAGATTAATGCGTATGCCACCGCGAATACTTTTTTGTGTGGCATCAACCAGCAGTTCGGCCGATTTAACAGCCAATTCTAGTGATTCAATTCTTTTGACGCCGCTCAGTAACAGGTTATATTGAGTGCGCAGTTCAACAAGTACTTTATCTGTGATGGCGTCCAGATCTGCTTCTGCTCGAGCGTGATTAGCTTTTGCCTGAGCAGTAATGGCGTTTACGCGACCACCTGCATATAAAGGAAAATTAACTTCGACACCTACCGTAGCCAGGCTAACGTCTCGATCTTGAGTAATGAATGACCCAGCTTTATTTCGGGTTAAGCTGGCAACGAGATCTACTCGAGGAGCGTGTCCGGCATGACTTTTTCTAATTTCTTCCTTTCCAGATGCCACAGCATGACGCTGTGTTACCAGCTCAGCATTGCGCTCAAGCGCTAAGGCGTGCCAGCTATCATAATCTTGCAGCTGGATGGCGCGAGAGCTGAACATATCGGATAATCGATCCAGTTGGGTTATTTTTTGCCCTATGATGGCTTCAAGTTTAAGCTGTGCGACTTTCAGCTCATCATTGGCCTCAATCACACGGGTCTGTGCAATCGCATATTTCGATTGTGTTTCAAGCACATCGGTAGCTGTTCCCTCACCTTTTTGTAACATGCGCTCATTCACGCGTTTAAGTTCTTCGAGGGAATCACGCTGTGTTTCAGCAAGCCTGACGTGATCTTGTGCAAGCAATGTTTCTACATAGGCTTCTACTAGCCGTACTACAAGCTGCTGGCTGCGAGCAGTAAATTTGGCGCGGCTCGAGTCAGCCTGTGCTTTTCCCTGTCGGTAACCAGCGATAGCTTCCATATTAATTAATGGCTGGCGCAAAGATAAGGTGCTTACCTGGCTGTCGAAATCAAGTGGTCTAGTGCCAGCAACCCCCGTTTGCGTGATTGTGCCGGTGCTTGTACTTTGTGAATGAGTGATGGATAAATTAGGCAGTAAACTTGCAAGTCCGATGGATTCCGCCTGCTGGCCTGCTTCACTTTCATGAAGTGCAGAACGGTAGATTGGGTCATGTTGCAGTGCGGCTTCATAGGCATCCAGAAGACTCAGCGCATGAACAGTGCTGGCTTGACCAAATAAAATGATGCCAGCGATAGCAAAAATCTTTTTGCAGGTGAATGTCATCGTTACTATTCTTCACTCATAGCTGAGTGAACACGATCAAGTATGGGTTTGAATAAATAACTCATCAATGACCGTTCACCGGTTTTGATAAATATTTCTACCGGCATGCCTGCTCTGATCTGCTGATCAGACAATTGTTTCATACCTTCAGAAGTTACTCTGATTTTTGTCGTATAATAGGGCAACCCGGTTCGCTCATCAGTCAGACGGTCTGCCGATACCTGGGTGACGATACCTGGAATATTAGGTGTTTTCTTTAGGTTGAGGGCAGAAAAAATTAAATCGACATGAAGATCAACATGCACGCGGTCGATTAAATGGACCGGCACTTGCCCCGTAATAACCAATATGTCATCACTGGGAACAATATCCATCAGTTTAAATCCTGGCCCTATGACACCTCCTTGAGTAAACACATTCATGCCAACCACGATGCCATCGACAGGGGCTTTAACTTCTATGTTGGCCAATTCAAAATCCTGCCCGTTCAAGCGACTGATTAAAGCCTCAGCTTCGCGTTGTATATCGGATAATTTTTGCCGTACCTCTTTCTGGTATTCTTGTAGCCGATGAATTCGGCGTTGTTCCGATTCTGCTATCTGGCGTTGAATACGTCCGATATTGCCAGTGTCTGAAGAAATTTCTCCGATCAGTTGCGTATAAGTACGCTCGAGATCCAGAACCCGATTGCGAGGCACAAAACCATCTTTTGCCAAATCACGCAGATTCACGAGCTGTTCTTCTAAGAATTTTAATTGCTGGTTTTTACTGGTCTTGGATGCTTCAAGCCCGCGCAATTGTACTTTTAAGCCGGCAGTACTCTCATCAAGCGCAGCTATTTCATGTTGCAGGGCTAGTTTTCTCGATGTAAATAATTGATTTTGTATAATAATATTATTGGAAACACGGAGGTCATGTTGCTGCGACAGTAATTCGGCAGGAAATATGATTTCATTTTTGTCGTCACGCTCTGCCAGCAGCCGTGCTTCCACGGCACGTGCTGCAAAGAGCTGACTGCGAGTTATTTCTGCTTGTGCCTTGATTTGAACATCATTCATGCGTACCAGCACTTGACCTACCTTAACATGATCTCCTTCCTTGACAAGGATATTTTCAATAATACCGCCGGTTTGATGCTGTACCGCTTGCAGATGACTGGCGACAGTGACTGTGCCTGAAACTGGTACACCTTTTTCGAGCGGTGCAAAGAATGCCCACAGAATAAATCCACCAAAACCCGCGATAACAATCCACCAACCGAGTTGGGTATGCAGGGTTTCATCAGTTTCGACCCGACTTGAGCCATCGGTAGCCATGTTATTAATAGCGATTTGTTTTTCTTCAGCAACAAGTTTCATAATTATTCCTGTTTGAGGATCGGTGTCTGCATGTAATCAAATAGCATCAATTGATAGATTCTGAACCGACTTAATTGACAGTTTGAGCCGCCTGACTTTGAGCGACTTGTTTCTTGGCTTCTTGCTGTTGTTTGGTTAATTTTTCTATGATTTGATTGGTTGGGCCAAACAATTTCGCTGTACCATCCTGTAATAATAACAATTTGGTGGTGACGCTCACGATGCTGGTACGGTGGGTAATCAAGACGATGGTTTTACCTCGTTTACGTAAATCAACTAATGCAGCTAATAAGGCCTGTTCACCCGCATCATCCAGATTGGAATTGGGTTCATCAAGAACAATTAATGAAGGATCATCATACATGGTACGTGCCAAGCCCAGGCGCTGCTTTTGTCCACCTGAAAGACCCGCACCACCGTCACCTAACGGCGTGTCATAACCCTCCGGCATATTCAAGATCATTTCATGAACGCCTGCACGTCTTGCAGCTAAAATAACTTTATTGGCGTCAATTTCTCCGAAGCGGGCGATATTTTCGGAAACAGTACCAGCAAATAATTCTATATCCTGGGGTAAATAACCGATATGTGGCCCTAACTCATCTTTATTCCACAGATAGACATCGGCGCCATCCAATCTTACCTTACCAGCAGCAGCCGGCCATACGCCTACTAACAAGCGCGCGAGGGTGGATTTTCCTGATCCACTGGGGCCGATGATGCCAAGTACATCACCCGCCGCCAAGGAAAAGGTTAATCCTTTAATGACAGGAACTTTTCCACCTGGCGGAATGGCGGTGACATTCTCAACAGCAACAATGCCTCTAGGCTTGGGGAGCGACATCCCTGCTTCTCGGGCCGGATTTTGTTCGAGTAATTTCGTTAAGCGCTCGTATGCACTACGTGTGCTGCCGATCTGCTTCCATACACTGATCAGTAACTGAACTGGTGCAACTGCTCTGCCCAATAAGATTGAGCCGGCGATCATCATGCCAGGAGTAATGCTGTTATCTAAGACCAGTAACGCACCCAATCCCAGCATCAGTGACTGCAGTGCGACAGTAAATGATTTGGATAGTGCAGTGACAATGCCCGCTTTTTCGCTAGCTTCTGCTTGCAAATTCAGGAAGCGGCTATGTAATTTATACCAGCGGGATTGTATGTTGGGTAACATGCCCATGGCTTCAATCACCTCGGCGTTACGTAAGTTATTAGACGCTATATTGGTGGATGCAATGGCCATTGAGTTGGCTTCGGTTAAGGGCTGATGCGACACTTTTTCATTGATGTAGGCCAGTGCGATTAATATCGCTGTACCGCATAAAGCGAAAACGCCCAGACCTGGATGAAACATGAATATCACGAATAAATAAATCGGGAACCACGGTGCGTCAAAAAAGGCAAACAGCGCGTTGCCCGTCAGAAATTGTCTTAAGTTAGTTAAATCTTTTAAAGCCTGCCCGGCATTACTATCGCCTTGTTTGAGGCTTTGCTCAAAGGCGGCAGTATAGACTCGCTTATTCAATTTCATGTCAAGTTGAGCGCCGACGCGAATGAGTACAAAACTACGGACATATTCCAACGCACCCATAAAAATGTAGGCGCCCAGCATGATCAATGTCAACATTAACAAGGTCATTTCGTTGCGGCTGGTCAATACGCTATCGTAGAGTTGTAGCATATAAATGGCCGGCATCAGCATCAGCATATTGATGACTGCACTGAAAACACCAATGTTGCGGAAAGTTTGTTTAAAGCTGGCGAGTACCTGCGCAACTTCATTCTGTGGAGCTTTAAATTTGAATTTCATCGATAAGAAATTTGCTACTCATTACGAAAACTAAAAATAGCCACAGCAGAGTCTGAATATGGCAGAGAATATGCTTCATCAGAAATATGCAGTAGATTGAATTAGTTGTAATTATAATTGCCGATCATCGGTTTTGACTAGGTAAATCTTCCGCTGTTAATTTAAAAGGTCTGGGAGAAAAATTTAACTCCCGCTTTGCATCTGAGCTATCAAATATTAAATCCCGATTCATTCTTTCCGCCATTGCCGCTGTCCAGTGTCGGTAGCGTGGTAACCATCTCAATCCCCCTATGGCCATCTGAAAAAAACGCAGCGGTATGGTCACTATGCGTGGTGTGCGATCTAATGCTTCAAATACTCGTTTAACCACTTCACGGTACGGCAAGGTTTCTCCACCTGTTAAATCATAGCAACGATTGGTTAAATTTAGCGTATTGAGCGCATAAAAACATGCCGAAGCGACATCTTCCGCGTGGATAGGCTGCCGCAATCCTCTGGCTGATCCGAATATGGGAAAGAATCCAAAGCGGCGGATAAATCGTGCTATTTCAGCAATATTTTTGTCCCGTCCATAACCGTAAATCAATGTCGGACGCAAAATAATCCATTTTATTCCATGCGTGGTTGCCCATTTTTGCACAAGCTCCTCCCCTTCTATTAGTTGCAGTGCAACTTTTCTTTCGTTGTGGTCGAAGGAAGTGTCTTTAGTAAATCGGCTGGTGGAAGATAATACTACAATCCGTCGCACACCATAGGCCAATAAGAGATCAAAATACTCAGATAATACCCAGATTGGAGCGGTACATACCCAAGTAGGAATTTCCTGGCCAGTTTGTATGTTTGCCGTCTTCGTTGCATTGAGTTGTTGCCACGTGACTTGTGGATGATTCTGTGCAGTGGGATGGCGAGAAAAAGCAGTCACCTGATAATGATTGCGTATCAGCTGTTGCAGCAAACACTCACCTACCAGACTGGTAGCACCTAACAACCCAACCTGCTGCTCATTCATGTCCGAGTTTCAGCATTTTGTAACCATTGCTTCCCATATAAAATATAACGGTAACGCAGAAACGAAACCATATGCCGAAGGCAATCAATCCCATCAGCACGCGCGGGTACTGCTGGTGAAAAAATTTTCGGTAAAAACGCACCATACCCTTATGCTTATGCCATGCAACAAAGAATGGCCGCGAACGGCTGCAAGTTCCCTGAAAATGGGTAACCGGCGCATCCGGTACAAAAACGATCTTCCAGCTTTTTTGTTTAAACCGCATGCACCAGTCCAGATCTTCGCAATGTAAAAAATAATGTTCATCCCAGGCACCTACATCATTAATTGCTTCTCGTCGTACCAGCATCAGTGCGCCTGATATCGCTTCAACCTCAATAGGGGCTTGTGGTAGGGGTTGTTTATTCAGATGAAAATCAAAAAACAGTTGCGGCCAGTATTTTTCCAGGCGATATAAGCCAAAGGCACGCACAAAAGCTCGCCAAGGAGTAGGAATGGCGCGCCGCCCGCCGCCTTGCTCAGAGCCATCCGGATTGATCAGATAACCACCGACCATGCCGATACGTGGATCTGACTCCATTACTTGAACCATGCGCTGTAATGAATCGGTACCTAAGATACAATCAGGGTTCAGGAAAAGAATGTAAGGTTGGGTTGATGCCGCAAGACCTACATTGCAACCGGCGGCGAAGCCAACATTGTTATTCAGGCGGATAATGTGTAAACGATTTTCTTCTGGAAGTTTAGCATCTAGGGTTGATAGACTCGAATCGGAAGAGGCGTTATCAACTACGATAACTTGCTGAGCCTGTTTCAGAGTAGTGAGAATGCACTCTGCAAGCAACAAACCAGCATTATGATTGACTATAACAACTGATATAGGCTCATGTTCTGAGATGTGCATCTATTAAACTCACGCTGATCTATTGATTGGATTCAGGTTTATGGTTCCAGTGGTGGTGTTGCCAGTGTCCCGGAAATTTTCCGCTTACTCCGCGTATTCCATGCCATAGGCCGATAGTCATCATTTTAAAGTTCAAGAAGCGTGGTGGTATTAAGAGTGAAAAGAGTCCATATTTTAACAGTAACCGATAAGCATCGCTTAAAGCCCAAGACGTTGAGATATAGTTTCTTTTGTAAAGCAAAATGGCATTGCGAATTAAATAATAGTTGCGTAACGGACTGTGCACCGGAATGATGCGTCTTCCATTTTGCCAAGAAACTACTCGATCTCCCAATGTATGACTCATTTTTGCCGTGCATACTCCAAAACACTTATATTTCATGTGCTTGACCCGCAAGCACCATTCAATGTCCACATAATCAATGAATAAAGAAGCGTCCATCAGACCCACAGCATTCAGAACAGAAAGTCGGATCAGCATACCGGAAGTAATCAGAAAATCCGCTTGATGAGGTTCATTTTCTCCATCTTTACAATAAGTTCTGATAGATTTTAATCCTGA
The DNA here is from genome assembly GCF_900112825.1 of Nitrosomonas sp. Nm166. GTDB lineage: Bacteria > Pseudomonadota > Gammaproteobacteria > Burkholderiales > Nitrosomonadaceae > Nitrosomonas. Next base: position 16,573 of record NZ_FONE01000039.1, on the reverse strand, counting down.
AAACTGGAAAAAAGGAGCTGGTCTTGGATGACGTGGGTCATGGTATTGGGGACCGACTGCTGCTACTTGCTCGCCGCGTTGCAGCAGTTTTATTTCACTAGCCAACAGTTGTCTGATCATATTGGGAAAAGGTAGACTATCCTGATCAAAAAGCACTACATGAGTCATCTCGTTTTCTTGCGCCCATCGGATAGCATGATTGTGTGCCTCGGCTACACCTAGATTTTCTGCGAGAAGCAGAGAAATAACATTTTCTTGTTGATGTGCTTCAATCCAGGCGACACAATCCTTGGAAGAGCCGTTATCCACAATTACTGTTATAGCTACTTGCTTCGTCAACGCCGATAGAAGGTTTGCCAGCGCACTAAGATCAGGGTCGTAAGTGACAATAACGGCGCAAATTGAGGAGGATGGCACGATGGAGTTGCTCTTCATTCGGAATGTTGTGTTTTTTGCATTAAATACCTGCTGACTGTTGTTTTGAAGAACCTGTTCGTCTGCTCAAGGCATCGAGTATTTCATACGGCATCATAATCATGTGTTGTATGGTAGAGATTAAAAATAAAATAATACAAGCCAGTCTAACGAACAGTCGTTTTCTGCAGAATATATCATTATTCTGTCATTCTGCCCGTAGGGCAGCCACCCTGCGCAGGATATCGGCCAATTCGGCTGCCTGTTGCGGAAAATAGCGCAAACGTTCCAGCTGAGGATTACGATCAGTGATCAAACGTGCCGGGTCACGTAGTAAACTGATGATGGCGGCACGGAAAGCATCAATGTTTCCCATTTCTACTACTTCACCGTTCTCGCCGCATATCAAATCCTCGGCAGGGCCGCCGCAATCTGTGGCGATCACCCATACATTACGAGCTATTGCTTCGCGCACGGTCAGTCCAAAGCTTTCCTTCCATTGTGAAGGAAAGAGTAGTACATCAATATTGTTGAAAAAATCATCAATTCCATCCTGCTCAAAAGGCGGTACAATTTCCAGCTTGCCGGTAATCTGCCAAGTATCATTGGGCATTTGCGAAGTACCAAATTTGCTTTCTATATCCACCAAACGCAAGGTGTAGTTGTGTTCGGTAATGCCAGCAAACACCTTACGTAATTGGAAATACCCCTTATGTACCGCTCTTCCGCCCAGAAAGGCGAAAGTGATATGATTGCTGCTCTTTTGATGGCGTTCTTGGCGGGGCAACAGTATCCCGTTTTTATTAACCTGAATGTGATCGGGTGGAATGCCGCTACGTATGTACAAGTTGCGTTGAAACTCACTAGGTGCGAGTAGCAGGTCTGCGTCTGCCATGATCTGCCAGAGTCGGTGAAAGCGTGTATGCGTAAAGGACGGATCGGGTGTGCAACTGGTACAGACTGTAATATCTACTCCCGGTTGGGCACAATAATTACCATCTGCGCGCACCATAAACTGTCGTTCGCATAGCCACCAGGCATCATGCAGTGTAATGACATAAGGCGTTTCGGTTCGACGACAAGCATCGGCAAGTGCTGCGCTTAGCATTTGTATTGAGTGAAAATGTACTATGTCGGGGCATACTGCACGCAATACTTCCTCAAAGCGTGCTGCCATCTCAGGGTTATCGTAATCGGCGGAACGATCTGCACTTGCTGGAAAGCCTATTGCCACAACCGGAATGCCATTCCATTCGTAACGGGCAAGCTCATACGCAGGCAAATCAGGATGAGAACAACCGGTAAAAACGCAGACTTCTACTTCTGTCATGACTGACAGTTCAGCAGCTAGTTGCTCGGCAACAATCGTAGCGCCACCAAAGCTCATCGGCGCAAACAGTACATTTACCATCAGCACACGCAATTTTTTTTTCTGCGGTGGCGGCAAAGCATGCGCCATGATCGGTTGCAACTGGCGCTGTGCGATAGTAGCGGGCGAATATCGCTGTAACACATCCTGTTTGGCTATTTCGCCTATGTGGTGGCGCAAGTCAGCACTTTCTACCAGAAGCGACAAACATGCAAACCACTCTTCCGGTGTACTCGCTAGAAAGCCATTTTCGCCGTGCCGAATCACATCCCTGAAAGCTGCTGATGGAGAGCATACGGATGGCACACCAAATAGCGCGGCTTCAAGAAATTTAATATTGCTTTTGGCATCGTTGAATATTGATTCTTCTAAGGGTGCCAGATTAATCGAAAATCGTGCCATTGATAAATAATAATCATCGGGTTCCAGAAAAGGTACTCGTATGATGCGTGCGGCATGGCGAGCAAAATCCACAGGCAGATCGAGGAAGCCATAAATTGCCAGTCGCACAGCTGGATAAGTGTCAAGAATTTGCAGCAATGCAGGGGTGGCGACCATGAAATCAGCATCATGGGTGCGAGTACCGCTGCCATAGCCGATTATCACCTCTCTATGGGGTGGTGGATATTTGCCAGCGGCTAGGTCGAGTAGATGCTTGTCGAGGCAGTTCTCCAGAATAAACACTTTGTCGCGGCACAGGGGCTGCATTTTTGCAGCGATGACTGATGTGCTTGCAATGGCGCAGCCAGTTAATTGCAACATGTCTTTGTACAGACGCGCCCCTTCCATGAGCAAGGTAAGTTCCTGTTCCGGTAGCTTTTGTACGTTACTGTTGCGGCGATATTCCTCCAGATCAAATACCAGATCGTCGATATCAAACAGAGAAATAATACCTAATCGTCTCGCTTCAGTAATCAGTTTTTTAAGTTCTGGTGTTGCCGGTGTGCGATAGAAGATTACCATGCCGTGGGTTTGCAAGGCGTTTCGGCAGCTCATGTAATCGGTCCATGGCAATATGGTCGACTGGTAACCAAGTAGGGAAAGTAATTCGACCTTTTGTGTTACTCGGTATTTTCTGCACTGAACCAATGACAGTTCTGCCACAATCAACACTCGATTGCCTAATGTGTTGCGAGAAGCGGCACTCAGTGCCGCTTGCCAAGGAGTATCTATTTCCGATGTTGCAGAAGGAATTGTGAGTTGTTTTCCATCGCGTAGGTGAGGCCACTGCATGCGGGTTATCCTTGCTGCATGAAACATGCCCCACAACAATACATTAATGCTGCGCGCAAAAAAGGAATTGCCTTGCAGACGATCGGTCATTGTCTTCATTACGAGAGCATTATAGTGCTGTGCTTGTCGTAGTTTAGCTAGGAAAAGGCGGAAATTCATGAGCGACTGAAGAAGTTTTTTATTATCAGATTGAATTGGCGCAGCGGGGCAGTAATATACCAGGAGCGAGAACGATAGATGATATTTAGCTCGGCATGGCAACCGGTTAATTGTGCCTGAGTATCGGTCAATTGCATCTGGACATTAGATAGTTGCATCTGGGCATCAGATAGTTGCATCTGGGCATCAGATAGTTGCATCTGGGCATCAGATAGTTGTATCTGGACATCAGCCAGTTGCGTTTGGGTATGGGTTAGTTGTATCTGGGCATGGTTCAGCTGTTTATTGGTGTCAGTCAGTTGCGTTCGAGAGTCGACCAATTCCTGCTCCATCTGAGTTTGTGCGATATGCATATGCCAAAAAGTGCCCATCAACTTGCCCACACGTTCGACTGGCCAGCGGTTACGCCATTTGTCATAAATGCGAGCATAAGCCGTTCCAGAAAAAGATTTCTGTTGATGTACCCCGGAACTATTATACATGCGATAATAACCGCTAACTCCAGGTATGAAGATAAAGTCACTCAGTAAGCTGGCTTGCAACCAGAAATCCCAATCTTCGTAATAATCCAGCGTTTCATCCATCAGACAACCAACTTCGATCAAGTGCCGGCTAAACAGTACAGCATGGATAGGCATGAAATTGATTGTCATCAGTAATATGGCATCAAATGGCTGTGCAAAAATTTGCGGGGTAATTTGCTTTGCCTCATTCACGCACGCGATGCCAGTGTGGGCTGCAAAACAGGCAGGATGCGTAACCAAAGCATCAGCCAGTTTAGCAATATGATCAGCTTCGAACCAATCGTCATCATCAAGAAAAATCAAATACTTCCCATTAGCCTTGTCTAAACCGGCATTCGCTGCGCGGCTGCGACCCAATGGCTGATCGCTATCGACCATACGAATTGGAAAATTTCCGCACCACTCGCTGACTTCTCGGTGATCCGCGCCTTTTGCATTGACGATAATGACTTCTATGTTTGGATAAGTCTGCAAAGCCACAGACTCAAGTGCATCTGCTAGTGTTGAGCGGTCTATGCTGCGAATAATAATGCTTACCAGGGGAAAAGCAATACTGTTCTTTTCAGACACCCTTGACTTCCTCCGGTTAGAAAAACAGTTTGAGAAGTTGCTAGATCAGCTCTTCAAAAGACTTTCGAGATAAAACGCAAGTCTAGCATCATTTATAATAAGCCTTCAAATACCGCTTTCCTTTCGGTTCAGTAAAAGCTTCTGAGAAGTTGAAACTGCTCTCTTTTTTCGGTGTGTAAAAATATAAGTTCAATGAAGTCTGAATAAAGCTTCAAGGAGTTTAAAAGCTGGTGCTTCGGGGAAATAATGCGTGATATCCGACAATGCTTGCCGTTGTAATTGGATTCGTAATTCGTTATCGGATATCAGCCGATCAAGTGCGTGATGGCATGCGTTTGGATTTTTGGTATCAACAAGCAGTGCGTTTTTCTCATGCGAAGCAAAACTGCTGGCTCCTCCGTTCTCAGGTAGAATCACGGCCACGCCACAAGCCATTGCTTCCATAGCGGTAAGCCCCATTGCCTGATAATCTGAGAAGTCGACAAAAATATCCACCTCGTTCAGCAATAAAGCGACTCGCTCAGGTGTTTGCTTGCCCAGATTGTTCCATGCAAAATCCTGCGGTAGAGCAAGAAATCCGGCCGTATTGCTTTCTTCACCGAACAAGAAAATTTCAATCCGCTCTCTATATTTTTGTTCCATAATTTTTAGGATTTCCATTGTCAGGTGCGGACTTCGGCGGGGAGAAGAAGGTCTGATCATTGCAGCGATCCGTAGTGGTCGTTCTGGCCAGGAAGGATCTTTGCGAAGCCTCGGTCTAAATAAATCGATATCAATGCTCGGACCCAGTACAGTACAGTGAGCGCCTGTGTTTTCTAACACCTTCAGATGATTCCAGTATGTTTTAGTGACACAGACTAAATCTGGAATCAATGTATAAGAAGCTAATGCATTTTTGTGCTCAATAGTTTCTTGTTTATAGAAATAAGGTTCGAAATCTTGTATGTAATAACCCAGGATCGGTTTTGAGTGAATGGTGGCTGACAATGACATGATCCAGGCCACAGAAGTGTTGAAGGTAGCGATCACGGCATCGAAATCTGCGCAAAGTTTGGGTATTAATGCTTCGTTTGGCGCATAGATAACGGGAATATCCAATTCCGGATAACTATTCTCAAAGTCTACTTGTGAATTGGAAAAATTCAATAACCATACATCGACTCCCATCTTTATCAAGGCCTGAGCTTCACTGATCACAACATTCGCGCCTCCTCCGGCTTCTCTGGTCGGCAATATAAAGACGATTCTTTTGCCTTTCCATTGAGTTTGTGCTTTTTCAATCAATGCATGACGTTCAAACAACCGCTTCGCACGTGCACGTATGCCTTCCAATACGCGATTGTAGCGGCAGAAGTACACGCCTTCATCGATTGAGGGTTGTCCATATTTTCTGGCTAAAACTTGTCCGGCATGTTCGCATAACAGGCGGCGGCGTTCGGATGAATAGCTCTTGGATTGAGCATGGTAAATATATACATCATCGGCTATCGCCAGTGACCATCCTGCCTGCCTCGTGCGGAAGCAATAATCGTTTTCCTCACCATATCCTTGGGCAAAATTCTGTTCGTCAAGCTCACCAATTTCATCAATGAGGTCGCGTTTAATCAACAGGCAAAAGCCGTTCAGGAAGGGGATAAGTGGGTATAGTTGCCCAGAATAAATGGCTACTTGCTGCGCCATCTTTTCCACGGTCATTCCAGCGGGCAAAGGATTGTTTGACCAATCCCCATTGTGTTCGATATCAGGAATCGATTGCCAGGAAGCAGTGTTACTTAACGGACCCACGATGCCGATAGTGGGATCGGATTCGGCGCAGGCGATCATGCGATCGAGCCACTCAGCACTCACTATCGTATCGCTATTGAGTAACATCACATAAGGCGACCTTGAAGCTCTGATTCCCTGATTTGCAGCTAGCGTATAGCCACGCGCTGATTCATTCCTGATCAATCGCGCATGGTTATTTTTTGCAAAATGCTCCAGGTAATCGCGGGTCTCCGTTCCACTGCCATCATCTACCAATATTAATTCATACGGCGGGGAGGTATGGCGCAGTACCGACTCCAGGCATTTTTTGACATCTTCCAAAGCGTTGTGAACGCAAATGACGATATCAACAGCCATTGTATGAGGTGCAAGTTCAGGGCGGGTTATCGAGGCGCCTATAAACTTGCTTATTTCTCTGGGAGGGCGGTATGACGCATACCTTCTTAAACCATTACGCACACCTTTAGGCCCTTCTTTTAGTAATCTTTGGCCGGTTTTAAGTATTAAACGCTTGCCACCTTGCCAGCCACCACCATGCTCTTTGATAAAGCGTGAACTAAGCGCTAAAACATGCGAAATGCGTCGTGCCTGTAAGCCAACTTGACGATAAGGTGCGGTAAGCTTCCAGGAGTTTGAATTATAAAGCGCGTGGATTATCTGAGCATATTTCCCTATCTCTCGCTGGTGTTCCGTAATTACTTGTTGGTTTCCCGCTACGGCTCGTTGGTGCTCCGCGATCTCTTGTTTATGTTCCGCTATTGCCCGTTGGTACTCTGCTATTTCTTGCTGGTATGCTGCGATCGTTTGCTTGTACTGCGTGATTGCTTGCTCGTGCTCTGTTATTGTTTGCCTATGCTTAGTTACTGCTTGCTGGTACTCAGTCAACTTTTGCCTGTATTCACTACATTCGGCCTGCTGCGCATGGAGTTGGCTTTGTACCTGTTCCAGCAATGTTTCCCTGAATTCTATGAGTTCGCTCATTTGTTCGCCGGACCAGATAGACTTCCATTTATTAAAATAAATGCCTTTGGCTTTGCGAATGAAAATCTTGTCAGTCTCCAGGCCAAAACCGGAATGGCCGTAGTTCCGATAACAGGCGGTTACGCAGTCAATGTGGACAAAGTCCGTGTGTTGCGTCATCTGTACCCAGAAATCCCAGTCTTCATAAACGGCTAGCGTTTCATCAAACCGGCAGCCGTCATTCAGCAGCGATCTCTCAAAGAGTACTGCATGGATCGGTATGTAGTTTCTTCCCCAGAGTTTCGGCCAATGAAAAGGTTGATTCAACAGATCTGTGGTTCTTAATACACCTTCCTTGTAATGTTCAACGCGTACCCCGGCATAAGCGCAGCGGCAGTGATTTTGGTTTTGTAACGCGTTAACCAGGACAGCGATATGCTCGGGATAAAACAGATCATCATCGTCGAGAAAAATCAGGTATTCTCCAGTCGCCTCATCCAAACCAACATTTGCTGCCCGGCTGCGGTCCAATTGCTCACCGCTTCCGACCATTCGTATCGGAAAATATCCGCACTGCTCGCCGACTTCACGATGATCTGCACCTTTGGCATTGACGAGGATAACTTCAATGCTCGGATAGGTTTGTGAAGCCACAGAATCAAGTGCATCTGCCAGTGTTGAACGATCCATGCTGCGAATAATGATACTTACCAGAGGAAAAACAACACTGCTTTTTTCAACCATCCTTGATTCCGTAACCGTTAAGAAACAGCTTGAGAAGTAGCTGAATCAGCGCTTCAAAAGCCTTTCAAGATAAAATCGTAAGTCTAGCATTTTTTGTAATATTCCTCCAAACGCCACCTTCTTTTCGGCTTCGACAAAAGCCTCCGCATAGTTGGAGCCTTCCTTTCCCGGAAGATAAAGGCCGCGATAACTCGCTAATCCAATGCTGGCAGTGAGGTAATCGCAGTGAGAGAGCGGCAATACGTAACAGGAAATCGCCTGCTTCTTGAGGTCAATAACGCTGCTGATATCGACTACGCGGGTGGCTGGAAGCGGACTCCATATCTCGTACACAAACGCACGGCCCGGTCCTTCCCAGTGTTGCCAGCAGGATAAAATGGCTTGACCAATAGCGACATGATCACGATGGTAATCAAGCATCGAGGGCAGGAACAGCCAATCCGGGTTAAATTGCTGCAATAGCGTATGAATCTTGTTTTTAAAAGTCGATGAATTGCGAAAACTGCCGTCGGGTTCATCGAGAAACGCCAGGTCATCAATGCCCAGCACTGCAAGAGATTCCATGGCTTCCTTGCGGCGGATTGCCGGTGCATCGGCATCAAGCGTGCCAGCGCCAGCACCATCTGTGACGAAGATGACTTTTACCGTACATTTTTTCTGCCGCAGCAAAGCCAGGGTGCCGCCGCAACCCAACACTTCATCGTCTGGATGGGGTGCAAAAACAAGTATTTTTCCGCCTTCAACAGGGGTTAGCAGGGCGGGTAGTGGGCAGAGCTCCAGCTGGGCTATCTTAGCCTGCCGCTGCTTATCGAGTTGCCCGGCGATAAATTTCTTCATACCGATCAGTAATCTCAGTGATATCAGGCCATGCTTTAGCTCTTGCCTGACCCTTTTGTGCAATGGCTTCGCGCAATGACTGGTCGTTCAACATGCGCTCGATGGCCTCCGCCAGCGCATCAGGATTTGACTCTACCAGTAGTGCGCCATCACCTACTACCTCAGGCACGCCGCCTACAGCAGTGCAGATCGCTGCTGTGCCGGCGGTCAAGGCTTCGAGATTGGCCATGCCGAAGGATTCGGAGGCCGAAGCACTGATATACAGGTCAGCAGCGCAGAGATATAAGCCAATGTTTTCAGTAATGGCTAAGATGATTTTTCGAGGGAAGTCTAATTGCTGTGCCAGTTTTTGCAATTCATCGTAATTTCCTTCACCCAGGATCACCAGTTGGAAGTTTTCTTTTGTCTTAAACCTGGCACAGGCTTCAATCAACAGCGGAAACTGCTTGACTGGCGCAATACGGCCAACCGCCAGCACGTAAACAGTGTCTTTATTCCAGCCGAGCAGATTTTTTGCCTGTTCCTGACTGTAGTGGTTAAGTACCGGGCGCGCATGAACCAAGTGATACCAGTTCTCGGGCAACGGTGAAATCTCCAGATCGTGAGCAATCTGGTGAATGCCACTACGGGTGGGAGCGATCACCCAGGAAGCGGCAAGCAGGATACTTCTTTCCCACTTGCGCATGATGCGCATCATCGTCTGGCCGAGATGGACACCATCTTCGTGAATGGCTTGGGCATAACAGGCGAAACCATGTTCTGTCACTCCCCAGATCACCCGACATTTTGGATGAAATCGTAAGAAAAAACGTAAACCTGCCGCGATGATGGGATCATGGCAGTGTATATGTGTATACCCCTGTTTAGTGGCTAATTTGGCGGCAAGCCGTCCCATATTGAAACGTTCTAACAGGACTTGGAGCAGGGCCGAAAAATGGGTATGGCTGTTCATCCTGCCGGGCAGGGAAGAAAGGATACGTTGAAGACGTTGCTGCCAAAGCAAAGCACGCTCTCCCAAGTCAGTTTGGCAAAGGTAATTTGCCTCGATTCCGCGCCGGTAGAGTTCTTCGACCAAAGGCATCAGGCTGCGTCCAAGGCCGTAGCGTCGGTCTGACTGAGTTTCACGGGTAACCATGAGAATTTTAATGGTGTGGTTATCGAAAATCATCGACGGATATTCATTGGTTAAAACAGGATGTGAAGCTTGTTTACCGGAAATCGGTATCTCCCGACATCAACCACCAGTGATCGCGTAGAGAATCGGCTGCTGGAACAGCGCCCCAGGTGCTGGCGGGAATGCGAATATCGAGGGCCTGTCGGATACCGCCAGCACCAGCAAAATGTGCTGCAAAGTTTTCTGTGATGCGGCAGAACAATCGATGATCACCGCTCATACCTGCCAGCCGTCTGGCATGCAAAACCAGCAAAGGAATCTCGGTCAGGGGTGCAATGATATCAATGATTTCACAGCCATGAGTATCGTGGCGTAGCACCATTACACCCCGTGTTTCCCCACCGAAACGATTTCTGACCAGGATTACCTGATAGGGTTGATTGGGATGACCGAGATAGCGATATTGCAGGTAACGCCAATCGCGCACACCGATCATTGCAGTCTGCATATCGGCGGCCATGCGCTGCCAGCATTCGTTGACAGCACGGGTTGCAAAATCTGCCCCACGATCGATCAGCTGTAGACGCGTTCCCAAGAGTGGGAATCTCGACCGAGGATTCCATGAAAATTCGATCATGCGACCGGCTTCAGCATATAACCCCAGCCGCTCTGCTACCTTCATTGCTCGCTCATTAGGGAAACCAAAACCTACCAGGTAGGGCTTGCCATAGCCGATATAGCGTTCCAGAAAAGTCGCTGCCATCAGGAAAAAAGGCCCTTTTCTAGTAAGCGTGCCGCGTTCATTCATGTCTACCATGACATCCCCAATCTGCACAGCCCGTTGGGGTTGACCAAAAAATAGAATATCCCGACCGATGCCGCCGTAATGGCCGATCAATTGATTGCCACGCCAAAGGCCGATTTTCTTCCCTGACTCCGAGCCATATTTCCATTGCCATATGGCTGGCGCCATGTCGTGATTAAAGGCTCTCTTAAATAAGTCAAGCATTTCCGGCATTTGACTTTCCTGCAGAATCCGCAGATGCCATTTGGGCATGGTTTTTTTTCTGAAATGGAGCAAGGCATAGCCATAGTGTCCACTGGCATACCTTTTGTGATAAAGCTCGTTTGATGCATTCAGTCGAGTCAGTTGTTCATCACTGAGAGCAAGGCTTTTAATCAGGCTTTGCTGATGAATTTGGGTAACTTGTAGTAAATAATCCAGTGTTGGCGCCGCGATGGTGGATAAATCCAGATGCTCAATCAATTCGAACCCGAATCTTTCGGCCAGTGCCAACAGGTCATTGAGCGAGTGAAGTGCTTCAATACCTGCTTGATCGTGCTGCTGCAACGCGAACTCATCGATAATGATTAAATCACCTGATAAAGGTAATAAATCCAGTGCTTTATTAAAAATGATCAGCGGCTCGATGTATCTTGCCGATTCCTGAAATAACAGAGCCTTAAAGCTTTCTGATTGAGCTTCAAAAGCTTCCACGGATTCTTGAATAGCAGTGGTTTGCTGTGGATCCCGCGTGATGCCATGCACTTCGTAACCACACTGGCTTAACAAGGAGAGAACGCTGTTTAAACCAGTACTCACCTCCAGAATACGACACGGCGGTGATGGCAATCTGGTTCTCAATAGGTTCATGGAAAATTGCTGTGCTGCCTGCAGGCTGACTTTGTCATTTTGCAGCAATCCATAATGCAGATAGGCAGCCTTACCTTCTTGTAATAGCAGTGCATGCGCATAAACATTGAATGGAAAAGCCCAATCCGTAAAAGGAGAGGATGAATCTGTAGCAGTTGAAGGGATATGACCGGCTTGCTGATCATGTTGTGTACTCGATAGTGTCACCTCTTGATTAGTGTTGGTCATTGTGTGTGGTAATTGTATGGTTTTCCCACTGATGGGGGATTGAAAAATACCCTTGTAACCGGCCTGCTTGTTTTACTTCTAAAGTGGCTACTCCCTCTGCTGAGTCATAAATATGCAAACCGCGCTCACACAGCAGATAGGCGCTAATCAGATACTCGCCCTTTAGCAAGGGCAAATGATCCAGCTTAAGATAAACTTGTCCGGATCCTGCAGAAGTCCGCTGTATGGCAAATTCGTCCTCCCAGGTGGCAGCACTCGTGATGATACGTCCTTCCTTGGTTTGCAGCGTCATGGCTACCGTAGGGCAAGGCAGCGCAGGGTCGGAAACAAAACTGATCCATATCATGATGCTAGACTCACCGCTGACGATCATGGCATGTGATGTGTTAGTACCTTCTGCTTGCAGCCTTACTTTATCCAGATGCGCGTTGCCCAATACGTATTTTTTATCCACTGCGGGTGCATCGCTGTGAGGAGTAATCGGCGTGCCAGGAGCTGAATTCGCTGCGCTTTTGTCCAGGAACGCCTGGTAAGCCGTTACCACCTGAGCGGATTCTCCATTCAGAACGATCTGACCCTGATTAATCCAGATCGCGCGTGTACATAAAGACTCAACCTGAAACAGGGAATGTGAACAAAACAAAATTGTTTTTCCAGCGTCGCGCATTTGCATAATGCGGCTAAACGATTTAAGGGCAAAAGCGCCATCGCCTACCGATAATGCTTCATCAATAACCAGAATATCTGGATCGACATTGATGGCGACAGAGAATGCCAGACGCACATACATGCCACTGGAATAGGTTTTGACGGGCTGATCGATAAAATCACGCACCCCCGAGAAGTCGATAATATCTTCAACCCGTTCGGCAATTTCTGATTGACTCAACCCCAAGATTGCCGCACTCATGAAGACATTTTCGCGCCCGGTAAATTCCGGATTAAATCCGGCTCCCAGCTCCAGCAAAGCCGCCACACGGCCGTTGATTTGTACTTCGCCGTGTGTCGGTGTCAAAGTGCCGCAAACCAATTGCAATAAGGTCGACTTACCCGAGCCGTTTTGACCAACGATGCCAACCACTTCTCCGTGATTGACGGTTAAGTCAATGTCGCGCAATGCCCATAATTCACGATAATACTGACGCGGGCCCCACCATCGGTGCGGCCACAGGAATTGTTTTAACCGATCTCTGGGATGGCGATATAACTGATAGCATTTGGATAGCTTCAGGGTTCTGATCGCAGCTTCCGAATTTCCAAAATTAAAGGACATCTGCAAAGCCTTTGCGGGTTTTCTCGAACCATATCAAACCACCCCAGGCAACCAGCAAGGCAACCATATAGTAGACTGCCAGGCCGGCCCAATCAGGTAACTGGCCATATAAAATCACTGCCCGTGCTTGTTCAATGATAAAGGTTAAGGGGTTGAGAAACAGATAATCACGCACGGATTCTGGCAATGCCGATGCAGGATAAAAAATAGGGCTCATGAACAGCAGGACAGTCAGAAGCAAGCCAATGAATTGACCAATATCCCGGACAAAAACACCGATTGAAGCCAATAACCACGATAGGCCCATAATCAGTAACAACAGTGGAAAGATGATAATTGGCAAATATACCAGTGTCCAATAAATCGGGTGATCAATCATTAATAAAAAAGCCAGTAAAACCAGAAAACTGATCCCTGCATGAAAAAGCGTAGCGCCCAAGGTCACCCACGGTAAGATTTCCAACGGAAATATGATCTTCTTAACATAATTGACATTGGCGAGTATGAGTCCTGGAGCTCGCGACAGGCACTCGGAGAACAGATTAAATATGATCAACCCGGCAAATAATAATAAAGCGAAAGCAAACTGATCATCATAGTAGACGCCAGCTTCCTGATCTAAGCGTACCTTAAATATCACACTGAAAACAAACGTATAAACCGCCAGCATCAGAATCGGATTGAGAAATGACCACAATAATCCCAGCAATGAACCTCTATACCGGCTGATCACTTCACGCTTGACCAATTGCAGGATGAGCGGGTAATGACGCTTCAGGCTGAGAAAGATATCAAAAAAAGGTGTGGTCGTATTAAACAGATGCAAGAGAAATTAGCTATGAAAAGTTAAACGAATATTATCGCAGATATTAAAGGGAAATGACCATGGAAAACGGTGTTGCTTGGCGTTAAATAATCTTTGGATAAAGCTATAGTGAGGTACTGCGAGCAGCACAATCAATGTTGCAAATATGCAACATAAGAAATGGAAACCTCACCTGTGTACTTGCCAAGCGTATAGGTTTTGGGCAGAATGAGCTAACTTGGCTTTTGTGGTATTTTCTGCTAGGCATGCTGGTTACGCAGAGGCTGGTTATGCAGAGGTTACATAGAGACAAAGTGAAAAACTTAAAGGTAATTTTCTTTCGTAATCATTTTTTAATTTTATATTAAGGAAACTCCCATGGCGATAACACCAGATCAACGAACAGAAATTTTGGAAGTGGTTGTAGGTTTGTTCAATGCAGCACCCGGCAGAGTCTATATGACGGAGTTGGCGAATCTGTATGAGAATCTCGGTTCCGACACCCAACAGCTAGCTGAGTTCTTGGATGATACCCCGGTATTTCAGAATGAGATTTTGCTAGGTAGAGTTACCACGGATGCTCAGGTTGGTATTTTGATGGATCATTTTGGTCTGGAAGCGGATGATGATCCAGCAAGCGCAGGCTCCCAGGCTGAAGCTTACTTCACACAAAAGCTTGAAGCAGGCGAGAGTCTAGGAAAAATCGTTTTTGATGCAGTAACTTACCTGAAAGGAACGCCTGCGCCAGAATTTGAAGAAACAGCTACTTTGCTGGATAATAAAGTATTAGTTGCTGAGGTTTTTTCTGAAACAAACTCTAGCACTGATTTTTCTACCCTGCAGAATGTACTTGCCTCAGTTCCTTCAGACCATGAGCTTACACGTGCAGAAGCAGAAGAAATAGCAAATCAGACACCTGGAACTCCAAATACATTTACACTGACAGATGATGTAGACGCTCTGACCGGTACCAATGCTAACGACTTATTCATCGCGTCTGATACAACTTATAACACCGGTGACAGTCTGAACGGCAGTGGTGGCAATGATACCCTGAATCTGACTTTGACTGCCGCAAACACCGCGCTTGTTGATTTGACCGCGATTGAAAATGTCAGGATTCGCGATGTTAATGCTGGTGGTAGCACTGTCGAGGCCTCCGGTTGGGATGGCGTAACCCATATTTGGAGCGATCGTTCAACTGAAAATACGACCGTTAATAACGTAGCTGCTCTGGCTGCAGTTGGTGTCAACCAAGGTGATGGTGCGAATAACTTTACTGTGAACTTTGCCGAAGATGCTGTTGAAGGTGATGCGGATGAAGTTACCGTTGCACTGACTGCTGCTGATGCGGGAACTGTGACGATTGATGATGTTGAAGCTTTTAACGTCAATTCTGGCGGTTCTTCTGAGAACGAACTTGTCGCTCTGGTCGGCGATGCCGTAGAGACTATCAACATTTCCGGTGCTCAGGACCTGACCATTACTACTGCTCTGGCTAATACCGTTACGACCATTGATGGGTCTGCTGCAACGGGTGATGTAGCAATTGAAGTTGGTGCTAGTTTAGCTGCAGCGGGTGATGAGTTATCCGTAACGCTTGGTAGTGGTAACGATACCCTGACTACAGGTGCAGTACTATCAACAGTGGACGAAGACGCAACAGGTGCTTTGGATGGTGGAGAGGGTGAAGAAGACGTTCTGGCAGTTGATGCTCAAATCGATGACGATGTGGATGTCAATGCTGCTATCACCAACTTTGAGATTTTGCAGATCGATGCGAATGTAGGTTATGATTTAGACGGCTATGATTGGGTTCAGCGGGTTAATTTAAATGCTGATATTGCCGGTGGTAATGTAATCGATAACATTGGTGCCGATGTGGTTACAAACATTCTGACAAATGTTACCGATGTTGAGCTGTCTCATGTTAATGCTGGTAAAGTTGGCACTCAGTCGCTTGCTGTCGATATCGGTGGCGAAGATGCTGGCGTGACCGCTGGCACACTGACAATAGATGGTGTAGAAAATATTACCATCAATAGCTCGGGTGCAGATGAGAACACCATTACTGCGATGGAAAATGATGCCTTACGCATCCTGACCATCACAGGTGATCAAACGCTCGATATTACTACAGAGAATATCCAAGATAGCGTGGATGCTTCTGAATTCACAGGGGAATTGTTTATCGATCTTGCTGCTCAGACAACTGGTATTGAATTAGTGATCGGAACGGGTGGTTCTAATATCTTTGTGGATGCGGCTGATGAAGATGCTCATGCTATTACATTGGGTGCGGGTGCAGTTGATACATTGATCGTATCTAATCCAGACGATGGTACTTTTGTTGATTCTGTGGCTAGCCGCATGGTTGTTACAGGCTTCGAAGGTGGTGCAGATGTTATTGACTTTAGTAACACTACTGATGCTGCTGCTACTCCTGCACTCGTCGACGAGGATGAGTTGGCAGATATTCAAGCTGCAGTTGATGAAGTCACTACATTAGATGATGCATTTGATGCCGCCATCGGTGCTTTCACCGGGGCTGCTGATGAAGTGTACGCCTTCGAATTTGACGGTAGTACATACGTCATTTATGAAGATGGTACTAATGCGGGAACCTTCGATGAGAATGAAGATTTCGTGATCGAACTCGTTGGTACCGACTTGGGATTGACCGAAGATAATTTCCTGCTCGCCTAATCTGACGATAAGAATTCTCTCTATTCAGAGAGAATCACAGAAGTAAAACAAAAACCACTTCCTGTTTTTCAGGAAGTGGTTTTTTTACTAGCACTCCGGCGAATGGTACTATTACATCCAATGAGACCTTTGCAAAAACATAACTTTACCTGAAGCGTATTCAGTTCAGATTTTTTTGTGAGCAATGAAGTACTTTTTGTAAGCTTTTCGCAAAAA
>NZ_FONE01000106.1 GCF_900112825.1 Nitrosomonas sp. Nm166 | reverse complement strand
GTGTGGGATGAATTACGGGAAAAATTCTTTCATAACCGTGCCTTCGATAGTTTGGATGCGCTTGAGATACATCTGGAGAGCGCGCTAAAAAGCCTTGAATCAAACCAGGAAACTATGCGCAGCATTACCGGATGGGATTGGATTATTATGCTGTTCCTAAATAGAATTGGAATTACACTCGCCTACGCCTGAAAATAGAATTGTTCAGGGCTGACTAAGTAACGTGAGTTCGACATAAGGATCACATCAGTACGACTGGAAGAGCTTGTGAGGATCTGATATCAAGGGAGGGTTTCTTCTCGCGGAATATGCAAGCTGCCAGCCCGGCTATCAGATCAACAAAGAAGTTAAACGGGCTGCGATGACGGGAATGTCCGATTTGCGAGATGTTTTTCAGTTGATCGTTGACAGCCTCAATGATCGAGCGTTTACGCAACAAGAGTTTGTCAAATAGCGGCAACAACCTGTTTTTCATGTTCCTGCGCACCCTGGTGACGAGCTGCACGCCCTGTTCCCACAATTGCTCAAGGAGCGTTTGAGAGATGTATCCCCGGTCACCAAGGAGTTTCCCGAATAAGGAACGTGCCAGCTCTTCGCTTGGTTGCTGACCAATTCGGCCAGCGGGTGCCCAAGCCGGTACAAATGAGCTTCTCCGCTACGCCTCGGCAGCTCATATCGCCCCAAGGGAATTCCGAGCTTGTCGGCTCCGGCTGAATCACCGTGTTTGCTTTGCTCGATACCCATCGGCAGGCGGCGAAGAACAAATCCATCATCGTCAAACGCTGCACAGTCACCAAGTTCTATCCGGGTCAAATCCATCAACATGCGCTCATATTTGCTGCGTGCGGCGCGGCTATCCTCTGCGCGCACGCGAAGTTTATCCTGCACTTCCACATCGAAGTTTTCGAGCAGGATTTGACGGGTCTTGACCATTGCTTCGTTGATTTCACCAGGAAGATCGAGTTGCAACTGTTCGAAACTGGCCTTGATCTCCTCATGTTCCCGGCAGTTCCGATAAATCTCGGCGATGCGGTGTTCGAAGTCGACGCCGGAACCGATAGCACCCAGCACTTCGTCGCTGGCACCGAATACACCCTCAAAAAGCTGGAATTTCTGCGCCAGCAATTCGTAGACTCGCGCATCGGCCTCATTGCTGCGGTCAACGAAATTCACCACGACCACATCGAACTTCTGCCCATAGCGATGACAGCGCCCTATGCGCTGTTCGATACGTTGCGGATTCCAAGGCAGGTCATAGTTGATGACCAGCGAGCAGAACTGGAGGTTGATGCCTTCGGCCCCGGCTTCCGTGGCGATCATCACCGTACCGCGCTCCTTGAAGTACTCGACCAGGGCCGCACGGGTGTCGGCAGTCTTGGAACCGGTAATGCGGTCGGTGCCTTCGCGCTGCTTCAGCCATTCCTTGCAGATGGCCTGTGCGCGTGCATCGATGTTGGTGCCGTTGAACAGGACGATCCCTTCGCCGTAGGGAGTATCCTGCACAAGGGAGAGCAGATATTCCTGCGTCCGCTTCGATTCGGTAAAGATGAAGGCTTTCTTAGCCGCCTTGATGCGATCCAGTTCTGCAAAAGCACGATCTAACCTGGATATTGCACGAGCATCAAAAATAAGAGCGAATTTGCCAGAGATTCATTTTTCAAGGGGGATAAATCGAGTTTCTATTCAGAATTTATTGT
>NZ_FONE01000041.1 GCF_900112825.1 Nitrosomonas sp. Nm166 | reverse complement strand
CTGGAAATTTACTTCAACAGTACGCTTTTTTACACCTGGAAAATTAAATGATTTATGGGTACACTTTGTCACTGGCAATTCCTTTTCTTTATTCGACGTAGGTAACTGAATTATAAAGAATTATTTGGGAATTGCCACTTACCTTCGTGCAATATTGGGGCTAGCGCAGTGAGCAACGCTTTGCCCTTGGCGTTGTCGCGAATACCAGCCGCAATGTTTTAAAATGCTGCAAATCCGAAATTTCCTGTGCAATAGCTTCGCGTTCGTTACGTACGGAAGGCGATGCATCATTCGCTTGATCGTTCCATTCGTCGGCAGTTTCGTCCAGCGATCCATAATCCTCATCCAGTTCCTCGGCCAGATCGGGGAGATTGACTGCATCATTCAATACTTCTTGAAGACGGTTTGCCATGGTATTCAGCGCACCGGCTATCGCGTATGTGGACGATGCCAGCAGTTTCCACAGCACCAGGGAGATCAGTTGCCGCTGTCCATCGGGTAGCGCCTTAAGGTTTGGACGCCGCAGGTAGTCCGCAACGAGCCTGGATAACTCCTGCTCTTCAGAGGATGGCGTGAATTCCTCGACGATGGCCTTACGGGTGATGTATGAGACGTAGGGTTGCACTTCCTTGCGCAAGGTGCGTTTGCAAACCGGAGCCAGGCGATCGCGCAAATTGGCGAAGTTTTGATTTTTACCCGAAGCGGTGAATTGCGTGCGGAAGCTGTCGATGTCCCCGAATACACGATCATCGATCATGCTGATGAGGCCGTAGAGCTCCAGCAGGGAGTTTTGCAGCGGTGTTGCGGTCAGCAGTATCTTGGAGTGAACATGCGCCAGTGCCTCTTTGATCGTCTTGGCGATGACATTGCGGGTTTTGTAGACGTTGCGCATCCGGTGGGCTTCGTCGAGCACAACCAGATTCCATTCGATATTCTTGATATCATCGGCCTTGGCTTTCGCAAACTGATAGGCAGATGACCGGGCCGGAACCATACTCAAACGGGTTCCGGTCTGTTTGTTTGCGGATTGCGTTATAGCTTTTTGTTTCCAGGATCAGACTTTGCAAGCTGAACTTATCCAGTAGTTCCTGATGCCATTGCTTGCACAAGTTTGCCGGGACGATGATTAAAATACGGCGGCGGCGCTCGGCCCAGCGTTGCGAGATGACCAATCCCGCTTCGATGGTTTTACCCAAACCAACTTCGTCGGCAAGGATCACGCCGCGTGAAAGGGGATTACGGCAGGCAAACAATGCCGCTTCTACTTGATGAGGATTGAGGTCAACCTGGGAGTCAACCAGAGTAGATGCCAGCGACTCCACGGTGCCGCCCGCAGCACGCCGAGTAACAGCCAGGCGTAGTACTGACTCTGATGCGGCGTCAGAAGCTGCTGTGTCATCGATGGCACCCCTTTTTCCCTGCTCAAATACAATTTAGTTGATGACTTTGTACAACCTTATTCCGCTTCCGGCTTCTGTCTAAGATTCCTAAAGAAATTGCAACTAAACAAAATATACAGTTCTTGGGTTAAATAATGCTTTGTTTCTTTTTACCCGTCGATTGCAACAAAACCGGCAGAATAATCAGCACACAAATCAGCGTCAGAAATAAACCGATTGTCAGCAGCAATCCCATGCTGGCAGTACCTTGATGAGAGGAAAATACCAGGCTGCCAAAACCCGCCAACGTCGTTAATGCGCTATAAAAAATGGCACGCGCTGTACTGGTATGCAATAAATTCTCATACACGATGCCGGTATGGCGGCTTCTGTGCACCATGTGCAAGCTGCTGTCGATCCCAATGCCCAGCAATAAGGGCAAAGCGATGATATTGGCAAAATTGAATGGCAGCGCTAGCAGGACCGTACAAGCACCTGTAAATAAAGTCGCCAGCAGAAGAGGTATTAATACCAGCAGGGCGGCAGTAATACTTCTTAGCATCATCCATAGGGTGAATATCACACCCAGCAGTGCCAAGGAAAAAGCATGGATAAACGCATCCACCACGGCTTCACCCGCCTCCAGGCTAATCACCGGCGCGCCGGTAGCAGTAGGTGCTATTTTCTGAACTGCATGCACAAATCTGCGCAATGCATCGTTGTCATTAATATTTTCCGAGGGATAAACCGCAATGCGGTAAGTGTCATCTGGACTATGCCAGTGCGAGCTTACGGTGACTGGCAAGTCTTGCTGTGTAAATGGTTTTGCTTCCAGTGTCTGTTGCAGACGCTTGATAGAATCGGGCAGCAAACTGAGTAAATCGCTACCTAGCGCATGTAATAATTGCTCTTCCTGTTGATCATTATCTTTCGTACTCTTCTCTAAACGTGCCAGCAGATCTGAAAGTGAAGAATGCAGCTTGTGGGCAGAAGCTATCGCAGCATGTGCTGGCTGTTCGGCAATAAACTGATTTAATGCCTTGTATAATTTTTCCAATGCCATTCGTTGCTCTGCAACAGTATGACGATCCTCAGACTGAGATGCTGCCGGGGAAAAGAAAATGGGACCTAGCGTCATTGCCATTTCCTCTATCAGAAGACTTTTTGCTTCCTGTTCTTGAGGTACTAGATCAAGAATACTGATTACTTTATCGACTTCCGGCAATGCTTCAAGACGTCGTACAATCTGTTCTGCTTCCTGCAAATTATCAGCCAATATATCGATATGCCAAGGCGAATCTTCCGTGCTCTTTAATAGCTCCTGAAAAGTCTGGACTGACTCTGCACGTGGATTATTCAAATTCAGCAAATTATAGTCAAACCTAATTTGCGGTAGCGCTATGGCACAAATCACAATCGCAGTGATTGTTATACCACATATCAGTTTACGCCAATGCCTGGGCAGATCCAGAATGCGATTGATTGTCTTAATCGAAACTGAAGATTTTCTAGGCTTGGTTGGGAAAAACCTTTGCAAGGCGGGAATCAGTATCATGGTAATCAAAAAGCTGATTATCATGCCGGTACCTGAAATCAAGCCTAACTCCGCAACACCGCGATAAGTTGTTGGCATAAAAGCATAGAAGCCAATGGCGGTAGTGATCGCACAAATCAGCAGTGATTGTCCCATATCACCGCCCGCTTTATATAACGCCTCTGCAACCGATTGATCAGGCTTCCTCAGTTCTTCATGTCGCAATAAAAAATGGATGGCATAATCAACTCCAAGGCCGATATATAACACAGCAAAAGCGATCGAAATCAAATTTAAATACCCTACAGCAACGGTAGCAAATGCTGCTGTCAATAATAATCCGACCATCAGACTCAGTATCACGATTAGCACTGCTCCAGCAGAACGCAGTGCGACGAATAACACGCCAGCTACGGCTACTAATGCCAATAATCCAGACTCTTGAGCCCCGTACATCGCACTGATCAGTTCATCGTAGGCTAACGCCACATCGCCAGTAATACGCAATTTCTCAGCAGCATCCGCAGTCAAACCCATATCCTGTGCAGCCGTGCGGATTAATTTGATCGGTTCTTCAGCCGCAAATATCTGGGAATAATCAAGCTTGGGCTTTACTACCAGGAATTCTTGATAAGTTTCTTTTTGTGCTTCACCGCTCAATAATGCCTGCCATGATAGCGCACGGGGTTTGCCGGCAAGCCGGGCATCCATTGTTGCACTGACGCCATTCAACACGGGTTCCAGTTCTAACGTACGGCCAGTCCGTAATTCATCAATAGCTTCCGCAAGAATGGAAGAAAAAGTATAGAGTGTGGGATTTTCCGCGATACGGACAACCAGTGGCTGTGCCGCTGCCAAATGATCGGTAATATGGCCTAATTCAGATATGCTCTTGAAAAGCAGGCCATTTTGCTCAAAGAAAGGCTCTCCACTCAAATAATAAGTGTTCGGAAACTGAGCGTTATTTTCTGCCAGATAAGTGGCAAGACGTTTAGCCGCTGAATGCGTTTGTTCAGGAGTAGGCGCATCCAGTACCAGCAATAACGTGTCTTCATATTGGGAAAATGATTTTTTATAACGGATATGATTTGCGCGAAAGGGGACATCTTCAGAGAGCATATCCGTCGTATCCGTATGCACTCCGAGATTATTAACCGTATAAATCGTACTCAGCGCAGTAAGTACTGATAGGGTTAGAATAACCCAGATAGCGTTTTGGTAGCAGAAATCGGCCCAGCGCGCAAAAAAACGATAGCTACTACTGTGCAATTTTTCCACGCTTATGAAATCCCTTTGGGAGGAAAGGCAATTATCTTATTAATTCTGCCGAGTCAGAGCAATCTTTTCCTTAAGCGACTCAATCAGGGCTTGGAAACCATCCCGCTGCATAATTGCGCGATACTCTCCACGCTTTATCGCAAGATCACTCACGCCATCAAATAAAATATTGACAATACGCCAACGGCCTTCTGTTTGATGTAGCACATAATCAAAATTTACGGTACCGCCATCCGATTTAGTTAATTGGCTTCGCACCAGTGTTTGTTCATGCGGCAAAGCTCGTTGCTCAATAACTTCGAATTGCTCTCCCTCATATCGATTGAATCGGCCTGCATAGGTAGCAATGCTAAGCTGGCGGAATGTATCGATAACCAGATTTTTTTGTTCTTTATCTAATTGTGACCAATATGTTGCACCGAGTATTGTTTTAATAATTAATTCAATATCGTGAGATTGCTCAACCACAGGTTCCAGAAATTTGTATCGCCCTTCATAACCTAGCTGTTCACCTTCACGCATAACTTGAAGTAAGGATGATTGTAACTTCTGTATCACCTGTTCTGGACTATCGGATGCTGAGTCGGACGCACGCAATGCCATACTGATGGGTAACAGCATCACCAGTATCAGGCACCACCTTAGCAATTTAATTGTTAGTTTTGCTTTCATATCGACGGTCTTTCCACCAAGCACGTTCTCCACGCCAATATCGTAACGCTGATGTCCAAGTCATAGCAAGGTACAAAGTACCAATGATAGGCAATGCCAGCCCCCAAAGTGGAGAACGTTGATAATAAATTAGAGTGGGCATATAAGCAAAAAACATCGCTATCCATGCCAGACTACTTACTATATAAATTTCTTGAGCAGGTAGCAACAAAAATCCAAATGGCGCTGCCCAGAACATGGATACCATGATCAATGTACAGATGGCAAGCAAAATGGGTGAGTATCTTAATTGCGTATAAGCCGTGCGCGCCACCATTTCCCAGATGGGCTTTAACGTTTGGTAACCACGATGACTACGGGCTGCATGGCTGAGTCCAATCCAGGTACGTAAATCTGCACGCTTGATACGCACTGCTAAAGTGCAATCATCAATCAGGGCATCATGCAGATTGACAAAAGCACCTACTGAGCGCAATGCTCGAGTTTCTACCAAAATACAGCCACCGGCTGCGGCGGCAATACGTGACGCTGGCTTATTTGCCAAGCCAAAAGGATAAAGCAATTTAAAGAAAAATATAAAAGCAGGCATCAGTAAGCATTCAATAAAATTCTTCATCGGCGGCTCAGCCATCAACGATACTAGCGCCAGATTTTCAATACGCGCTTTCTGCCGCAATTCAGCCACAATCCCAGGTGCTAACTCAATATCAGCATCCAGCAATAACGTATAGGGTGTTCTAACTTCCTTCAGTCCCTGTTCAAGCGCCCATAACTTCCCACTCCATCCAGCAGGTGGCGAAGTTCCGGTTATGATCTTCGCACCGCACTTTCTAGCTTGTTCAGCCGTATCATCAACAGACTGATCATCTATGACGATGACACACGCGATCTGACCTTGCGCCCTTACCCCGCTGAGAGTGGGTTGAATATAAAGGCCTTCATTACGTGCCGGAATCAATACTGTAATGTCACTCAGCGCAGCACGGGAGCTTTCAGGGGCACTAGCTTCTATTTTTTCGCGAGTACTCCAAGGGCGCCATGGAAGCAGAATTAGTGACCACCAGCATATAGCACCGAAAAAAGGCAGGTATTCCACTGTCGCGCTTGTTTACAGTTGATTCTAAAAAAATATCGACGCTTTCTCTATCTGTTTACTTGTTAATCAATGTCACGGGTATGTCAGTGAGTTTCTTGGGTGTTTTGTTTTCTTCCGTGGCCCATTTTGGAGTCGGCTCGGCTACCATGGGGCCTGTAGTTCTAGGTCCCCTCAGAGAGGTAATCAGCGCTTTCCATGGATGTCTCAGCGAATCTTCCACTGCGGTTGCTTCATAACCACAGTGGGCCATGCATTGAGCGCATTTGGGATTATTTGCGGTACCGTATTTTTCCCAAGGTGTATCTTCAAGAAGTTCTTTGAAGGTTTTTGCGTATCCTTCATCGGATAATAAATAACAAGGCTTTTGCCAGCCAAATACATTGCGTGTCGGGTTACCCCATGGCGTACATTTATAATCTTGATTTCCTGCCAGATAATCTAAATACAGCGCTGAGTGATTCAGTCTCCATTTCCGCTTCAATTTCCTGCCTAGCTCAAAAATGCCGCGAAATAATATCTTGGTATCCTGACTTTTTATAAAAACATCTTGCTGAGGTGCTTTCTCATAACTAAACCCTGGAGCGATTGTCGCCGCTTCAACACCTAATTCCATCACATAATCCAGAAATTCAGCCACATCCTGCGGTGTTTCACCCTGAAACAATGTGCAGTTCACTGTAACCCTGAAACCTTTATCCAGCGCCAGTTTTATCGCTTCAATCGCTCGGTCAAAAACACCTTCCTGACAAACTGAGGCGTCGTGACGTTCCTTCATGCCGTCCAGATGAATTGAGAAGGTTAAATAAGGCGATGGAGTATAGTCGTCAATTTTTTTCTTTAACAATAATGCATTGGTGCATAAATAGACATATTTTTTGCGTTTGACGATACCCGCGACAATTCGCGGCATATCTTTATGGATCAACGGCTCACCACCTGGAATTGAAACCATTGGCGCACCGCATTCATCTACGGCCTGCATGCACTCTTCATAAGAAAGACGTTGATCGAGAATTTCTTCTGGGTGCGCAATTTTTCCACACCCCGCACACGCCAGATTACAGCGAAACAAGGGCTCTAACATTAGCACTAAAGGATATTTTTTGACCCCTTTTAGCTTTTGTTTGATTAAATAACTGCCAACTGCAATCTGTTGACGTAAAGGAACTCCCATGGGTAAACCTCCAAAGTGCTTCAAAGCAAGTTAATGATCAACACTATTAAGAATAAAAACAGAGCTCACTGAAAAAATTAACCAAGCTCATCTGAATATTGAATAAATAAGAACTTATGAAGAAGATTAAGCATTAAAAAACGGAAGTTACTATAAATAGTAGAATTGCCAACTTCCATAAATTCCTGCAATTATCTGAAAAAGCTTGAAACTGCTTTTATTTAAGTACTTAACTATAGAGCATGACTTCCTCTATAGCAAATATTTTTAAATCATCCAAAAATACAGATAGCCAATTTAGTTAATCAGACAGACGCATTATTTTATTCAAGAATAAGGAATTTGATGATTTTATGTACTGACAAATACACCAAGAATTGTAAGCTCTTGGTGTATCTGATAAATCAGAAAATTACTTTTTATTCATTAAAAATCAACACCTAGCGCACGCAGCGTTCTCTTGTCTAATTTACCTGTCGGAATATTATTTTGTTTTTGGAAACTTTCGATAGCAGCGACTGTTTTAGCACCGCTAACACCATCTACTGGACCGGGATTGAATCCTGCATCCACAAGAGCTTGTTGTACTTTGCGCATAATCGCGGGAGTTGCTTTCACAACATCGCCCCCATCATCAGCTGCTTGTGCTGGAGCTTTAGTGGATGAAGGACTTGGCTGAACTTCCTGAGCACTTGCCATATCAGGCGTTCCTGCCGTGGACTCTAGACTTTGTAGCTCTTCAATTTTAGTAACAGGTTCAGCAGGTGTAGACGTGCTAGGTGCTGGTGCTGGTGGTGCAGTTGGTGCTGGCGCCGTTGGTGCTGGTGCTGGTGCTGGTGCTGCAGGTGCAGCTTCTTTGCTTTCGCTTTCCTTACCGGGAAGTGGTTTTTTTTCGAAGATCGGCTTGCAACCAAATAACAGTGCTACAGATAACAAAAGAATCGCATAAGACACTAAGGTACTGATCTTGCAAGATTTCATTATTCCCCTCCATAAAGTAAATAAATTTAAAAATCATTAATCATGAGAAACTCACACTTTAATGACAAACTAAAATACTTTCAATATCTTACTTAAGTGAGTCCTGGAAGCCATAGATGTACAATTTTATTTATAGTGACAGAACTAACTTTATAATGCTGCGACATGAACTATCACACTTTTCTGATCATAACGCAATCTGAATGAATAAATGATAGGTCTAACTCCTCATAAAAAAGAGATCTGTTTAATCGGTGGTGGTCATAGTCATATTACGGCTATCAAGAAACTGAAAAGACGCCCTCTTCCAGGCGTCAGAGTGACACTCATCAGTAATGAAGCTCTAACCCCTTACTCTGGAATGCTGCCCGGCTTAATCGCCGGTCATTACACTTTTGAAGACTGTCACATTGATTTACAGAAACTTTGTCGCTGGGCCAATGTCCGGTTTATTCGCAGTGAAGTTCAGCGCATCGATCCGGTAGCAAAAAAAATCTATTGTCATGGATATTCGCATCAGTATTACGATTTGCTGTCTATTGATATCGGTTCTCAGCCTGCGCTGTATGATATTAAAGGCGCCATTGCATATGGCTGTTCCATTAAACCAATCAATCAATTTCTGCAGGATTGGCAGCAATGGCTTAAGACAGCTTCTGTATCAAATTGCTCAAAGCGAGTCGTAGTTATTGGAAGCGGAGCTGCCGGTATCGAGATATTATTGGCTATGCATTATAAACTTTGCAATACAACTTCTATCCAGGCAGACTTTACGCTCATTGGCGCAAGTCAAAATATCTTAAACTCTTATAATAAGCGCGTACAAGCGTTTTTCAAACATTACTTAGACACACTGGGTATTACTGTTATCAGCGGAAAACGCGTCATTTCTATCGACCGGCATCAACTGACGCTAGAGGGTGGAACTACTCTGAATTATGATTTTTCTGTTTGGACTATTCATGCTGGTGCACAAAACTGGCCAGAAGCAAGTGGATTAGAGTGTGATAAGGGTTTTATTCGAGTTGATCAATATCTTCGCAGCATCTCACATCCGGATATATTTGCTGTCGGCGACTGCGCTGCTTTCACCCCGTGGCCATTGCCTAAAGCAGGCGTTTATGCAGTCCGCCAAGGTTCTGTATTGACAAACAATATTATTGCTGCGCTTGAAAAGCGCCCTCTGCTGGCTTTCAAACCCCAGAAACGCTTTTTAAGCTTATTAACCACAGGCAATCGTCATGCTGTCGCTGCATGGGGTCCTTTATTTGCTTCTGGAAAATGGGTCTGGTTATGGAAAAATTATATTGATCGCGCTTTTATAGCGCATTTCAACCCCCACAAACCAATAGTAGCCAGCAAAAATAGCCAGAATAATGACTCAGAACTCTTATAGTGCGGGGTAATATCTCTCCCGAGTAAGCGTTTGGAAAGCTTAGATAGTCTTTTGCTGGAACGAAAATCATTCAGTATCATACGATTATCATAAATGTTGAGCAAATTTCCATTTATTAGCGATATGTTCACGATAGCTTTCCGAATAAAACCAATGGCTAAAGTATTCTTCTGAGAGAAAGCATTATTTTCATAAACTCCTGAATAAATCCTCATTCTTGCTAGCTGCACCTTCATCAAGAGACCATAAGATCTTAGCGTTATCGCCCGGCCATTTCCCATAACATCAAACGCAAAGATGCTATTTTCATATCCTAAATTTTCAAAAATATCATCTCTCTCATAAATAAATAACCTGACAAATTAAGCACATATTGATCAAACGCTAAATTAAAACAATATGCGAAAATCCGTAGAAAATAGCTATTTTTCAGAAAATCAAAGGCTGGCTATTCCAAGGTATATTCAATGCTGGACGCTGGCGTTAATATCCTTGGAGTATCTTGTGGAATTTCGTTAAAGGATGGCAATACCGTTTCTCGGAACGGAATTATTGAGTTTGTTGCACCACTCGTATGAGTGAATCCCCGGTTGTGGATTATCTTTTTCAGGCTAAATAAGAATGCCTGGGGATTAAACTGAAAAATTAAGGTATTTGTAATAGGAAGTATTAGACTCGTATTAAATGATGAAAGTGGTTCCCTTCTAGCGCTCAAATCAGTAAACATTGAACTGACCACGATCACTAACTCTCGCCCGTTAAAATAAGCTGTTGCATCAATCGACTCCCGTCGCTTAGGCAGACCATCTACATCTGGAATTCCAGAATAGCCGATAGCCGTAGCGCTATCGATACATACGTTAGGGTTGTTATTAATAAAACGAGGGATACCGCCAGTCAGACTTAAACGAAATACCCCATCGCCAACATCTTCTATGACCTCAAATCTGCTTTGGACTGGTATATCTGTTGGAGTAATGTCATTGGCACTGATCGCACTTCGGCATTCAAATCCGTTGTATACAATAGCTGTTCCAAAAACATTTTCTTGGAAGAAGAACGAAACTAATACTACCCTCAGTATTCGCATTGTTCTCATGGCTGCGCCTCAGATAGAGAAAAAGTAATACGAAAACTCTCTTATTCTACTCACCAGGAACTCAGCGATTTGAACATACCACGCTGTACAGTTTGGAGAAAGTATTTCCCACATAGGTCATCTGCTCTGCAGTATGAGCAGCATTTACGCTGCATCGCACCAGCGATTTCCCTTCTGGAGCAGCCGGAGGTAATATCAAATTCACATAAATATTATGTTCAAGTAGCTTTTGCCAAAGCAGGAGTGCCTGTTGGGGTGTATCAAGAATAACGGCAATTACCGGACCGGGATCCGGGCCGAGCGTGTAACCCGTTTCTTTAAAACATGAATAGAGTTGCGTACAATTGTTCCACAATTGCTTACGTAAATGGTTCCCTTTACGTAGCAATTCCAAGGCTGCACGGGTTGAAGCAATCGTTGCCGGAGATGGTGATGCTGTAAAAATATAGGGGTGGCTGACGTAACGTAATTGTTCAAGCTGCGGATGATTACTCACACAAAACCCGCCAATACTACATAAACTTTTACTAAAAGTACCAGTAATGAAATCAACTTCTTTCAATAAACCTGTTTTTTCTACTAAACCTTGGCCGGTTTCCCCTAATACACCCAGTGAATGTGCCTCATCAAGCAGTAAGATACAATTGTAAGCATTCTTTAATTTGACGATTTCAGCTAAAGGCGCTTGATCGCCAAGCATACTGTAGATTCCTTCAGCAATAATCAATGTAGTTTCAACACGGCTTCCCAATCGACGCAATCGTTTCTCCATGTCAGCCATATCATTGTGTTTAAAGCGAATGATATCTGCGCCACTAAGAATACAGCCATCATAAATACTTGCATGGGAATCACCATCAATCAATACAGTATCACCAGGACCCACTAAGCCTGAAATGGTGCCTAAGTTAGCTTGATAGCCAGTGGTAAAGACAATGCCGTAGCTACATTGATAAAAGTCAGCAAATTCTCTTTCTAACGCGCGATGACCAAAATAGCTGCCGTTTGCCATCCGCGAACCGGTCGTACCGGTACCTTCCTTGTCAATTGCCTCATGCGCTGCACGGATACATTCAGGTGCAAAAGTCAGTCCCAAGTAATTATTAGTCCCTAACAGAAGTACACGACGATCCCCAATTCTCGCTTCAGTAGCTGAATACACTTCTTCTATCGGAATACCAAATGCCCCAACGCCATCAGGTAACAGTGCCTTTCTTGCCGCAGCGGATGCATCCAGTTTTTCAAGTAAATTCATTACGATGCGGATTTAATTTTGTGTACCAAGTCAGCTAATTCGCGAACAGTTTGAACATCTGTTAATGCATTGATGGGAACTGAAACATCGAAAGTATCCTCAATTTCCATAATCAGGTTGAGCAGTTTAATGGAGTCAATCGAGAGTTGGCTAATCAAATTAGTTTCAGGTGTAATCTGAGTACCAGAATTAGTTAAACTACTTAGCCGATCACAGAGTAATTGCATAATCTCATCGTAATTACTTTCAGTCATAAGTTAATTTAAGGCAGTTAATTTAAAAGCTAGATTACTTCAGATAATACATCCTGCAAGCGAATACTCGGTTGCCATGCAGGCAGCACATCGGCTAAAGGCGTATTATCACATATCCAATTGCTATGTTGTAATTCATTAACCTTTCCCGGGGTAAGTATGGGTGAATAATGAAGTAAGCGCGCAAGCCACAGATTTGATAAAGCGATACTCCGCATCAGCAAATTCGGTATAGCTACACAATGAACAGGGCGTTTCCATACTCGTTGTGCTAAATTAGCCAGGCTCTGATAGCTATATCCACCTGGCGTACCATCATCAAGTTCAAAGATGCCATGGATTGTCATATCGGAAGCAAGCCACATTTGAATAGCTGCAACCAGATCATACACATGTATTAACCCAAATCGATTATGGATTTTTCCAACGACGGGCAATAATCCACGATACATTGCTTGAAAGAGCGGTTTTAACTCCTTATCTCCAGGACCATAAACTGCCGTGGGTCGGAATATTGCCCATTGCAATTGATCAGAATATTGATAAAGCTGTTGCTCAGACAAATACTTGCTTTGAGCATACCAGGATAATTCAGGTTGCCTTGCAGCTAACGATGATATCAGCAAAAAGCGCGGATAATTCTTTTGCTCGGCAATAGCACGTAGAAGGTTTTTGGTGCCTTCAATATTGATATGTGCAAATTCTTGGAAAGAACTTCCTCTGACTGTTGCAGCACAGTGAATAACATATGCTGCATCATTGACCAGTTGACGTAGGGCAGCTAAATTATCTAAATCACCCTGGATCCATTGGAGAGATTTACTATCTGAAGAACGACTGAGCCTTGTGAGTGCTCGAACTGTCCATCCATTCTGAATCAGCTTTTGTACAAGTACATTACCGATGAAACCAGTAGCACCTGTTACGGCTACTAGTTTCAACATGCTTTTCTATCTGTCACCTGCTTCTACAAAAGACAATTGCCCCGTCCGATTTGTTCTTTGAATATAGCCTTGTCTTGCCGCAAAACGTGAGAGCTTTCCTGATGAAGTCCGAGGTAAAGTATGCGGTGGAACCAACTCAACAACACAATTCACTCCAAAGGCCATGTAAACAAGCTGTTGCAATCGAGTTGTTAATGATTGACGTTCTGTCACAGAAGTAAGCCTGCATTCAATGACTAACACTATAGTCGTGGTTCCATCTTCACTATTAATTCCAAATGCAGAAGCCTCGCGCGATCTGACCTCTGGCTGCTGTTCAGCCAACTCCTCTATATCTTGTGCACGAATATTGCGACCATTTACAATAATGACATCTGTGCGACGCCCAGTGATAAACAGATCACCTTCAAATAGAAATCCAATATCTCCCGTATCTAACCAGTTACCCGATTTAAGTGCTTTGTCCGTTTCCTCTGGATTGTTATAGTAGCCCGTCATTAAGCTGTTACCATGCACCAGAACACTACCAACCATCATTTCTGATAATTGTTGCCCATCCTCATCGATTATCTTGACGATATGTCCAGGCAATGGACGTCCGCAATTTACAAATTCATTTTGTTTACGCCCATCAGCTTGCAACCGAGCAGCCATTTTTTTATCAATCAGCGTTTTGCTATCCACTTGCATGCTTTTACATCCTTTACCGATTTTTGAAAAGGTGACCGCAAGGGTTGATTCCGCAAGACCATAACAAGGCAAAAAAGCATTCTCATCAAAACCTGCCGATGCGAATTTTTCTGCGAAGTTTCTTAAAGTTTCTGGTCGAATCATTTCTGCACCAATACCAGCAGCTCGCCAGCAACTAAGATCCAGTTCTTTAAGATCAGATTCTCTAACCCGTAAACTACAAAGTTTAAGACCAAAAGGTTGACTGAATGCGACAGTACAACGGTTGCGACTGATTAAACGTAACCACTGTAAAGGCCGAATTGCAAAATCCCGCGTTGCTAAATAATCAACAGAAATTTGTGTAACCATTGGCGCTAAAACCAACCCAACCAACCCCATGTCATGGTAAAAAGGTAACCATGACGCAGAACGATCATCGGGTCTTATTTCCAGCCCACTGCGTACAATGCCTTGTAAATTACACATTAAGGCTCGTTCGGTAATAACTACGCCTCTAGGAGTGCGTGTACTGCCCGATGTGAATTGCAAGTACGCAGTTTCATCAGGATGATTGGATTGTAATTCGATATTACTCGCAGGTAGCTTGCTTAATTTTTCTGACGTTCCTACCCACTGTATACAGGCTACCCCTTCGACAGCTTCTTCCAGAAAGCTAATATAGTCGATATTCGCCAATGCAATACTTGCTTGACTGCTTTCAAGCATGCCTCTTAATTGCTGCACATATATTGCATGACTGCCAAGATTGACCGGAATAGGCATTGCGAAAGGTACTAACCCAGCATAACGACATGCAAAAAACAGCTCAATAAATTCTGGAGAAGTATCAGCAATGATCGCCACCCGACTACCACGGGGCAAATCAAAGCCAGATAAACGTTGAGCTAGAATCCAAGCATTTTGTTTAAGTTTACTGTATGGCAGTACCGAACGTAAGTTACCCTTAGCGTCATAAAAGTTATATCCCGTTACCCCCTTTGCTGCGTATTCTAAAGCACTCGTTAGGGTATCAAAATCCGCTAGACGCTGAGCTAGCGGATTAAGTGTCGGTGTTGATTGTAATTCGCTTGAAGGCTGAAAATCAAACGCTTGCGTTAGCGGAGCGTTCAACTGGGTTATTGTCGAACTCAAGATCTTCCCCTCGAAGTAATAGTACTTGTCACCTTGCTCTTATCAGCAAGAAATTCTGGTTGAGCGTGCCAACTCTGATCATTAATCATTAATAATGCAACTTTTGATAGTTGGAAAATTTTCATTCAAACGCTTACCGCTGACATTGCTTAATAAATATAAGTGTGTCATATTTGACCACAACGCAGCTTATATAAGGTGCTTTTCCCTGTCAAGGCAATAATAAACAGATGTTGCATAAAAACAACAATCATTTTTTAAATTAATTTTAGCTGATCTAATCGAAATCTGAAGTGCGTTGAATAACATACTTAAAAGATAATTTTTATACTAATTTTACGTATTCTGTGAAGCTGAATAGGTTATGTTGAATATCCAGTCTTTGACTTATCTACAAGGCGGGGTTCCATTATTGGAAAATAGTAACCTGCAAGTCTCTCCTAATCACCGTATTGGTCTAGTTGGTAAAAATGGTTGCGGCAAATCCACCCTGTTCCAGTTGATTCGCGGAACACTCAAACCGGATAGCGGAGAAGTCAGTCTGCAACCCGGAAAAGCCATTGCTTTTGTTGAACAGGAGATTATCAATTCAAGCCAGCCTGCTATCGAATTTGTATTAGATGGTGATGTTGAATTGCGACAACTAGAGAAGATTCTGACACAGGCCGAGCATGATGCAACTTGGTTTGAGGCACAGCAGCGCTATGAGGCGATTGAGGGCTATATGGCGCAAGCACGGGCGGCACAGCTACTGAATGGATTGGGTTTTGCCAATGCCGTATTAGAAAAGTCAGTTAATCATTTCTCAGGTGGTTGGCGCATGCGTTTGAACCTGGCTCGCGCATTAATGCATCGCGCTGATTTGTTATTGCTCGACGAACCGACCAACCATTTGGATCTTGATGCTATTCTCTGGCTGGAGCAGTATTTGGTGCGCTATCCGGGCAGTCTGATCGTGGTGTCACATGACCGTGAGTTTCTTAATGCTTGTGTTAACCGCATTGCTCATATCAATAATCGGCAAATTGATTGTTACAGCGGGAATTATGATGATTTCGAACGTGTGCGCGCAGAACGCCTCATGCAACATACCCAGGCTTTTCAGCAGCAGCAAAAAAAGATCGCGCATATGGAAGACTTTGTGCGGCGTTTCCGTGCCAAAGCGACCAAAGCCAAGCAAGCGCAAAGCCGCATTAAAGCACTGGAGCGTTTGACACGCATTGTACCAGCGCATGTCGAAGACGGGTATTTTGAATTGCGGATTGCAGCTCCCGAACGCAGTCCGGATGTTTTGTTACGCGTAAAAAACGTGAACTTTGGCTATGGCAATCACTCGCTGCTGCAACATGTACATCTTATTTTACAGGCAGGCACTCGAATTGCTTTGCTGGGTCCAAATGGCGCAGGAAAATCTACTCTGATAAAACTTCTGGTCGAAGAAATTAAACCCATATCCGGCACACTGGAGCGGGCACAAAATATACGTATTGGCTACTTTGCTCAGCATCAATTGGAAAATTTGGATGGCCATGCAACCCCTCTGCAACATATGCAGCAACTGGCACCTGCACAATCCGAGTTGGATTTGCGAAAATTCCTGGGGCGATTTGGTTTGGGTGGTAATCATGAAGATCGCCCAGTAAGCAGTTTCTCCGGAGGAGAAAAAAGCCGCCTGGCCCTTGCCTTGCTGGCCTGGCAAAAGCCGCATTTGCTGTTACTCGATGAACCGACCAATCATCTAGATTTGGAGATGCGCGATGCATTGACGCTGGCATTAGAAGCTTATACTGGTGCGGTGGTATTAATATCGCATGACCGTAGCTTGGTACGCGCTGTGGCTGATGAACTGTGGCTAGTGGCTGATGGTAAAGTTCAATTGCTAGATGGTGATCTGGAAGATTATAAAAACTGGATAGAAGCTCGTCGCGCTAAGAAAGCTCCTGAATCACAACCACTCCCAAAAGCACGATTAAAAACCTCTACAAAATCAGGTAAAAAGGCACTGCTTTCCAGACAATTAAAGCTTGAAACCGCCCTAACTATTGCCCAGAAAGAATTGGATGAAGCAAGCCGTCAATTAGCTGATCCAGCCACTTACACGAGCCATACTCGTGATGAGGTTGATCAGCTGAGTATAGTTCACGCGACACTTGAAAAGAAAGTAGCAGAACTGGAAGAGAATTGGCTGGAATTGGAAATGGCATTAGAAGAGTAGGACACATCGATACAAACCAGAATCAGATCAAAAGTACCTATTAAACCTGCATGTTCATAATTTCTTGATAAGCTGTTACCAGCTTATTGCGGACTTGTATCATTGATTGGAAGGATACGTTGGCTTTCTGCAGTGAAATCATTACCTCATGTAAATCCACATTGGATTCCCCACTGACAAATTGCATGCTCAACTTATCAGCAGTCTGTTGCGCATAATTCACTTGATCTACAGCGGCTTTAAGCTTTTCACTAAAATCGACACTCGCTATTTCATCCACACTGGACTGTTTTCTTGCACCGGAAGCTAATGCCGATGCTGCTTGCAGTTGCTGCAAGATGTTATCAATTCCGGATTTATCCATGATCCACTCTTATATGATTGGCTTTATTGATTGGCTCTTAAGTATTGTTAAACCAAACCATATTATACATAGCAAATATTGCTAACTCGTCATGCGATATTGTTGTAGCTTATAGCGTAAAGTCCGCTCAGAGATTCCCAGCTTTTTGACGGCCAACTTACGAGAACCATTAACCGCTGCGAGCGTTTCCAGAATATGCTTACGCTCGAGCGTTTTGATATCTTGAGAAGATAGCTCTGAGTTTTTCTCATCGGCATCTTGGTTAGAGACAGCGTCTGGCAGGCTAATATGCTCGGCTTCAATCATATCAGTTGCCAGAATCGTCGCACGCTGCATAACATTCTCCAGTTCTCTGACGTTGCCCGGCCAAGAATATTGAAGTAATTTGTTTATTGCTGCTTTAGTCATTCTACAGGCTGGCTTTCCTGGATCGATTACTGTTTTCAAAACTCGCTGTGCCAGAGGTTCGATATCCAATGGCCGCTCACGCAGTGACGGAATTTCAATTGGAAACACGTTCAATCGATAGTACAGATCTTCACGAAACTGACCTCTTTTAACCATTGCCATCATGTTGCGGTTAGAAGTTGATAAAATTCGGATATCCAATTTGATGATCTTATGTCCACCTACTCTTTCAACTTCCCTTTCTTGCAATACTCGCAACAATTTTGCCTGCAGCTCCAGAGGCATTTCTGAAATTTCGTCCAGCAATAATGTACCACCTTCCGCTTGCTCAAACTTTCCCGGCTGAGCCTGCGTTGCGCCGGTAAAAGCACCTTTTTCGTAACCGAACAGCGTTGCTTCCAGTAAATTTTCTGGAATAGCTGCACAATTAATGGCGATAAATGACTTGGAAGAACGCGCTGAATGCTGATGAATAAAACGCGCGACCACTTCTTTACCACAACCACTTTCACCGGTCAGCATCACAGTCGCAGGTGATTTCGCAACCCGCTTAGCGAGCGATAATAGCGCCCGTGTTCGCGGATCTTTAGCAATAATCTCACTATCCTGTTCAGACTCTGACAGTGAATATTTTTCGACATGCGCCAATAAACTGTCCGGGTCAAAGGGTTTCAACAAATAATCACACGCTCCTTGACGCATTGCGGCAACGGCCTTATCGATTTCCCGGTAAGCCGTCATCAATAACACGGGCAGTTCAGGATTGAGTGTTTTGATTTCCTTTAAAAGCGTAAGCCCATCAATGGGCTTCATCTGCACGTCACTTACCACGATGCCGATCTGGTACTCCAGTAGTATGGCCATTGCATCATTTCCATTCGATGCTGCAAATACCTGATAGCCAGCTAACTTTATGGTGGCACAAATCGCCTCCAGCAAATCTTGATCATCTTCCACCACCAAAACAGGTAATGTCTTCATCTCATCAATTTCCCTTTATTTCGCGGCAGACGTATTACAAATTCACTTCCTGCATCAGGCAATGAATTAACTTGTACAGTACCACCCATTGACTGAATCACACCCCGAACAATCGCTAAGCCAAGGCCAGTGCCTTCTGAACGTGTCGTAAAGAAAGGTTCAAATAATCTTTCCTGCAGTGCCGCATCAATACCCGGCCCGTCATCATGCACACTCAAAACAATACTTTCTTGTTCCATTCTAGCCGATAAAATGATCCGGTCTCCTGGGGAAGATGCCTGCATGGCATTTTCGAGCAGATTGATCATGGCTCCGCATAACGCTTGATGATCCGTCATTACACTTTCTGCTCGGCTATGATCATGCACAATTAATTGCAAATGAAGCGGAATCAGCTGAGGCTCAATGACCTGTTGCAGCTCTGCTAACAAATCGCTGATTACGACATTTTCGAGCTGCGTTATTTCACCTTTTATAAAACGCAGCATACCTTTTATTAAATGTTCCAGATGATGCAAACGCTCAATCGTTTTAGTAGCAAATTTTTGGCGCTCATCGGAACTCAGTGCATCGCTGCCAAGGTGACTGGCATAGAGTAGCGCCGTTGAAAGCGGGGTGCGTAGCTGGTGGGCAAGATTTGCAGCCATCTCACCCATTGAGGTCAAGCGCTGATTACGTCGTATTTTCTCCTGAATTGCATAGGCTTCCGTAATATCATTTACTAGCAAGATTTGCCTATCAGTTGAATCCATTGCATTGCTTTCAACGCGAATACGGCGCTGATCCGCCATATCCTGTAATTTCACATGCCATTCGTTGATCACTGCAGTCGGTGATAAACGGTCCTGAACAACTTGATCCCAACTCAATCCAACCAATGGCTCGCCAAGTATAGTAAAAGCAGCCGGATTCACCTGCTCGATACATGCATGCCCATTAAGCGCCAGGACGCCAGCGGGTAAAGCATTTAACAAAAAACTTAACTGTTGAGATAAGTCTTCCTTTGCAAGCAACTGTCTGTGCAGTTCACCATTTGCCATGGCAAGTTCATGGGTCAATTGCACCACCTGATGCTGTAATTCTTGATATACGCCTGAAAGTTGTTCTGATGCCTCATTAAAAGCCGCAAACGCAAGCTGCAGCTGCTCTTGATCTACGGGCACCGACTTAGCCTCGATGATTTGATGTGTTTGCACGGCTTAAATAACAGTTATGAGAATGCCTGTAGCTTAACATTCATGCCAATCCCCAATGATCTAAATAAGGTGAGCAAACCTATGTTATTCAAACCTTCATATTTTATGAATTTATCGATAATCATCTCATCAATAATTCTGATCGTGTAAAAAAGGGTAAATATGCCTACGGCACAAATACAGATGAATTTAATCAGTAAACAATAATTGGCAAGTACTCGGAATTTAAGCAGGAGAATAGTGCGTGGCAACAGTACCCAACCAACCCAATACAACCACACCTACGACAACATTTCGACTAGAACAATTTAGCCAATTATCTAATCAAAAAAAGCTCGGTTTGATTATGGCTGCAGCAGCCGTTGTCGCCTTGCTGGCAGGTGCTTTGATGTGGAGCCAGACACCAGATTATCGTGTTCTCTACAATAATGTGTCGGATCAGGATGGTGCAGCCATCATCAGTGCCTTGCAACAAATGAACGTGCCCTACAAGTTTTCGGATAGTGGTGGCGCTATTCTCATTCCTGAGAAACAAGTGCATGAAGTACGTCTGCGATTAGCGGGTCAAGGGCTGCCCAAAGGTAGCCTGCCTGGATTTGAATTGATGGAGAACCAGAAATTCGGCTCCAGCCAATTCCTCGAACAGGTCAATTATCAGCGCGCATTAGAAGGCGAGCTGGCACGCTCAGTGCAGTCATTATCAGCAGTACAAAGTGCGCGCGTACACCTGGCAATTGCCAAGCCGTCGGTATTCTCGAGGGAAAAACAGCAACCCAGCGTCTCTGTATTACTCAATTTATATCCTGGCAGGGTTTTAAGTACTGAGCAAGTCAGCGCAATTGTACATTTAATGGCAAGTAGCGTGCCCAATTTACCGGTAAGAAATGTAACCGTGATTGATCAAAACGGCAATTTGCTCAGTACGTCAAATGAGAACAAGCCGGACAAGGGATTTGATGCTAAGCAATTACAATACATACAAGAGCTTGAAGAAAATTATATTCGCCGCATCGAAACCATACTGACGCCCATTACAGGCAGTGCCAATGTACGTGCTCAGGTTACTGCAGATTTGGATTTTTCCCGTGTTGAGCGCGCTGAAGAAATTTATCGACCCAATAACACCGAATCGGATGCTGCCACTATCCGTAGTCAGCAAACACTCGAATCTGCTTCCACCGGTTCAAAAATTGATGGAGGAATTCCCGGAGCGCTCACGAACCGCCCGCCCGAACCTGCTACTGCTCCTATTGAAGCAGGAGGAGAAAACAAAGAAGCCAGTGATAAGGCGCCGCCGTTACCAACGGACAAGAAAAAAGAATCTACAACTAACTATGAAGTGGATAAAACGGTACAACACACACAACAATCCATTGGTAATATCAAACGGTTAACTGCAGCAGTTGTCGTGAATTACCGTAAGAAAACAGGTGAGAACGGCGAAGTTACCTATGAGCCATTGACAGCTGAAGAAATCAAAGAAATCAATAGCCTTGTGAAAGAAGCCATGGGTTACAACGAAAAACGCGGAGACTCACTTACTGTAACCAATAGTTTATTTGCTACTGAAAACGAGACGTTACTGGATACTGCTTTCTGGAAAGATCCCGATAGCCTGCTATTTGCAAAGGATATGGGTAAGCAACTGCTCATTGCAGCCATTGTGTTATTTTTCCTGCTAAAAATTTTACGGCCATTCTTAAAAAATTTAACTCAACCACCCGCCCCTGCGTTGACAGAGAAATTACCTGATGAAACATCATTTAATCAATTGCCAGAACAAATGGATGGCGCAGCCATTCAAGCTATTCAGAAATCCCTATTTGAAGAAAACCTCAAAAAAGCCAGACAACTGGCTATAGATAAGCCTGCCATCGTCGCCAATGTTGTTAAAGATTGGGTATCTAGGCATGGATGATGAAGGAATAAAAAAAAGCGCAATTTTACTGATGACACTGGGAGAACAGGAGGCAGCATCAGTCATTAAACTATTAGGCCCCAAGGAAGTGCAGAGACTGGGCGAAACAATGTCCAGTTTGCAGAACATTACTCGCGTAGAAATTGAAAATATTATCAAGGAATTCTGTGAGGAAGCTGAAGGAAGGACGACATTAGGTCAGGATTCGGCTGACTATATCCGAAAAGTTCTGACCAGTGCATTGGGTGATGAAAAAGCAGCCAATCTCATTGATCGCATTCTGCATGGCGGTGATACCAGCGGCATTGAAGGACTCAAGTGGATGGATGCCCCATCGGTGGCCGAACTCATCAAGAATGAACACCCGCAAATTATTGCAACCATCCTGGTTCATCTGGAGCGTGATCAAGCCAGTGAAATTTTAAGTTTATTCACTGAACGATTGCGCAATGAGACCTTATTACGTATCGCCACATTGGATAGCATTCAGCCCGATGCGCTGCGTGAACTCAATGATGTCCTGACGAAATTGCTATCGGGCAGCAATAATATCCGTAAAGCAGCGATGGGGGGCGTGCGCGCCGCCGCTGAGATTCTCAATTTTGTTCCTGCCGCTCAAGAAACCAGCGTGATTGATAATATCAAACAGTACGATGAAGAATTGGCGCAAAAAATCATGGACGAGATGTTTGTATTTGATAATCTGATCGATATTGATGACCATGGTATTCAATTGCTGCTTAGAGAGGTGCAATCAGAATCTCTGATTATCGCCTTGAAAGGTGCACAAGAAGAATTACGCAAGAAAATTTTCAAAAATATGTCACAGCGTGCTGCTGAGGCATTAAGAGAAGATCTCGAAAGCAAAGGTCCGGTTCGGGTATCCGAAGTTGAGGCAGAACAAAAAGAAATTCTTAAAACTCTGCGCCAGCTGGCTGATGATGGACAAATCGTACTCGGCGGAAAAGGTGAGGATAACTACATTTAACGGATACGTTTTAGTCAGATTAATCTGATCAGCGCAATTAAGTTATTCATTACTGCAATAAAAGTTTACATATGATGACCAGCAACTTCATTCTAAAAGAAAAACTCACTGCTTATCAGCGGTGGGAAATGAATTCCTTGGACGCACCGGATCCAACTCTGAAAGACCAACCGGCCATTCCTGAAAATAACACTCAACCAAACCAGGCCAACAGCCTACCGACTGAAGAAGACATTGCAGCAATTTTTCAGCAAGCCAAAACAGCAGGCTATGCGGCAGGCTACCAGGAAGGTAGCACAGCAGGCTATACAGAAGGCAGAAAAGCAGCCGAAGTAGAAGTTAAAGCCGAGATAGCTCGCCTCCAAACATTGCTATCCAATCTGGATCAAGATCTGCATCAGATTGATCAACAAGTTGCGGATGATTTATTAGATCTGGCCATTGCGCTTGCCAAAAAAATGGTCATCCAGGCACTCAAACTCAAACCTGAGCTGATTGTTCCCATCGTGCAAGAAGCTATTCGAAATTTGCCCAATGCGATGCAACATCCGCGGCTTTATTTGCATCCCGATGATGCAGAAATAGTCCGTTTGCACTTGAATGATCAGCTAGCACCAGACGGCTGGTCTATCCGTGAAGACACGCAACTATCCAGAGGCGGCTGCCGCATCGAAGCCAATGGCAGTGAAATCGATGCCAGTCCGGAAGTACGCTGGCAAAGAATATTGTCAGCTATTGGTCATAATGACAGCTGGCTCGAGAAAGATGAATAGAAATCGTCATGAACAATGGGATAGCTTCTTAAGAAATTGCACCCAACTGATCACTCCTTCCAATCCTTTTTTATTGAGCGGCACGATTACCCGTGTAACAGGATTAGTGATGGAAGCGGTAGGGCTCAAAATGGCTGTTGGCAGTAGCTGTACTATTTTTCTTTCCAATGGTCAGACTGTTTCAGCCGAAGTGGTTGGATTTTCCGGAGATCGTCTTTTCCTGATGCCATCCAGCGATGTTTATGGATTATCACCTGGCGCAAAAGTAATCCCTACGGAATTTGCTGCAGATCCTCCCCAATTTGGTAAATTTCAACACCCTCGCAGACGCGCAACAGATCGGGCCAGACATGTCACCGTTGGACCCGAACTACTCGGCCGTGTTTTAAACAGCATCGGCGAGCCACTTGATCGTCTTGGTCCTACTCGCGCAGAATACAACGTACCCTTATACAGTCGACCTTATAATCCGTTGGAACGAATTCCCATAACAAGATCCCTTGATGTTGGTGTACGTGCGATTAACACGCTACTGACAGTAGGGCGAGGACAACGCATGGGGCTATTTGCCGGCAGCGGTGTGGGCAAAAGCGTATTGCTTGGCATGATGGCGCGTTATACCACAGCTGATGTGATAGTGGTCGGGTTAATTGGAGAGCGAGGACGTGAAGTTAAGGAATTTATAGAGAATATTCTTGGTGAGGAGGGACTCGCACGTTCTGTCGTTATCGCAGCACCTGCAGATACCTCGCCATTACTACGCTTACAAGGCGCAGCCTATGCGACAGCCATTGCCGAATATTTTCGCGATACCGGCAAGCATGTGTTGCTCATCATGGATTCGCTGACCCGCTATGCCATGGCACAAAGGGAAATATCCTTAGCCATTGGTGAGCCTCCTGCCACCAAAGGCTATCCGCCGTCTGTATTCGCCAAATTGCCGCAACTGATAGAACGCGCCGGCAATGGTAATCAGGAAAATGGCTCTATTACAGCTTTTTATACAATATTGGCCGAAGGAGATGACCAAAATGATCCCATCGCTGATAGCGCCCGCGCCATTCTCGATGGGCATATCGTTTTATCGCGCCGCCTCGCTGAGGCAGGACATTATCCTGCGATTGATATCGAAGCTTCGATCAGTCGTATCATGACCAGTGTAGTCTCACAGCAACAGATTGACATGGCTAGACAATTTAAAAGCCTGTATTCCCGTTATCAGCGCAATCATGATTTGATCAGTGTGGGTGCTTATGCGGCAGGCACTGACCCGGAATTGGATCGAGCAATTAGGCTTTATCCAGCGCTCGAAAAATTTTTACATCAAAACATGTCTCAGCAAGAAAACTTCGCTAATAGTCTTGAAAAACTCTCTAAATTGTTTGAGAGTGAAGAAGCACAGTAATCCAGAACGGCTATTACGATACGATGTCAGCACCCTCAGCGCTAAAAATTCTTCTGCAGTTAACTCAGCAACAGGCGGATTCTTCAGCCAGGAAACTTGGCAAGCTAAACTTTCAGCAACAGGAAGCAGAGAAGAAATTGAATCTGCTTTTGCAGTATCGCCATAGTTATCAATTGCATCTGCAGAATTCTATGGAACAAGGAATTAATCAAATGGAATGGTTAAATTTCATTGCTTTTATAAATAAGCTCGATACGGCAATCAGTGAACAACGCCAAGTTGTTTTGCATGCCCAGAGCAAACGAATTGCCGCAAGCAATGAATTCTTATCCTATCAATGCAAATTAAAATCTTATAACACGCTGTCACAGCGCCAACAAAATGCTGAAAATCAGAACCAAATCAAGTATGAGCAAAAATTACAGGATGAATTTACTTCAAATACTTTAAGCCGTAACTCATCTTCAAAAAAAGATAGCTGGTAACTTATCGCAACGGCAAGAAATGGCATACTTATTGCTTTGAAAATATTATAATTATTTTATGAGATCGAAGACGTATGTTAAATATCTCTGCCATACCTCAAATTAAATCCTCAGTCGATAATCCAATAGCGATAAGCAACTCTGGAGGTGGCAATCCACAACAACCCGCGACAGAGGAATTCGCTAAGGTCATGAAACGTGAAGTATCTGAAACGACCAGCAAGCACGAGGCAAACCACGCTACCGATAAGACTGCCATAGCGGAATCCGCAGAACACGCCGCTTCATCAGAAAAAGGCGATGCAGCTCCGACCACAATAACGCATGCATCAGATACCCATCATCTCATTAATAATGGATTTATTGATGCGGCACCATATCCAGTCAATTCATTATCGTTTCCACTCGAGTCAGTCCCAAACCCAGATACTTTGATGACAACATCCATCTTGCCAGCGACATTATCTGCGTTACCTTCCAACTCGTTAATGCATCATGATAATGAGCTAGCAACAAGCCAAGCGCTTCTTACGAATCAAATGCTGCAGCAAAGATTCGTGCAGACTATAGCTGCCAACGACTTTACTTATTTGACGAATGACTTTTGGCAAGCGTTCGATACGGCAAATTCTGCCGCTTATG
Organism: Nitrosomonas sp. Nm166; assembly: GCF_900112825.1. Lineage (GTDB taxonomy): Bacteria > Pseudomonadota > Gammaproteobacteria > Burkholderiales > Nitrosomonadaceae > Nitrosomonas. The sequence continues at coordinate 7,351 of NZ_FONE01000041.1, read as the reverse complement.
GCAAACTTTTACCCTTTTCTTCGGAGATGAGCGAAGCTATCCCAATCAATATCAGGGAATCGATATTTTCAGGATTTAATGAGTCAATACCAACATCACTTGGCTTAAGCCATACCGCTTCTGCTGCGCCACTGAATACAACATTACAGAATGTTCAAGTCGATCTTGCAGTAGGTCAACCTAAATGGAATGGCGAATTTGCACAAAAAATTGTCTGGCTAACAACTCAACAACATCAGGTGGCTGAAGTCCATTTAAATCCAGCTCACCTTGGCCCTGTTGAAGTGATGCTCAGTATTATGCAAGATCAGGCTACCGCCCAATTTTTATCTCCTCATGCAGCAGTACGTGAAGCTATTGAAGAAGCTTTGCCCAGGTTAAGAGAAATGATGGCTGAAAATGGAATTCAATTGGGCAATGTAATGGTAGGTTCTGATTCGTTCCAGCAAGAAAATAGACAGCAGCAAGCCTATCCTTCGGCAAAGAACACCCCCAGCACAATGAGTACAAGAACAGAAACCACCAGCCAAATTGAAACCACCGTTTTGACTAATAGCAATAGACATCATGGTATTGTCGACACTTACGCCTGATCACTTCATAATCAACTCAGTAGCGCTCATCAACTTTTTGATTGACCTGCGTACTTGAAATAACCCTATTAATTGATTGCTATTTGTCATATCAGCATACCGCTCGGTCAATGATAATTGAGCTCACCAATAAGGAGTTGAGCAAAATGTCAAGAACTATTGAAACATCATCTGGAGCAGATGGAAAAAAAAATAAGAAAAGCTTGTTAATTATTATCTTGATAGCAATCATTGCCATCGGCGCAGGCACCGGTGGTACATGGTATGCAATGAAGAGGCTAAGTAGTGAAGAATCGGGGCCTGAGAAACTTAAGGAAAAACCCACTGCATTTATAGATCTTGATATTTTTACGGTTAATCTTCTGCCGGAAGAAAATAATCAATACTTGCAGGTTGGGTTAACAGCAAAAACCCGAGAAACACCTGTCATAGCAGAGATTAAAAAGCAGATGCCGGATATCCGCAATCGCATTCTAATGCTGCTCTCCAGTCAAAAAGCAGCGAACCTCGCCAGTATTACAGGTAAGCAGCAATTAAGTCGACAGATTGTTGATGAAATCAAACAATCATTAAGCTCAGTAGAACTGCGAGAAGATGTGCTGGAAGTATTATTTACATCATTTGTGATCCAGTAAACCGCACATGGCTGAAGACTTTCTCTCACAAGACGAAGTTGACGCACTTCTCAAAGGTGCCACTGGTGAGAACGATGAGGTGCAGCAAGAAGAAGAAAAGGGTGGTGTCCGGCCTTACAACCTTGCCACGCAAGAACGCATTGTTCGTGGACGAATGCCTACGTATGAGATTATCAATGAACGGTTTGCGCGTTTATTGCGTATCGGTTTATTCAATTTCATGCGCCGTACGGTGGATATTTCTGTTGGGCCTGTCAAAGTCATCAAATTCAGTGAATTTGTACGCAATCTGGTGGTACCCACCAATCTCAACATGGTTCATATAAAACCGTTGCGAGGTACAGCATTGCTCGTTTTTGATCCCAATTTGATTTTTCTGATTGTGGATAATCTGTTTGGGGGTGACGGTCGCTATCACACGCGCGTTGAGGGAAGAGACTTTACTCAAACCGAGCAACGCATTATTCAACGTTTGCTCAATGTGGTATTCGAGGATTATGAGAAATCATGGAAGTCCGTGTACCCGGTTAAATTTGAGTATGTCAGGTCTGAGATGAATCCGCAATTTGCCACTATCGCCACACCCAATGAAGTGGTAGTGACCGTTGCCTTTGATATTGACATGGGTAACAAAGGGGGCGAACTCCACGTATGTATTCCTTATTCCATGATCGAACCCATTCGAGATACTTTATACAGTTCTTTGCAAGGCGATCATCTGGAGGTTGACAAACGCTGGATCAAGCTGCTGTCACAGCAAGTGCAAGGCGCCGAAGTGGAACTGGTTGCTAACCTCGGACATACGAAAGTTACATTTGATCAGATTCTCAGTATACAAGCAGGCGATATCATTCCACTAGAAATTCCTAAAACTGTTACCGCACATGTTGATGGTGTACCCGTTATGGACTGTCACTATGGCACTATAAATGGACGATATGCTCTTCGAGTCAATGCGATAATTTCCCTGTCAGAAACTGAATAATTTATTGGAGCCCGAGAAATATGTCAGAGCCTACAGCAAACGATCACACTGCGACCGATGATTGGGCCGCGGCGATGGCGGAACAGGCAGCTACTCAAAATCACTCAACTGGAAAAGAAGCGGAAGTGGATGACTGGGCTGTAGAAATGGCAGAGCAAGCGGCATCCACTCAAAGTCACGCTGATAATACCCGAGAAAATTTTCTAACATCGACTGACACAGGAAAAAATAATCACACTATGCCCGGCATACAAACAGCCTCCGTATTCGAGGAATTTTCAAAAGATAGCGCATCACATAATTCTCGCCATGATATCGACATGATTCTTGATATTCCCGTGCAGCTAACTGTTGAATTGGGACGCACCAAGATTGCTATCAAGAATCTGCTGCAGCTGGCGCAAGGCTCGGTCGTTGAGTTGGATGGCATGGCTGGCGAACCGATGGATGTGCTGGTCAATGGCTGCCTTATCGCACAAGGTGAAGTAGTGGTCGTAAATGATAAGTTCGGCATCAGACTGACAGACATCATCACACCCAGTGAACGTATTCGTAAACTTAATCGCTAGAGCCATCCATGTTAGATCGTTATTGGATATTTTTTGGATTGATGTCTCCATTTCATGCCCTTGCTGAAACAGGAAAGTTAAGTTACACCCCGCCTCCTTCGATAATATCTACTGAAAGTACGTTACAGACGATGGGTGGATTACTACTGGTGTTAGCGATCATTGGAGGTATTACATGGCTACTCAAACGTTTCGCATTGATACCAACTCCCGTCACAGGTGTGTTGAAAATTATTGCTGCGACCGGAGTTGGCCAGAGAGAACGCATTGTTGTGGTTGAAATTGATAACACTTGGTTAATATTGGGTGTGGCACCAGGCCGCGTTGACAAACTCCATACGATGGATAAACCCAACCTGAACACTACTGATAAAACGCAAACTAGCACCTCCACTGAAGCATTTGCTGTGCAGCTTAACGAAAGTATTAAGAAAAATGATGTTTAAGTTAAATTTCTGCTGCGGCCTAGCCAGCTTGAAAAAGCACAACCTGCTGCAGATCATACTTTTCTTTACTGGTTTTATCGCCCTTCCAGCATTGGCACAAAAATTCGGCTTCCCAGCGTTTACCAGTACGCCCAACGCAAACGGCAGCACAACGTATGCGTTGAACTTGCAAACATTGTTACTGTTAACTTCACTGACTTTTTTACCTGCGGCAGTGTTAATGATGTCAAGTTTCACTCGTATTATCATAGTATTATCATTGATCAGGCTGGCATTGGGTACCCAGTCTTCCCCGCCGAATCAGGTATTGCTCGGATTGGCGTTATTTCTGACCTTTTTTATCATGTCGCCAGTCATTGACCGGGTTTACACGGAAGCGTACTTACCTTTTTCTGAAGATAAAATCAGTATTATGGAAGCAGCGGATAAAGCGAGTGTGCCGTTAAAATCCTTCATGCTGCACCAGACCCGCGAGACTGATCTGGCGCTTTTTGTGCAGATCTCGGGCAGCGAAGAGATCGAAAGCCGAGACAAAGTGCCACTGAAAATACTGGTTCCCGCGTATATTACCAGTGAATTGAAAACCGCATTCCAGATCGGCTTTGTGATATTTATTCCATTCCTGATCATTGACCTGGTTGTATCCAGCGTACTGATGGCCATGGGTATGATGATGCTGTCACCCATGATCATTTCACTACCATTTAAATTAATGCTTTTTGTTCTGGTCGATGGTTGGCATTTAATTATCGGTTCTTTGACTCAAAGCTTTCACACATGAAAGGAAACACATCATGACCCCAGAAAGTGCAATGGCAATAGGCCGGCAGGCGCTTGAAATCACATTTATGGTTTCCGCTCCCCTTTTACTGTCAGCTCTGGCGACCGGCTTGCTGGTCAGTATCTTCCAGGCAGCGACGCAAATTAATGAAATGACCCTATCATTCATACCTAAATTATTGGTCATGTTTCTGGTCATGGTACTGGCCGGACCCTGGATGATCAATATCATGACAGATTATATGCAACGGCTCTTTACCAGCATCCCCTGGCTGGCCATTGGTTAATAGCACAGGTAGTTTAGCCATTGATAATACAGCATTAAGCGCACTGAGCAACGGAACAAAGTAGCGCCATGCTCAGTATCACCACTGCAGAATTAAATACCTTGCTGGCAACATTTATCTGGCCATTCAGCAGGATTCTGGCATTGGTAGCCACTGCGCCTATTCTGGGAAATCCAAGTATTCCTGTCAGGGTAAAACTGGGATTAGCAATCATGCTCACCATATTGGTTACACCCACAGTAGAAAAATCACTGCCACAGATTGATCCTTCTACCGGCCTGGGATTAATCATCCTGCTGCAGCAATTACTGACTGGTATCGCGATTGGGTTTGTCATGCGAATTGTTTTTGTTGCGGTGGAAATGGCGGGTGAATTGATTGGCTTGCAAATGGGCCTCGGTTTTGCAATTTTCTTTGATGCGCAGAATTCGGGTCAGATTGACATCATAGGTCGCTTTCTGGGAGTAATCGCCAGCCTCGCATTCCTGGCAATTGACGGTCACTTAATGATGATTGCTTTGATCTCCCAAAGCTTCAGTACATTGCCGGTCGATGCTAAGGGAATCACCGATACCACATTTACTACGCTTGTAAATTGGGGGGGAGAAATTTTTAAATCCGGCCTGCAACTCTCACTCCCTGTTCTGACTGCTTTACTCATTACCAATCTTGCCTTGGGCATTCTGACACGTGCCGCACCGCAACTCAATATTTTTGCGGTTGGTTTTCCGCTGACACTTTCCATTGGTCTTCTCGTTCTGGCACTCAGTATACCTTTTTACGCGCCTATCCTGGGACGTCTCGTATACGACGGTTTAAACTTAATAATGGGGATTCTTAATATCAGCCAAATGAATATGCCATAAATAAATTTCGGCCGGCACGAATCGGTTCAGACTGATCTTTTAATAACACATAAGTTAATGGTGTAATACATAAACAAATGCTATTTCCCTTCTTTTTCAACATAAGCTCTTTATTTGAAATTGTTAAAGTAGTCGCTTACTTACTCAAACGACCCATACTATTCTTTCTAGAAGCAGGTCAGGTATTTGCTCGTTTAATCAATAACATATGACGTTTAAGTCACGCTTACTCAATTCACTGCGCAGAATTTCATCGTCGGAATCTGGTCATGAGAAAGAATCTGCTGTGCTTGATAATGCATCACAATCTGATAATACCTTTGATTCTGATCAACAATCTTTAATCAATAGCATCAAACAGCAACTCGAAACAGCCTATCTTGAGCGCTTAGGTGCAGAAGACCGAGCTATCAAGGAAGCACAGAAACGCATTCAAGCAGAAAATGCGGCAAGAGTAGCGGCTGAAGCAAGAGCTCGAGCCGAAGCCAATGCTAGAATTGCAGCCGAAACAAGGATTCAGGCTGAAGAAATTGCAACCGAGCAAGCTCGAACCAGAGCTAAAGCAGAAGCACTTGCAACTAAAGAGGCCGATGTTCGACGAGAACTTGAAATCAAAGCCAAACATCTCGCCGATGAAAAATACAAAGCTGAAAAAGCCTTAAATCTTTTATTGGAAGCAAAAATCAAAGCAGAAGCTTCTCTGGTAGAAAAAATGCAGAAACGCGTTGAACAGGAGGCAATAGCCTTAGACAAAGTTCATGCAGCTGCATTAAAAGAAAAGGAAGCTACCGAAGCTGTCATACATAGAGCCAGAGTCGCAGAAGAAGCCCGTTTAATCGCATTGGCCGCTATTGAAGCTGAAACCAATACAGCAATGCTTGCACATGCAAAAAATCAGGAAGCACAAAAAACCATTGCTCTGGCCAAAGCACGTGAAGAAGCTGAAAGGCAGGCTTTCGAAGAAATACAAATTCGCTCACAAATAGCAGCACAAACTCTGGCACAAGCTGCCCGGCGTTTGGAGATTGAGAAAAAAGCGGAAGAAGTGGAAGAAAATAGAATGAAAGCCGAAATTGCTGCCGCACAGGCCGCGATGGAAAAAGCCGAGGCTGAAACGATAGCGGCCGAACAAGCACGAAAAAGAGCAGAGTCAGATGCTCAGGCGGCCGTTGCGGCACGAGATAAAGCCGATGCCGAGAAGGTTGCGATGGAAATAGCTGAATCCATTATTGCCAGGGAAAAAGCAGCAGCCGATGCAATCAAAGCATGCCTTATCGCTGAATCCGAGTTACTGGAAGAAGCTAACAAACGCATGCAGATCGAGGCTGAAGCATTAGCTGCCGCGGAAGCGGTTTTACGCACTGAAAAAGAAGTCGCAGCAATTGCTAGCAAGAGAAAGAAAGCTGATATCACGGCAGCAAAAGAATATCAAAAACGCATCAAAGCAGATGAAGAAGCCATTCAGGAAGCTGAAGCACGTGCGCAGGCTGACAGAGCCGCCAAAAACGCAGCAAAAAACAGAGCAGAAGCAGAAATTCTCTTAAGAACTACAGCCGAAGCCAAAATGCAGATGGAAGAACTTGCAGCACAAGAAATGCATATTAAAGCTGAACTGGAGCAGCAATTGCTTAAAGATGCAGAAATTCGTACTAGAGCAATGATGGATGCAAGACAGGCTGTTGCTGAGCGCCTTAAAATCGAACAAAAGATCACTGGCCTAGCAATAACCCGAGCACAAGCAAAGATCATAGCCGCCAATAAAACCAAAGCCCAGCTCAAAGCAGAAAAAGCTGCCACCAGCCTTGCCCTAGAAAAAGCCAGAACTGAATCGGCTACTCTTGTTGCCATGCAAGAAAGAATAGCTCTGGAAGCAAAAGCACTAGAAGCTGCAACAGAACGAGAAGTTGTTGAAGTCATGGCGAAAGAAGCTGTATTTGCGCGCGCTCAAGCTGATAAAGAAGCAACTGCTGCTGCAACTGCAAGAATACGCGCTGAAATTGCCGCCGCAGAACATTCACGCAATCAGGTCGTTTCAAATACCAAACAATAAATTTTAAAACTATAAAAAACTCGGCCACAAGCGGCCGAGTCTTAGATGTACTAGCTCAGATCAGATCGTACAGTTACCGAATTGATTGGGTATCTGTCAGACTAGATTTGGTAGTTTTTGCTCTTCCAAATTTCTTTCCC
>NZ_FONE01000040.1 GCF_900112825.1 Nitrosomonas sp. Nm166 | reverse complement strand
TCTTTCATAACCGTGCCTTCGATAGTTTGGATGCGCTTGAGATACATCTGGAGAGCGCGCTAAAAAGCCTCGAATCAAACCAGGAAACTATGCGCAGCATTACCGGATGGGATTGGATTATTAATGCTGTTCCTAAATAGAATTGGAATTAGATGGCAGTTTGTTCCAGATTATGAGATATTTTCTCGTATATATTCCATTAGTTTTCTTAGTGTAATCAGCACGCAAGGAATTAAATGTTAATGAATAATAAGTCATTTCTTAATCTAAATACTGGTGAACGAACTCGTAAATTGCTCGAAGATTTTGATGTTATCGGAACGGTGCAGCACTTGGTGTTAGTACCTCGGGGTGACTATTTGGAACATCTTCACGAGAATGTTCGTGCTGCAGTCATTGCCTCGACATTAGGGTTATCCAGTATTGATTATGCAAAACGCAGATACGGTGATTTTCGCGAGGAGAAAAGTGACTCGCAGTCTGCGCTTCATGCATACATAGATGCATACAGCTGTGCTAAGGCATATGTTAATAGAATGCTTGAGAAACTCCAATCTGATGGGCTACCAGAGCCCTCATTAGGGGTATTTGGTGCATCGATTGTTCTTGAGCGATTGCCTCCAAGCTTCTTCTGTGCACATTTTCTTTATCAGATGGGCCACAGATATGAAGGTCACGCTGTGTCACGGCTTATTTTGGAGCAAATAGCGTGGGCTTATGCTGCTTACAGTTTTAATGATTTAAAAGCTATTGAGAAAATTGATACTACGCGGTGCATTAGCCTACTGAAGCGTTTTGCGAAGGAAGCTGGGCGACTTTATGGATTTTTGAGCGCTAAAACACATATTGACTATGCAAGTCATTCCGAGTTTTTGCGATTTGAGAATAGTACTAATGTAGTACTGCATGCTCAACCGGAATTTCGTGAATATGGGCAAGTAATACTTGTCTTAGCTGATCTCTTTGGGCTTGTATGGGAGCTTTCACAGTTCAATTACATCAAGTATCCAGAAGCAATCGAACAAGAGACAGAGGGACCAATTATAAGGGCTGATCGCCCATTCCTAGCAGAGATGCAACGGCATACAGATGCCATAGAAAGATCCTTATCGGAATAAAATATTTAGCTATCAACCCTTGCAATTCTAAGATAATCAATTCATTTTTTTGCCTACAAATCAAACACGATAGTTAAGGCATCTTTAAGGGAATGAATATACTGACTTTCCAGTTTTCCTTGTTTTTTACGGATCCTCGAAACATCGACAGCGCGTAATTGCTTGAGGTTGATATGACGGTTTTTATCCAAACCATTTTCTTTAGTTGGCTCCAGGTTTACTGCAAAAGGCCAGGGTTTATGATTCGGCAGCAGAGGAGCAACAATCAGCGTTCTGGATTGAATATTTACGAGGTCGCCTTGAACAATTACGCATGGCCTCAGTTTCTTGGTTTCCGCACCTTTTGCCGGTTCAAGATCAATCCAGTAAATATCCAGTTGTCTGAATTCAGTCATTGGTCAGGTCAGGCCATCGGATAAAGTGGTTTCCCATATCTGTAATTCTTCCTGATAATCCAGATCTTCAGCTTCCTCCTGATTTGCTTTGATTAATGACTGCTTGAGAAGATTATTACGTTCCTGCTTTAAAAGCTCATTGATGTAAGCGCTACGGTTATCACCGGCGACATGATTAAGAAACGCAGAAATTTCATCATCCAGCGTAATGGTGGTTCGATGTGTCATGATGAGGAAACAATTAGCTATGTAACAATTAATTATTGAATTGGTTGCCCAATATTCATTGAGATATAGAAATAGAGGTGCGCCCAATGAAATCAACGGAATTCAAAGCATGGATGAAATCCATTGAACGCATGAGTCGTAATCAGCGAGACAAACTCCGAAAAAGATTGGAAGGAAAAGAGAATACTGATGAAGTCATAGCATTGATCGAACATAATCAGGACGACAAACCCGCTTGTCCCCATTACAAAGCAAGCAATCTATATCGCTGGGGAAAAGTCAGTGAGCTGCAGCGTTATCGATGTCGTCAATGCAATCGCACGTTTAATGCGCTTTCAGGTACGCCACTGGCACGGTTACGGTACAAGAACAAATGGTTTGAATATGAGCAAACGATGATTCAGGGATTAAGCATCCGAAAATCAGCGGACAGTTGTGGAATAGCCAAAAATACAAGCTTTAAGTGGCGGCATCGTTTTTTACAAATACCTGCAACTGATCAACCCGGCAAAATGAATGGTATTGTCGAAGCAGATGAAACCTATTTTCTGGAATCGTTTAAAGGACAGCGCCGTTTGTCCAGGTCTGCACGAAAGCATGGCGGTATAGCCGTCTATCTTCGGAGTTACCTCGGATGGCACAGAATGATTGACCGTCTCGGTCAAAATATTACACCAGCGCTTTGTTTCCTGCCATCTCTTGGAAAAACAAGACAGTTTCAACAACTAAATGTAACATAGCCTTACTTATCGCGGCGAAGATGATTACAGACATGAAGCCGAATACTACGACTACGCTTCCCGATCTGGTTTCTTTCATACTGATCCTCCGCAGAATTTCAGCGAGATATTAGATGGGTAGTGCTACGTATTTATTCAGTAGACAAAAGAGTTAATAAAATTTCTTTCTATTACTGCCACAGAAAGCTGGTAACCTTTTTACCCATGATTTCCTGATTAAACACAACTTTGGCTATCGGTGTACCGGTACAGGCAATTCCATAACATACATGTAACGGTAATAGATGGTCTTCTCTAGGGTGGCAATATCGAGCAGAGGGGGCTTTTTGCCATTCAATCAATCTTTGCTCGCGTTCATCTGGCAGAAAATCTTGGCTGGTACACGTCTCTATCAGCCAGCTATCAAACTCATCATTTTCTTTATCACCATCATTGCCTTTTGAAAAGAACCGCTTCAAATTATGAAAGGACATTCCCGAACCGATAATTAAAACGTTTTTCTTTCTTAAAGATCCGATGGCTTTTCCCAAATTGATGTGTTGTCCAGGATCTAAATTCTTGAGTAGGGATAACTGGATGCAGGGAATGTGCGCCTGCGGATACATCAGCATGAGCGGAATAAACATGCCGTGATCAAAGCCTCGCTGGTCGTTCAGTTTAGCTGGAATTCCACTGGCTGTTATCAATTCAAGGATCTCTTTCGCGAGCTGTGGATGACCTGGAGCAGGGTATTGAATCTGGTATGCTTCCTCAGGGAACCCGTAATAATCATAGATTAATTCAGGATGGCTGCTGCTCGTGATGGTTGCTTGATCCTCTTCCCAGTGTGCACTGATGACTAATATTGTTGAAGGTTCATTCAACCTTTTTACAATCTCTTTTAGAAAAGAAACCATTCTTTCGTGTTCTTTATCACCCAGGATGGGTAATGGCCCTCCGCCGTGCGGTATATACAAAACCGGTGAAAGTGTTTCAGACGATTGATTGCCCATATGCTCATTCCCTATCGCAAGAAAGATTAATATATTTCAATCATGAGAGATTTTTTGTTGCATTCCCGCTTGAAGCAGTGAATTAGACGAGCTTCCGGGTTACTTTTGTTACATGAGCTCCCTGGAAGCGAGCGATTTTTAGCTCATTTTCTGACGGTTGGCGGCTGCCATCGCTGCCGGCAAGCGTGCCTGCCCCATAGGGAGAGCCACCGGTAATTTCATTCATATTCATGATTTCCTGGCAGGAATAGGGAACGCCCATGATAATCATGCCGTGATGTAATAGGGTAGTATGAAACGAGGTAATGGTCGTTTCCTGGCCGCCGTGCTGGGTGGCTGTGGACGTGAATACGCTGGCGACTTTACCAATCAATCCGCCGTTTAGCCACAGCCGGCCAGTCTGGTCAAGAAAGTTGCGCATTTGGGCGCACATATTGCCGAATCGGGTAGGTGTTCCAAAGATAATGGCATCATAGTTCGGTAATTCATCTACTGTCGCGATCGGTGCTTCCTGATCAAGCTTGACGCCTGCCTTTCGCGCCACTTCTTCGGGTATCAGTTCAGGCACACGCTTGATGGTAACTTCAGTCTGCTCAACGCTGCTCGCCCCTTCTGCTACCGCTTTTGCCATTTTTTCGATATGACCATACATACTGTAGTAAAGAACAAGAATTTTCGTCATGCTGTACCTCCTGATTTCGTGATTCAAGGGATAACTTATGTTCAATTTCTCTGTTTTTACTTCTGATAGGCCTTAATTTTTTAGAAGGTTTTGTAACTTTTACTCCTAAACCAAATGTATGGCAATAAAAATTTTGAACATATGACTGCAGGTACTCACTTATTTCTTGTTAGAAATTGGTTTTGGGCGATTTACCGGGTTGCTTCAGACAAAGGCGGTATTTTTTGCATCACTTTGCATCACCTTTGCCCAGGTAAATTAATGATCGTGGATGACTGCCAACCAAAGATGTTACGCAAGATTCGTATTGCTATGGAACCCTGACAGCCGCCTATAAGGCTGGAAAATGGTTGCTGCTGTTGGGGTACACACATTGCTTGGTAACCTTAAAATGTTTTTACTGGGAATCTATCCGAGTACGCTAAAGATTTACAAGAGTATCTTAACGAATTTTTTTAACAGAAGAGCATGGGAAGCTGAGCTGTCATCTCGCTTGCTCAATACGTGTTTGTCGCACACTCAGATTAAGCTGAAAAAGATTTAGAGGCATAAAGTGGATGGTGTGTATTTGGCACATTAAGAAATTTGATACTTCATGTTCGCCTCCGTACAGAAGGTATGTCGATAAGAGTTCATGATGCATTTTCTATTTATATATTAAGTGCTTAATATAAGGATTACTCATAATGCCTGATAAGGATAAAAGAACAAACAGTTGCTTTACAACTGGAGGCCCTGCCCAATCTGAGAATGCTTCTGCAAATATTAGTAATTTTTCCGATAAGCTTGCTGCTGCTCAGAAGCTTGCAAGTGCCATGCCACACAATATTAATAAGGCCCAAGAGCATGGAGAAGCCTCAACCTCTCCACCGAAGGGACAAACTGTAGAAGTGCATGACTCGCTCAGCACAGGCAGCACATTATCAGAGACCAACGCCTCTGAAAAAACAGGTATCGGTGAGCTTCGCTCAGGCTTCAATCCAGCTAATGGACCGCTTGACCAGGTCCGAGTGGATTCAGGTGGACGCGCGCTTACTACCAACCAGGGCGTGGCGGTTGCTGATAATCAGAATTCATTAAAAGCAGGACTTCGTGGTCCGACTCTTCTGGAAGATTTTATCCTCCGGGAAAAAATTACTCACTTCGATCATGAACGGATACCCGAACGAGTCGTTCATGCAAGAGGATCGGCTGCGCATGGGTACTTTGAATGTTATGAATCTCTTGCAAGTTACACTCGCGCGTCTTTGTTTGCTGAAGCTGGAAAACGCACACCGGTTTTTGTTCGTTTTTCCACCGTCTTAGGTGAGCGTGGATCGGCTGATACCGCACGTGATGTACGTGGTTTTGCGGTTAAGTTTTATACCGATGAGGGAAATTGGGATTTAGTAGGAAATAATATTCCTATATTTTTTATTCAGGATGCAATGAAGTTTCCTGATCTTGTTCATGCAGCCAAGCCCGAACCACACTTTGCTATTCCACAGGCTTCTACTGCACATGATACTTTTTGGGATTTTGTTTCCTTGACACCAGAATCCACTCACATGCTCATGTGGGTTTATTCGGATCGAGCAATCCCGCGTAGTTTTCGCATGATGCAGGGATTTGGAGTCCATACTTTTCGTTTGATTTCTGCCGAAGGACAATCGCATTTCGTAAAATTCCACTGGCAACCCCTTGCTGGTACCCACTCTCTTGCATGGGATGAAGCTGTCAAAATTGCAGGGGCTGATCCTGATTTTCACCGGCGTGATTTATGGGAAGCGATCGAAAGCGGTGCCTATCCCGAATATGAATTAGGAATGCAGATTTTTACCGAAGCCCAAGGCGAGGAATTCAGTTTCGATATCCTGGATGCAACCAAGATAGTGCCAGAAGAATTGGTTCCCGTTACTCCAGTCGGTAAAATGGTCCTTAATCGTAATCCCGACAATTTTTTTGCTGAAACCGAACAAGTTGCTTTTTGTGCTGCACATATTGTGCCGGGGCTGGATTTTAGCAATGATCCACTACTCGCAGGCCGTATCCATTCGTATGTCGATACGCAGATTACAAGACTCGGGGGACCTAATTTTCATGAAATACCTATTAATTCCCCAGTTGCACAAGCCCATAATAACCAGCGTGACGGTATGCATCGGCAGGCCATAAACCGTGGACGCGTTGCGTATGAACCAAATTCTCTTGCGGGTGGTTGCCCTTTTCAGGCGGGCACAGCCGGTTTTATGTCATTTCCTCAATCAGTATCTGAAGATAAAATACGTGGAAAGCCAGAGCGTTTTGCGGATCATTACACGCAAGCTATCTTATTCTGGAACAGTCAAACTCCGGTCGAAAAGTTACATATTATTAACGCTTTTCGTTTTGAATTGACGCGAGTGCAAACTCCTGCGATCCGGGAACGTGTGATTTCAATGCTGAGAAATGTAGCCGAAGATCTTGCAGAAGCAGTGGCTTCCGGGCTAGGCATGAAGGCGCTTCCCTCTGCTCAACCAAAGGCTTTAGAGGAAACTGTTGCACCTGAAGTTACCTTATCACCGTCTCTCTCACTCTTTTCTCGTCCCGGCAATGGAAATATTGCTACTCGCAGGGTTGCCATAATAGTAGCGGATGGAGTAGATGGGCAATCTGCACAAATGCTTCAATCGGGCTTGCTTGCAGAAGGGGTTGTAGCCCGCTTTGTTGGGATTCGGTTAGGATCTGTACAAGGCACGGATGGCGATAAGATAGAAATTGATGCCACTTTCGAGGCAATGCCAGCTGTGCTATTTGATGCCCTTGCAGTGCCCGGCTGGCGTGGAGATACATACAATTTATTAAATGTGGAGCTGGTAGACGAATTTATTAAGCAGCAGTACCGTCATTGCAAACCGATTCTTGCGCTGGGTGTGGGTAAAACTCTGATTGAATCTGCAGGTGTCAAGCTGAAGCTACCATCTGGAGAGCTTGATCCTGGTGTTTTGGCATTTTCAGATTCAGAAAATAACGATGATATCCTATCCCAATTTAAGGAAGCTATTGCTGTGCATCGGCATTTTGAGCGCGAAACACATTAATAATTTGTTTAGTTAGAGCCGATTCTGACATACAACATTTATTGCTCTAAAGTTATTTTGCTATAGCTCAGCCGCATTTAGAGCACTAAGTTATACAATCATAGGAAGCTTATATCATGACACAAAAAGACAGCGCTTCTTCCAGCAAGGTTGCAAAAGGTGAGGAAACAGGCACTCTAGTAGAGCATGTAGATCTTACCAATCAGTTAAGTGAAGGGAATAAAACAGAACCGGAAATGCTGTTGCCGCATGAACGCGACCAAACGACTGGGCCTACGGGTACAGACAGTCCTGGAGATGAGCATTCGCGTGAGGTAATCAAGCAAGCACACGACGATACTAGGCATGGATTGAAAGATACAGATCGCCGGGGAATACCTTCCGATATAGTCAAATCGGATATTCCTGGCGAAGAAGACATATCGGGTGCTCAAGAAACCGATAACAAGGATAAGCCTTAATAAGTACATCAGTTAGGACTTACCAATTAAAGAGCATGCTTTAATAAGCACCTTGCTATTTAATTGTTCGAAATTGCTAAAGGAGGGGCTATATGCATATTCATCATTTGAACTGCATTTCTACTTGTCCTCTGGGTGGCAAACTTATGGATGACCGGACCGAATCTTTAATTCGTCGAGGGCATCTGGTATGCCATTGCTTGCTGGTAGAGCTTAACGATAGTCTTGTACTCATCGATACCGGGCTCGGATTGCAGGATGTAGCCAATCCGCAAACCCGGTTGAGTCGTTTTTTTCTCACACTCATCCGCCCTGAATTTAGAGAAGAGATGACTGCGGTTAGGCAGGTGCAACGGTTAGGTTTTGATCCTCGGGATGTGCACCATATCATTCTCACCCATTTGGACTTTGACCATGCGGGAGGGCTCGACGATTTTCCCAATGCTCAAGTGCATATGCTTCAGTCCGAGCGCGACGATGCATTTGCCCAAAGAAGCTGGCTAGACCGGCAACGTTTTCGCCCGCAACAATGGTCAACGAGAGGAAATTGGCACGTTTACCCGTCAGCACAGGGTGAAACATGGTTCGGATTTGACAGTGTACGAGACCTTGAGGGTATTCCTCCTGAAATTCTTATGGTACCGCTTCTTGGCCATACGTTAGGACATACGGGCATTGCGGTTAAGATAGGGGATCAATGGCTATTTCATACGGGTGATGCCTACTTTTTCTATAAAGAGATGGATTTTAGTCAGCCGTGGTGTACGCCTGGGCTGAGGTTTTATCAATGGATGATGGAAAAGAATCGTCAATCCCGCTTGCAAAATCAGATGCGCTTGCGGCAGCTTCGTCACGACCAGAATGATCGTATAACGATTTTTTGTGGACATGATGTTGTGGAGTTTGAGAGGCTTCCAGGTAGATCAGCCGAAGTGCCAGCAGAACAACTCATGTTATAAGAACACTAAAGCATACGATACTATTGGCACTCTTGAGTATTGGTATAAGTTATTGTGGAGATAGTAAAATAGCGCGCTGGGAGTCATCAGCCGGACTTGCAACGCTATCGTTGCGGCGCTTGCCGAGCTACATTCAATGCCTTGACTGGAGCGCCTCGCCTGCTCGACATAAGGGCAAGTGGTGAGTCTATGCGCGCAGATAGCGAAGGCCGAAGTATCCGAAGTAGCGCAAAAGCATACTCAGTACATCGCAATACCTCATTTCGCTGGCGCCATCGCTTTCTTGTGTTGCGCAAGAGTAGGAATCGGCAAGCTTAGCCGAAATTGCGCAAGCAGATAAAACTTTTTTCTGGAGTCTTTTAAAGAAAAGGAACGTGACATGATTGGATTGTCATCGGAACAGATGCCAGTTTTGATTTGCCGTGATCGAACGTGAAGCACAGCAGACTTTGTGCTGGAGAAAATCGACAAAGCGCATATTAATGTAAGC
This sequence comes from Nitrosomonas sp. Nm166, assembly GCF_900112825.1. Taxonomy (GTDB): domain Bacteria; phylum Pseudomonadota; class Gammaproteobacteria; order Burkholderiales; family Nitrosomonadaceae; genus Nitrosomonas. The sequence goes on along the minus strand of NZ_FONE01000040.1, from coordinate 24,822 downwards.
GCTGGAATCAGGGTGGTCAGTTGGCGACGGTCCGGGAGACCTCCCGCGCAAGAGAAGAAGCTGCGCGGGAAATTCATTAGACTACTGCTCATTTGATTACTACTTTTGGTATGGATTGCTATTCTGCCGGGTTGTTAAATGATTTTTATCTTCGCACTTGCGGGTTTTTCTTCCTTTAAATATAAACGTGTCGCCGAACTCGTTAACAGTATCACCCTCAATCTTTCTTCCATGACGATTTGTTTCGCCGTGAAAGGCGATTCCAAAATCATCCTTTCCAAAGCTCGTAGCTTGCCATTCATCATTGTCTCTATTCAGATTATCATGGGCATATGTCAGGAGTTGTCCAAAAAGCCCTTGGATTTTAAGGATTCCGGGAGAGTTGGGAGAAAAGGTAAAGCAATCATCAAACCGCGTACCGAAGCTGGATTTGACATGAACTCTCAAAGAATAATTAGGTTAACTATCTAGTTCCACCCAGAACATTTATGTTCGTCTTGAGCATCACTTCCTTTTGGCCAAGCGTGTTATCTGAACACAACGCATACAAATCGCTACAGTAGTTGCTGAATTCAAACTTAACTTGGTTAATAAAAATTTATTCCTTTAAGAAAAAATTAGAATAAGGAAAATCTTTAGTTTTATATAAGGAAATGCTTGTAAAAAATATAAAGAAAAAACTTACAAAAGATAAGGAAGTTTTGTAAATCGTTGATGAGATTCTGGCGTATCCTCACAAAGCGCCAATTACGCAAGCGCCAATGAAGATACCAAGTCTTGCAATTCGCACTTACATTTGCGATGGCAATGCCATTTCTTGGGCTACAAATCAAACACAATAGTCAAGGCATCTTTAATAGAATGAATGTATTTGCTTTCCAGTTTCCCTTGTTTCTTGCCAATTCTCGAAACATCAACAGCGCGTAATTGCTTAAGGTTGATATGACGATTTTTGTCCAAACCATTTTCTTTGGTTGGTTCCAGATTTACTGCAAAAGGCCAGGGTTTATGATTTGGTAGCAAAGGGGCAACAATCAGTGTCTTGGATTGAATATTCACGAGATCGCCTTGAACAATCACGCATGGCCTCAGCTTTTTGGTTTCCGCACCTTTTGCCGGTTCAAGATCAATCCAGTAAATATCTAACCGTTTGAATTCAGTCATTGGTCAGGCCATCGGATAAGGTGGCTTCCCACATCTGTAATTCTTCCTGATAGTCTGTATCTTCGGCCTCTTCCTGGTTTGCTTGGATTAATGTCTTCTTGAGGAAATTATGACGTTCCTGCTTTAAAAGCTCATTGATGTAAGCGCTTCGGTTATTACCAGCGACATGATTAAGAAACGCAAAAATTTCATCGTCTAGCGTAATGGTTGTTCGATGTGTCATGATTTATTCATACTTATCAGAAAACAATTTAATCATACTGATAAGTATGATCATTGTCCAGTATGATAAGATGCGCCGATGCAAGGAAGGTAAAGATCCTTGCACAACCCCGAAAATTTTGTTGTAGTGGGTGGGGAAAAACTTGCAGACGACAGTTTTACCTGATTTTATTGGCAAAAAGGTAAAAACTTTACTCTTTTCAAGGGAATTATTCCCCTTACTGCATTAGGAAGGACTGCTCCTCTTGATGGCTCATATGCGAAAATTTTGTTGGCAGCTTTTTTCAAATTCATGCAGATACTTTTCATCAAGACTTGGGCATTGACTTTTACCGTTCCGAAATAGCTGGCGCGCTCCATTCTAAATAGGCATTTAGCTGTCCCAAAGCATTGTTCGACGATATAGCGTTTTTGCTGATCAATTTGTTTGCCAGCTTTTGCAGTGCCGAGAGTGGTTTGTTCTTGTACGCCCGATGCATGATGGCACACTTGATTTTGTGCTTTTTAGAAACTGCCGCTTGGCATGGGCTCTGTTAGGGCGTACCACCGTCCGGCGGGAGGGCCATGAAGGGCAAGCCCGCATGCAGTCCAGAACCCAACCACACTGTAGCTTTGCTCCTGACTACATCATTTTGCTAGACGGTTTTAAATAATAAGTAAATATTTAGTTAAAAATAAACTATCGCTTATTTTATCTTTACTTAATAAAAGCTATTTTAATAGTGACACAGCTTTAAATTATTTAGATGGGAAATTCTGAATGAGTTTGACTTTGCCGTTTCCTGAAATCAGGAATGAATAAACCAGATGCCAGTTTCCGCAGGAAAAATGACTTTTGGAATTTTCCTGTGCCAATCATAAAAAGAAAGGGAAGAGATGATGAGACAGTCAACAAACAATCGTGATCATGCAATATTTCCTCTGCATTCCTGCATTCCTGCATTCCTGCATTCCTGCATTCCTGCATTCCTGTATTACAAGCCCGCGCTGAGTCTATAACCAAAACGTGGTTTTCTAATCTGCGTTTTTTATGCTGTTGTCTCCTCCTGCTGGCAGGGTTGTTGTTAGCTGCGCATCCCGCTCAAGCCGAAGTCAAAGCCGGGGATATCCTGGTCATCGACCAGCTGGGTGGAACGGACGGACGCGGTGCGTTGTTTGTAATAGATCCTGCAACAGGCCAGCGTACCATCCTCAGTGACTTTGGCAATGCGGCGCAAGGCAGCCTCGGATCATCTATCGCTAGCGTCGCGGTATTCCGCTGCCGTGCTGAAGAGCGCACGGAAGCGGCAAATAGTGAAAGTGAAGCTGGAAACAGAAATCCTGACCACTGTGCTGACGGAGAGACCATACAAATTTTTGTTTCAGATCTTTTTTCAGGTTCTGGGAGTATTCTCTTTAAGGTCGATCCCAATACGGGCCATCGCACCCTCATCAGTGACTTCAGCCAGGGCGATATTCAAGGATTTCTTTCTTACGGCCTGGTTGTGGATGCGAAAGGCCAGGTAATAGTGAATCTACAGACGGCGGGGCCAGATTCCCGGTTCCAACTTGTTCGCATCGATCCCGAAACCGACACGCGTACTCTTATCACCGACCTTCTCAACCCAGACCAGGGAGCAATCCTTCCAGATAGGTTCATTACTGATCTCGCTGTAGAACATACAGGGAAGATTCTGATGGGCGCCAATATCAATGATACCTTGGCCGCGGGTACAGCAATCTTTCGAATTAACCCAAGTACGGGCAAGCGCAGATTGCTGAGCGATTTCGCGGATGCTGGGCAAGGGCCTGTTGCTGGTTTGTTCTCTAGCGCCGGTCTAGCGACTGAGGCTTCCCGACAGATCCTGGCCATTACAAATGGGGTTTTGGACGAGAACAACAATACCATTGGGGGAAACTTCCTCTTGCGAGTAGATCGCAGAACAGGTCAACGCACTATCCTTAGCGATTTTGATAATCCGGCACAGGGCACTTTAGGGCAAAATATTCGGGGTAGCGTGGTGGAAAAGTACGGAAAAATCATTGTTAGTGCTAATGATGCAGTGACTGGAGAGACTACCTTACTCTTCCGAATAGACCCGGAAACGGGACAGCGTGATGTGCTGAGTGATTCCGCTAATCTGGATCAAGGTCCACTACTCAGTATGGCTATTAATTACCTGGCGATAGTACCCAACGATGATGATGCTGAAGATCTTTCAACGTTTGGATTTCAGCAATTTCAAAACGCAGCCGCGGGTAATACGGCCCCGGCAGGGACCGCCACCATTCCTGGAAACGCAAGTCAGCTGAAGCAGCTGGAAAGCTTCCAGAATATTCAATCCCTCTTCAGACCGGGGAATTACAAAAAAATCAATCGGATTTTGCAGAACCGCCCCTTGGCACCGACCAATGTGAACCTGTTCTCCCCGGCGGCGTATCCGAATGCGGCCCCCATGGCCCCGGCTGGCGGTCCTGCCCCGACCGAGGAGCAAGTCGCCCAGATGGGGATTAAGTATCTTGAGGATCAATTTCCGATGAATCCGTCCGCCCGCAGAGAAACAGCCGCGCTGTTCAATAATCCGGACTTGGTATCCAAGGTGCCGAACCCCAGCCTGCGGGCAGGGCTTCTGGGATTGGCGGGCACGGCTGGTGAGCCGGCCATTGATTTTGTGCTGAACGCCAAAACAGATGCCGGTTTGCCAAAGGTAAGAGGCATCGGCTTTGATGCCAACCCCTGGGATCCGGCGGATACGACAGTTGCCCGTGCGCTTGTTGATCCCAATACCCAGCAGGTCGCTTATGTGTTCAACCCCAAGTACCAGAATGAGAACCCCTTCCAATTCAGCAGCATCATTGCGCATGAAACCCTGCATTCGGATTTGCCGATTAGCACCACCGAAGAGGTCACGGCGCTTGCAATTCAAAGCTCGATTTATTTGGAGCAATTGGCCAAACACCCTGAAATGGCAGGCGATCGTACGGAATTGACCCGGCGGAATAACACCAACACCCTGGCCCGATTAAATTCCGGCGCAGGCACCAGTCTTGGCTTGTTTGCCAGCAATAACGGCAAACCTATTTTACCCGGCAGCCAAATTCAAGCCACCAGCTGGTTCGATCAGTTCGCAAACGCGACAGGCTTTGGCGATACGCCCGGCAACCCCCAGCTGCAAGCCATGCTCGCCAGAATGGTCAATCCTGGCGGCATAGTGCCTCCCAATGCCGATTTCAGCATGAACACACTCAACTTCATCGACCAGAACAGCGCCAACCTTTCCAAAAGGGAGCTGGTCAGAGCCGCACTGGCGTTGCAGTTGAACATTCAGGGCCGATAATCGGAAAACTTCATGCATGCGAAGGGAGGAAATCAAAAATTTCCTTCCTTCGCCAACTCTTAGGAAATTAAAGCGAATTAGAGCGTAAAATTTGACTTTAGTCATCAACCATCAGTTTGGCTGAAGAATTGATTGTGGAACGACGGCATGCGAGATGATTTTGAAGTGCTGGGGTTAAAGGTTTTGCCTTTTACTGCCGAGGAAGCTGAGCTTGCTGGCCGACTTTGTCAGCAGACCCGGCATGCTGGTTTGTCGCTAGGTGATCGTGCCTGTTTGAGTGTAGGCATCCAATTGCAAGCCCCCGTGCTGACTGCGGATCAAATTTGGGCTACGCTGGATTTGCCTGTTACTGTGCGGTGTATTCGCTAGGAGTCTTGGTGCTTTATTCCATAGTCAGTGGAAAATTCGATTAAGGCTGCGTGGCGCTCAGCGAGAAATCTTCCAGCAATAGTGAATTTTGGCATCGCGTGCGAAGTCCTCGGGAATCATCTCGCGGCTGATGTCTTCGATGGTCAGATCGCTCAATGCTTTCCTGTCCATTTTGAAACGGCGGAAGTTAGTCGAAAAAAATATTATTCCTCCGGGCGCCAGCAGAGCTGTGGCGTTGCGGATCAGTTGCACGTGGTCTCGCTGGACGTCGAAGGCTTCATCCATTTTCTTGGAATTGGAAAAGGTGGGTGGATCGAGGAAGATCAAATCGAACAGCAGTCTTGGTTTCGCTTGGGTTTGTTTGACCAGCCATTGCAGGCAATCAGCGCGTATCAGCTTGTGATTGCCGTGGATACCGTTGAGATCGAAATTGCGTTTTGCCCAATCCAGATAAGTATTGGACATATCCACCGTGACGCTGGATATCGCACCGCCGATTGCCGCATGTACCGTGGCGCTGCCGGTGTAGCCGAATAAATTCAGGAAGCGTTTGCCTTTGGCTTGTTGCTGAATCAGCCAACGCATCGGCCGATGGTCGAGAAACAGGCCGGTGTCCAGATAATCCTCGAAATTCACCCAGAACTTGCAGCCGCTTTCTTCAACGACGTGAAAGCGGCGGGAATCGCCCAGTTTTTCGTATTGCTCAGTGCTTTTCTGCTTGCGGCGTATTTTTAAAAACACCTGCTCGGCAGGAATTTCCAGCACTTTTGCTATTTCTCTCAGCGCCCCGGCAAGGCGCTGATTGGCTTTGATGAAATCAATCGCTTTCGGCGCTTCGTATTCCTGAACATTGATCCAGGTCTGCTCGCCTTGATAAACGTCTACGGCTACGGCGTATTCTGGCAGGTCGGCGTCGTACAGGCGGTAGCAATGTATCCGATTTTGCTTGATCCATTTGGAGAGTTTTTTCAGATTCTTACGCAGCCGGTTGGCGAACATTTCACTCTGATTGTCGAGCTGTTCGACCCGGGCGCGGCGGCTGATGAGTTCGATGCGTTCCCGCTCAGATTTTGCTTTCGGTTCAAAGAACGCTTTTTCTTCAATGGTAAAACGCAATAACTTGCATTCCAGTGAGCCATTGAATAAGGTGATCGGCTTTTGCGAGCGTATGCCCAAGCGAAAGCCCAGCTCTGGATTGCCGATGATCATCGCTGCGTGCCAGCCGATAAAGCGCTGTTTCAGTACCTCACCGAATTGGCGGTACAGTGCGGCGGTTTGCTCTTCGTCGCCGAGTCGCTCGCCGTAAGGCGGGTTGCAGACGATCAAGCCTTTTGGCCAGCTTTCCGCGGCGCAAGCCTCCAGAATATCGCGTTTTTCGATATGGATTTTGCCTGTCAGACCGGCGTTCTCGACGTGCTGCAACGCGGCAGCGACAGTGCGGCGGTTCTGGTCGAAACCGACAATCACCGGCAATTTGGCTAAGCCGATTTCTCGGCGCTGTCTGGCTTCGTTTAATAAATTTTCCCAAAGTCTTGCGTCGTGCTGCTTCCAACCGAGAAAACCGAAATAATCGCGCTGCAAGCCGGGTGCAATGTCAGCAGCGATCAGTGCGCCTTCCACCAGTAAAGTACCGGAGCCGCACATCGGATCAAGCAGCGAGCCGCCTTGTCGGGCAATTTTCGGCCAGTCAGCGCGCAGCAGAATCGCTGCCGCCAGGTTTTCCTTGATTGGTGCTGCGATGCTGATGTCGCGATAACCACGTTTGTGCGAACTCTCGCCGGACAAATCCAGGCTCAGCTGCGCGGTGTCATTATGCAAAAACACATTGACGCGGATGCTGGGGTGTTCAGTATCGATATCGGGACGAATGCCAAACTTGGCCCGCATTTGATCGACGATGGCATCCTTCACTTTGAGCGCGCCGAAATGGGTGTTGTTGATCGCCGGGTTGTTTTTGCTGCTAAACGATACCGCCAGACTGTCGTCAGCGTTCAGATGCTCAGACCAGTCGATGCCCTGGACGCCATCATAGAGATCCTGCTGCGATTGAACCGTGAAGCTGCTGAGCAACAGTAGAATGCGGCTGGCGGTGCGCGACCATAAACAGGCTTTATAGGCCATCGCCAGATTGCCTTGAAAAGCTACACCGGCCATTTTCTGCTGCACGTTTTTCCCGCCAAGCGCTTCAATTTCATTGGCGAGAATGCCTTCCATCGCTTTCGGCGTGGTGGCGAAGAGTTGATATTGTGTCATGATCCTGTGACTTTAGAATGATGATAATCGAGGATGTCCCGCTTGGCACGGTGATTTGTTGTTTCCCGGCCGCGCAATTGCTGATCTTGCAAGCTATTTTGCAGTATTGGTTTTATGGGTATCTGATATTTAAGCTTATCAATAGCTTTTTCTTGCAATGCATGAGAATTCCCTGCGTAAATCCTGATGATGGATGGTACTTTTAGGATATTTGTACTTTCTGCGTAATGACATTCATTCTACTGGTTTCATGACATGTTTCTCTATTAATGAAGGGTATGGGTGTGTAGCATGCATAGGGTAATTTTTATAATTAATAATTAGTAGCTAATAAAGTGTCGTTAATATTGGGAGTTGTATGATGAAAAATTATTTGCAATGGATAATGATGTGTGTCGTTTTGTGGTTTGGTTTTGTATCAATATCAAACGCAAAATCAGACACTATTTCATACCAAAACTCTGGAAAGGAGAATGTAGATCTTTATACCTTTACAGCAACGTCATCAGGTCAGATTCATGCCTATTTCTATGGATCATCAGCAAGTTATACTAATACATTGTCATTGCTGGTAAATGGTGTGGTGACACCAGAAACCTCTGCCGGGGTTTTAAATAATCATACTTCCAGTATTGGAGATTTTGTTAATCTTGGTTTTGTGAATGCAGGGGACGTGCTTACATTTCAATTGAATGTGCTCACAACAGGAAATGCCTGGTATTCCGACAAGTCGCTCAATACGGATGGGGGAGTAAATCATGTGTATTCTACTTCATTCTCGGGAGATGCTTCCAATAATATTCCAGCAGGGACATTTGTGGGGTTTGAAGATCTGTTGAGAGGCGGTGACTTGGATTATGACGATGAAGCTTTTGTATTTACAAATATGAGTGTTAAAAGTACCGATAACCCTGTAAGCCCGATTCCAGAGCCGGAAACTTATGCGATGCTGCTGGCAGGATTAGTATTGGTAAGCTTTTCGTTGCGTGATAAAAAAACCAAGACAGCAGTTTCCTGAGTGGCTTAAACAGGCAACTGTACGAAGTAAGAGTAATTCTCAAAACTTTGCTGTCGAAATATTCATTGCATTTCGTAATGTCAATGTTCTTAACCTGGAGATGTTCAAAAAATACTCTCCAGGTTTTTTATTGTAAAAGTCTCAGCTAATGGTCATGCTGAACGTCGTATGTTAAGACGCAGTGTGTAAAGATGCATGGTTTTTATCAGAATGTGTCTGTTTATAACAAAAAGATGGTTGCCAGACTCAGAAAGATAAAGAATCCGCCACTATCTGTCACGGCAGTAATGATTACACTGGAACCCAGCGCCGGATCGCGTCCGAATTTGCGCAATGTCAGCGGTATCAGCACGCCTAAAAGTGCTGCTAGCAGCAGATTCAGTATCAGCGCTAAAGTCATGACCAGACCCAGTTCGGCATTCTGATAAATTGCAAAAGTGAACAAGCCGACCACCGCTCCCCATAAGAGGCCATTTACCGCACTGACGCCGATTTCCTTGGCGATTAAATTCCATGCACTGCTGGTGTTGATTTGATCCAGTGCCAACGCGCGTACGATCATCGTGATAGTTTGATTGCCTGAATTACCACCAATGCCGGCAATGATCGGCATGAGTGCCGCAAGCGCGACCAGTTTTTCGATGGAGTCTTCAAATATACCAATGACACGTGAAGCAATAAACGCGGTGACCAAATTGATAGCCAGCCAAACCCAGCGGTTTTTAACGCTCTTTAAGACGGGGGCGAAGAGATCTTCCTCTTCACTTAAGCCTGCCAGATTCAGCGCCTCATTTTCTGCTTTATCGCGAATAAAATCGATAACGGTGTTGACAGTGACGCGACCCAGCAATTTGTCGTTATCATCCACAACCGATGCTGAGACTAAGTCATAGCGTTCAAAAGCATTCGCCGCTTGTTGGGCGACATCATCTGGATGCAATTTGATCATTTCTTTAACCATCACTTCAGCAACCAGCTTATCAGGATCACTGACCAATAAGCGGTTGATCAGTAATACGCCCTTCAAGTGCTCGTTTCTATCCACGACAAATAATTGATCGGTGTGATCCGGCATTTCTTCCAGCCGGCGCAAGTAACGTAGGACTACTTCCAGCCGGACATCTTCACGGATAGTGATGACGTCAAAATCCATTAACGCACCCACTGAATCTTCAGGATAAGACATGGCTGCACGCAGCTGCTCACGTTCTGTGATGGGTAAGGATCGGAAAACATCATCGATGACATCCTGCGGCAAATCAGGTGCAAGATCTGCAATTTCGTCGGTGTTCAGATATTCTGTTGCAGCGACCAACTCTTGGGTACCCATGTCGGTGATTAATGTTGCACGTACAGCATCTGAAGCTTCCAGCAGAACTTCACCGTCATATTCAGCTTTTACCAAGCTCCAGATAAAAAGCCGGTCTTCCAGCGGCAGAGCTTCCAGAATATGAGCAATATCAGCGGGGTGGAGCTGATCCAGTAGCTGTTGCAGTTCTGCCAGATTCTGTGCTTGCACAGCAGATTCGGCGAGGGATTGGTCTGGGTTATCCTCTAAATTGACAAAACCTTCAACTAATCTGTATTTGCGTAATAAGTAAATTACCTGTTGCAGCGGGGTTGGAGAATTTTCGTCGTCGTGGTTATGAGTTTCGGTCATGACAAGTAAACAGCAAAGAAGTTAGTAGTATTCTCTGTAAATTCAGTATGGTTATACGCTAAACAGTTTGCAGAGGCATGACCGAGAAGGATAGTCTTTCGTACTATACCAGTACCACAGGATGAAGAGTGACAAAATCACTTAAAGCCGATTGGGAATTTCTGCACCAGTCATATGGCGTCAATAAAATTGATAGAGATTGGCTTGCGGTGAGAAAGGACCTGTTAATCCAAATTAGTTCAAAGCTGTGATTTTAACATTGCAATTACTGGTTTTGTTTGGGGTCTGATGCCACGCCATAGGAAAAACGATTCAGCAGCTTGCTCAACCAGCATGCCGATTCCATCCGCCACCTGGCATACACCATTTAATTGCGCGAATTTGAGAAAGTGAGTAGGTTCACGGCCATACATCATGTCGTAAGCAAGAACAGCGTGTGTAAAAATATTGCCTGGTAATTCGGGTAGCGTACCCTGCAGGCTGGCGGAAGTTGCATTGATGATGATGTCAAAATGTTCATTTAAGCTCATAAAATGATATGGATAAATATTTCCATAATCTTCAAACTGTTCCATTAATGCTTCTGCTTTTCTCGGAGTACGATTAGCGATCGCCAGCAAGGAAGGTCTTTGCTGCAGCAGTGGCAGAATGACTCCCCGTGCTGCGCCGCCTGCACCCATCAGCAGTATGCGTTTGGTTGCGATGGAAATTCCCAGGTTCGATTCGATGTCACGCACTAATCCTGCGCCATCTGTGTTATCGCCCAGCATTTCATCATTTTCAAATTTAAGCGTATTGACAGCCTGTGCGATGGTTGCACGTTCAGTTAAGCGTGTTGCTAGCTGGAAAGCGTCCAATTTGAACGGCACAGTCACATTCAATCCCTTGCCGCCTTGTTGGCGGAAATTTGCAACCGTTGCTTGGAAAGCATCCAATGGAGCCAGGATAGCAGTATATTGCATGGACTGATGGGTTTGCTGGGCAAAGGCAGCATGGATCAAAGGCGATTTACTATGTGAGACCGGATTGCCAATCACTGCATAAGAATCGAGCATGGATAGAAGATATTAAGTTGGGATTAAAAGCTATTGGCTCAATAGCATATCTGAAGGCGCAAATACCCACGTGCGGGTAATATGCAAAATATCAGTGTCTTGACTGATATCCGGTGGAAAAGGAGCAAACCCGTTTTGTCCGGCAAGCTTCACTATCCTGATAGCAGCTTCGTCGAGAATTTTTTCTCCAGATGAACGATTGATTTCAATCGATTCCAGGCCACCATCTGCCCGAATGCTGACTGTGAGTTGTAAATTGCCATACAGCTTACTTTTCCTGGCAGCTTCGGGATAGTTCAAGTTGCCGATGCGTTCGACTTTGATACGCCAATCTTCAACATAACGGGCAAATCGATATTCTTTGGTACGAGCCCCTACAAATTTTCTTTTAGGGCGCTTTTGATAATTATCGTGATCCTGATCAATCTGTGCTCGCAACCTAGCAATATCGATACTGCGCAGCAATAGGTCAGTAGTATCAATGGCAATCTCTTTATTTTCAGCTTCGCTCTCATGGGTATCAAGCGTTTGAACTTGTTGTATGTGATCGACCGCAGCCATTAGCTGCTTGGCTTCCTGCTCTAATTGTTTGACTTTTTGTTGCGCGGCAATGTTATCAGCCAGCGGTTTGCTTTTAGGTAATATGGGAAAGGGCGTTTTCGCACGACGATTATTCTCGGTATTGCCGCCACCATCCAGGTTATTTTGTGCAAGGAGTTCAGTTTGGGCAGGTTTTGTTGAAGTTTTATTGTTAACTAGCACAACTTCCAGCGATGTAGCGATTTTATCCAGCTTGGGTTGAGGGAATTCAAAAGTCACACCCAACAGTATAATCCCGTGCAAAAGCAATGAAGCAACCATCGCTACTCCTATGCGATTAGCTTGGGAATAGTGATAGCTACTGGATGCTGTAGATGTAGTCTTGTGTATGTGAATAGTCGTAACAGCCAAGGAATCAAGCCCTAAAATTAAATCTAAGTTGCTTAATAAATCATATTATTGTAGGAAACAACGATCTGCTTATCATATGATTAGTCCGTGCCTCATTTGAGCGTATTACATGTCGTGTTTCTTTTGAAATTCTGCATGCAGACTGCGTTCAAATAGGTCTATTTCAGATAGTTTAAGTTGAACGTGAGCACCCGGTGCAATTTCAGGTAATGAAGGTACTCGGATTACCAACGGGATATGCTCCAGCTTTACTAGATTTTCTTTAATAACCTGGGCATTGATGAATTGAATTTTTTCCTGTAACAGCCAGCGCAAACACCAGTAACGTTCCATTGCGCGCTGGAATTCACTGTAAATCCCATAAGCTGTTTCAAAGTCGCGCATTGCAATTAAAAGGCGATTATTTTCTCTGGTATAGGGAGGCGGTTCTTTCCGCAATAACGCAATAACTTGCCGTTGATTGATTAGATCGACATAACGTCTCATTGGGGAGCTGCTCCAGGCATATTGTGCAACACCCAAACCTTGATGAGGAGCAGGTGAAGTGCTCATTTTAACTTTGCCATTGGTTTGACTGCGAAAAATGCCAGTGATACCGGCATCCGTTAATTGCTTACCCCATTCGGTATTGACATAAATCATCAGCTCAGATACTACCTTGTCGATGGGCGAGCCTCTGCGGCGCTCGATGATCGTAACGTGATCATCGCTAATTTCAAAACTATAATCGATTTTGTCATTATTTGTGTCATTGGCTTTGCCACGCTGATTTTCCATTTTGCAAGCAAATTTCCACAATAAACTTAACTCCTTGCTATAAATATGCTCAAAAATTCCTTTGCTTAAGGTGGTTTCATTAAAATGTTGTTCTAACAGATTATGGCGTAAGTTTGCTGCAATTTTTATTTTCTCTATTTTGCTCTCCGTACCTATGACTGTAAAATCATCTGATACATCAAGATATAAAGAAAGTGCAGGACGTAATTGATGTTCAGTCAATGTAAACTGGTCAATGGTGACCTTCGGCAGCATGGTAATTTTGTTTCCGGGCAGGTAAACCGTCGACAGGCGCGCTGCAGCAACTTGATCAAGTGTTGATTCAGGATCGATTCCCAATGCGGGAGCCGCAATATGGATACCGATACGGAAGCTGCCCAGTGTAAGCGGAGTAACAGAGAAAGCATCATCGATTTCTGTCGTTGAAGCATCATCGATACTAAATGCGATCGCATCTGAAATCGGTAAATCAGAGAAATTATTATATATTTGTTGTAACTCCAGTTCACCAAAACCGGTGCCTTGAGAAAAATGTTCCCAGACAAACTGATTGAAATGGTAATCATGCGAGGATGGAATAGCACCGCATTTTTCCATCAGTTTTACGACCGTGAGCTTTTTTTCGGTACAAACTGCTTCAAGCGCCTTCCATTCGATTGAATTTTTATCGGGCTTGTAGAGTAAATCAGGTATGCGCGATTTAAATTCTTCGGGCAACATAAAATGATTTAATTGCTCAACATAACGCGCTTGCTGCTCTGCTTGCAGGCGTTTTTTTTCCTGACTGGCTAAGGCAGCTTTCAGTGCATCGGGTGGTGCTGCTTTATAACGTCCGTGCCCCTTTTTATAGAAATACATAGGAGCATTCTGTAGCAGCAGCAATGTGGCCGCAGCCTCAACCGGATTAGGCGCATGACCAAAGTAATCAGCAGCCAGGGCGTTGCTGGTAAATTCTGCATCTTGCGCGCAACATTCCCATAAAAAATTCGGATCTAATTCCTCGGCTATTTTTTGTACATGATGCATGAATTCAGATAAAGGAGGTGTATCAAATCGAAAAAACACAGATGTTGCCTTGATTTTCGAACGCTTACCATGAACAGCCTCCACTTGTAAGGAAGTATTGTTGTCAGCCAGTATGGTGCCTACTTTGAAGGTTCCAGCTTCTTCGTAAAAAACATTCATAAGATTGTTTTTATAATTACAGTTGGGAATTAGAACGCGATCGCTGCATTATGCAAGATTGCGCTCTTGTCAGAAAAATTAAGGACTTTAACATTCACTTCAGAAAATATATTCTGTAATGCATAGAAAGCTAATCAATTCCGCATTATATACGAGACGTTTAATGATAAAAAACGGTAGACAATTGTTGTTAGGAATAGTGCTGATGTTTTTCAACAACTGAACAACTGAAGAAAAACTGCTTATATAGTCTATGACACTGAAGACACTGAAACTTAATGAGAAGGAAAAAGTGATGAAAATGACGCGCGTCACCTGGTTTGTAGTCATCATTCTTCTATTCATCATTGCCTGCACGCCTACGAAAATACCCTCGAATTCAGATCTGACAACAGATGATATGACTCACTGGGCAGATAAAACGGGTGTGCCTTTGCTGACTGATATAGGAGGTCACCACCATCCTGTAACGACTGACCACCCCATAGTGCAGCGTTATTTTGATCAAGGGCTGGTGATGAATTTTGCATTTAATCACGACAAATCAATACGCTCATTTCGTGCCGCACAGATGCTCGATGGGAATTGCGCTATGTGCTACTGGGGTGAAGCCTTGGCACTGGGCCCCAATATGAATACGACTAGCAATGGACAAGTCATGATGGAAGAAGAAGCGCATACGCAAGCATATGCAGCGATTCAAACAGCGATTCGCTTAAAACCGCAAGCCAGTGAGAAAGAGCGGGATTATATTGATGCATTGGCGGTACGCTATCGCAAAGATGCTTCAATCCCCAGAGAGAATTTGGATTTGGCTTATATGCACGCGATGCGTCAACTTTTTCAGAAATATCCTGAGGATGATGATGCGGCTACATTATTTGCAGAATCCATGATGAATACCATGCCTTGGGATTATTGGCAGGACCCTGAGACACCGAAAACGCTGACTGTTGAAGTGATAGAGGTTTTGGAAACCGTGTTGCAGCGTTCTCCACGGCATCCGTTCGCTACTCATTTATATATTCATACCGTTGAAGCCTCATCAAGACCTGAACGTGCTGAAAGCGCTGCGGATATCTTGCGCGATCTGGTGCCTGGTGCTGGCCATCTGGTGCATATGCCTTCGCATATCTATTGGCGTGTTGGACGGTATCACGATGCATCCGAAACGAATCGCAAAGCGGTAGCTGTTGATGAGGCGTATATCAGATCTTGTAATGTTCAGGGTTTTTATGCAGCAGCTTATTATCCACATGATCTTCATTTTCTATGGGCATCGTATACGATGGAAGGCCGTAGTCGAGAGGCTATTGAGACGGCACATCAAGTGGCTGCCAGTGTTTCGCTTGAGATGATCAAGCATTACCCGGCTATTGAGCTCTATAAAACGATACCATTGCTGGCGCTTACCAATTTTGGTCAATGGCATGATGTGCTGAGGCAGCCGCCTCCACCAGATCATTTGGAATTTTCTCATGGCATCTGGCGGTATGCCCGTGCGATAGCATATGCAAAATTGGGTGATCTGAAAACCGCACATGCAGAACATTCCACACTTGCAGCACTGCGGAAGACTGCTAATCTGGCGTTGCTGGATGCGAAAGATTATCCGGCAACTTTGCTGTTACAAATCGCAGATAAAATGGTGCAGGGTGAAATTTTTATGGTGCAAGGCGACTATGCAAAAGCGATTGCCATTTTTAGTGAAACGGTTGTGATGCAGGGACAATTGCCCTACACAGAGCCACCATTCTGGTATTACCCGGTGCAGCTTTCATTGGGTAAGGCTTTATTAAAATCGGGTGATTATGTCCAGGCTGAAAGGGTGTATCTGGATAATCTCAGGCATTATCCTGAGAATGGATGGGCTTTATATGGATTGAAACAAAGCTTGCAGGCGCAAGGTAAAGATTTTAGTGAAGTACAGAGAGCGTTTGACAAGGCATGGCAGTATGCCGATATTAACTTGACGGCTTCAAGGTTCTGAGAGCTCTGAGATTAGCTGCAGATGCTGAATTCGATAACCTGTAAGATACTTCAATCACTTTGGTGTTTTTTTAGAAATAGCTGGATAGCATCTCTTAACTCAGATTCTGGCAGTGTTGCAGCGAGTTGATCTAAACAATCCTGTGCGGTTTGACTCAGTTTTATTTTTCTCTTGATACATCCTTGCTCTGCTAAAGGTTTTGTATTTTTTGTGAGGTGATGTGCTTGCACCAAAATTTGAATTGCAGTAACTTCCCAACCTAGCGCCTGCAATTTTAGTAGCAAAGATGGGGAATATTGCTTAAGTTTTGATGCAATAGCGCCATTTTCAACCATGATGATTAACCTGCCATTTGAAATTCGACTGATGTTACAGTGCTTCGCCAAATGCGCTGGAACAAGTTTAGCGAAAGTTAATTGATTTGCACGTAATTGATGAGCTAAAGAGAATAAATTCTCATATTCAGGTGTCTTGCCAAGAAGGTTAAGATAAGAATTAACTTTATAAGAGGTCATGGCTATTTAAAAAATATCCGGTGAATACGCATATGAATATTATTTTTATTTCTAATAAGTCTGAACGAGCAAGAAAAATAACTTTAACAGGGAAACGCATTGCATTATTAATTAGTATTTTTATATTGATTACTATAGCACTAGCTCTAATCTTGAATTTTATTTCCCTGCGTTATGCCGATCGAATCGATGCACCTCTATTGAGAGCGGTATTGGTCAATCCTCAAGAAGAAAGACATCAAAAGATTCAAACCCATTTGCAAGATAATCTAAATGTTATGGCGAGTAAACTAGGGCAAATGCAGGCGCAATTATTGCGTTTAGATGCTCTGGGTGAGCGGCTGGTGGAATCCTCCGGCATCAAATCGCGAGATTTCTTATTCGATGTAACGCCAGGGCAAGGGGGGGCGCATAGTGATTTTCCATCTGAAGAACTGACTTTTAGTGAGTTTAACCATAAGCTTCAGGAATTATCGAAGATACTTGATGAGAGGACTGATAAATTGAGTGCGCTGGAATCTTTGTTGCGCCGCGACAGACTCACAAAGTATGTTCTGCCTTCTGCCATGCCTGTTGAAACAGACTGGTATTCTTCAGGTTACGGTTACCGGATAGATCCATTCACGGGAAAAAAGGCATTCCACGAGGGAGTGGATTTCTCTGCAGAAATAGGCACACCGATAAAAGCTGCTGCCGGTGGCGTGGTGGTCTATTCGGAT
This sequence comes from Nitrosomonas sp. Nm166, assembly GCF_900112825.1. GTDB lineage: Bacteria > Pseudomonadota > Gammaproteobacteria > Burkholderiales > Nitrosomonadaceae > Nitrosomonas. Next base: position 7,627 of record NZ_FONE01000040.1, on the reverse strand, counting down.
CGCCATCCTGAATATGGTAATATGATCGAGATTGATCATGGTGATGATTTGGTAAGTCGTTATGCCCATGCCTCAAAGCGTTTGGTCAGGCTCGGGCAAGTCGTGTTGCAAGGGGAGAAAATAGCTGAAGTGGGCAATACAGGGCGTTCGACAGGAGCGCATTTGCATTTTGAAATTAGACATAAGGACAAACCGCTTAATCCATCCAGGTTTTTGAAAAAACCAAGTTAAATAACTTAAGCAATTATTGATTATTCATAAATGAATGCTTATGTTTTTGAATACTCTGTGTTTTCCTATTGCGTATCTTAAATAGGATCGGTTTTGAGCTGATATTTTAAGTATTGTTGTGGGTGAGGTACAAATCTCACCCTTTATTTTTTAAACAAATGTTTAAACAGAACTTTCAGAGACTTTATGCTAAGTAACCTACTTAAAAAGATTTTTGGTAGCCGTAATGATCGAATGATCAGACAGTATTCTCAAACTGTGCGAAGTATTAACGAAATGGAACCAGCCATTGTGGGATTGTCGGATGCTGATTTACGTGCCAAAACGGATGAGTTCAAGCAGCGCATTCATAATGGAGAAACATTGGATGCGTTATTGCCAGAGGCTTTTGCTGTGGTGCGCGAAGTTGGAAAGCGCGTTTTAGAGATGCGCCATTTTGATGTGCAACTCATCGGTGGAATGGTATTGCATGGAGGAAAAATTGCTGAAATGCGTACAGGTGAAGGTAAAACGCTAATGGCGACTTTGCCAGCCTATCTGAATGCACTATCAGGTAAAGGTGTCCATATCATTACTGTCAACGATTATTTAGCCAAGCGTGATGCTGACTGGATGGGGAAAATTTATCAATTCCTCGGGATGAGTGTGGGTGTGATTTATGCGCAAATGCCACATAGCGATAAACAGGCCGCTTACGCGGCGGATATTACTTATGGCACTAATAATGAGTATGGTTTTGATTATTTGCGTGACAATATGGTGACACACCCCTACGAACGCGCACAACGCCTACTCAATTTTGCCATCGTTGACGAAGTGGATTCGATTTTGATTGATGAAGCACGTACACCACTCATTATTTCCGGGCAGGCAGAAGGTGATACAGAAATTTATGTGCGCATCAATGCGTTGATTCCCAAGCTCATGCGTCAAGAAACAGAAGATGGACCAGGTGATTTTAGTGTGGATGAAAAATCCCATCAGGTTACTCTGAGCGAGTCTGGTTTTGAACATGCCGAAAAATTATTGACCGAGGCTGGATTGTTGAAGTCCGGATCCAGTCTTTATGATCCAGCCAATATCAACTTGATCCATCACTTGAATGCAGGTCTGCGGGCGCATAGTTTATATTTCCTGGATCAGCATTATGTAGTGCAAGATGGCGAAGTGGTGATCGTCGATGAGTTTACCGGACGCCTGATGGCTGGCCGACGTTGGTCAGATGGATTGCACCAAGCTGTGGAGGCGAAAGAGGGGGTTTCTATTCAGAAAGAAAATCAAACACTTGCTTCCATTACTTTTCAGAATTATTTCCGCATGTATCACAAGTTATCAGGCATGACGGGTACGGCCGATACTGAGGCAGCGGAATTTCAACAAATTTATGGATTGGAGACAGTCATTATCCCGACTCATCGTCAGATGATTCGGGATGACCGGATGGATCAGGTATTTCGCACCACGAAAGAGAAAAATGACGCCATTATTCAGGGAATCAAGGACTGTTATGAGAGTGGCCAGCCGGTTCTGGTAGGTACGACATCCATTGAGAATAATGAATTGCTATCCAAGTTGCTGAATCGGGAGAAACTGCCGCATCAAGTTCTGAACGCCAAACAGCATGCCAGTGAGGCAAGCATTGTTGCACAAGCGGGTCGACCTAAAATGATCACCATCGCGACCAATATGGCAGGTCGTGGTACTGATATTGTACTGGGAGGTAATCCGGAACCGGAGATCGAGCGTATACGGCACGACGAGAAGTTGAGCGAAGAAGCCAAAGAAAAACAAATTAACGAAGTGTACTCGAAATGGAAAGTAACCCATGAAGAAGTTTTAAAAACAGGCGGTTTACATATTATTGGCACTGAGCGGCATGAGTCTCGTCGCGTAGATAATCAGTTACGTGGACGGTCAGGCAGACAGGGAGACCCGGGCTCCAGCCGTTTCTATCTTTCATTGGAAGACCCTCTGCTGCGGATATTTGCATCGGACCGTGTAGCTAATATTATGACGCGCCTTAAAATGCCTGAAGGAGAGGCGATTGAACATCCTTGGGTAACTCGCGCCATTGAAAATGCTCAGCGCAAAGTGGAAGCGAGAAATTTTGATATGCGCAAACAACTATTGGAATATGATGACGTTGCTAACGATCAGCGACAAGTGATTTATCAGCAGCGTAATGAGTTATTAGAAGCGGAGCATGATATCTCGGAGACAATCACGGCGATACGAGAGAGTGTTTTAAGAAATCTATTCAGTTTGTATATTCCACCGGGAAGTGTTGAAGAACAATGGGATGTGGTGGGTTTAGAGAAAGCGCTCGCGGCGGAATACCAGCTACATTTCCCTCTGCAAAGATGGCTTGAGCAGGAACCAGCATTGCATGAGGAAAACTTGTGCGAGCGTATTCTTAACCTGGCTCATGAGCAATATCAAGCTAAAGTAGAGAAGGTGGGGGATGAGATTATGCATCATTACGAGCGAGTCGTGATGCTGCAAACTCTGGATTCGCATTGGCGAGAGCATTTGGCGGCTTTGGATCATTTGCGTCAAGGTATTCATTTGCGGGGTTATGCGCAGAAGAATCCAAAACAGGAGTATAAGCGGGAAGCTTTTGAGTTGTTTTCTCATATGCTCGAAGAAATCAAAAGCGAGGTGACCCAGATACTTTTGACTGTACAGATAAAGAGTGAGCAACAAGTAGAAGCTGTGACGGAAACATTACGGTCACCAGAAAACGTGCAATTTCATCATGCTGACTATAAGGAGGCACTAGATGAAGAAGCAGGATATGAGAAAAATCAAGAGGAAAAATTACAGCCTTTTGTACGTCAAAATGGCAAAGTGGGTCGCAATCAACCCTGCCCTTGTGGATCCGGTAAAAAATATAAGCAGTGTCACGGTAAGATCAAATAGCAAGCAAGAAAAATGATCTATTTATATTAAGTATGTATTTCTAAATAAACTGCAGAGCTTAAACTACAGAGCTGGATGAGTCGGGGCTCTAGAAGGTCATAAGTACTTAAAATCATAGGCTTATATTCCATGGTGGATGGTTTTGCAGATATCAGAGTAACTAAGAAATACTTTTAAGTTATTCTCATAATCCAATAATGGTTATGTTATACTGCGCACCTTTATAATTTATAAAATTTGCCAGTGAAATTGCTGGTGTAAAGCGAATTTGCCGTTTTATGTTAGTTTTTTCGTGAAAAATATTACTGATGGAATAGTTGAATATGCCTGATAGTTTCAGTATCAATGAGAGGATGAGTGGCAGAAGAAAGTTTCTGGTTGCTGCGACTTCAGTGGCGGGGGGTATTGCTGGTGCCGCAATTGCTACGCCGTTTTTGTTAAGCATGATGCCCAGTGAGCGAGCTAAAGCAGCGGGAGCGCCAGTAGAAGTTGACATATCAAAACTTGAGCCTGGTATGCTGTTAATGGTCGAGTGGCGTGGAAAAGTTGTGTGGATTTTAGATCGCACACCGGAAATGCTGGAAACTCTTGTAAAAATTGAGGCTGATTTAGCCGATCCAACTTCAGAAAAGAAGCAACAGCCAGATTATGCAAAAAATCGCACACGCTCAATAAAACCCGAGATACTGGTTATCGAAGGTGTCTGTACACATTTAGGATGTTCTCCTGTATTCAGAAAAGAAGTTGCTCCTGCGGATCTTGGTCCTGATTGGCTAGGAGGTTTTTTCTGTCCTTGTCATGGGTCAAAATTTGATCTGGCCGGTCGTGTGTATAAAAATGTACCGGCGCCATCTAATATGGTTGTTCCTCCTCATACTTACCTGAGTGATAATCGTCTTTTAATTGGAGCAGAAAGCGAGGGATCTGCGTAAAATGAGTAAGCTATTTAATTCAATGATTGGATGGATTGATGAACGTTTTCCACTAACATCAAATTGGAGAGCGCATCTTTCTGAGTATTATGCACCGAAGAATTTTAATTTTTGGTATTACTTTGGTTCATTAGCATTGCTGGTGTTAATCAATCAGCTGATCACTGGTATTTTTCTCACCATGAATTATAAGCCAGACGCTAGCCTGGCATTTGCTTCGGTAGAATATATTATGCGAGATGTGAATTATGGTTGGTTGATTCGCTATATGCATTCTACTGGTGCATCCATGTTTTTTGTTGTGGTTTATCTGCATATGTTTCGGGGAATGATGTATGGTTCTTATCGAAAACCACGTGAGCTTTTATGGTTGATTGGTATGGCCATCTTTTTTGTGCTGATGAGTTTGGCATTTACCGGATATATTTTACCTTGGGGACAAATGTCCTACTGGGGTGCGCAAGTCATTGTGAGTATGTTTGGAGCTATTCCAGTAATCGGCGATACGCTTTCTCAATGGCTTTTGGGCGATTTCACCCTTTCAGATGCTGCACTTAATCGATTCTTTGCATATCACGTAGTCACATTGCCTATATTATTGGTGGTTCTGGTTCTTGTCCATATATTAGCATTGCATGAGACCGGATCAAATAATCCAGATGGTATAGAAATAAAAGCAAATAAGAATCCCCAAACAGGGATTCCTGTCGATGGAATACCATTTCATCCATATTACAGTGTTAAAGATATTGTTGGAATCGTAGTATTTCTGCTGGTATTTGGCGGAATTATCTTCTTTGCTCCGGAAATGGGTGGCTATTTTCTAGAATATAATAATTTTATTCCTGCTAATACATTGCAGACACCTGATCATATTGCGCCGGTTTGGTACTTCACACCATACTACTCCATGTTGCGCGCAGTAACTGTTAACTTTCTATGGATAGATGCAAAATTATGGGGTGTAATATTGATGGCCGCTTCCGTGGTTATATTTTGTTTCTTACCTTGGCTAGATAGAAGTCCAGTAAAGTCTATTCGATATAAAGGTCCATATTTTAAAACAGCACTAACACTCTTTGTGATTAGCTTTTTTGTCCTGGGTTGGCTTGGAACAAAATCTCCAACTCCTTTATATACCTTACTAGCCCAAATCTTTACAGTTATTTATTTTGCATTCTTTATCTTAATGCCGTGGTATAGCAAGATAGATAAGACAAAACCTGAGCCCAAAAGAGTAACAAAATGAAGAATATAATAATTGCTATATTTATCTTGTGCATGGCTCCAGTTAGCTTGCTTGCTGCAGAGCTTGGTATAGCCTTAGACAAAGCTCCAGTTGATATCACAGACAATGCTTCCCTGCAACGCGGAGCCGAGACCTTCGTTAATTACTGCCTGACTTGTCATGGTGCTAGTTTTATGCGCTATAACCGCCATAGAGATATCGGACTGAGTAATGAGCAGATTCTTGATAAATTGATTTATACTGGTCAGAAAGTTGGGGATCTGATGCAATCAGCCATGCGTAAAAAAGAAGGTGAAGAATGGTTTGGTGTTGTTCCGCCTGATTTATCAGTAATTGCTCGTTCACGCGGGGCAGATTGGTTATATACTTATTTGCGTACATTTTACCGTGATGACGCCACTGCAACTGGCTGGAATAATCTTATCTTCGATCGTGTAGCGATGCCTCATGTGCTTTACCAACTACAAGGTGAACAAGAGTTAGTGGTAAAAACAAGTGATAAAGGAGAGCAAAAAAGCCTATCACTCCAAAAACCAGGTAACCTGACCGTTGCTGAGTATGATAAATTTGTAGGAGATCTGGTTAACTATCTAGTTTACTTAGGTGAACCTCATGCTAATACTCGTAAGGAGTTAGGTTTTATGGTTATGATATTCCTGCTTGGTATGCTGGTTTTATCTTACGCATTAAAAAAAGAATATTGGAAAGATATCCATTGATTATCATTAAGCTTTTGAATATTGATAATTAAGCCAGAGAAATAGCAGTTATGATGACATTATATTCAACAATTACCTGTCCCTATAGCCATCGCTGTAGGATTGTTTTACACGAGAAGGATATGGATTTCCAGGTAATTGATGTTGATCCAAATAATCAATCAGAAGACTTAGCGGTAATTAGCCCTTATGGCAAAGCGCCTGTACTAGTGGAACGTGATTTGGTATTGTATGAATCAAATATTATTAATGAGTATATTGATGATCGCTTTCCGCATCCACAATTGATGCCTGCAGATCCAGTAATGCGTGCCCGTGCACGCTTATTGCTATATCGATTCGAGCAAGAACTGTTCTGTCATATTGATGCGTTTAATAGCTCAGACCAAAAGGCGATCGATAAAGCACGTGCAGTAATTGTAGATCATCTGACAGTTATTTCTCCAATTTTTGAGAAACAAAAGTTCATGTTGGGAGATGAGTTTTCGATGCTTGATGTTGCAATAGCGCCATTATTATGGCGCCTTGAGCACTTCGAAATTCGTTTACCTAAACAAGCAGCACCATTGCTAAAGTATTCAGAGAGATTATTCAGTCGCCCACTATTCATTGATGCATTATCTGCATCAGAAAAAATTATGCGAAAATGAGTGCTAGTACTAAACCATATTTAATTCGCTCTATTTATGATTGGTGCATTGATAGCAATTTTACGCCTTATATATCTGTAAAGATTTATCCAGAATTGGATATTCCTTTGGAATGTGCCATAAATGATGAGATAGTCTTTAATATCAGTGTCAAAGCTGCTCATGATCTAATCATTAATAATGATTTTATTTACTTTATGGCGCGTTTTAATGGCGTGTCAAGAAAATTAAAGATACCTATGAGTGCAGTTAAAGGAATATTTGCTAAGGAGGTGCATCAGGGGATAGAATTTCCTTCTGATAAAAAAGATGAGAATCAGGTAAATAATGAACAAAATAATACAATTCCAAGCTCCTCGGTTCTTCCATTGAAGAACACAAGTAAACCCAATTTACGGGTAGTCAAATAATCCCAAATTAATTTGGATACATTCTATTCAGTTATGCCGGCATAGCTCAGATGGTAGAGCAGCTGATTTGTAATCAGAAGGTCCCGAGTTCGATTCTTGGTGTCGGCACCATAAAATCAATAAGTTATTTTATGTATAAGAAATATATTAAATTAATATAGACATTATGTAGACGAAAGATTTGAATATTGTGGTTGGTAAGATGTAACGGTTTCTTGTCAACATTTTAAAATCGAGCTATGTCTCTTTCTTCATCTCCAATCGACTCTGCTTCAATTTGCTTATCAATATAAGTATTAAAATCTTTCACCCACCGCCTTACGTTGCTATTTTTATGCACCAACAATGAGCTAAGGCACTTCTTGTCATCCTCTAAATATGGTACTAGTGAGCCGGACCAACCCCTAGTATTCATATTGGCTGAGAACTTTGCACGGTCAGAGCCAGTTTCAGATGCGATTAATGATATAATAGTGTTTTTAATCATACAATTGAGTTAATTGATATGAGCTTTTCG
>NZ_FONE01000046.1 GCF_900112825.1 Nitrosomonas sp. Nm166 | reverse complement strand
GGTCAAGAACAAACCACTAACGCAACGACAATTACAACGCAATAGCCTGATTGCCAAAGTTCGCTACGTGGTAGAACGAACCTTCGGCAGCCAGACACGATGGTTCGGATCCAAGGCACTGCGTTATCGCGGTAACGCCAAAGCACATGCTTGGCATATTTTACCAGCCATAGCCTACAACCTGAAAAGATTGCCAAAATTGTATGTCGACAAGCAAATACAGGCACAATCATGGGAATAATCCGCCCGTCTAATCCGATAATGATCGGTTTGAAGCGATTATCCCTGGAATTTTTGCGAAAAGCTTACAAAAAGTACTTCATTGCTCACAAAAAAATCTGAACTGAATACGCTTCAGGTAAAGTTATGTTTTTGCAAAGGTCTCGACTCATCTTCTGCGTTTTGGCTCATGCAATACTTCAATCACTTCATTAAATATGAGTAAAAATCTCAAGCAGCGATCAATTGATCGCGGTTGATATTGACATTTTCGCATTACTATTAAATGATTAACCATTTCATGAAACAAATATTTGCTCTGGTTTGCACCTTATCTCTGATTGCTTGTGCCAATAAGCCATTTAAGGATGAATTTGAAAGCGATAAGCCTTGGGTTGAACAGATGGCACAATTACCTGCTTATCCAGATGAAAAAAACCTAATGGCGTTCGATGCAGGTCAAGTTACCAGTAACCGATATTTTGTCGACACAACTTCCATCAAAATAGGCGAAGATGATGTTATTCGCTTTACCTTGGTGGTTAAATCGTCAGCAGATGCTTTAAATGTCAGCTATGAAGGTATTCGCTGCGCCACCCGCGAAAGAAAACTCTATGCATTGGGACGAGATGATAAAACCTGGTCTCAGCCGCGCGTTTCAGAATGGCAAAAACTCGATTTTGTACGGCAATTCTATGCCCAACGGGAACTCTCAAAAAATATCTTTTGTCCCCATCAACAAATCATAAGCAATAAAGAAGAGGCCGTTCAGGCTCTGAAAGCGGGGATGCATCGCAGCATATTCCGTTAAGCAGATGAGAATTTTGGGCATGAATCTTTTTTAGGAAACGATAATTTGCTTGCTTTCAACAGGGTCAGCAAATCAGCTGACCCAATCTGGCTTTCTTTATGCAAATATTGTCGTTAGCTTTACTAATAATCCATTGAAAATGGGTTGGAAAACACCCAAGAAATTATTCAGCTGCATCATGCCTACAATAAGAATCAATAAGCCTCCCGCCACTATTCCATACTTAAGACCCGCTGCAAAATTTGCCGATGCAGGTGCACGCGTATAAGTCTGATTGGAAAAAGCCAAGAATATTTTTAATATGCCCAGTAAAACCCCGGCCGCCACACATCCCAAGAATAAATGTAATGCACAAAGAACCTTGGCTGTTAAATTTTCTTCAGCCAGCTCAAGGCTTGCGAAGCGAAGGCAAATAATAATTATAAACAATAAAATGAGAGAGTTCCAGAAACCTCCAAATCTCCCTCTAATCTCACTTTCCATACTCATATCTCTCTCCCTTTAAAATCAATAATGACAAAGCAAATTTAATTAATAAATCATTTGCATGCGTATTTTTTAAAATCTGCCCGATGAATAAATCAACTCCAAGTAAATGCGAATCTAGCATTCAAGCTACTGATATTTTTATACTTTAAACACTTGGAGCCTAATAATTATAGCCAAATTAGAATTGATTGTTACTGTCAGCAATAAATTTATCTGACATAGATATTATTCTTTATGCCTCTAAATCATTTTCAGCTTAATCTGATTGTGCGACAAATACGCATTGAGCAAGTCAATCAGATTAAGAGATTAACTCCGGTTTATGTAAGGAATCGCACAGAACAATATGATGATAAAGAGAATTATATTGTCTATATTAGTAGAGTACTAACATGCATAAAATCAATTTAATATTTATCGTTTTTCCTCTTTTTTGGCTTTTAAGTGCTTCCGTTTTAGCACAATCTACTCCATCACTTGAAAAGTATAATGACAGAAAGAATATAAGCCAGAGCTTACCATCCAATTCTTCCGTCAGCACTGATGCGAGGATGCAAAATAACCCTGCTTTAGTAAATCCCCGCAGTCCCGCGGGTATAAATCCAAATCCGTCGCCAGTATACCCTTCCAGCCCATCGGCATTTAGCCCGAGTTCTTCCAAGGAAGATAGCAGCACAGGCAATACGACTCCAATGAATAAGTAATTGAGGGAAATAAAATAATATGGCTAAAAATATCGATATCGGTCCACATACTAATGCGCCTTGCTTAGAGCCGGCTCCACCCAAGAGCACCATTCCGGAAGATATATCCATTCAATATAGTCATTCGGATAACCCCCATGACACTACTCCTTCTGAGCGAAAATTTTCAAGAAAAATTTCTTCTGGTAACACTACCTCCTCAGAGAATTCATCTTCGCTAAGGAATTCTTCTAAAACAGATCCACCAAAAAATAAAAAATTCATTGCAGAACCTCCTCTTACAAAGGATCAATGTGAAAACCTTCCGTCTGCGCTTTCTACTAATGATGAAACTTCTTCGCAACACACGCCGCGAGAATAACTCTTCTCCAAAGAAACCGTCTTATAGGTTCGCTCATGCGGGATTTTGATATCTTCAGAAAATGCTTCATGCACTTGGTAGCGCTGTCCCAAAACCAGCATCTAATCATCCTGTTTGCTGTTAAGAACGGATGATCAATCTCTTAAGCCTTATTTTAAGGAGATTTTTTAGGATTATGTGTGGTAACTAACGGACAAAATTATAAACTTGACTCATGATAAAAACTCCTTCTGATAAATAGGAGTTTTTATCATGAATAAATATAAGGAGTTATTTATAAATATTCTCATCCTTTCAATTTTTATCTTACCTGCTACCTCTGCTCTTGCTGAATCCGCACAACAACAAGGCACACAGCAACAAAATGAGACATATGAAAAACAGAAAGTAGAGAAGTTAGACTCTGGACGTTATAACCAGTTAAAAAGTGATACAGATCCCAAAGGAAGAACTCCTGAAAATAAGGGAAATTTTGATCCTAATGTTCCACAAGGAGAAGGCATTGAACATCCGCCCGCCAGGAAAGCTCAGCCCGATACCAGCAATCCGGCCCCTTCAGGAACAGGAAATTAATGATGAGAGAAAAGGGTATGATAATAGATCTTGATTCTGAAGAAAGTTTCAAGAATCCTATCGATTCAGATATGGCATATCCTGAAAAGAAGCTTTTTGGTAATTTTCCTTTAAAAGAATTCTTTCCTGATGAGAATCTGCCTGAAGAATTTCCATCAGAACAAAAACCTAACGAAGAGTTGCCAGAAGATATGCCTTATGAAGTGCATATCCCTGACGATTCTCCTCATCGAAAAAAAATTCCTGAAGAAAAACCTATTAAAGAAAGTCCCGGAGAACAGGTTCCTCTTGAAAGAACAAATTTTAGTGATTAAGCAAAATTATCTCAAAAATCTATGATAGCCCGCTTTCTGCGGGTTTTTATTTCTTCAAGTTGAAGCAAATTATTTAAGATTAGAGAAAGTGATCTTATACAAGAACTTATTAATTTAGATAAATTCTTGATAATTATTGACATCGCCAAGTAGTTCCCTGTGGGTTATCTTCCAAAATGATCCCCTGTTCCAAAAGATTTTTACGAATAATATCAGCATCTGAGTATCTACCTTCTTTGCGAGCGTTGATCCGTTGCTGAATCAATCGTTCAATCTCATCTGGAATTAAGGGATCTGGATTACTTATAATAGTTTTATTTTGTAAATAATCTTTCGGATTCTGCTGTAGCAAACCTAGGAAACCACCAAGCATTTTTAATAAATTTGCGTTTTCCTTTGAACCCGTTTTATTGATTTCACTGGCGAGTTCAAATAATACAGCAATTGCTTCGGGCGTATTGAAATCATCATTCATGGCACTTCTGAATTTTTGCGCATAAGCATTATTCCAATTAATTGTTATATTAGCCGATTCAATTCCCCTGAGCGCGATATACAAACGATCCAGCGCAAGCTTTGTATCTTTGAGATGTTGATCTGAATAATTCAATGGGCTGCGGTAATGAGCGCGCAAAATAAAAAAACGTACTACTTCGGCTTGATAATGTTTGAGTATTTCTCGAACAGTAAAAAAATTACCTAAAGATTTTGACATTTTTTCATTATCAACACGAACAAATCCATTATGCATCCAATAATTTACAAAGGGATGATTATGCGCACCTTCACTTTGTGCAATTTCATTTTCATGATGTGGAAATTGCAAATCCTGGCCTCCGCCATGAATATCAAATTGTATGCCTAAGAGTTGTTCACTCATCGCTGAACACTCAATATGCCAGCCCGGACGCCCTTTTCCCCAAGGTGAATCCCAAAATGGCTCCCCCGGCTTTGCCGATTTCCATAATACAAAATCTAGCGGGTCTTTTTTATTTATATCGATCTCAATACGCTCGCCAGCGCGGAGATCATCCAATGATTTACCAGAAAGTTTTCCATAATTTGGAAAGTTATGTACCGAGTAATAGACATCACCATTACTGGCAGGATAAGCAAGTTCTTTTTCAACTAATATATTAATCATGCTGATCATATGCTCAACATACGCTGTCGCTCGTGGCTCATAAGTAGGTGGCAAGACACCCAATGCCAAAGAGTCTTCATTCATAGCCTGTATAAACCGATCCGTTAGGTCCTCAATAGATTCGTTATTTTCTTTGGCCCGTTTGATAATTTTATCGTCAATATCAGTAATATTCCGTACATAACTCACAGCAAAATTATTCGCTTTAAACCAGCGAATAACAGTATCAAATACAACCAGAACCCTCGCATGCCCTAAATGACAATAGTCATAAACAGTCATACCACAAACATATATTTTTACTTCTCCAGGTACGAGAGGGATAAAATCTTGTTTTTCCCGGATAATTGAGTTATAAATTTTAAGCATAAAAGAGGCTAATAGATGAATTGTAGAACTACTTGTCTTTTTGATAAAATTCTGAATGTTTTGCGCGAATTAGAAATACTAAAAACTTAATAAGTATAACATAGTGGAAGAATCTCACTCTTTATCCTCCTCCATAATACTTATCTTATAGGACTAAACATGCGTATGCGTTTCTACCAGGTTTTATTTTTCTTATGCTTGGTTTCATTCAACTTAAATGTAAGTGCGGCAAACATAAAAGTGGAAATGAGAACAAATGTTGGCAATGTAGTGTTCGAGCTTTATCCAGATAAAGCTCCAAAAACTGTCGCGAATTTCTTACAATATGTTGAGAATGGGTTTTATAAGAACACTATATTTCATCGTGTGATTCCTAATTTTATGATCCAGGGGGGTGGATTTGATACAACTTTTAATCAGAAGCCAACTCAACCTCCAATACAGAATGAGGCTGCGAATGGCCTAAAGAATGAGATTGGAACGATTGCAATGGCACGTACCCCAGACCCGCATTCGGCTACAGCACAATTTTTTATTAATGTTGCAAATAACGCTTTTCTTAATTATAAAGCACCTAACCAAAGTGGATATGGTTATACTGTGTTTGGAAAGGTAATCAACGGCATGGATGTGGTGCATAAAATTGCATCAATACCAACGGGTTCTGGTGGTCCTTTCTCAAGTGATGTACCCAAAAGCAGCGTGATCATCGAGGATATGATTAAATTACCTCCTCTTGATAAGAATGTGCAATAAAAAGATTACAAACTAAATTAAAAAGGATTTATATGGTTAAATTGCAAACTAACTTTGGTGTTATAAAGCTTGAGCTTGATCGTGAAAAAGCACCTGAAACCGTACAGAATTTTTTGAACTATGTAAGCAATGGTTTTTACGACAATACATTATTCCATCGCGTTATTGATGATTTTATGATTCAAGGTGGTGGCTTTGAACCTGGAATGAAGCAAAAGAAAACACAAGCACCGATTCAAAATGAAGCTGCTAACGGGCTCAAGAATGAGGCTTATACTATAGCAATGGCCCGTACCGCTGATGTACATTCTGCAACAGCCCAGTTTTTTATTAATGTGACCAACAACGGGTTCCTCAATTATAAATCTCCATCACCGCAAGAGTATGGTTATTGTGTGTTTGGAAAAGTACTTGAAGGTCAAGATGTAGTTGATAAAATAAAAAAAGTTAAGACAGGAAATTATGCAGGTCATCAGAATGTTCCGCTCGAGGATGTCATCATCGAGAAAGCTGAAGTCATATAATACTTGTAGCTTGTCACTTCTTATTATACCGGAGAGACTCACGATAACCCGCGCGCTAAGTCCGCTTGAAGATCCTGCACAGCCTCTAACCCTACTGCGATGCGTAGTAATCCATCTGATATACCCGCTGCATCCCGCGCTTCTTGACTGATCCGAGCATGGGTTGTGGTTGCGGGATGCGTCAGCGTACTTTTAGCGTCACCCAAATTAGCAGTTATCGAAATCAGACGCGTAGAGTCAATGACGCGCCAAGCTGCGTCTCTACCTCCTTTCACTTCAAACGTAACAATCCCCCCTCCTGATCTTTGTTGGTGTTTTGCCAGTTCATACTGCGGATGAGAATTCAAGCCAGGGTAAAATACGCGTGTAACATTAGGTTGAGATTCAAGCCATCGGGCCATTTGTAACGCATGCACCGAATGTGCTTCCATGCGTATTTTAAGTGTCTCAAGACCTTTCAGTATGACCCAGGCATTAAATGCGCTCAGTGTCGGTCCGGCTGTACGCAAGAATCCATATATACCACCTTCCATCAGCAAATCTCGGCTACCTAATACCGCACCTCCTAATACTCTGCCTTGTCCATCTAAATACTTAGTTGCAGAATGGATAACGATATCAGCTCCCAATTCGAGCGGTTTTTGCAGAATAGGTGTACAAAAACAATTATCCACTACCAGCCAAATGCCAGTTTTCCTAGCAATTTTTGATAATTCTGTGATATCGGAGATTTCCATTAATGGATTAGACGGCGTTTCGAGAAAAAAAAGCTTGGTGTTGGGTCTTATGGCAGTTTCCCATGAATTAACATCGGTAGCTGACACAAAAGTGGTATCAAGGTTAAATTTCTTCAATATGTTATTGAATAAGTTGACAGTGGCACCGAATAAACTGCGAGAAGCTACAATATGATCTCCCGCAGATAGTAATCCCATCACACAGGCGAGTATTGCTGACATGCCAGAAGAAGTTGCTATACAAGCTTCCGCTCCTTCAAACATGGCTAACCGTTCTTCAAATGCTGTTACAGTTGGATTAGTAAAACGCGAATAGATATTACCAGGCTCATTTCCAGAAAAACGTGCGGCCGCCTGAGCAGCGCTATCAAAGACAAAACTTGAAGTTAGATACATCGCCTCAGAATGCTCATTAAATTGACTGCGGTGAATACCGGTATGGAGAGCAAGTGTTTCTGGTTGCAGATGATCAGACATAACTATAAACCTCAAGCGATAGCAAATTATACAATTTGAGAGTCACTTATTATGAAAAGACAGAATGAACAACTTCTCAGTTTTTTCTAAAACTAGTCAGAGACAACTAAACTTAAATCAAGTTGAGTACTAGATCTGGGTTGTGACAAAGAGAGACTTGAATTTCTCTGAAGTTCTAGAGTATGTAAATACTCAGATGTCACATCACCCGTAATGTAATTTCCATCAAAACATGAAGTCTCAAATTTCTTAATTGTGGTGGACATTTTTGAAACGGCATGATTGAGCGCATCCAGATCTTGGAAAATAAGATAATCAGCACTAATTTCATTACAAATCTCCTCAGTGCTACGATCTGTTGCAATTAATTCCTGCCGGGTTGGCATATCGATACCATAAACATTGGGATATCTAACGGGCGGTGCGGCCGAAGCAAAGTAAATTTTATTCGCACCTGCTTCGCGAGCCATCTGAACAATTTCACGGCTTGTAGTGCCACGAACAATTGAGTCATCAACAAGTAAAACATTTTTACCACGAAATTCTATGCTCATAGCATTTAATTTTTGCCGTACTGATTTACGTCGTTGTTGCTGACCCGGCATAATAAAGGTACGCCCGACATAGCGATTCTTAACAAAGCCCTCACGAAAATTAACTCCTAATTGATTAGCGAGCTGTAAGGCACTGGGGCGGCTTGAGTCCGGTATTGGAATAACGACATCGATATTTAAATGGCGCATTGATTTAGTAATCTTCTCAGCGAGATATTCTCCCATATTCAATCTCGCTTCATACACAGAGATACCATCAATTACTGAATCAGGTCGAGCCAAGTAAACATACTCAAAAATACAAGGATGAAGTGAGTGTTTTGTGGCGCATTGTTTGTTATAAAAATTACCTGTCTCATCAATAAAAATTGCTTCACCTGGCCCTACATCACGGATAAGCTTAAAACCCAGGGTATCTAAGGCAGCACTTTCTGAAGCAATTAAATATTCCTCGCCTAGTTCATTTTCGATACTACCAAACACTAAAGGTCGTATTCCATAAGGATCACGAAAAGCTAACAGACCGTAGCCAGCAATCATAGCCACTACAGCATAAGCCCCTCTACATCGCTTATATACACCGGATACAGCAGCAAAGATGGTCTCAGGGTCCAGTTGATGATTACGAGTACTTGCTTGTAATTCGTGAGCCAATACATTCAGTAGCACTTCAGAATCTGAATTCGTATTGACATGCCGTAGATCAGCCCTAAATAATTCCTGACTTAATTGCTCAGCATTTGTCAAATTCCCATTATGACCTAACACAATACCAAAAGGTGAATTCACATAAAAAGGCTGCGCTTCAGCGAAAGAATTTACAGATCCAGCGGTAGGATAACGCACATGGCCGATGCCCATGTTACCTGTGAGTGATCGCATATTTCTTGTACGAAACACATCGCGCACCAAACCACAACCTTTATGCATGTGAAAGGTATTACCTTGCGCTGTTACTATACCGCTCGCATCTTGTCCACGATGCTGTAGCATTAATAAGCCATCATAAAGCAACTGATTAACTGGGGATTGTGCAACGACGCCGAGAATTCCACACATAGAAATGCTCCGTAATTTTCGCCTATCAGCCTAAGAACATAAATTTATAACCATAAAAAAGGCTACTTCTAAGAACATATTGCCAGCAGGCATATCTAAAATTCTTTGACACCGAATGATATTAAGAATTTTCTTCTCTTTTGTAATTAATACGCTTTGCCAGATCATTGGGTAGCCAAGGCAAAACTTGCACCGCTACTGCCTCCAATGGACGGCTTAAAACGGCCTGCTGCCAGAACCCCTGGTTGGGAATTGTTGTCAGTCCTGCGATTAAGACTATGAGCGTAACAATAATCAATGCTCTTAAAAAGCCAAATACCGAACCCAGTAATCGATCGATAAACCCTAATCCAATGCCTTTAATGAATGTAGTTAACAACATGGTTACCAAAGCTGTCATCAGCAGTACTGAGAGGAATGCCAGAACAAATGCAATTGAGAATCTCAGTGTCTCGCCCGCTATCTCTGCAGGGATAAATTGCTCAAAATATGAAGCATAAGCGCCAGCAATTATAAACGCTACTATCCAGCCAACCATAGAAAGCGCTTCTCGAATAAATCCTCTAATAATACTTAAAACGATCGATACAATAAAAATACTGAAAACGACGTAATCAAAAGCAGTCATCGATAAAATTGGTATAGCTCCTGTTACTTAGCAAATATATTAAAATTTAAGGTATTAAGTTTAAATCTTAATTAGCAGAATCTATCTAGGAGTTATTACCCCATCAAATCCAAGTTTCTTTAATTTTTTCAACTCGCTCTCAGCAGCATTGCGAGCCGTAAATGGCCCAATTCGTACACGAGTTATCTCGGCATCACCGGTTCTGAACGTTTCGGTATAAGCTTTCAATCCATTAGATATCAGGTTCTCTACTTGTTGTTTAGCTTTTAACTGATCAGAAAATGCACCCAGCTGTATCACAAATCCTTTTGAGGTATCTGCCGCCGCTGTTGCATTTTTTGATGTATCCATCGCTACCGCTGCGTTATTTGTAGCATTTGTAGTTATCGTGTTGACATTCTTTGTTTCAGCCAAATATTTTCTATCAACTCTCGGCTTAATACCAGGAAGGGGAATGCGGCTGCGCTCACCCAGTATTTCTGTATTTTCTTCAATGATCTGCTGGTAAGTTTCAGGTTTATCTTGTAAATCAGCTGGCAGGTCAATTTTATTGAATGTTTCGAGCCTCTTTAATTCTTCTTTTTGCGGCAATGCAGCATTCGATTCATTGTTTTTGCTGAACGTTGGCAAATTAATCGCAATTTCATGCTGCTCATTTTCTGGCTTAGGTTCATCGAAAATAATTGGCAGAACAATTACAGAGAAGACCACCAGAACAATTGCGCCGACTAAACGCCTTCTGGCGCGTTTTCTTAGCAAGAATTCTTCTTCGCTAATATTTTTACTCATTGAAAATACCTGCTTATCACTTACCTTAGAGCGTGTTCAAATGCCGCAACACATCACTCACAGTATAAAAAGACCCAAATACGCAAATTCTATCATTTTTGGTAGCCTGTTCACACGCAAAAACTAATGCTGCCGCACAGTCTGAAAACTGATAGACGATGTTCTTTTCATTCACAACGCCAGCGTTATGAATCTCATTAATTAAATAGTCTACAGTTGCAGTACGGGCAGAATGGACAGTTGAGACTAACCAGCAATCAATATCATTTCTTAGCGCTTTTACAACGCCGGCTATATCTTTATCCTTCAGCATGGCAAATATCCCATACGTCTTTCCAATCGGCTTGGTTGCAGCTAAATTGCCAGATAAAACAGAAGCTGCGCTGGGATTGTGCGCCACATCCAGAATGATCATTGGCTGAGTTGAAATCACTTGAAACCTGGCCGGTATTACAGCCTCAAGCAACCCTAGGCGTACATCATTCATACTGACAGGTAATACTTCATTCAGGATATCCAACGCAGCCAGACAAGTACTTGCATTCTGTAATTGCTTTTCACCGCGCAAAGCTGGCAGGGGCAAAGAATATCGCCAACCCTTCGGTCCCCAGAAATCCCATTGGCCATTCTTTTTTGAGAAGCCAAATTCTTTTGTATATTGAAAAAAATTTGCACCAATGCTTTTTACTTGCTGATTAACAGAATCAGGTAATTCAGTTTCTGAACAAATCGCCGGTTTATTTTTTCTAAAAATAGCCGCTTTCTCAAACCCTATCTTTTCTCTGGTATCGCCAAGATATTCAATATGATCTAGGTCAATGCTCGTCACAATTGAGCAATCTGCATCGAACACATTCACAGCATCAAGACGACCACCCAAACCAACTTCTAAAATCGCCACATCAATTTGAGCTTTAATGAAAATACACATGGCAGCCAATGTGCCAAATTCAAAAAAGGTTAGTGAAGTTTGGCAATCTTTTCTTGCGGTGTTTATTTGTTCAAATATTTGGCATAGCGTTTCATCATCGATTTCTTTTTTATTAATACGGATGCGTTCGTTATAGTGAAGTAAATGTGGTGAAGTATAGCAACCAACTTTATAGCCAGTACAAAACAGTATTGATTCAAGCATTGCGCAAACAGAACCTTTACCGTTAGTGCCGCCAACTATGATGACGGGAAAGCTAGGTGCCAATCCCAGTTTCAGTTTGACCTTGTTCACACGATCCAGCCCCATTTCGATAGTTTTAGGATGGAGTGCTTCGAGATAAATTAACCAATCAGCGAGTGAGCCAGATCCTGTCTTTGGTGCATTCATTTAGTATGAGTCACTACTCATCTATAAATATATAGAATATTCAATTAATTAAGATACAGATACAGGGATATGCATCAATTGCGTACAAAGATTGAAGATTTTATCTCGCATCTGCCTTCGATCCACAATCATATCAATTGCACCATGCTGCAATAAAAATTCAGCACGTTGAAAGCCTTCTGGAAGTGTTTGCCTCACTGTCTGCTCAATCACACGCGGACCAGCAAACCCAATCAATGCGCCGGGTTCGGCAATGACTATATCACCGATAAAGGCAAAGCTCGCTGAAACACCACCCATGGTAGGGTCTGTTAGAACTGATATAAAAGGTAACTTGTGATGACTTAGTCGTGTCAGAGCAGCAGTTGTTTTTGCCATTTGCATCAATGAAAACAAACCCTCTTGCATGCGTGCACCACCACTGGCACTAAAACATATAAATGGCAGATGCTGATCAATGCAGATTTTAACACCCCGCACAAACCGTTCACCCACCACAGAACCCATTGAACCACCCATAAATCCAAATTCAAATACTGCAACAACTGCCGGGATAGTCTTAATGGTTCCCTGCATCACAACCAGAGAATCATCCTCATCAGTACTCTCCTTTGCTTGCGCTAAACGATCTACATAACGTTTACTATCTTTGAATTTAAGTACATCGATAGCAACCACTTCAGCACCGATCTCATGCCGACCATCTGGGTCCAGCAGTAAGTCAAGGCGGTTTCGCGCAGAAATGCGATTATGGTAACCGCATTTTGGGCAAACATTTAGATTTTTGGCCAAATCTGTGTAGTATAAAACTGCCTCACAGGTAGTACACTTACTCCACAAGCCTTCTGGTACTATTTTTTTTTCACCAGCTGCTTTTTTTTTAATTTTGGGTGGAATGAGATTTTGAAACCAACTCATGGGCGATGTTTCCTAAGCTATTTATAAATTGGTTTTAATTGCTATCAACGGCTTTACGTAAAGTGCGCAACAAATTTCCAGCATTATCCAGCAGCTCTGCGTCGGAAGATCTTTCGATTTCTTCAATAATCCGACTCCCAACCACCACTGCATCTGCCAGGCCAGCCACTGCTTTGGCTGTTGCTCCATCACGAATGCCAAAGCCTACACCAATCGGTAGTGAAATATAGTTACGCAGGCGTTTCAACATGGTGCTCACATCTTGAAGATCAAGATGCGATGCGCCTGTGACTCCTTTTAGCGAAACATAGTAAATATAACCTTTCGCTAATTTTGCTACTTGTTCAATACGTTCTTGAGGCGTGGTAGGAGATAGCAGAAAAATTGCATTAATTCCCTGTTGGTCCAGACACTGCACCCATTTACTTGATTCTTCAGGAGGATAGTCAACGATTAAGATGCCATCGACACCACAATCTTTTGCTCTGGTTGCAAAAGATTCGTAACCCATTGCTTCCACCGGATTGGCATATCCCATCAAAACAACAGGCGTATCCGTGTTCATTTTTCTAAATTCGGCCACCATGTCCAATACATCATTGAGGTTGACGTGATGCTTTAAGGCACGCTCGGATGATCTTTGTATCGTTGGTCCGTCTGCCATCGGATCCGAAAAAGGTACACCCAATTCTATGATATCAGCACCCGATTGAACGAGCTGATGCATCAACTGAACCGTGATTTCCGGATTGGGATCACCAGCAGTGATAAACGGAATCAGCGCCTTTCGATTCTGGTTTTTTAGTGCAGTGAATGTCGTAGAAATACGATTTACTTTTTTAGTATTATTCTCTTCACTAAAAAAATTCATTAAATTTTTAAAACTCTCCAGGCTAATCTGCATCAATCCGCTCTCAATTCTTCTCAGAAAATTATCAATATAATACTCGAATGCTAAACCACTAGAGTGCTAAACCCGACATCTGCGCAACCGTTGCCATATCTTTATCACCCCGGCCGGATAAATTGACCAGAAGTAGTTTATCCTTAGGTAATGTAGGGGCATATTTAGCCGCATAAGCCAGTGCATGACTGGATTCCAGCGCTGGCATGATACCTTCATACCGACATAAGGTATGAAATGCTCCCAATGCTTCATCATCAGTAATGGCGACATATTCAGCACGTCCGCAATCTTTAAGCCAGGCATGTTCCGGACCAACGCCGGGATAATCAAGACCGGCTGAAATAGAATGTGTCTCAATAATCTGCCCATGCTCATCCTGGATGAGATAAGTACGATTCCCATGTAACACGCCAGGTTTACCCATTGATAAGGTTGCTGCATGCTGGTTCGTATCAATGCCCTTGCCTGCGGCTTCAACACCGATCAGCCGAACTTTAATATCATCGATATAAGGATAAAATAAACCGATGGCATTGGATCCTCCCCCGACACAAGCAATGAGCGCATCCGGCTGCCGATTAAAATCTTCTTGCATTTGCGCCTTAGCCTCATTCCCTATGACTGCTTGAAAATCTCTGACCATCATTGGGTACGGGTGCGGTCCGGCAACAGTGCCAATGATATAAAAAGTATTTTCAACATTGGTAACCCAATCACGCATCGCTTCATTGAGCGCATCTTTTAGCGTTCTGGATCCGGATTCTACCGGTACTACGGTTGCACCCAGGAGTTTCATACGATAAACATTGGTGGCTTGGCGCTTCACATCTTCTGAACCCATATACACCACGCATTCCATACCATAGCGCGCTGCTACTGTAGCGCTGGCGACACCATGCTGACCAGCACCCGTTTCAGCAATGACACGCTTCTTGCCCATGCGCCGGGCCAGCAATGCTTGTCCAACTGTATTATTGATTTTATGCGCACCAGTATGATTCAAATCTTCACGTTTCAGAAGTATCTGAGCACCACCTAAATGCTCAGACCATCTTTTAGCGTGATATATTGGACTGGGCCGTCCGACATAATGCTTAAGTTCATAAGCGAATTCTGCCTGAAAATCTGGGTCGTTATGAAAATATTCATACTGCTCTCGCAAATCTTCCAGCGCTGAAATTAACGTTTCCGCAACAAATATGCCCCCGTAAGGGCCAAAGTGGCCATCTTTACTGGGAAGGTCATAAGCACTCACAATTGTTTAACTCCTTGCATGAAAGCAAAAATTTTCTTTTCATCTTTAATACCTTTTGCAGTTTCGACGCCACTTGAAACATCAACTGCCCATGGCTGGGTTTGCTTAATTGCCATTGCCACGTTCGTTGAATTTAATCCACCAGAAAGAATCAATGGCATTGGCAGATACCGTGGGATGAGATGCCAATCAAAAGCATGTCCAGTGCCTCCTGGCATATCTGCGGCATAGGTGTCAAGCAATAATCCTTTTGCCGTACGATAACGTTCGGCATATTGTAGCAAATCAGTGTCTTGCTTGACTCTGATGGCTTTGATATACGGAATGGAAAATTGGTCACAAAATTCCGGCGCCTCATCGCCGTGAAATTGAAGCAAGTTTAACTTGACAACTTGAATAGTTTCTTCAACCCAAGCCACATCTGGATCAACATAAACACCGACCGTGCAAATGAAAGGCGGTATATTTACTGCAATTCGACGCGCTGAATCCGGGTCAATATAACGTACACTGTGGGGCCAGAATACGAATCCAATTGCATCGACACCAAGCCGAACTGCGGCTTTAGCATCCTCACAGCGAGTAATGCCACATACTTTTACGCGCACTGACATAATCAACAATCTATCGATTTAGTTAGATAGGGATATTCCAGGAATGATGGGCGCCTCAGCTAATTCAGGCATATACCAGCGGCGGTCATATCTGATACCCGTCAAGTACAAGCCTGCTGAAGAAAAGGTTGGCGCTGCGTAGGTACGATTACAGCTTTTCAGCAGCTCACACATCCATTCTGGAGAATACTTTCCTTTACCAATATAAACAAGACAACCGATAATATTTCTTACCATATGGTGTAAAAATGCATTAGCACGCAGCTCAAAAATCAATAAATTCCCGTGACGGGTAATACTTAATCGGGTAATTGTCCGTATGGGGGATTTTGCTTGGCATTCGGCTGCCCGAAAGGATGAAAAATCATGCTCTCCAATCAAGAAGGATCCAGCAACTTGCATCTTCTCCAGCTCAAGCGGCTGATGATACCATCCTACCTTGCTATGATGAATACCTGGTCTAGTTGGTTGATTTAATAGTAAATATAAGTAATGTCGTTCCAGTGCATTGTATCTTGCATGAAACTCATCTGATGTTTCAGCTGCCCACAATATCGCAATATCATTAGGCAGTAATGCATTAACACCGCGGACCCACGCACTGATAGGGCGCTGTACTGAGGTATCAAAATGTACTACCTGATATAATGCATGGACTCCTGTATCGGTGCGTCCGGCGGTAATGACGTGGATTTCTTCTTTTGCTATCTCGGACAAAGCTGTTTCAAGTGTATCTTGAATTGAGCAACCTTCAGGTTGACTTTGCCATCCACAGTAACGACTACCATCGTATTCTAAGATAAGGACTATACGCACAAATAAACCGTCATTCTAAGCCAATTAGTGATACTGATATGCACAGAAAACTACCCCTCCAAACCCTTCAGTAATTTTCTTGCCACTTCCTTTTGTTTTGCATCACCATCCCGAATAACTTCTTCAAGCATTTCTTTAGCCCCTTCTTTGTCATCCATCTCTTGGTAAGCTTTTGCCAAATCCAGTTTAGTTTCGACTTCTTGCCATTGCTCACTTTTTTCATCCAAATCTGATGCTTCATCCTTTTTTTCAGCTGAGTCTATGTCTTCGATATTTAAATTAATATCAGCCAATCCAAGTTCAGGAACATCCGATACTGATTCTGACTTCATGATATCATCGCCAAGTCCTTGCTGTTGATCAAAATCTAAAGCCTCATCCACTAATTCAGGCGCACTAAAATCATTATTAACTGATTTAGATTCGGCATTTATTGTAGGGATTACAATCTTATTAGAAACCTCCCCTTCTGCTAAATCAATACTTAAATCAGCAAGTTCAAATTCTATTGAGTTATCCTTTTCTACCCTTACTCCTTCAGAGTTTGTAGGATTTACTGAATGTTTAGAATCAAGGTCAACTTCTAATGTGTAATCCGGAACATAAATAGCCGTCTGTAAATTCGCAGGATTATCCGATAATTCAATCTCATTTTTGACATCACCATGATCAGTAGCAATAAATTTCTCTCTGGCCAAATTTTGCTTAGTCTCATTTGCGTCATCAGTTAAATCAAAATCAATCTGACTCAAGAACTCCTCAGAATCACTACTTTTTCTGGAATCAGCTGACCGATTGCGATTTTCTTCCAAATCTGACTCAAAATTTAGATCTCTTGCCTGATTATTTGATTGTAAGTCATTCATCCGTACTTCTTCATTCTTATTTGCTAATGCAGAAGCAGACCGGGTTCCGGATTCAGATCTATTCAATTGATTAATATCTTTTTCATAATAAGTTGAGCTTCTCCCAAATTCCTCATCATATTTTTCATTTTCCTGGTAGGAATTGCTATTTTCATACGTTAAATCATCTTTTTCATTCTCTGAAAATAAATGACTGGTCTCAGTAGCCGGTATAGTTTGCGCAGCAACCAGTGATGCCATTCTTGTTTGCATTGCAGAGGAAAAATCGGAATCACTCTCACTTAACTCCGAGTCTCCCTTTGATTGATTGCGACGTTTTTTAAGAATTAATAACAAAACTAGCAATATTAAAATTGAAGCAGTACCAATGTATTCAATATTGCCGAATATTTGATCAATGAATGATCTATTTTCTGTTTCCTGTACAAGCAATGGTTTGGTAACTGCATCTTTTATAGGCGTTTCAGTAGGAGATTGAACAATTAAAGTTTTTTGTTCTTGTGTCTGCAAAGAACTCATATCTGACTTAGAGTCCTCGCCCGATAAGGAGGAGTTAATCGTTTCTATCAGTTGCGCTTCAATTTCGGGAGCAAATCCCGCTTTCATTTGCGCCTGAGCCAAGACAGAATCTTTCAATTCCAATAATTGCTTCAAATTTTCAATGCTTTTCTCCAGCATGGCTACACGCTCATTTGCTTCTTTCAAAGCAAGATTTCGTGCAATAGCATCTTCTTCCATCATACGAAGGTGATCCGCTAAAGCAGGTTCAGGAATTTGACCATCTTTAACCGTTAATTGAATGCCACTTGACAACCGCAGTACTTCCTTTGGAGATTCATGAGCTGAAACAGAAACAGAATTTTTATTGATACTGGTCGTAATTTTTCCTTCATCAGATTGCCGGAGATGAGCAGTTGATGATTCGCCGGAGATTGCAGTAACTTTGCTCTGATAGCGATGCCAGTCTTCAGCTTGCATTCTAATTTCATTTCTTGCAGTAGATACATCTATGGCTGTAATTTCACTTTTCTCAGGTATTTTTAAAACCGCACCTACCTTAAGTAAGTTCATATTATTTGCAATAAATGCATCGCGATTTGCGTGATAAAGCGCTACCAGCATTTGATTTAAGTCAACACCCGCGGGTAAAACCCGGCGCGCTATTGATGATAAGGTATCTCCTCGAATCACCGGTCCGTAAGTATCTCTTACTTGATTAGAGAGATTTATTGATTTGGATGAATTTTTCCCTTGGCGATTTTCTTTAACATCAGATATTCTCTCTGGGCTTTTGTTTGCTGCAGTGGTCGCTGGAGCAGGACTAACAATAGGCACGACGACACTCTGACTCTGTGCATTCATTTCAACAGGATCAAGTAAAACGGCATATTCACGTAATATACGCCCGGAATCCCAATTCAATTCCACCAATATATTTAAAAATGGATCATTGACAGCCTGCGGTGAAGTAAGCTTGATATAGGGATTACTATTGATTCTCGATTCTATAGAGATTCTGAAAGTTGAGAAATAAGATTCATAATTGATGCCTGCTTGCGCAAAAGCCTCCCGGCTAGCAATGTTAGCCTTTAGAGATGAAACTTCATCATTGTTCGTAGTAACAATATCAATCTCAGCATTAAGTGGTTGTCCCAGAGCTGAATTGAGTTTCAATTTTCCAAGTCCTGCTGCATAAATAGCAGTCCACGGTAACATCAAAATAATTACCAACAAACTTACTCTAAAAGACATTTTATACACTGAGATACCTTCTTAATTTTCTTTGGAAATAAATATCAGTAGGCTAGCATTGTAACGTAATCACACAAGCTAAAATTATGTCTAGGATAATGAATTAATTCATAAAACTTTTAATAATCAACTCAGAAAAATTAAAGGTTGAGAATGCGTCTAGTGCGCAAGCAATATCCGTAACATCCTACGCAATGGCTCTGCAGCTCCCCAAAGCAATTGATCACCTACTGTAAAGACTGATAAATACTCTCCACCCATTGCCAGTTTACGCAAACGGCCTACGGGTATCGATAGAGATCCAGTTACAGCTGCAGGAGTTAATTTTGACGTAGTCGCCTCTCGTTCATTAGGAACGACCTGTACCCAGTCATTGGAATTAGCAATGATCTCTTCTATTTCATCCAATGGTACATCTTGTTTTAATTTAATGGTCAATGCCTGACTATGGCACCGCATTGCACCGACGCGCACACAGATCCCATCGACTGGAATCTGTCGATCAATTCTTCCAAGAATTTTATTGGTTTCCGCCTGGCCTTTCCATTCTTCACGACTTTGTCCATTGGCAACCTCTTTATCAATCCATGGGATCAAGCTACCCGCCAAAGGCGCGCCAAAATTCTCTATTGGAAATGATTTGTCGCGCAGAGTGCCTGCAACTTCACGATCAATGTCGAGAATATTTGAAGCAGGATCATCCAATAAGTCTTTGGCAACCCGATGTGCTTCACCCATTTGGTGCAGTAACTCACGCATATTCTTGGCGCCCGCACCTGATGCAGCCTGATAAGTCATAGCACTCATCCACTCCACCATGCCTTTTTCAAAAAGACCACCAACTGCCATTAACATTAAACTTACAGTGCAGTTACCACCAATGTAATTTTTTACGCCATGATGCAGGGCCTGTTCGATCACAGGCATATTGACCGGATCCAGTATGATGACTGCGTCATCTTCCATGCGCAACGTAGAGGCTGCATCAATCCAATACCCGTGCCATCCGGATTGACGTAATTGTTTAATCACTTGATTAGTATAATCACCGCCTTGACAGGAAATAATGATATCCATCTTACTTAACTGATTGATATCAAAAGCGTCTTTTAAAGGCAGAGCTTCTTTACCAATTTCAGGACCTGTACCACCTTTTTGAGAGGTTGTAAAAAAAACAGGGTCTATCAGAGAAAAATCCTCTTCTTCTCGCATTCTCTGCATTAATACGGAACCAACCATTCCTCGCCAGCCAACAAAACCAACTTGTTTCATTGCTTATCTCTTATCCTAAAATTGACAATCGGTTAATTAAAAAAAATGTATAAATATTAGCTTACTTTACAAATCTGTAATAAATGAGTAGTGCATGAATTCCATCTTATATCTTAATCATGCGCCAATACATTGCTTTGAATATACTTACATAGATGACAATACCGCGTCACCCATTGCATGAGTGCCGACAGATTCCATACCAGGTTCAGCAATATCTTTTGTTCGAATTCCCTGTGCCAAAACCTGCTTAACTGCATTCTCTATCCTTTGTGCGGCATCTTCCTGATTAAATGTATAGCGCAGCATCATAGCTACTGAAAGTATTGTTGCAAGCGGATTAGCCAAATCTTTATCCGCGATATCCGGCGCCGAGCCATGAATCGGTTCGTATAAGCCTTTATTATTTTCATCCAAGGAAGCAGAAGGCAACATTCCAATAGACCCTGTCAACATTGAAGCTTCATCAGATAAAATATCGCCAAACATGTTCCCCGTAACGATGACATCAAACTGTTTTGGGTTCCGGACCAACTGCATGGCAGCATTATCGACTAGCATATGCGAAAGAGCTATTTGTGGATAATCCTTTGACACTTCGGTAACGACATCCCGCCATAATTGCGTGCATTCCAGCACATTCATTTTATCGACAGAGCATAATCTGCTCTGTCGTTTACTGGCAGCCTGGAAAGCCACATGCGCAATGCGCCGTATTTCAGCTTCACTGTATAGCATGGTATTAAATCCGACACGTTGTCCATCGCGTACATCAATGCCGCGCGGCTCTCCAAAATAGATATCGCCGGTGAGTTCACGCACAATCATGATATCGAGACCAGCAACCACGTCATATTTCAGGCTAGAAGCATTGGCCAGTTCCGGATAAAGCATTGCAGGCCGCAAGTTAGCAAATAAATTAAGTTTCTTACGGATAGCTAGCAAGCCTCTCTCAGGTCTTTGCTGACGCGGCAATGCATCATATTGTGGTCCGCCCACAGCCCCTAACAAAACCGCATCTGCCTGACTGGCCAAGCGATGCGTTTCTTCAGGGTATGGTTCCCCAGTTGCATCGACCGCACAGCCCCCGATTAACCCATACTCCAATTCAATCGCCAAACCATCGGCTTTTAAAACTTCCAATACCCGCACAGCTTGCGCAATAATCTCTGGTCCGATTCCGTCGCCTGCTAAAACAGCAATTTTCACCATATCCTAACTTTCAACAATGCCATTTACATAAACAACCAAGGTTGTTCATTACGCCGTTTTTGTTCAAATTGCCTAATTTTCTCTGCATGTTGCAAAGTTAGTCCAATCTCATCCAAGCCATTCAACAGGCAGTGTTTGCGGAAAGCATCAATCTCGAATTTAAATTCATCATTCTTTGGTGTAGTTACTGTCTGTTTTTGCAGATCTACCGTAAGGCTATAACCTTCGGTTAATTTCACTTCTTCAAATAAGCGATCCACTATTGTTGTATCTAGAATGATGGGCAGCAAGCCAATTTTGAAGCAATTATTAAAAAATATGTCTGCAAAACTAGGGGCAATGATAGCCCGAAAACCATAATCCTGAAGAGACCAGGGTGCATGCTCTCGACTTGACCCGCAACCAAAATTTGCGCGTGCCAGCAATATCTGTGCACCTTGATAGCGCGGCTGATTCAACACAAATTCAGGATTTGGTCGGCGCTGTGCCAGATCTATGTCTGGCTCACCATGATCCAGATAACGCCATTCATCAAATAAATTTGGCCCAAAACCCGAGCGCTTGATAGATTTAAGAAATTGTTTAGGGATGATGGCATCGGTATCAACATTTGCACGGTCCAGCGGTACCACCAACCCGGTAAAGGTTTGAAATTTTTTCATTTGGATTCCGAATTGCTATTCGCCTATTTCACGCACATCGACAAAATGTCCAGCAATCGCGGCGGCTGCGGCCATAGCCGGGCTGACTAAATGTGTTCTGCCCCCAGGACCTTGCCTACCTTCAAAATTGCGATTCGAGGTGGAAGCACATCGCTCACCCACACTCAACCGATCGTCATTCATTGCCAGACACATGGAACAGCCAGGCTCACGCCATTCAAATCCAGCCGCCAGAAAAATCTGATCCAATCCTTCTTGTTCTGCTTGTTTTTTGACTAAACCGGAGCCAGGCACAACCAATGCTTGCTTAATGTTAGCTGCTATATATTTGCCTTTGACAATTTGCGCGGCTGCCCGTAAATCTTCAATACGCGAATTCGTGCAGGAACCGATAAATATTTTGTCGAGAGTAATCTGCTGAATCGGTGTATTGGCACGTAATCCCATATAATTTAAAGCTTGTTGCATATCATGGCGCTTCACTTCATCGTTGATGAGAACAGGGTCAGGCACTACTCCATCAATCGTTGTCACCATTTCAGGAGAGGTCCCCCAAGTAACCTGAGGCTTAATTTGCGCGGCATCTAAAATCACTGTTTGATCAAAGATTGCATCAGCATCGCTCTGCAGGGTGCGCCAATAAGCAACTGCCTTATCCCACACATTACCTCGTGGGGCAAAAGGTCGCCCTTTAATATAATCAATTGTGGTGTCGTCAACAGCTACCATGCCAGCACGTGCACCAGCTTCAATAGCCATATTGCACAAGGTCATGCGTCCTTCCATAGATAACGCACGAACTGCGCTGCCTGTAAATTCAATAGCATAACCAGTTCCGCCTGCAGTGCCAATTTTGCTTATTATTGCCAGCGCCATGTCTTTGGCAGTTACTCCTAATCCTAATTTGCCCTCAACGGAGATACGCATGGTTTTAGATTTTTTTATTAATAAACATTGCGTTGCTAACACATGCTCGACCTCTGAGGTGCCGATACCAATTGCTAGACAACCAAATGCACCGTGTGTACTGGTATGAGAATCACCACAGACAACCGTCATGCCCGGCAATGTTGCACCTTGCTCGGGACCAATGACATGTACGATGCCTTGACGCAAATCTTGCATCTTAAATTCAGTAATTCCTAGTTCATCGCAATTCTGATCCAATGTAGCAACTTGCAAGCGCGAAATAGGGTCATGAATGCCATGACTGCGATCGGTGGTTGGAACATTATGATCCGCAACCGCAAGAATAGAATCAAGGCGCCAGGGTTTGCGTCCCGCCAGCTTCAAGCTTTCAAATGCTTGCGGACTGGTTACTTCGTGCACTAAATGACGGTCGATATAGATTGCCGCCATACTATCCGGTTCGTCAGATTCTGTAAAAACCACATGCTGATTCCAAAGCTTGTCGTATAACGTTGACATCATACAAATTTAAAAATTAATTAACGTGCAATTATCCCATAAAGTTTACTGATACAACAATCTAAGACCTGATAATAACTACTCATGAATGATTCATGAATGATTTCATTTCTATGCTATTGATTAGCCCAACCTAGCGCATTAGACCAGCTGATTCGCTAACAGTGCAAATAAACATCCCTATTATCTTCAACTTGTATTTTCTTGACAAAATGCACAGCATCACTATAATCCACCCTTTAATTCTGAAGTGATCTAAATTGCACGAAAGCTTCATATTGCGGGAATAGCTCAGTGGTAGAGCACAACCTTGCCAAGGTTGGGGTCGCGAGTTCGAGCCTCGTTTCCCGCTCCATTTTTAGCAGAAAATGGCCTTTTTATTAAGGAAATCGAGCAGACGCTTACAAGTTTTTCCGTAAAATTTAAACGCATTGAGCCATACATTCATGGCGGGGTGGCAGAGTGGTCATGCAGCGGCCTGCAAAGCCGTCTACGCCGGTTCGATTCCGACCCCCGCCTCCACTAATTGATACTCCAATACAAGTTGCAAGTAATTGAAAAATCGCTATTTGATACGCACTCGATAAATAAGGGTAGCTTTACTATGCGCTGCAACAGGTACTTTCCATTCTGCCAATTCTGCGGCTATTTTCGTATGCGGTAAGGATTCCGATATTATGACCCAGTCACTGTATCGGTTCTTGCACTTATACAACGACGGCTTCTTTTTTGTATCTCTCAAGGTGATCTGATAGTATGGTATGCTGTACCAGCAGCTTGTTGGAAATCGATTTGTGTTGGTCAGCCGATGATATCAAAAGCATTGCCCAACTTGAGTCGTGCCAGTTCATTGCTAAATATGTGGTCAATGCGATCTTCACCAATAAACTGGATACCTCCAAAAACCAGTAAAATTTCCTGTAGTGATTGGCTAGAGCTTTTTTAATCAATTATCAGATATAGAATGAAATAGAATGAAGCATTTTTCATTTGTATGTTACTTTGGTCATTTTATTCATTGAATCTACACATCGGTCGCCCGTTTTTTCCAGAAGCGCAGGCGTTTCATATTATAGACAAGGTTAACCAGACCAATTCGGGTCTGAGCTCGCTTGATTCCGATGGTTTGGATAGCTAATCCCATCCGATACTTGAGTTCTGCAAAGACACGTTCTACCTTGGCGCGAATTTTGGATGCCGATCTGTTGGCGCAAACTGTCTGGCCAAGCATCGGTTTTCCTTTCGGCTTTTTGCGGTGAATTTGTGATTTCAGCATGTTTTTGGACAATATTCTTTCATTCCGAGCAGACCGGTAGGCTATATCTACATAAACTGCAGCTTCTGTGTTTTCCAGGTCTATCAGTTTCTCCAACTGAGCCCCATCATGGTTTGAGACAGATGTAATTCCATTTCTATTTCATAATTGAAATAATAGACGTAACTTATGAAAGGAAGTGTTGTGATGGCGCGTATAGCGAGTGGTAAAGAACTGTTAGAGCAGGCAAAGGATTTAGTAGTT
>NZ_FONE01000036.1 GCF_900112825.1 Nitrosomonas sp. Nm166 | reverse complement strand
TCGCAATTCTTCTATTGTGCTTGAATTAACTACTAAATCCTTTGCCTGCTCTAACAGTTCTTTACCACTCGCTATACGCGCCATCACAACACTTCGTTTCATAACCTTTCATAAGTTACGTCTATTATTTCACTTATGAAATAGAAATGGAAATTACCCGTTACGCGCGGACGTGTGAGAGGTTATCCATACGACGGTCAGATTCGGTCAAAAAGGAGATTTTGATCATGACAGCAGCACTTCTCGCCCTCGATCTGGGCACAAACACCGGCTGGGCTTTGTCCAGCCGAGACGGCCTCATCACCAGCGGCACCGAGCAGTTCAAACCACAACGCTTTGAAGGAGGCGGCATGCGTCACCTCCGGTTCAAGCATTGGCTGACCGAGATGAATCAGTGTACTGATGGCATCGACGCCGTGTTCATGGAAGAGGTTCGCCGGCACGCGGGTATGGATGCCGCAGTCCGATCGTAATTCGATGATTTATATAGTATAAAAATACTAACTTGCGGACTTCAACAATTCAATGACGGCGAGGCCCGAGAGAAAAATGGCATAAAGAGAGAAAAAATGAACTGATTTGCCGGATTTCGTGAAACCTCGAAGCCCGCAAGAATCCGCATGAATCCCCGCAAACACGCGAGAGTAGGCGAAAAAACCAACCGGATGAAGGGTTGGTCTTTGGTGATGGTGGAGACGGCGGGAATCGAACCCGCGTCCGCAAGCCCTCTACAGACAGTTCTACATACTTAGCCATGTTATTTGTTTTGACCTGGCAGCCGCCAACTGGCAGGCTGATGACAGGCGAGTCACCTTATATTTAACGTTCTACAAAGTGACCCTGCAGAACGCGATCCTCGTTAGTGACTCTGCTGCCTGTTACCAGACCCGGCGTTGAGGCCCACCGGTGCAGAGGCTAGCCAAATTAAGCGGCTAAAGCGTAGTTTTCGTCGTTTGCGACTATTGTTTTCAGATGGATTTACGAGGTAATCTGATCCTCGGTATGCCCTGCGCTGCTTTGCAACCCACGTCGAAACCAGATCGTCCCCGGTATTCGTAATGGTTACGAATAAGATAATGTTAGAACCAAAAAGTTCAGTCCCATGTGCTGGGTATTTTAGCAGAATTAACGATGCTTTTTACAGAT
Organism: Nitrosomonas sp. Nm166; assembly: GCF_900112825.1. Lineage (GTDB taxonomy): Bacteria > Pseudomonadota > Gammaproteobacteria > Burkholderiales > Nitrosomonadaceae > Nitrosomonas. The sequence continues at coordinate 36,302 of NZ_FONE01000036.1, read as the reverse complement.
AAACCAGTAATTCTTCGGGATGGTCAATCAAATATCGGGCACCCCAAGTTTCAGGTGGCTGGTCATTTCCAAGATAGCCATAGCGGGCAACGATGGGTTGCATGCCGGCTGCCAAGCTGGCTTGGACATCGCGTTTATCATCTCCCAGATAAATACAATTGGCAGGGGCGATAGCCATTTTGTTGCTGGCGGTCAGAAGGGGCTGCGGGTGTGGCTTAGTATAAATGGTTTCGTCGCCACAAATAATGCAGGCAACGCGTTGTGCTAAACCGAGCGTTTGAATCAAGGGGTGCGCGAAGCGTGCGGGTTTGTTGGTTACGATGCCCCACGGCAGATTACGTATTTCCAGTTGGTCGAGTAGTTTATTAACGCCTGGAAACAAGCAGGTATCGTGACACAGGCGTTGCGTGTAAAAATCAAGAAACTCATCGCGCATTGCTTCGTAATCAGAATCGCCCGGTTTGATATTGAAACCGAGGCCAAGCAGTCCTCGTGAACCGGCGGATGCCTGCGGACGGATCTGTGCGATGGACAATTCGGACAGGCCACGCGCGATGCGTTGTCTGTTCAGGGCGTGGCCAAGATCGGGGGCAGTATCAGCCAGCGTTCCATCAAAGTCAAAAAGGACTGCTTTAATCATTCATCTGAAACTACTATAGAGAAGTCACCGATATTTAGTTAGCTGCGATAGGCCATGATATAGTTGACGTCGGAATCATCTTCCAGCGCATACACCTTGGTGAAGGGATTGTACGTCATGCCAATCAATTTTACATCGGCAAGACCCGCCTTACGGGCCATGCGAGCAAGTTCGGAAGGTTTGATGAATTTGGCGTAGTCATGCGTGCCACGTGGCAGCAGCTTTAATATATATTCAGCGCCAATAATGGCAAACAGATAAGCTTTGGGGTTACGGTTAATGGTGGAGAAGAAAACCCATCCATTGAGTTTGACTAGCTGAGCACATGAGCGAACAACACTCATCGGATCGGGTACATGCTCGAGCATTTCCATGCAGGTGACAATATCGTAATGTTGCGGTTGCTCTTTGGCTAAAGACTCAATGGTAATCTTGCGATAGTCAACCTGATGACCGCTTTCCAGCAGATGCAGCTTAGCAACCCGGAGCGCCTTATCGCTGAGATCGATACCGGTTACATGGGCACCTCTGGCGGCCATCCCTTCCGATAAAATGCCACCACCACAACCGACATCCAGTACCGTTTTTCCTGCAAGTCCGGCCGTCAGCTCATCGATGTAATTAAGACGTAATGGATTGATTTCATGCAAGGGCTTGAATTCACTGTTCGGATCCCACCAGCGATGCGCAAGTTGGCTAAATTTTTCAAGTTCCAGCGGGTCAGCGTTAATACCATCATTTTCCATGTATTTATACCTATTGTCCTGAAGTTGTAGCGATACGTTCATGCCAGAATGTTGCGCGATATCGCAGATCAGACTGGTTGAGCGTTGTCAATTCTTTATTCCGCAATAGCATTTTACCATTTACCCATACATGACTCACTTGTTCGCGGCTTGCTGCATATACCAAATGCGAAATCGGATCATAGCAAGGGACAAGATTAAGGTCGGAGAAGTCAACTGCTGTGATGTCAGCTGCTTTTCCAATGGTCAACGAGCCGATTACTTTTCCCAACCCCAGCGCATTGGCGCCATTCAGAGTAGCCATTCTCAACGCTTGATGGGCGGGCAGGATATTGGCCAGGCCGCTGGTGACTTTTGCGAGCAATGCTGCTTGACGCATTTCTACAAACATATCTAGCCGATTGTTACTGGCCGCGCCGTCTGTGCCGAGGCCCACATTAACACCTTGATCCAGCAATGACGGAACCGGTGCAAATCCACTGGCAAGCTTCATGTTGGAGGAAGGGCAGTGGCTGATACTACAACCATATTGATGCACAAGCCTAATTTCATGGTCTGTCAGATGTACCATGTGGACAGCAATCAGGTTGGGGCTGAGCAATCCTAGCTGATGCAGGCGCTCGATTGGTCGCATACCCGTGGCTTCCAGATTGATGAGGATTTCATCCTGAGTTTCATGTAAATGGGTATGAACGGGTACATTGAGCTGCTCTGCGTAGGTCAGAATACTGCTGAATGTTTTATCACTGATGGTATAAGGTGCATGAGGTGCAAAACAGAAGGAAAGCAGAGGGTGATGATGATATTGATCGCGTAAATCCAGTCCTTTGGCCAGATAATCATCGGCATCACTGGCATAAGCGGTTGGAAAATCAATCACGATCATACCGACGGCAGCACGCATCCCTGAGTTAATCGCGGCCTCAATACACGATTTCGGAAAAAAATACATGTCATTGAAGCAAGTAATGCCACCTCTTATCATCTCAGCACAAGCAAGCTGGGTACCATCTAGTACAAATTGAGCATTGACATGTTGATGTTCGATCGGCCAGATGTGCTTATTAAGCCATTCCATTAAGGGTAAATCATCAGCACGCCCACGCATCAATGTCATAGCGGCATGAGTATGCAAGTTGACCAGACCCGGAATTAGCGCATGATTATTCAGTACTATTGTTTGCTGAGGCAGGTACTGCAATCGGGCATTAGATATCGGTAGAATATCTTTAATGAGTCCTTTCTCAATTGCAATGGCATGTTGCTGCAATACCACTTCTGCAGGCTCAATAGGAATAATCCATTTTGCTTCTATCAGTGTATCTATTTCTGTCATGACTATATAAGAAAAAAGCCCTGTTACAATACAGGGCTTTTTTTGAATAGCATGGGTAATTGTTTATTTAGTACCTACTACTTCAATTTCAACACGGCGATCCGGCGCCAGACAGTCTTTTAATGCCTGACCATGACCATGGCAGGTATTACCTGTTACTGGATCGGCTTCACCTCTGCCAGAAGCAACGATAAGACTTGGATCGATTCCTTGAGAGACCAAATGTGCTTTGACAGCATCAGCACGGCGGTGAGAGAGCCTATGGTTGTATTCATCAGAGCCAATTCGGTCTGCATAGCCTACAACATCAATGCGATCATATTTAACACCGCGTACTCCATTTACAAATTCATTCAGCGATTGAACACCATGTCCATCTGATTTTAATTTTGCGCTATCAAAGTCAAATAATGCATCCGCAGAGAATGTAATTTTTTTAGGAACTACTGGCGCTGGTGCTGGTGCAGGAGGTGGAGGTGCCGCAGCTACTTCAACTTTTTTAGCTAGATCCGGTTCACATTCCGGAATGGCCATAGCGGGTGTCCAATAGCCAGTATGCCAACATAAACCTGTTGTATTCCTCACGACTATACCACGGTCATCAACACCATAAGCTTCGGCTTTTTTAACAGTACGATCCTGATCAATACTTGTTAACTGTGCCAAGACAGCACCAGAAAACATTGCTGGTATAAGGATCATTCCAATAAGAGTATTTTTGGCTGACATTTTCTTCATGCTGTTATCCTTTTAATGAAAACTGCGGTTCTAGAATTTCTTGCGTTATTTTTATATGGAACTGAACTGTATTGTTAGTCTATTCTACTACTTCAAGCCTGCGAGTGTTCGATTATCAGTTTGTTTGTTTGTTTTATCAGTCAGCATGTTGTTTAATTACAACATATCTATGATTTAAATAAACGCGCTTGAATTAAGTAAAATAAAAGGATTTGATTCATTTGAATAATGAATATTGTTGATTTTTTATCCGAACAAAGGGTATAGCAATAAATAAATGACTCATGTTCTTATGACTAAGTCGATTTAAAATCGGCAAATTATGAGTCATCTCAAATATACTGTTGCTCATTTGCTACTGATACAGTTATTACTCCCTATAAATAAAATTCAACCAAAATTTTTCATTTAAGAATTCTTGGGGTAGATGAAATGACAACAATAACCTTGTCTGCACAAAATCTGTGCCGCAATTATGGCTCACATGCAGCAGTTCGTGAAATAAGCCTGCAGTTGAGGCGCGGTGAAGTGTTGGGATTGCTTGGACCAAATGGAGCGGGTAAAACAACTACCATGCGCATGTTAACGGGCAATCTTGCGCCGAGCAGCGGCAGTATAGAAATCTGTGGTGTCGATTTATTGGATAAACCACAGGAAGCCAAAGCACATCTGGGTTTCTTACCCGAGATTCCGCCGTTATATCAAGATATGACTGTGGATGAATATTTACTGTTTGCTGCAAGACTGCATCGAGTAAATAAACAGGCTATGCCAACGGTATTAAATAATGTGAAGCAGCGCTGTGGTCTGGAAGACCACGGTAAATATTTAATCGTTACTTTGTCGAAAGGATTTCAACAACGTGTGGGTATCGCACAAGCCATTATTCATAACCCGGATGTAGTCATTCTTGATGAACCAACAGTAGGCCTTGATCCCAACCAAATTCGTGAAATTCGTAAACTGATTCGGGAATTAGGAGCGTCCAGCAGCGTCATTTTATCCACACATATATTGTCTGAAGTGGAAAATGTATGTGACAGAGTACAAATCCTTCATAAAGGATGCGTAATGCTGGATGAAACATTGGCTGGGCTGCAACAACGGGGTACTTGCCTAGAAGATGTATTTACCCAACTCACACACAATGATGGATTAGGATCTTTGATATGATTATTACGATTCTCCGAAAAGAATTAAGGGTGTTGTTTACTTCTCCTTTGGCTTGGATATTACTGACTCTGATACAATTAGTACTCACCTGGATTTTTCTGGGTCTGCTGGATGCATTTCTGCAGATACAGTCGCAATTATTGCAAATTGCAAACCCGCCGGGCATCACCGAAATCATTGTCACTCCCGTCTTTTCGATGGCCGCCATTGTGTTATTGATGGTTACGCCATTGTTATCTATGCGTTTACTGGCTGAAGAGCAGCGTAATCATACGCTAACATTGCTCGTTTCAGCACCAATTTCCATGACCGATATTGTGATCGGTAAGTTTCTGAGTTTAATAGTTTTCTTCTTTATTATCATCACATTGATTATTCTATTAGGTATTTCGTTATTACTGGGTGGCACACTGGATTTTGGCTTATTATTAAGCAGTGCAATAGGCCTGTTTCTGGTTGCTGCATGTTTTTCTGCACTGGGACTCTACATTTCCAGTCTAACAGGGCAACCAGTGATTGCGGCAATAAGCGCATTCGGGGTATCACTAGGGATGTGGATAATTGACCTGGCCGCTAATGAGACAAATCGATGGCTGCACTCTATCTCATTACTGAAGCATTTTGAACGTTTTAATCAGGGTTTGATTGATACGTTTAGTATCGCCTATTTTATCTTGTTTACAACAGCATTTTTGGTGCTGACGATTCGCCGCCTGGATGGAGAGCGTTTACACGGGTAAGCGATGAATGATGCAAATGACTAGACTTAATAAAAAATTACGATTGCATTACTTAATACAGCATGGCGTGTTTGTCATTTTGTTATTGCTATTGGTTATTTTGCTTGGTTATCTTGCTGCACAAACTCGATTACAGTGGGATGTCAGCCAGAATGCGCGTAACAGTTTGAGTGAAGCCAGTCTGGAGATACTTAAAAATTTGCAGGGCCCAGTTCAAGTAACCGCATACGCCACTCAGCAGGATGCACAATCCGGCGATTTACGAAAAACGATTGCTGATTTTGTAGCATTGTATCAACGAGCAAAACCCGATCTTTCGTTGACATTTATTGACCCTACCGAACAGCCTAAACTGGCTCAGGAAGCAGGCATTCATATGAATGGCGAGATGGTGATCACATTTAATCAACGGCGTGAACACCTCACAATCATCAATGAACAGGCATTTTCAAATGTTTTGATGCGGCTTGCGCGGGCTGAGGATAAACCAGTCATAGCATTGAGTGGTCACGGCGAGCGCAGACTGGATGGGAATGCCAATCATGATTTAGGGGAATTTGGTAAGTATCTACGTACCAATGGTTTTAACAGCCAGCCACTGAATCTTGCGCTCGAGCAGGATTTTCCGGCGAATGCAAGTCTGTTGATGATTGCTTCTCCACAAGTGGATTTGCTGCCTGGAGAAGTGGATAAATTACTTAATTATATTGATCGTGGCGGTAATTTGTTATGGCTAGTTGATCAGGAGTCATTACGCGGCTTATTGCCATTAACAGAGAAATTACGCTTGACCCTGACGCCAGGTGTTGTGGTTGATCCCCGCGCGGAGCAGCTTAAGGCACCGATCACCTTTGCTTTGGGTGCCAGTTACGGACGACATGCGATAACTAATAATTTCAATTACATTACCGTGTTTCCATTTGCGCGTCAGATAACCATTAATGAGAATGCGGAGTGGAACAGCGTTTCACTGGTTGAAGTGGCACCCCAGGGATGGGTGGAAACAGGCGATCTGAATGATGAAGTTACCTTTGATCAAGCCATGGACGTGGCTGGTCCAGTTACTGTTGCTGTAGCGTTGACACGCAATATTGAGGACCGTGAGCAGCGCATCGTGGTCGTAGGCAGTGGACATTTTCTTGCCAATACTTATCTGGGGAATGGTCATAATCTTGATTTTGGCATTAATCTGATCAACTGGCTGACAGGTGATGAGGAACTGATTGTGATTCAACCACGCGCAACACTCGACAGTAATCTGATATTAAGCGAATCTGAGCTTGCGTTGATAGTGATAGGCTTTCTTATTGTGTTGCCTTTATTGTTCTTAATGAGTGGAGCTATCATTTGGTGGCGTCGCAGAAGGAAATATAAATAATGACTCATCACGCACGCCTTAATCTAATCATGCTTGCCACGATTATCGGTTTAGCAGTGTTTTTATATGTCAGGCCACAGTCTCAGGATATTCAAGAATATCCCATCTCATCCGGTTTAATTGAAGCAGTGCAGAATTTACGCATCGTAGGGCTGCAGCAAGAAATTGTGCTCAAACGATTGGGTAATCATTGGCATCTGCTAGCGCCAGTGCGAGCCAGGGCTGATGAAAAAAAGACCAAAAAGATTCTGGAAATTCTGACAGCTCACAGTAGTCAACGTTTTCCGCTGGCAGATCTTGCACGTTTTGATTTAGAACGACCTAATGCGCAATTGTATGTCGATGATAAATACTTTGGTTTTGGCGGATTTTCACCCATTACCAATCAGCAGTATATAGCAACAAATGACTACGTTTATATGATTTCACCGCATTATGCACTTGCATTGCCATTAAATGCTGCTGATCTGATCAATCCACAGTTGCTGGCTTCCGATGAAATTCCGGTTAGACTTGAGTTGAATCATTTGACGGTAGAACTGCAGAATCAAGATTGGCTCGTCACCATGCAGCATACTAACGAAGCACTTGATGAGGAAACAATAGAACGTTGGATACAATTATGGCGCACAGCTCATGCAACCAAGCTGGTATTGAAACATGAGCTTGGTTCTGAATTTGCTGAAACTGATCGTATTAAAATCAGTTTACAGGACCAGCAGGAAATTGACCTGAGAATTCTGCAGAATGAAACCGAGGTAATTTTTTTACGTGCCAATGAAGGAATTAGTTATCATTTTCCTCTGAATGTGGGCCAGCAATTGCTTGATCCCTATATCATTAAAATAAGCAAGATAGCGCCTGGGGCCTGATGCCGGAACTGCCAGAAGTCGAAACAACGCGGCGTGGTATTGCACCGCATTTGGTCGGGCGACCGATTGCACAGATCATTATCCGTCATCCCAGGCTGCGCTGGCCCATTCCAGAGAACTTGCCTGAATTATTGACGGGCTTAACGATCCAGGCTGTGACACGGCGAGCTAAATATCTTTTGCTTGATTGTGGGGTAGGAACGTTAATTCTCCATCTAGGCATGTCGGGAAGTTTACGCATACTGCCGATAAAACCGGGATGTTCAGTTGAATCACCTGGGAAGCATGATCACTTTGATTTAATTTTAAGCGATCAGACTGTACTGAGACTGCGGGATCCACGACGCTTTGGTGCAGTGTTATGGCATACTGGCGATGTTTTGCAGCATCCACTGTTAATAAATCTTGGGCCTGAGCCATTAACTGCCGATTTTAATGCGCAGCGATTATTTGAAAAAACCCGAAAAGGTCGTGCCAGTATCAAACAAACACTGATGGATAGTCGTATGATTGTTGGCATTGGTAATATCTATGCGAATGAAGCTTTATTTCTCGCTGGGATTAATCCCCAGATAGCCGCTGGCAACCTTAACATTAGACGCTACAAGAAGCTCGTGCAAGCGGTTAGGCAAGTCTTGCAGCAGGCGATCGAAGCAGGAGGAAGCAGTTTGCGTGACTTTGTTAACAGTGACGGCAATCCCGGGTATTTTCAGCAGCAATACTGGGTGTATGGACGTACAGGCCAATTCTGTAAGAAATGTGATCACGCAATTAAACAAATCAGGCAAAATCAGCGATCCAGCTTCTATTGTCCCAATTGCCAACACTAGCTGATCCAGACATGGAATTTGAATTTTCCCACTAAGCTGATTGTGGTAATTGTAAAATTATAAATTTTACGGATGCATTGATAAACCTAATGATAAGGTAAAATGAATATTACATTTATTGGCGGGGGCAATATGGCCTCCGCATTAATCAGCGGACTATTGCAGCAAGGTTATAAAGCAAAACAACTTCACGTGGTAGAAATTAATGCAGAAAGTCGTCAAAAAATAAAACGTGCATTCGGTGTTTCAGCTTTGGCTGATCTTACCAGTGGAATTATTAACAGTAACGTTATTTTATTATCCGTAAAACCGCAACAACTGTTTGAGCTCACTCAGAGACTTGCGCCTTTGCTGGATGATCAGTTGATTATATCGATTGCAGCAGGCATCCGTGCGCTTGATATTATGCGCTGGCTGGGCGGTTATCAGCGAGTAGTGCGGGCGATGCCAAATACGCCCTCTCTGGTGCTATCTGGTGTTACAGGGCTTTACGCTGCACCTACTGTCAGTGAACAAGATCGAAATCATGCTGAATCAATTCTTACCACAGTAGGTTCCACCCTTTGGGTGGATGAAGAAGAGATGCTGCATGCTGTAACTGCTATCTCAGGAAGCGGCCCCGCTTATGTATTTTATTTTATTGAATCCATGCAGCAGGCAGGGATAGAATTGGGTCTGACATCGGCCCAAGCCAGACAACTCAGTTTGCAGACATTTGCGGGTGCCAGTAAGCTGGCTATTTTGAGTGATGAAGATGCGGCTACCTTGCGTACACGAGTAACTTCAAAAGGAGGCACAACCGAACGGGCAATTCAAGCTATGGAAAAAGATCATATTAAATGTAAGATCATAGACGCCATTCATGCTGCGAGTGAGCGTTCGCATGAAATGAGCAACGAATTCAGCAAAATATAAATCTTGATGAACCCTAGGATTTATTAATTATCGATTATAGCCTTGTGAGAAATGCTTATGTCCAATCAGATCTTAATTTTTCTACTTGATACCATCCTGGGTTTGTTCTCGCTGGCATTATTGCTACGCTTTTATTTTCAGTTGCTGCGTGTTCCTTATTATAATCCGATATCCCAATTTCTTATCGCAGTGACTGATTTCATGGTACGGCCGGCACGGCGCTTTATTCCTGGTTGGGGTGGCCTGGATCTGTCCACATTGATATTAGCTTGGCTAATGGAATGCATTATCGTCACCAGTGTTTATATGTCACAAGGTTATAATTTTGGCGACAATTTTGTTGTAGCTTCCGGAATTATGGGACTATTGGGGATCGTTGAGATCATTAAAACGACGCTCTACATTGTATTGATGATGATTATCATGCAAGCCGTTTTATCATGGATTAATCCGCATAGCCCACTGGCTCCGCTACTGGACAGTTTCACCCGCCCATTCCTTGCTGTTTTTCGTCGACATATTCCACCGATCGCCAATGTTGATCTGTCTCCACTGTTTGTGCTGATCCTGATTCAAGTCCTGCTGATGATTGTGGCTGGGGTACATAGGGAAATTACTGCAATGCTTTAGGCTATTGATGCGCTTATGGGATGGTATCGGTACGATAAAGCAAATAATCTTGTTTTGACGCTGCATGTTCAGACTGGCGCAAAAAATACTGAAGCAGCAGGGCTGCAGGGTGATGCGTTAAAAATAAAACTTGCAGCTGCGCCAATGGAGGGCAAGGCAAACACAGCGCTAGTAAAATTTCTTGCCCAGCATTTTGATGTGCCGCTTCGACAGGTAATATTGAAACAAGGGGATAAATCACGGCATAAAGTGATAGTAATTCAACAGCCTGTTCATGGTCCAGAGGTATTATTTAGTCAGTTACAGGGATAATTGCGCAGGCTTTGTTTTAGCCGAATACTTTCAAATATCGATCATATAAAGGAATTCAAATGGAATTGATTCTGTGGCGCCATGCTGAAGCAGAAGAGGGTTTTCCAGATGCTGCACGCAAACTGACAGAAAAAGGATTAGACCAGGCAAAGCGCATGTCTGAGTGGCTTAAATCAAAATTGCCGGAAAATACGTTAGTGTTAGTGAGTCCGACGCAGCGCACTCAACAAACTGCAATGGCGCTGAGGCCTGACTTTGTAATCTGTGATGAGATAGGGCCGGGCGCCAACGTAAACAGCATTCTTACCGCAGCCAACTGGCCCAACGCGCAAGGCGCAGTAGTAATAGTCGGTCATCAACCTGTATTGGGAGAAGTCGTCAATTCTCTGCTTCCGGTGATTCCGCCAGGGTTAAGCGTTAAAAAGGGTTCTGTATGGTGGATAAAATGTCATGACAACAATATTGCTGAGCCAGTGCTACATGCTGTCATTTATCCCGAAATGTTATGAATTTTCTGTGATTGCATGATCATGCATCATATCCGAAAGATGGTTGATTCCATGACGCTGATAACAACGGTGCATCATGAACAAAGTTCCGTTTCATCCATTCCACGACTTCGGGTTGATCCTGGAGCATAAGTCCTTAGGGCTTTCTCTTCAATACAGTAAATTCCCCGTCAGGTTCCATGTAAGCCTTTTCGACCTCTTTCGGGTCGGTGATGCCATGTTCTCGCAGCTTGGTACGCAACTCCGACTCTGACAGATATTCTTTGCGCATGTGGCGCCAAAGAATCTGGCCCTTATCGATAAGCAGAAGTGGCGCTGGTTCTAAAATCGTCTGCAACCTTGGTACAGTATAGGTAAGCCAATCAATGAGCTGATTCCAACCTATGATGGTGGCAACGAGGATAAATGCCTCACTCACTGAGTGATAGTCGCCTGACATGCCATTTTGCGCCGCATCTGCAACGATCACCAGTATAAGAACGTCAGCCATGCCAATTGAGCCGATGCGTCGCTTGATCACTACGCGGAAGATCAGAAACAGGAAAAAGTACATCATCGTGCCACGTACCACAAGCTCAAGTGGTGAAACCGTAATGCCGAAAATTCCGTTCCAGTCCAGGTTCATGATTGTTTACCTCTTATAGAACCCTCGCACCGGTTGTGTCCGCTTGGGTACTTGGGTATGAAGCGATTTTTACAGGCAGGACCCATCCTGAGAAGTATTTCTTTCTCATAGATGCCAAACTGTGGGTCTAACTCACCTTCGCATCTGCCGCCTGGCGCGAAAATGGCACCCTGCCGCCGCCACCCATGCCTTCAGGGGAAAGTGCCGCGCTTCTCCTCACGCATCTTCTCTGTACGATGATCTTCACCTACATTCATTTCCTCGCGATTACGCTTTTGCTGCTGTGGATCACCGCGAGCATCGCCGGGCCTTTTCCCGGTCTGGGGTACTACGGTAGTAGATGAATCTTTGGAATTGTCATCCTTATCGATTTGGGTGCTGTGGTTGGCGTTTACCATGAATTCCTCCTCGTATATCCACAAAGAGAGCTAGAATAAATTTACCTTGCTCAGCTTCAAGCATGTCCGTATGTAAGAAATTTCTACCTTATAAGAAGTACCTTTAGAATAACTCACCCCATCAGCTGTCAATAGCTTTCGCGCATGTTTTCGGAAATAAGCATCATCCTTAATTATCATAATGAGGTTACCTCATCATAAGCTGAGTATTGTAAATTTCTTAGCGATGCTCTCACACTCTTAATATTTTGGAACTTGTTAAGCTGGAGTCGAAATCTCGGACAATGCCTCAGTTACAGGCGTCAGATCAGAACCTTCAACAGCAAAGTCTCCTAGTGAAACAATTCCTACCAGATGTTGATCTGCATCAACCACCGGTAACCGCCGAATCTGATGATCGCTCATTAACCGAGCGGCATCTTCCAATGAATCATCCTCGTTGGCAAAAACAATTTGTTCAGACATAGCGTCTCGTACTGGAGTATCGACATCCATACCTTCTGCCACAGCGCGCACAACAATGTCACGATCAGTAATAATCCCTATCAAATTATCTCTATCGCCGACAGGCAAGACGCCAAAGTCGCCATCTCGCATATTTTGAGCTGCCTCCTGTAAAGTGGCTTCCGGACTGATTACTTGCACATCAGTATTCATCACATCACTGACTGTTTGCATTTTTATCTCCTAAGTTTAAGGTTTAAGACCAAACTTTATTTAATAAAAATTTCCTTCATGCAACGGATTATTAAGCAATTAATATTTGAAAGAAAATATGGAACTTATCCCAATTTTTTAATGTAATTGCAAAAAGATTAAGCATGAGGGGAAAAATTATTTTCCCCTGTTTCATTTAAATTAAATATCATCTGTTTTTATGGCTCTGACTGCCAGCTTTGGCATGTTGCTCAGAGGTACCACCACGGGTAGAACTCGACCCCCTGTGAGACCCTTGAGAATGACTTCCTCTGCCAGAGCCTTCATCCTCATCTCTGCCATGACTGCTCTGCCCGCCTCTGCGACCCGCTTCACGAGCCTCGTCGGAATCAAACTCATGGGCAGTTCCTTTTTCATGAGCTGCTTTACCGCCCTTGCGACCAGCTTCACGCGCTTCTTCGGAATCAAACTCATGGGCAGTTCCTTTTTCATGAGCCACTCTACCGCCTTTGCGACCCGCTTCACGAGCCTCGTCGGAATCAAACTCATGGGCAGTTCCTTTTTCATGGGCTGCTCGACCGCCCATGCTTGCAATTTCTCGCTGCTTATCTTCATCCATTGAAGCGAAACCTTGATTACCATGTTTTTGACTATCATCTTTATTTGAAGCCATCATAAATCTCCTTAATATATCGTATTAATAGTAGGGTTTCAGTCTAAGTAAATCGATCTTTTGAAACAATCTAGAGACCGGGAACAAAATTAAAGGCAGCCGTATGATTTGTATGTACGTTACAGTACATTACAAAAACAAATTAATGCTCTTCAATAAATATTGACCAGTCTGTGTGATTGCTAACCGATCAAACTCGAGATTTGAATCATCATAATTATTTCATTCTTGAAGTGAAGTCGTTATAATGATTAAGAACAGATACTTAGCATTAAAATACTCACCCTTACCTTTCTTTTGGCAGTCCTATATATGTAACTTAAGACAGTTAAATCAAAGCATTTACTTTTTACAATAACTTTTCAAAATGCTCATGAATCATTCTTCTTTATTTTCCCGATACAGCAAGATCCGGAATCGGACGTTAACTTTGATTCAACCGCTCTGCAATGAAGATTGTTGTGTGCAATCATTACCGGAAACAAGTCCTGTGAAATGGCATCTGGGGCACATTGCCTGGTTTTTTGAAAACTTCATACTTCAGCATTATGAAAAACCATTTAAGCCATTCCATGAAATATTTAGTTCGATGTTTAGTTCGTACAATGCAATATGCCAAACAAAGCCGGATCCGAAACGAGGCTTATTCACGCGGCCACCGCTTACCGAAATCCTGCATTATTGCGATAACGTCAATGAACGGCTGAATCGAACCTTGACTCAGATTGAGGAAGATGAAATGCTGAGTATGTTGACCATACTGGGAATGAATCACGAGCTGCAACATCAGGAACTCATCCTGACTGATATTAAATGTTTACTATCGCAAAACCCATTAAATCCTTCTTATCAGGACGGTAAGTCCGGACAATATGAAATCTCTAGCGAAGGGCTGCTTCCTTTAGAATGGCATCGTTTCGAGGGAGGTATTGTAGAAATTGGACATCAAGGTAACAGCTTCAGCTACGACAATGAATCACCCCGGCATAAGCAATATTTACAGCCTTATCAATTAGCTTCCCGTCTTATTACGAATGGTGAATATCTCCAATTCATTGAAACAGGAGGCTATGAAAATACGAGATTATGGCTCTCGGATGGAATGGATTGGTTAAAGGCTCATCAACGAACACACCCTTTTTACTGGCGCGAAAACAAAGACGGATGGAAAGAATTCACACTTAACGGCCTATTACCGTTAGATTTAAATCTACCGGTAGTACATCTGTCATTTTTTGAAGCAGACGCTTTCGCCCGCTGGTCTGATGCACGCTTGCCGACAGAAGCAGAATGGGAAAATGTCGCTTCCAGGCAGAATATTGAAGGGTGTTTCGCAGAAAACAATCGTTTTCATTGTATGCCCGCCACAAAAGATGATTCTGTTCCTGCCAGAATTCTACAGTTATTCGGTGACGCATGGGAATGGACGCAATCAAGTTATTCGGCTTATCCTGGTTATTGTCCCTTCCAACCCGACCCTGATAAGCCGATGTCGCAAGTTTGGGATCATGCCGTAGGGGAATACAACAGCCGGTCCATGGTCAACAAGTATGTCTTGCGTGGCGGCTCATGTCTGTCTTCTCAAGAATGGATCCGCCCTAGCTTCAGAAATTTTCTTCCTGCTGAAACTTGCATTCATGCTACGGGCTTACGCTTGGCCCGTGATTCCTGACTAACTAGCGCTTGTATAGTATCCGCGTTTTCCAAGCGTACGGTTTCGAACAGATAAATTTTCTTCAAACTGCAAGCATTTCATAACGTTTTTATCAATCACAGAAAGACACTAGTTTATGAGAGGCTCACATGAAGAAGAAAACAAATATTTTACTGTTGACCCTATTAGGAATAAGTAGCTTGATCGTTGGAATAAACAATGCGATCAGCAAAAGCGATAGCGAATCCCCGCAATCGCAGGACGCTGTGCAGAAAGCACAAACTGTACAAAAATCTTCAAATACTACAGATCGCCCTGAGCAGAAAAAAAACAAACATGACCGATCTGATGTTTTTGAGGCTTCAAATGCGCAATCTTCTTCCACTGCATTTAAGAACCAGCCTGATAACGGAAAAGTACTCGGATTCGATTTTTATCGAGATCCCTTAAATGCAAAAAAGCCGATGCAAACTTTTGAGGAAACAATGAAAGCAGACATCGCCGAACGCCCTGCAATCATGAAAACCCAGCATAATTTACTGCTCAAGCGCTACGACTTGACTCCCCGTTTAGATCGAGAAGTGACCATGTCACGAGGCAAACCGCTGGCAGTAGGACCTACTGCGAAATTACCCGATGGTGTGAATTGGCAGAAACTGGCTGAAATGTCACCTGAAGAAATACGTAGCAAGGATATTTTCCCTTACCCTGCCCTGCCCCATCCTAAGCAAGTAACGGGTGGACAGGTTTTTCCTCAAATGCAGATTGCAATGTTCCCAAGACTGGAGCGGTTCGATGTGGAATTTGACTTGCCTGAAGCCTTTTTGCCGGAATTTCCCCCGGCCATTTTCCTGCAGAACAGGCCTGAATTAGGCGATGTCTCACGTGGCGAAGTGGTTTCAATCAATAACTTTTATAGCTTATTCAAAGACATTTTGACTCCAGTTCAACTGAACGGATTGCAAATGCTCCTTACACCGTTACCACAAGAAGAGTTCAACCCAACAGATGATCGTAAAAGTGCCGAACCGAGCTTAGGCGTAGCCTGCTTCGATTGCCACGTGAATGGTCATACGACAGGACAATTTCACTTGAGTCCCGATATCCGGCCTGAGGAACGACGGTTTCGTTTAGATACGACGAGTCTGCGGGGAATGTTCAATCAGCAGATCCACGGTTCAAAACGTAGCTTGCGTTCGGTCGAAGATTTTACCGAATTTGAATTCCGTACAGCTTATTTCAACGGTGATCCGATCCATGCGATGAAAAAAGGGTTTCCCATTCTTGATCGGATTCATGTCAGCCATATGGCTCAATTCCAGAATATGCTGGATTTTCCTCCCGCACCCAAATTAAATAATCAAGGTCGGCTGGATCATTCAAAAGCTACTGAAAAAGAGATCCAAGGTGAAAAAGTTTTCTTTGGCAAAGGTCAGTGCGCAAATTGTCACGAGCCGCCCGCATACCTCGATCATCAAATGCATGACCTAAAGCTCGAACGTTTTCTGAATGAGCCTGGCGATGGCCCGATGAAAACTTTTACGCTACGCGGCATTAAAGACAGCCCACCTTATCTGCATGACGGACGTTTGTTGACGCTGGAAGACACGGTTGAGTTTTTCAACCTAGTGCTGCAGCTTAAATTAACGGACGAAGAAAAATCCGATCTGGTGGCCTTTATGAGGCAACTATAGCGAGGAAACAAAGTTATAAAATTTGTTGTTGATGTAAACCGCTGTCTTGTTTAAGCATTGGATTCTTGAGAAAGTTACCATTTAGGCATGGCAGCTGCATTAAATAAAACTGATCAATGAGGAGCTGTAAAAATGCCTCAACACGCTTATTGGATGGGTCACATTCGCTTATCGCTTGTCACATTTCCGGTCCGACTTTACTCAGCGACATCTTCCATTGAAAAAATACGGCTTCACAAATACGACCGCCATAGCGGTCAGCGAATTCACTATCAAAATATAAATGAAGAGGGTGAAGTGGTTGAAGCGGAAGATATTATCCGCGGCTATGAATATGAAAAAGGAAGCTTTATTCCTATCGAAGATGAGGAAATTGATAAACTCAAGCTAGAGAGCAAACATACTATTGATCTTGTCCAATTCACTGATCTCGCTTCTATTGACCCGATTTATTACGATGCACCCTATTATGTGGCACCGGATGGTGAAATTGCACTGGATGCGTATTTAACCTTGCGCGAAGCATTAAAGCAAAGCAGAAAAGTTGCACTTGGGCAAATTGTATTGCAAAACAAAGAGCGTATTGTTGCTATTAAACCTTGTGGCAAGGGGTTACTCATGGAGACATTGCGCTATAACTATGAAGTGCGTCAGGCTGAAGATTATTTTGAGGGTATTGAGAAAGATGCCGGCTTGGATGAAGAGCAGTTAATGCTTGCTGAAGAATTAATCAATCGTAAAACAGCCAGGTTTGATCCAAAAAAATTTAAGGATTTGTATCAGGAAGGGTTAAAGGAAATCATCAATTCCAAACTGGAAAAACGTCCTGCCAGATTGAAAAAAAATGCTCCCGAGCCAGGCAATGTGGTAAATATCATCGATGCGCTGCGTAAAAGTCTGGAACAGTCAAACGGCAAAAAAACCAAGGCTCAGGCAACAGCAAGAAAACCCCAAAGAAAAACTACCAGACGTAAGAAGGTCGCTTAACCGATGGCAGACTTGCTTTCAAAATATCATCAAAAGCGGGATTTCAGCATTACCGGCGAACCGAAAGGCAAGGCCGGCAAGCGAAAGAATACCCATCTTGCTTTCGTGATCCAGAAGCACGGCGCACGCCGCCTGCATTATGATTTCAGACTCGAACTGGATGGCGTCATGAAAAGCTGGGCGGTGACACGCGGACCCAGCTATGACCCAACCGATAAGCGCTTGGCTGTGCATGTTGAAGACCATCCGATGGAATATAACCAATTTGAAGGTATTATTCCTGACAAACAATACGGAGCTGGGCCGGTAATGATTTGGGACCATGGCGAATGGGTTCCCGAAGAAGATCCCCACGAAAGCTTGAAAAAAGGCCATCTGACCTTTCAGATGAAGGGCAAACGGATGCACGGACGCTGGCATCTGGTACGCATGAATACATCAGAAAAACGCGAAAACTGGCTGCTGATTAAGGGAGACGACGAATTTGTTCTGAAAGGGGGAAAAAATGAAAGATTCCTGGATGAAGAAAATACCAGTATTATTTCCAATCGAACGCTTGAGGAAATAAAGAATAATGTAACAGCCAAACCTCAAAAAGAAACGCAGACGAGAGCAGAAGCAGCTTCCACTCCCGTCTCTGACTTAATCGTTACCCTGCAGAAAAAATACCCCAAACCTGAACTGGCGATATTGGCTGAATTCCCACCCACCGCAGAAAATTGGTGGCATGAAATAAAATATGACGGTTACCGCATCATGGTATTCCTTGAAAACGGCCATGTTATTTTACGCACGCGTAGCCATCAGGATTGGACGCATAAATTCCAGGCTATTGCAAACCAATTAACGAAAATAAAGGTCAAGAATGCTGTTCTGGACGGTGAATTATGCGTCCTCAATGAGAAAGGCGTTACCGATTTCTCTGCTTTGCAGGATGCCTTATCGCGCGGAGATTCCAATCAGATAGGAGGATGGTTTTTTGATCTCTTGCATTTGAATGATGAAGATTACACGCAGAAACCTTTATCAGAACGCAAGACGGTATTAAGAAAACTTTTAAGAAATAAAAGATTATCCCTCATCCATTACAGTGAGCATTTGGAAAGCAGCCCCCACTTATTGAAAAAAGCCTGTCAAATAGGCGCTGAAGGTCTCGTTTCCAAAAATAAAGATAGCCCTTATCTCTTCCGCCGCACGCATGATTGGATCAAAAGCAAATGCGGCCAGGAACAGGAATTTGTTATAGGCGGTTTTATCCCTGCAAAAGATCATCCAGAAGCTGTGGGTTCTCTCTTACTCGGTTATTACAAACAAGGAAAATTTCTTTATGCCGGAAAAGTTGGCACAGGTTTCGGTGTCGAGTTATCCAAAAAGATCTATCAACGCTTAAATTCTCTTCGCACAAACGTATCACCCTTTAATGGTCGCGTTGAAAAATCCCGGCGTGCACATTATTGGGTTCAGCCGCAGATTGTATGCAATGTATCATTCTGGGAATGGACGGCCGACCAACGGATTCGACATTCGTCATTCAAAGGCCTGCGTGAAGATAAAGCACCGACCGCAGTTCACCAGGAAATTCCTGAAAAGCCAGCCGTGACAGTTCAAAAAAAATCTTTAAAAAGTAATTTCAGAGTTGAAGGAGTCATAATCACTCACCCTGATCGTGAAGTTTTTCCTGGCATTGGCATTACTAAGGGGGATATCGCAACGCATTACGCAAGAGTGATGCCATTTATTCTTCCATTTGTAGAAAACCGTTTGATCAGTCTGCTGCGCTGTACCAATACGATTGAGGGTCAGTGTTTCTTTCAACGTAATCCGATGCCTGGAATGGGTACTGATATCATAGGAAAAACTATTACGCATCAAGGAAGTAAGCATAATTACCTCTACATTGATAATGCCGAAGGATTATTGGAGCTCGTGCAAATGGGTACTATCGAATTTCATGTGTGGCAAAGTGAGGTTAAAAACATAGGTAAACCTGATCAGATTATTTTCGATCTTGATCCCGGAGAAAATGTCCCCTTCGATGCGATTAAGCTAGCTGCTGAAGATATTCGGCGCCGCCTGAGGCAGCTTGATTTGGAGTCTTTTCCTCGCTTATCGGGTGGCAAAGGAATTCATGTTGCTGTTCCTTTGAAACCTAAACATGCTTGGGATGAAATCAAAAAATTCACGCAGAAATTCGCCAGGAGAATGGAGCGGGATATGCCCGACGTGTATGTGGCTACCATGGCAAAGACAAAGCGTGCCGGAAAAATTTTTATCGATTATCTACGCAATGATTATTCTTCAACAGCAATTGCGCCATTTTCATTGCGTGCAAGAAGAGGTGCACCTGTAGCCATGCCGCTATTTTGGCAGGAATTAAACGCATTCGATTCTGCGGCTGCATTTAATATTTTAAATATACGCAAAAAATTAAATAAAGCCACTGAAGAAAAAATTCAAGATTTTTTCGATTCCCGGCAGGATTTAAAATTTAACTGAGAAATATGAAATAAGGGATCAAGTATGAATATTCGATGTAGCGTTTTTATTACGTATTAAAGTTCAACTTATTTCCTTTAAAGAACGGAGGTTAGTAATGGCAAAATATTCCAAAAAAAGTCAGGAAAAAGTTGAGGAAGCAATGCATGAAATGCATGAAGGGAAATTAAGATCAGGACGCAGCAATAAAAAAGTAACTGATCCCAAACAGGCTATTGCGATTGGTTTATCTGAAGCAAGAAAAGAAGGCGCTAAAGTTCCCAAGAAAAAAGATAGCAAAAAAGACAAGTAAGTCTTTTTATCTTAAGCCTTCTTGATAATTATCCATTGATGATTTCTCCACCATTTGGATGAAGTACTTGGCCCGTGATATAGCTGGAATCATCACTGGCGAGAAATAAGAAGCAAGGCGCCACTTCATTAGGCATACCGGCACGTTTCATAGGTGAATCACTGCCAAATTCTGAAACCTTCTTTTCATCAAATGAAGAGGCTACTAGCGGTGTCCATATCGGACCTGGCGCTACGGCATTAACTCTTATTCCCTTATCAATTAAGTTACTTGCAAGGCTTCTGGTAAAAGTAACGATGGCTCCCTTGGTTGAAGCATAATCGATCAAGGTAGGGCTTCCCCGATATGCAGTAACAGAAGTAGTATTAATAATGCAACTACCAGACTTTAAATGGCTCATTGCATATTTTGTAACCCAAAAATAAGAGAAAAAATTTGAATAAAAAGTTTTCATCAACTGTTCAGTAGTGATCTCTTCGATAGAATCAGCTTCCCAATGTAAAGCAGCATTGTTGATAAGAATATCTAATTTACCCAATTGCTTTAAAGTTTCATTCACTGTCTCTTTACAATTTTCTTCCTTCGCTAGATCTGATTTGATAGAAATACATGTTTGACCGAAAGCCTCAACTTCTGTTTGTGTTTGGGATGCATCTTTGTCCTCACTTAAATAAGAGATGGCGATTGAAGCGCCTTCCTTAGCAAACAATAAGGCTATTGCTTTACCAATACCGCTATCCCCACCGGTAATCAAGCAGACTTTTCCTGCGAGTTTACCTGACCCGCCATATTCCTTAGGTTGAGTTTCAGAAACAGGAACCAGCTCACTCTGTTCACCAGGACGTGGTTGTTTTTGCGGTGGACGAATTTGCTGTTTAGGATTCTTATCCATAACTAACTGAAAAGTAATTTAAAGACACTAGATTATTTAACTTCAGCTACTTAGTTCCGCAGATACCCTAGACTTTAGCAACTGACCGAACTACTTTCCTTCACGAAAACTGAGCTTATCCTCTATTATCTAGACGATTGAAACATTCATTTTAGTCAGCTATATTCTTATTTACTGTGCGTTATCTCACTTAATAATTTTATTTCTTACTTGCTTTGAATTATTAATTTGATCTTACCGAGGAGGAGGTGGTGGCGGATTACCCGGTGGTGGTAGCGGTGGAGTAAAATTCGCGGGTGGGGTTGAAATTTTGGGGCCATCATTACTCACTGGTTGATCACTCGTAATTTTACCCGAAACAGGAACACGATGGCCTTTTGCATACATGCACTGGATATAGCTGATATCGTAGCGTTGTTGATAGGCATAGGCGGAAGAGCTGGCAGTACCTGATCCTATCAGGCTACCACCTAAAAGACCTGCGCCGGCACCGATTGCAGCACCGCCTCCCGCAGCGATTGCCGCGCCAGCCGCAGCACCCAGGCCGGTTCCAATTGCAGCACTCTCCATTCCACTTCTTTGTGATGCTTGCCGTGGTGTAGTGCCACCTATTTGTTCATAGGCATATCGCTGGCATTCATAATCGTCAGAGCGAAACTGATCAAAGCTTTTGCCAGAGCCAGGTAATGTCATCACACTTGGGCCGGTTGGCATATTTACACATGCAGTTAATAGGCTGGCAACCAGTAACAAGGAGAACCGTCTCATAATTATCAACATGCTGTTCCTCTCTCTTCATTATTGTCCAGGGGGTTGGGGAGCTACCTGCAGCCAGCCACCTGGACAATTCTTAACATAAGGGTAGTAACCATTCGGGTTTTGGCAATAATACCAGTAGCTGGTTTGTGGTTGAACTGGTTGGGCTGGCTGTTGTTGTATATAAACGGGCGGTGTTGTTGGTACTACCACGGTTGGGGGATAAACATAAGAAGGGTAATAAAATGGATAACCATAACCATACCCACCGAATCCAAGTGGATAACCATACCCATAACCTCCGAACCCATAACCACCATAGCCATAACTACCATAGAATCCTGGGCTATAGTAACCCAAACCAATACTGAGATGACTATGCCTATGGCCATGCCAACCATGTGCCCATGCAGAATTGCTAGCTGTGATGATAAATAAAGCGATGGTCAGATGTTTCAATTTATTTCTCATCGAAATCTCATTGTATTTGTAATATAAAACTTAAGAATTAGACTCGCGCATTACCCGAGAATTCCATTTACTGGAAAACTGATTCCCGTTAGAGAGGCAATGATCTACAGCGAAGCCAAGCGCAAAAAATTCTTTCCCAGTATAAAACGACTGAGGATGAGGTACTTAACGGTGCATTTTGAATATGCAAAATAATTTAGCGACTATCAAACATTTAAATAATTTTCTAAAGTAACCTAAACTTTCGTAGCGAATTGTCGATAGGTAGAGCACGCAGATAACCATCTAAACAAATTAAAGAGAAATTGATCAGCTCTGGGTAGTCTATAAAAAGCCCTTATTTACGGAGAAACAAAATGCCTGACAAAAACTTAAAATTCTTGGTAGTGGATGACTTTTCCACCATGCGCCGAATCGTCCGCAATCTTTTAAAAGAACTTGGGTTTGTCAATGTCGATGAAGCTGAAGATGGTGCAGAAGCATTACGCAAGCTGCAGGATGGCAATTTTGATTTTATTGTATCGGATTGGAATATGCCCAATATGGATGGGTTAACCATGCTTCAGAATGTACGCGCCAACGAAGCATTAAAAAGAATTCCTGTACTCATGGTAACTGCCGAAGCCAAAAAAGAAAATATCGTAGCAGCAGCCCAGGCCGGTGCAAGTGGATATATCGTTAAGCCTTTCACTGCAGCTACTCTTGAAGAAAAATTGAATAAAATTTTCCAAAATATGGAAAGCAAGGCATCCGCTTAAAAAACAGGTTCTTTTTTCATTAAAACTGCTGGGCCTAATATGAATACAAAATATCTTATAAAAACAAAAACTGAAAATATTCCTCACGAAGAAAGCAATCCTGAGCTTAAGGAATTTATTAAATTAGCGGATACATCATTCTCATCAACTATAAGGCATACGGAAGAAAACGGATTACCAGCTGATAGGAGAGTTATTGACCAGATTGGGCAACTTACTCGTAACTTACATGATAGTTTACGTGAATTAGGATATGATAAACGCCTCGAAGCGATTGCATCCGATGTACCCGAAGCGCAGGATAAGTTATCTTATGTTGCTAGCAAAACCGAGCAAACTGCCGAACGCACTCTCAATGCTACCGAAATCGCAATACCCATCCAGGAGAAGCTGTCAGCGGATGCAATTCATCTATCTGAACAGTGGAAGCATGCTCTAGAAACACAGCAAATTGATCCGGACACTGAGAAATTCAAGCTATTACTCATTGATACGCTTCATTATCTCGATAAAATTCCTGAGCAGACCCATGCTACTAATACACAATTGTTAGAAATTATGATGGCACAGGACTTTCAAGACCTGACAGGCCAAGTAATCAAAAAAATTACGCAAATGGCACAAAGCCTAGAAAAAGATCTGATAGATTTGTTGCTTGCAAATGTTCCGACCAGGAAGAATACTACTTTAGGCGAAGGGCTCATGAACGGCCCGATCACGAACCCAGAAAAGCGAAATGACGTGGTTTGTAATCAAGATCAGGTTGATGACCTGCTGGCTAGTCTTGGATTTTAAATTATACAATTTTATCCACCTGCTCCCATATCCACCGGCTAGACCGGTGGTTTATTTTATATATAGCAATGCAATTACAATGCCTTGCATTTAAAATATATCAACCATTTTTGAGAATCTTTTTTTTACCGCAGAGTTGATGATGAGGTATTGATTATTTTTAATAAGCTATCTTCAGCTTGGTGGACTATCTGTCGAATTTTCTGTTTCGAGTTTCTTCCATAAACATTTATTGCTGCTCTCACGAGCAATATTTTCTAATATCATTAAATGTTGTGCATATTCTTCCACTGTCGCTTCAATAATCCTTAAATTGCGAATGCTCAGACTATGTATTGAATATTGAATAAATTCAGTATGTTCCAGTTCAATGAGCAGGCTTTCTTGTCCACGCGTCATGGCCAAATAAACTTCAGCCAATAACTCAGCATCTAATAATGCGCCATGCAGCGTACGTTTGGAATTATCTATGTTGTAACGTTCGCACAAAGCATCCAGATTATTACGCTTGCCGGGATGCAGATCCTTTGCCAGTTTCAATGTATCTGTGACCAACAGGCAATAACTATTTAGTGCCTGTAAATTGATCAAATTTAATTCATGATTAAGAAACCCGACATCAAAAGGTGCATTATGAATGATGAGTTCTGCGTCATTGATGAAACTAAGAAATTCCTTTGCTATCTCATGAAATTTCGGCTTATCTTGAAGAAATTCAGTTGTTAGGCCATGAACCTGCAAGGCTCCTTCATCACTATTCCGTTCAGGATTAAGATAATAGTGAAAGTAATTACCAGTAAATTGCCTATTGCTTAACTCCACCGCCGCTATTTCTACAATACGGTGCCCATGTTTATATTCCAGACCTGTTGTCTCAGTATCTAATACGATTTGACGCATGTTAGCGCTTTTGATTATTGTGAATTTCTTCAGCAGAAATCATTTCAACACCACGATTTGCCAATTCATCCGCTCGCTCATTTCCATCATGACCCGAATGGCCTCGTACCCAACACCATTCTATTTCATGTTGCTGCGTCAAATGATCAAGCAATTTCCAAAGGTCCTCATTTCTAACCGGCTTTTTTCCGGATGTGCGCCAGTTACGGGTTTTCCATGAATCAATCCATTGACTAATTCCTTTTTGCACGTATTGTGAATCAGTATGTAAATGTACTTTACACGGCCGCTTCAAAGACTCTAAAGCACGTATGGCAGCCAATAATTCCATACGATTATTAGTAGTTAACTTCTCGCCACCGAAAATCTCACGTTCATGACCCGCATATCTTAACAAAGCTCCCCATCCTCCAATCCCAGGATTTCCTTTACACGCACCATCTGTATAGATTTCGACTATTTTAGAGTTTCCCGTGCTCATGGCTTATTTAACTTATCAACTTGATCTGAGCTGTCAGAAAATCGCTCATCTATCGAAATTTATTAAATTTCTGCGTAGCGGGTACTATTCTTTTTTTGCCATCAAAACAATTTTTCCAACCCGGCTTAATAATTCGCATACCACACATGCGCTTAACTGCATGCAAGAAATAAACTCCTCCTGAAATCGGCCACCAACGATCACCTGCAGCTTCCATGAAGTTAAACCGCTGACGCCATTTTTCTTGTTTCAGCGGTGGCGTATAGCAACTTAATCTCCCTCCCATCATTTCAAAATCCAGCAATTTCAACCAATCCTTAAGTCGAGATAATGCTATGAAGCTGCCATTCCAAGGATATGCACGTCGCATCGATTTTAGATAGCGACAGACTCCCCATAAGCTAAACGGATTAAAGCCTGATATGACGAGATGCCCTTCAGGAATCAATATTCGATGCACTTCTCGCAGAATCTGATGTGGATTAGTATTAAACTCGAGTACATGCGGTAAAATTACCAAATCCATACTGTTACTATGAATCGGTAGAAAATCAGCTGCAGCTTGCAAAGAAACCCGACTTTCAAGTCCAACAGAAAAATGCAAAGGCATTCTGTTTAGACGCAGAAAATTAAATTGAGGCAAGCCTATCTGAACCGCATTATAGCCAAAAATATTTGCGACAACCTGATCAAAATAGCGATATTCATGATCTACCACATATCGGCCAAGAGAAGATTCAAACCACTGCTGAGTATTTTGAACAATTACCATTCATTAGCTTACTATCTAGAATTTATATAGCTTAGTCTATTGTTAAGTTACTTAAGTGCATCAATTCTATAAATTTAGTCACTTATATAGGAGTTTCTTGTGCATATTTATCCTATACCTGCCTTTAAAGATAATTATATATGGGTTATTCATAATGAGCATGATGCGGTTGTGGTAGATCCAGGTATAGCATTTCCTGTTATTGAGTATCTTCGGCTTAAAAAATTGCAATTAAATGCAATTCTTATTACTCATCATCATCACGACCATACAGGTGGAAATGCCGAGTTATTGAAATCATTTAACGTGCCCGTTTATGGACCATGCAATGAATCCATTGCAGCAGTAACCCATCCAATGAGTGAAGGCGATGAAATAATTCTGCAAAAAATATCTCTTAATCTCAAAGTCTTAGATATTCCTGGGCATACGCAAGGCCATATTGCTTATTATGGGTCAAAACCAACGAATATTGTTTTTTGCGGAGATACGCTTTTTTCCTGCGGATGTGGACGAATATTTGAAGGATCTCCACGGCAAATGTATGAATCATTGCAAAAACTTTCTCATTTACCTGGTGATACACTTATTTATTGTACTCATGAATATACCTTGAGTAATATACGTTTTGCCCGAGTTGTTGATCCGCAAAATTTGCGGCTTATGGAATTAGAAAGCACAGCACAAGAATTACGCCATCAAAATATCCCAACCATTCCCACTACCCTTTCTGTTGAGAAGACGGTTAATCCTTTTCTACGCTGTGATCAACACGAGATTATTTATAGTGCCCAGCGCCATGCAGCAAAACCGCTTCCGAATCCTTTAAGTGTTTTCACTGCATTGCGGGAATGGAAAAATAATTTCTGAAAAAGAGGCACAAATATCGTGTACATGCTGATATCTATCTCTTCAAGACAAGTACCTGTTTCCCATGTAGGGAAAATTCGATATTGACATCTGTAATTATCCCATCTAGAGTACCGAGCTACTCTCGCGCTTCAAGGGCGCAGAGTTATTTTATTAAACGTAAATTTGAGTAGGAGGGATATTTATGAAAGTAACCAAAACCATGTTAAGTCTTGCTCTTGGATTGTTGTTAACAGGAGGAGCTGCACAAGCAGCAGAACAAAGCTTTAAAGTAGTTGTTAATGCTTATGACACCGATATTCCTGAACTCAAGGTTGAAGGAGTAACCGTTAAGAACATTCGTGCTTTTAATGTTCTCAATGAACCAGAGACATTAGCAGTTAAAAAGGGAACTTCAGTCAAAATCACTGTAGAAAACAAATCTCCCATCAGTGAAGGATTTGCCATTGATGAATATGGAATTAAAGAAGTAATTAAAGCCGGAGAAACCAAAACCATCACTTTTGTGGCTGATAAAGCGGGCGCCTTTACCATTTGGTGCCAACTCCACCCGAAAAATATCCACCTACCAGGTACTTTGAACGTTATAGAATAAAAACTTTGAAGAGTCTGTGAAGTATGAAGTAGAGTGAATATTTCACATTTTCTTTACTATAACTTCCGTTTGGCTGGATTAAATCCAGCCAGATTTCATGAAGCGGTTTCCTGCTCCTCTTACTGATCAGTATCTCTACCATGAATAGGATCAGTGATTTTAAGTCTTAGGTGACTCCTTACAAATTAGCATTTGTTAGGATAAAGTAATATTTTCAGATGATTCAGATCGTGAATTCAATAATACTTTTGCCAGAAAATAACCAGAAGCTATCCCAATTAACCAGCTCAGAACAATAAGAGAGGTCATTAAATGCGAATTATTGATATCTCGAAATTGAACCATTAAAGCTCCGAGCGGAGCGGCACCGCATAATATAAAAATACATGCAGTTATTGCTCCCGCGCTCCAACGCGATAATGCAAATGACAGCAAGAAGAATGGAAAAAACATCAGCACCTGATAATGCCAAGGTATACCACTCCAGAGTAATCCAAGGCCAAGAAATGATAATAAAAAACCTCCGATTAGCGCCAGTAAGATAATAAGTATCTTTTTCCAATTACTGCGATGACCTGACTTTTCTTTCATTTTTGATTTTCTCATGTTAATCCGTGTGATTTTTACCTTGAAACAATCCAATCCCGAATACTGCCATACCCAATGAAATCACAGGATTCAATAAATTTAACAACGCGTACGGCGCATAATCCAAGGTAGGAATTCCCAAGGTTGCGGCATAAAAAGTACCAGTAGTTGTCCAGGGAACAAGTCCGCTAGTCAACGTAGAACCTTCTTCCACCGAGCGTGAAAGCACTGCTTTATCTAATCTTCGCTGCTGATACGCGCTTTTGAACAACTGGCAATTAAGAATGATCGAAATATACGCTTCTCCCATGGCCATATTACCGATCAACCCGGATGCAATGGTAGTGGCAATTAATACACTGACTCGCTGGATATGTGCAATGATATGCACCAGTAATACGCGCAGAAAACCAGCATGATGCAAAATTCCACCGAGTGCCAATGCCATGATGGACAGCAATAAGGTCCAGGCCATGCTGTAAACACCGCCCCGCCCAAGTAAATCATCGATATTCTCTATACCCGTCGTACCTGCTGAATTCAGCCAGAGTGCATTGATTACATCAACGCCGTCTCTACCCTGATAAGCAATGGCAATCAGCATCGCCAGCATAATACTGCATGACATACTAACTTCTGCGGTATAGCGCTTGATACTCAGACCAAACATTAGCAACAAAGGTGATAATGTCACCCATGGATTTAACTGATACGCATCTGCTAATGCTGCATGGATTTCATCAACGTGATTTTTCGGTAATGCATTATTGCCATATTGCAATCCCCAAACAATAAAAATGATCAAAACAAGGATAAATGTGGGAATAGTGGTGTAGAGCATGGAACCGATATGCCGGTAAAGACTCGTGCCGGCACTCATGGCTGCCAGATTGGTGGTGTCGGAAATCGGCGATAATTTATCGCCAAAGGTCGCACCGGACACGATCATGCCGACTACGAGCGGTAAAGGGATACCTATCGCATCACCAATACCGATCAATACTACCCCGATCGTCCCAACCGTCCCCCAGGAGGTACCGGTAGCGACCGACATGAAGCTGCACAAAATTAACCCGGTCGCCAGAAAGATAGTCGGATTGAGTAAATCGATACCGTAATACAGCAGACTTGCAATAGTACCGCTTTGCATAAAGCTGGCGATGACCATGCCGATCAGCAGAAAAATATAAATGGCCGGTAGGGCTTTGGTGATGCCATCATCCATCATATGCCGGATATCGACAAAAGCATAACCCAGCCAACGCGCTTGCACACTTACCCATATCAACGCCAGGAAAATGATCGCATGGATACTGGTTTGATAGGCAAACAGACCGAGCGAAATCAGCGAAAACACACCGCCGCAGCAAATGATTGCATGCACCAATGAGGGCATGTGCCTGGCAGTGGGCAGGTCTTCTAGCGGTGAATCGCTCTCAGCCACTGATCACGCTACTTTTCTGTTTCATTCTCAAACAATGACGCCAACTCTCCATATCCCATCGCATGCAAATCTTCTTTTTTGATAAACTTCAACGCAGCGGAATTTATACAATAGCGCATACCGGTAGGTAGCGGGCCATCGTTGAAAACATGACCTAAATGACTATCCGCATAACGGCTGCGCACTTCCGTGCGCGGAACCCATAGCTCATAATCGTTTCTAAGTTGAACATATTGTTCGTCAATCGGTCGATAAAAACTCGGCCAGCCGGTACCCGAATCAAATTTATGCACTGACGCGAACAACGGCTCACCCGATACAATATCCACATAAATTCCGGATGCCTTATTATTCCAATATTCGTTCTGGAACGGTGGCTCGGTACCGGCTTTCTGAGTCACCTCGTACTGTAGAGTGGTCAAATCAGTTTTTAGTGATTCAGGGTCTTTTTTAAAATTCTCATAGGGATTCGCCATAGCAGGTATTCCTCAACAAAATAAGATTAATTATTTACATGAAATTCAGCGGCACGATTACCCATTTATCACAAAAAGGCCTGGGCGTGGTCAAAAACGCTCAGAATAACATCTCCTATTTCGTCTATGGTACATGGCCCGGGGATATCGGTGAATTTGAAGTCATTAACAAACCGCTCAATAACAAAAAATTCGCCTATGCAAGATTGATTCACCTCACCCACCCATCCGCGCAAAGGCAAGCCCCCGCATGTCCTTATCTGACTCTGGAAGAAAATGCCTGTACCGGTTGTCCCTGGATGATCGCCGATTATACAAGCCAGCTTGAGCAAAAAAGGAACCGCTTTGTTTACGCCACGAAGAGAGCCGGATTTGATACCACGCAATTAAACATTGACCCCATCCATCCTGCTCCCCATGTATACGGCTATCGCAATCGGTGTCAAGTAAAAACAGACGGCGTGAAGCTGGGTTTTGTATCTGAAAACTCGTATCAGATCGCACCAATCAATGATTGCATTATATTGAATGACAAATGCCGGAATCTGCTAAAAACTGCTCTGCAGCAATTACCCAACAAGGCATGGCGAGCGGATTCCGAACACAGCTGGCAATTTATTGAATTGGACGATGACATGCAGACCGATGAAATCCACCTCAACCGTAAACGCCCCTTCAAACAAGGCAATACCCAACAAAATGCGCGGATGCAAGCGTGGCTGAGAGAAAAACTTGCACGCAATCCGCATCCGGGAAAAGTAGTGGAATTATTCTGCGGTTCGGGAAACTTCACCCAAATTATCGCCGAATCCCACTGCACAGCAATTATTGCGTATGAATCCGAACAGCATGCGGTTCAATTACTCAAGGCTAAGAATCTCGCCAAAGTAACCCCCCGAATGGCTGATCTTTTCAGTTCCTTTGTCTGGAAAAACCTGCAAAAAGATGTCAGCGATGCAAAAACTCTGGTACTCGATCCGCCCCGCGCTGGGTTAAAAATGCACCAAGGTTTTTTTGCAAGCTTTGCCGCTTTAAAAACGATTTACTACATCTCCTGCAATCCGGAAACCTTCGCCCGCGATGCTTGGTTTTTTAGCCAAAATGGCTGGTCAATTACTGATACTCAACTGATTGATCTGTTTCCACATACTTCACATATTGAAGTGCTGGCGGAGTTTATTAAAAAATAGCAAATGAAAGTATAAGCTTAATGAAAACGTTGTTGCACTGGATCAACATTCTGATTGCCTATCTCCTCATTCTTACTGGATCTGCGATCTTACTTGAAAGTAAAACACAGAATAACTCACAATTGTGAAGAAAAGTAGTGTTAGAATTCTAGCGCTTAGCTGATTAATCTAATTGAGAAGTCAATATCATAGATTAAAAAGTTTTGACGAGATTTGCCCTTTCTTTGAATTACTTTGAATATGGCAAGCATGAAATAAAACTTATGATCAAATAACCCATTATTACAAAGGATATATAAAATGTTTGAAAGTTTAAAAAATCTGTTAAAACATTTTACAGGCAGTCAAGAAGCAAAATTTACAACGCCTGCTGCAGGCGGTCAGCAGTCAGAATCAGCTTCGCATGCTGATAGCAGCACTCAATATCACACATTAAGCAAATTTAATTTAGGTTTAGGTACCATCGGGCCAGCAAATCGCAATGATATCGATCAGCAAACATTAAGCGACATGTACCAATCGATTGCATCTGGTAAATTTAATATACCGGTACAAGGTATGGTTCCGGAAATCTGTGTCGATGGCCGGACAGACAAAGATGGTAAACGCAAAGAGGCACCTTCAGCAGCTGGGGGCACCCTCAGCATTGTATACGGCAGCGATCTAGGCAGTGCAGCCAATAATGAAAATGATGAAATACAATTGACCACCCAAACCATTAATCTCCTTACATCAAAAGGACATGCTACGGGTGTGCACGGAGATGATCACAGCAGTTGTGGTTGTGGTGCATGCGCAAAAGCAAAAACCATCTATCAGCATATCACCGAACGCATCAATGATATTGCGTCACTGACTAGCCAATATGGCATTAATCTAACCGAGGCGGAAAAGGAATTCATCGTTCAGAAAGCCAGAAATCGCTTGAACCAGCCTGGCTTTTTTGCCGAAGATAGAGCCTCTGTTCTGCACACAGCGCAGCAAAACGGTTCAATTTTTGAGGAATTGGTCGGTGTCCACAATGAGTTAGGCATCGCCTTGAACACTAAACCCGGCACGACGGTTGATCGTTCCGCAATCCGTGCGAAATATGGCCCGCAATATGATATGTTCGTGGTCGACGCGTGGACATTCGGAACAGCGGCGAAAGAAGTCAATCCAGCCGGTAATGATAAGGATACGCAACGTATCACCAAAGCGATTACGCTACAAAATGTAGCAACTGCATCCGTTCTGGGTCATGGTTCCTTGCGTATCATTCCTATCGCTTAATTCACCACGAGCAAAAGGCGCAAAGCTGTTCTTTCAAGAATCTCAAATTTCAGCTTTGCGCCTGATTATGAAATCACCAACTAAAGATAGAAAAATTAGCAGCTATTCAGGTTAGATTGTTGATGAGCAGATAGTTTGAGAATGGCTTCTGCATTACTGCTTGAAAACACCTTCTCGGCCGCCTCCTGCCACGGTAACCAAATGGCGTTCAAATGTTCCCTGTCAGCAATCCTGATCGGCATCATGTTGGGTAAGCACAAACCAAATACATGCTCGGTGTTGAATCTGACACCAGGTGCATAACGCCAGCGCCACTCTTCGTATATTTCATACTGGTTTTCAATCTGCCAGTCTGTCAGCGCATAATTAGCGGCGTTAATTCCCGTTTCTTCGAAAACTTCGCGCAACGCGGTTTGATACAGTGTTTCATCCGGATCCTGGCTTCCCGTGACCGATTGCCAGTAACCTGGATGATCAGCACGTTCCAATAGCAATACCTGTAGATCTATAGTATAGATAATGACCAGAATAGAAACCGGTATCTTATACATCAGGCGCCATCAGAACAATTGGCTACTCATCAACTTGATTTGATTTCAGTTTGGCGCAGGCGAATGTTTAATTCTTTTAATTGTTTTTCATCCACCGTGCTAGGCGCATGTGTTAACAAGCATTGTGCACGTTGTGTTTTAGGGAACGCAATCACGTCACGGATCGATTCTGAACCTGTCATCATGGTTAAAATTCGATCTAATCCGAATGCAATCCCCCCATGCGGTGGAGCGCCGTATTGTAATGCTTCCAACAGAAAACCAAACTTCTCTTGTGCCTCCTGTTCTGAAATATTCAAAGCGCGAAATACCTTCGACTGAACATCCTGGCGATGAATCCGCACCGAACCCCCACCGATTTCGGAACCATTCAGCACCATGTCATAAGCTTTGGAAAGGGCATTGCCGGGATCTGTTTCGAGTAAATCCTCATGCCCATCAGCAGGTGAAGTAAAAGGATGATGCAGCGCTTGCCAGCGATTTTCTTCCTCATCGCGCTCAAACATCGGAAAATCAACTACCCACAGCGGCCTCCAGCCAGAGTCAGCATGACCGTGCTGATGACCGATTTTAACCCGCAAAGCACCTAGAGATTCATTGACGATTTTGGCTTTGTCAGCACCAAAGAATATCAAATCACCATTCTGTGCTTTGGTGCGGGCAAGAATCGTTTTAATCGTTTCTTCCGGCAGAAATTTCAGGATTGGCGATTGCAAACCATCCACGCCATCGGCCAGATGATTGACTTTGATGTAAGCCAGACCTTTGGCACCGTAGATTGACACAAAACTTGTATAGTCATCAATCTCTTTACGCGATAATTCGCCTCCTCTGGGCACCCGTAAAGCAGCCACCCGACCATTTGGTTTTTCTGCTGCTTCACGAAATACCTTGAAAGGCACATCCTTCATGATGTCGGTCAATTCTGTAAATTCCAATGGAACACGTAAATCCGGCTTATCGGAGCCATATTTAAACATTGCTTCTGCATGAGTTAAACGTGGAAATGGATGAGGTAGATCCACATTGCTGACGATCTTAAAGAGACCACGTATCATCTCTTCCATCAAGGACATGATTTCATTCGCTGACAGGAAAGAGGTTTCAATATCGATCTGAGTAAATTCTGGTTGCCGGTCAGCGCGCAAATCTTCATCGCGAAAACAACGTGTTATCTGATAATAACGATCAAATCCTGACACCATCAGAAGTTGCTTGAACAACTGCGGTGATTGTGGCAAGGCAAAAAAATGACCGGCATTAACCCGTGATGGCACCAGGTAATCTCTCGCGCCTTCCGGCGTGGATTTAGTCAGCATCGGTGTCTCAATGTCCAAAAACCCATGCTGATCAAGAAACACACGCACCGCCATCGCCACTTGATGACGCAGACGGAGATTGGATTGCATTACCGGTCGCCGCAAATCAAGATAGCGGTGCTCCAGCCGCACAACTTCGCTGATATTGTCCTCATCCATCAGAAAGGGCGGCGTCAGCGAAGTATTCAGCACTTCAATTTCTTCCACCAGAATCTCAATCTCACCACTGAATAAAGACGCATTGATCGTTCCCTCAGGACGCTTCCTTACTTTACCGGTAATTTTCAGTACGAATTCATTACGTATTTTTTCCGCAGTCTGAAATGTCTCCACATTGTCAGGATCACACACAACCTGCACCAAGCCTTCACGATCACGTAAATCAATGAATATCACGCCACCATGATCCCGGCGCCGGTGAACCCAGCCAAAAAGTGTAACAGTCTTATCAAGATATTCGGTGTTAATGGCGCCACAGTAATTTGTACGCATAATTCTGTTCAATAGTCTGAGTGGTGAAAGTATGATCGCTTCTTTGTTATACTGCCAGCTACCTAATTCTTATGATAAAGATTTGTCGTGCTATCAATAATTAATCACAAGAGTCCACGATAGCTCCAGCTCCATTAATCAACCGCAGGAACAGAGGCAGAACTGCTTTCTTTTTTTGCAGGGACATCCGAAGCATTAGATGCTACTGATGGTGTACTTTCTGCATTTTCTTTGGTAGTCGACTTAGTATCTGCCTGTTTTGATTTGTTATTCTTAAAGTCAGTTACATACCAACCACTACCTTTCAGTTGAAATCCGGCCGCAGATATGAGTTTGATATAGTCGCTACTGCCACAAACAGGACATGCAGCAATAGGTGCATCGCTAATTTTTTGCAAATGTTCTTTCTCGGCACCGCATGAATTGCAAAGATATTCATAAATAGGCATAAAAATTTCCAACAATCCAAAAATGAGAAACCGCAGATTATACCTTAACCAGGTTTTTTTAAGAATTTAATGCGGTGGACTATCCGTTTCTCGGTCAACATTGATGCAGAGGCTCTCGCTTACAGGTTTATACCCATACGCGATATTTCTAAGATGTCTGTATATCGTATTCCATTTTTCTGCGAATATGAATTCGCTCTGACATAGATAATGCGAGAAGATTTTTTTAATTCATGCTCGAATTGTACACTATATGGTGTATTGGATTTCAACGCCATATAGTGTATTTACCTATAAAGCATCATCTGGTGTAATGGAATGCATGGACGACCAAGATATTCGGCGGGCAAATCTTCAGGATATTGTTAATAAGATCGGTCTTAGTGAAACTGCCAAGAGATTTAAAAAACCTGACCGGCAAATTAACGATATGTTGAAGGGAAGAAAATCCTTTGGAGAGGAAGTTGCCAAAGATGTGGAGGATAACTACGCTCCAGGGGTTCCTCATGATTGGCTACGTATCCCTGAAGTGTTTCTAAACAATGGAGAGTTAGACATAGAACGTCTAAAACAGACGACAGTGATATATTAACGTGAGTTCGACATAAGAAAAGCTGTAAAAGGAATCCGGATTCCTTATGATGAAACGATTATGAGAAAGAGCTTCATCACTGGAGGAGTCAGATTCCGATGGATACTATAGCGATTTTTTGTGCAATTGACGACTTTTGTAAAGGATTTGAGTCATGTGGGGAGCAGCACTTGCTGGGAATCCTCGCTGAAGCTGCGTCGGCGGCGAGGGGAGCTGTGTTTTGGTGAAATCATGACGATCGTGGTGGGATTTCATCTGTCGGGCTACCGGACGTTTAAGTACTATTACCTGAATCAGGTATTGAGGCATGAGCGACCTTATTTTCCAGGGTTGGTGAGTTACAA
>NZ_FONE01000097.1 GCF_900112825.1 Nitrosomonas sp. Nm166 | reverse complement strand
TCTTTCATAGCCGTGCCTTCGATAGTTTGGATGCGCTTGAGATACATCTGGAGAGCGCGCTAAAAAGCCTCGAATCAAACCAGGAAACTATGCGCAGCATTACCGGATGGGATTGGATTATTAATGCTGTTCCTAAATAGAATTGGAATAAGACCCTATTATTAAAGCCCAATCTCTAACCAAATACTACGAAAAGCTTTATCTTGGCTCTTAACCAGAGCTTTACAATTCCGGCCATTTATTGATTTCGATCCATCATCACTAAGGATCTTGGCTTTTGTTTTATCGGAATAAATAATTAATGCCTCTGGATGCAATCTATTGAAATCAAATTCGATTAATATAGGTTCCTCAGAAGGATTGCCTGACCATTTGTAAAGCTGGAAACGACCATTATCATCGAAAGGCCCTGCAATAATAAAATATGCTCTTTCGGCCTCTGAGTACTCAATGCTGCGTATACCTAGACCAGCCAATGAAAGAAGAATTGGTTTACCAATTTTGGTTCTTCATTTCCTGCAATGACTTCTTGCGGGTTTTCTAAAGGCACTAGTAGTGCTTTACCTTCAGGGATTGGATTGCGGAAGCCTATCAGTAAATTTCCTTGTGGAGTTTTAGTTAGCCCTTCTATATTGAGTCCATTTTTGGATTCAGGTGCATTTTTTGCAGCTTTTCCAAGGCCATAATTCTTTAGTTCAACAGAATCTTCGAAAGCTTTGACTAAGCCAAGATAAGGTTTACCGGTAGGTTTCAAACTATACTTGTCGTTACTCTCTTCGATATCTGTCGCAAAAA
Source organism: Nitrosomonas sp. Nm166 (assembly GCF_900112825.1). GTDB lineage: Bacteria > Pseudomonadota > Gammaproteobacteria > Burkholderiales > Nitrosomonadaceae > Nitrosomonas. The sequence goes on along the minus strand of NZ_FONE01000097.1, from coordinate 1,815 downwards.
ATCGGTGGCGATTGGGGCGCTGCTTGCCATCCTTATTTGTACCGTGCGAGGAGATCCAGTAAATTCGATTTTTAATGAAAGTAGCGCCCTCGATATCCGCTTCAGGATGCTTTGAATTGATTTGCAGAAAAGAAGACAGATCTAGAGAATATATAGGCTTACCTGATTCATTACTCTTATACATCCTTAGGATATTATCCTCATCGTTTGCGACGACAAATAGGTTGAAGCCCACTGGAACAGCGGCGGATGCATCACACATTCCAAAGTGACTATTAACAAGCGAGAGTGTGCCTGCGGATGCAGATAGTGAAATCAAAGCGAAGATAATGACTATCATATTCGCAAATTTTATATTCATAGCCATTTCTTATAACCTAGAAGATAAAGCTATTAGGGATTTTCATAAAGTCACTGCCGAAGAAATTAGGTTATTACGCACATCTGGCTAATCCTGGATGTGAGCGAACTGTAGTTCGGTTAGAAGCTTATAGAAAAACCATAAGAACTGTACAGCACACCATGTAGCCTATTAGAGGTTATAAGCTTCACCATCTTCTGGTACTAATACACGCTGAGTCATACCTTTTTCGCTAAGAAACTCGCGTAATTCTTTTCTGGATAGCGTGGCATGATTCACAGATTCCATGTGACTAGCGATAATGGTCGCATTAGGTGCCGCATTAAATACCTCGTAGACATCCTGCTTATCCATAATGATGGATTCGTCACCGATGACTTTGGCATCACCACTATTGAGAACAACCACATCTGGATGATATTTCTTCAAATTTTCTTCGACTCCTTCATACCAGACAGTATCTCCAGCGATGTAAATTGTTTTTTCATTCGGGTGCTTTAAAACTATGCCACTTACTTCACCTAACAAATCTTTCATATCTTCAACAATTGTACTTCCGCCATGCCGACCAGGTGTTTTAATTATCGTAATGCCATCAAAAGCATTAGTGTCCTTTAGTACTTGAACATTGTTGAAACCAGCTGAACGAACTGATTGCGCATCTACTTCGTGCTGCACAAAGAAAGGTGTATCTTTAGGTATCGCATCCTTTGCAGCGTCATCCCAATGATCCGGATGATCATGCGTCAGAATAACCGCATCAACGTCAACAATCTCACTGATCGGGATAGGTAAATCGGATGTGGGGTTCCGTAACCAAGGGTCAATCAAAAATTTCTTTCCGCCGTATTTGATATTAAGCGTTGCATTTCTTATTTGCTTAAATTCCATAAATTAACTCCTCTATCTCTAACTATTACCTAAGGGCATATTAGACTTAATCTTTGGTCGCATTGTTCATAAGTAATTTGAAATTTTTTTAAATATTCTTTCAAAGAAATATAACCTTGAATGGATCATCCGCTACAAAGGCCAAGTAACCTATGAAACGGCGATACTACCGATATGTTGCAAAAGAAAAAAAGCGTCTGATTGAGTCTTGAGCTGATGCTGAAGAAATTAGGTTATTATGCCGTCACCTATCTAACCCTCGATGTGAACGAACCGAAGCACGACTGGAAGCTCATAGAGAAATTCTAAAGACGAACTAGCTTCCTTCAAGTGGTTGAAAGTGGCTACGTAGCATTGAAGCTAAATCATTGCTTGAGAACTTTGCACGGTCAGAGCCAGTTTCAGATGCGATTAATGATACAATAGTGTTTTTAATCATACAATTGAGTTAATTGATATGAGCTTTTTGGAATTTGATGTCACCCGCCGCACTCGCAAAGGAAACTTTCTCAAACAAATCGATCACCTGATTGATTGGACACCGGTAGAAAAAGCAATCGCCC
>NZ_FONE01000085.1 GCF_900112825.1 Nitrosomonas sp. Nm166 | reverse complement strand
GCCCCTTAAAGTCAAGTCATTTGTCATAAAATCCCTTTACCACTCCATGGAATTCTAACCCCCTAATCACAACTTTTCCACTTTGAGAACAAGGGATTAATATAATACTTACTTTAAAAAGCTGGGTGAGATAAAAAACAATAATTTGAATATTACGTAATAAAATCATCGCAACAATGGCTAAAACAAAATTTGATCTTTTCAAAGATAGAATTTGCAGGAATTTTCACGTTACGATTTTACTTTCTAGTTCGACCATAACCTCAAACGGATCTAGCCCACTACTGTCCCACAATTAGCGTTACCATAAAGTTCTTTGGATGAATTGATAATTCATCTGGTGATGGTTCAAGCCTTAATCAACCTAGAAGACAGCAAGAAATGACTTTACACTTTGAGTAGACCGAAGAAACTATTTGCCATGGAATATCTATCCTTTTATGTATCAGGATAGGTATGGCAATTGGTTCGAAATAACAGGAAGCTTGGAATGAATATCTCAATTCTTGAGAACGAATGCCGTTGTGTTTATTTGATCTGAATTTGATTGTCGACTTGTTTGACACCGGATATGTGCCGTGCAATTTTACTGGCTAAGTGACGCTGAGATTCTGTTTCAACAAATCCATTAAGGACTACCAGCCCATGAGAGGCTTTAACATGAATGGCAGCCGCGTTCAGTTCCTTCGCTTCAATCAGTTTTGCTTTGATCTTCATAGCGAGGATTACATCTTCTGGTGGTGGTTCTTCTACTTTTTGAGGGGAAAACAAACCAGCACATCCGCTGATCCCCAATATTATAAATAAATAACCGCTGATCCATGTATGGCGTATGTTGTAAGTCATCTTTTTCGTTCCTATAAATTAATAATTATTTATTTTTTTTGCGAGCTTCATTGATGGCATTTACAAGACCTGCGCAGTGTATATTCTCTTGCTTACTATCTTTTTGTCCTTTCGGTTCTTTCTGCTCTTTCTGAAGAAGGGAATATAAGCCTACAATCGGTGCCGAAGGTAATAACGCAAGTGAAACCGCACCTCGTACAATCGCCGATGCGCCGGGAGTAACAGTGGGCTTTTTAAGACTACCTTCGATATGAAGCGGTGCGCGGGCCGAAAATAGACTCACATCCTTGGGTTGGGGGTCAATGATCAGATCAAGCTGTTCCTTCTTAAAATTAATAGATCCTTTTCCCAAAAAAACCGTGTCCTGTGTATCTACAACAAAAGTATCTAAATTCATGATTCCGCCCTTGATGGGAAGGTCCACAAAAGCACAATTTATCTCAGTGTTATCCTCTTCATCAAATAACGCAACCAGAGCCTCCCCAATATCAAGCCCGGCGAGTTCAGTTAATAAATCATCAAACTTCCCCCCTGTCATTAGCATCAGCAAACCCCCATCAGCCGAGGCCAACATCTCCGCGACTGAATTTCCTTTGAACCAGTATATTCCCTGTCCCCCGATCAAGCCTGCACTTTCATCGGCAATATCAAAGCGGCGTAAGATTTCATCGAGTTGAACATGACGTATTTTAGTCTCAACCTTGCTTTTGGCTGGTTGAACTCTCGTGTCAAGCTCAAGACGCGATTCGATGTTTCCTTTAGCAACGCCAAAGTCGAGAGGAGCCAGAATTAAATTACCCTCATCGAGGATTACATGTACGAAGAGATTATCTACTGGTAATTTCGATTCAATGTGCTTACCTCGAAGGGTTATATTCGCATTTATATTTTGTAGTTCCTTAAAAACAATAGGTTTTCTTGGAAAAATAAAGGGACTTGCCGCTTGCTTCTCTGCTTCTTTTTTCTGAGCTGGAGAAGCAGTTTCTCCGGGGCCAGTATCAGGTGTAAAGCCGATGAGGGTTCCCAAATCATCTAAATCAATTTTTCTGGATGTCAGGTTTGCCTGTATAAAAGGTCGTTTTTTACCCAAATTCACACTCATACTTCCTTCAAAATCGCTATCTCCTACACGGCCATTAAGATTCTCGATTTGCCAAATTTCTTCATGATGAGACAAATCCCCTTTTAACTGATAAGGAGGTAAGCTGGGGATTGGAATTCCCAATAAGGGTGAAAATTTATCAGGATCTGAACCTTTCATTGCGAATTGCAAATCGATCCTTTTGAGCTGCAAAGGATCTGTAACAGTTCCATTCACGTTGACAGAGGTTTTTCCCGCCTGTAGATTAAGCTTCAGTGGATAGGGCGCTTTTGCTTCTCGAAGTGCAACTAAGGGACCTGCTTTTAAATCTATGGTCAGAGGATGCCCTCCCAGTTCCCCTTCAGCTTGTATTTCGGTAGCTTCTTCCCCGTCAGCCTGCCCTCTAGTTGTCCCAAAATTAACATTAATTGCTGTCTTTTTGGATAAGTCACGATAAATAAGGCGCCCCTCGTTAATTCGTAAACGCTCAATAACTGGCAAATCCATACGTTTTTCCTGACCACTATCGGTTTGAAATTCCCAATTAGCTTGACCATCTGCTGATTTTTCCAAAAGAATGTGTGGCTGGACGAGGATAATTTCTGGAAATATTATACGGCCCTTGAGAATTTCGATCAGATCGATACGTAAATCAAGCATCGCAAGTTCCAGCATATGAGTTTGTTCGCTCCAAGCAGCGTTTTCAAACTGTATTTGTTCAATACGAACACGGGGAGCCAAGGACCAGTTAATGCTCAAATCCCCATTAATGGTGAGTTTACGATGCATCCTCTCACTGACCTGTTGTGCAACGATATCTCGTGCCCAATTCCAGTTCTCTAACGAGATCAATAATATAATTAATAGAATGGGTATCAATAAAACGATCCCAACCCATTTTACGATAGTCATTATTTATCCAGATCAGTTACTTACCTCAGAATCGTTAATCTATTAAACAGGCTTGAGGTAATATTAAAAAATGATTCAATAATTAAATGCCGCGATTGAAACCTTGATTATCAGATTGCCAGTAATGCAATGACTTGAAAAAATTTGGAATAGGAGTATATGGGCTATTGCACAATCCTCTATATTCTCATGGTGTTTTCCGCTCACATAAGGTAGACAAAAAGTATCAGTATCAGAAAATTTACATAATTATCTGCACATGCTCAGTTCGGTATCTCACTCAGTAATTGTCATGGTAGCTCAAAGGATGAGCATTGACTTGAATAACCGCAAACTGCTTTACAGCATGTTATTTTCCTGAAACAACAAAAGACGCGGTTAAGTAGAAGTAATATTTGAAAATACACTCAAAGAAAATAAAATAGTAGACTATAATATTAGTTTATTATAAGATAATGATATATTTATTGATTTGAGATTTGACAATAGATAATACTTGACGACTTGCGTCATGCTCAGTTATCAGCGATAAATCTATTCACTAAGCTACTCTACCTTTTCCTTTTATCCATCCTAATATCAAAAAAAGCGAGGTTAAGGATGATCTTTAAGGCACAAATATGAGAAAGTCTATGATTTTTAATCCGCGTGAAAATCATATCTTACGAGCGCTTGGTCAATCCGAGTTTGAACTCTTAGCTCCTCACCTTGAATTAGTAAACTTACCACGTGCGGAAGTACTGTTTGATGTCTACGATCAATTAAATTATGTCTACTTTCCCATTACGAGCATTGCTTCATTGTTATGCTACTTAGAAGATGGCACAGGTATGGAAGTGGGGACAATTGGCAACGAAGGTTGCATAGGTGTTTCAGCCCTAACAGGAGGTAGGGCATTGACTCAAACAGTTATCAAAGTAGAAGGGCATTGCTATCGAATTTCTTTAAAATCACTGAAAAGTATTCTGGCGCGCAGTGAGGGTCGTCGTACAGGAATATTGAAGAAATTGATGCTTCGTTATGTCGGAACACTTTTTATACAGGTGTCTCAAGCAACTGTATGTAATCGACGTCATAATATTGAGCAGCAGTTGTGCAGTTGGTTACTTTTAAACTTTGATCGAATACATTCAAGTAGTTTAACAATTACACAGGAATCAATTGCACATTTGCTAGGGGTTCGCCGAGAAAGTATATCTGATGTGGCAAAGAAACTCCGGCAAGCTGGCATAATTGATTATCGCCGCAGCAACTTTGAGCTTAAGAATAAAGAAGAACTTAAAACTAAAGCTTGCGAGTGTTACGCAGTAATAAAAGAAGAATCAGAACGTTTGATTATCGACTTAGAAGCTGCTTAAGCAGAGCACAGCATAAGCAGCTGTTTGACTTTAAACTTAAGAAGGTGTTGGAGTTGATTGGATCGGCGTTGAAATTTGC
>NZ_FONE01000035.1 GCF_900112825.1 Nitrosomonas sp. Nm166 | reverse complement strand
GTGTGGGATGAATTACGGGAAAAATTCTTTCATAACCGTGCCTTCGATAATTTGGATGCGCTTGAGATACATCTGGAGAGCGCGCTAAAAAGCCTTGAATCAAACCAGGAAACTATGCGCAGCATTACCGGATGGGATTGGATTATTAATGCTGTTCCTAAATAGAATTGGAATTAGTGGTTTCCATCGCGACTTGATGCAACATGGAAGAACGTAATTTTCCGCTGATCAATGCCAATATCACCGCACCCACGGCGCCCATCGCGGCTGATTCTGTCGGCGTGGCGATACCGGCAATCACTGTACCCAATACCACGATCACCAATGTCAAGGCAGGAACAATTGCTCGGAATGCCTGCCAGTACTGCGATGCGCGTGGCGTGTTTGGGCGCGGCATCGGAGGCGCGGCGTCTCGTTTCAACAGCGCAAAGGCCAAGCAATAAATAATATACAGCATCACCAGCAACAAACCCGGCAGGAGTGCAGCGCGATAAAAATCCCCCACTGGACGCTGCAATACATCGCCCATGATGATGAGAATAATGGAAGGCGGGATAATCTGTCCCAAAGTGCCAGACGCACAAATCACACCAGTGGCTAGCCGTTTATCGTAGTAATATTTCAACATGACGGGCAATGCAATCAATCCCATCGTGACAACCGAGGCCCCCACCACACCGGTTGATGCCGCCAGCAACATGCCTACCACCACCGTCGACACCGCCAGTCCGCCGCGTATCTGGCCAAATAAAGAGCCCATGGATTCGAGCATACTTTCTGCGATACCGGATTTTTCCAGGATCAGTCCCATGAAAATAAACAGAGGTACTGCCATCAGCGTGACATTGGTCATGATCGATTCCATGCGGTAAGCCACCAGCATGAACAATTGCAGGCCTTCTGCATAAAGACCGAAGAGCACCGCCACACCGCCAAATGTAAAGGCAACCGGAAAACCCAGTGCCAGCAGCAGCAGACACACCAGGAACATCGCCAGCGCGATCATAATTTATCCTGATGCAAAGAAGAGCCTTGCATAGGTTCGATATTATCCCCGGTGAGAATACGTACATTGCGTGAAATAACCGCTAACGATTGCAGCAGGACCAAAAAATAACCGAGCGGAAGCAGTGCCTTAAAAGCGAAGCGGTAGGGCAGGCCACCAGGATCACTGGATATTTCCTGTATTTGATAGGAATAAATGACAGGATCGTAGGCACTTAATAAAATCAGAGAGCACATCGGAAGCACAAAAACTACGGTACCAAAAATATCGATCACGGCTTTTCTGCGTAATGACATTTTTGCGTAAAACATGTCCACCCGGACATTGGCATCTTCACGCATGGTATAGGCTGCACCGAGCAAAAATACCGCAGCAAACAAATGCCATTCCATTTCCTGCATGGCGATAGAACCTGAGTCAAAACCATAGCGTGCAACCACATCAATGAATACAATGATAATCATCAGCACGCATAGCCAGCCTGCTAGCCAGCCGGCAGCACCCGATAATTTTCCAATCAGACGCTCAAACTGACGCAATGCATTCATATTCATCCTGCATACATCCTGCACCGAGAACCATACTCCACTTCGATCAACTATGATTCCGAGGTTAGTCACCCGCAACGGTCATACGATCGATTAAAACTGATCCAGTTTGTTTCGATCCGTGCACCACAACATCACTACCGATGGCCAATACGCCCTGAAACATTTCCTTCAGATTGCCGGCAATGGTGATTTCCTCTACTGGATAAGCAATCTCCCCATGCTCCACCCAATAACCCGAAGCGCCGCGTGAATAATCCCCTGTTACTGCATTGACACCTTGCCCCAATAATTCGGTCACCAACAGACCTTTATCCATTTTTTTCAAAAGTGCGGCAAAATCCAGCGGCGCTGCAGTGTACATGATCAGATTGTGTGTACCGCCGGCGTTTCCGGTTGTGCGCATGCCCAGTTTACGCGCTGAATAACTCCCCAGAAAATATCCCTGCACGATGCCATTCTCAATCACATTGCGCTCGACCGTGGCCACCCCGTCATCGTCAAATGCGCTACTGGCCAAGCCCTTATGTAGATGCGGCAATTCACGAATCTGAATGTCTGGTGCAAAAACCTGTTGGCCGAGGCTGTCCAACAAAAAGGAAGATTTCCGGTAAAGGCTGCCGCCGCTCACCGCGGAAGCAAAATGTCCGATCAGACCGGAAGCAATAGGCGCCTCAAATAATATCGGCACTTCACACGTTGCAATTTTTCTGGCACCCAAACGGGCCGCACTACGTGCACCCGCTTTTTGCCCAATCTGCTCAGGCGATTCCAGATCAGCGGCATCACGCGCAACGCTATACCAATAGTCGCGTTGTTTGTTGTTCCCCTGTTCAGCGATCATGGCACAACTCATGCTGTAGCGCGAAAGCGGATAGCCGCCCATGAAACCCAGACTATTTGCATAAATAAACTGGGATTCGCTGAGTGAAATAGTGGCGCCTTCCGAATTGGTGATACGTTTATCGGCTGCAAATGCCGCTTGTTCGCAATTCTTTGCCAGCTCTATGGCCTGTTCAACCGATAATTCCCATGGAAAGTACAAATCCAGATGCGGATAATCTCGTGCCAATAACTCCGCATCCGCTAAGCCGGCACAATCATCGTCAGCAGTATAACGGGCAATCGATAACGCTGCCGCAACCGTATCACTGATAGCCTGGGGCGAAAAATCAGAGGTGCTGGCATTACCGCGCTTTTGTCCAATATAAACGGTTACCGATAATCCCTTGTCACGATTATATTCAATCGTTTCGACCGCATGATGACGCACGGTAACGGTTTGGCCAAAACCATCTGAAACATTAGTTTCACAAGCAGTAGCACCGCCTTGCTTGGCATGCATCAAAATATCGCGAGCAATTTGCTGCAGTGTACTGAATGGATACGAGAATCGGGAGTCAGAAACGGGTAAGTTGTTCATAAATGGCAATTAACAAAGAGTTTAAGCTGGATTGCGATAAAAAACTTCGGTGGTTAAAAAACAAATTATCTAAGTAAAACGTTATGATAGCAGCTTCTTGACACTTCATTACACAAGCTGCCGTGCAAAATAATCCGGAAAACGATGACAAACAAGATATTGCGCCGAGCAAAACACAGCGCAAAAAAGACATGCACGCATTGCAGGAGATTGGCGAGCAACTGGTGGAACTGGATCAAAAGAAACTGAACGAGTTTGATCTGCCGGAGATTTTAATGGACGCTATCAAACAGGCTCGCACCATGCAGAAACATGGCGCCCGGCGCCGGCAAATGCAATATATCGGCAAACTCATGCGCAACATCGATGTGCTGCCGATTCAGGAAAAGCTCAATTCCTGGCACCAAGCGTCACTGCACCAGACAGCGAAGCTGCATCAGCTTGAACGCTGGCGTGAACGCCTGCTGACCGATGAACACGCGCTCACGGAATTTGCACAAAAATATCCTACCGCAGATTTGCAACACCTGAGATTATTAATACGCAATGCCCAGAAGGAAAAAGCGGCTGACAAGCCGCCAAAAAGCTTTCGCTTATTATTCCAGGCACTGCAGGCCACGATTACTGAAACCTGATCAATCTGAATTTAGCATTCTGATATGTGCAGCAACACAACGCCCCAGCGCATTCAGATCATAACCACCTTCCAGCACGGAAACGATGCGCCCATGCGCATATTTGTTCGCAATGGCTTTAATCTGCTGCGTAATCCAAACATAGTCCTCATCGATTAGCTGCAATTGTGACATCTCATCATCCCGGTGCGCATCAAAACCAGCCGATACAAAAATCATCTCGGGCTTGAATTGATCCAATGCTGGCAGCCAAATATCGGTCACTGCCTTGCGAAAAACTTTCCCGTCAGCACCACGCGGCAGTGGTACATTGATCATCCGCTCGCTCGCGCTGTCTGCACCGCAATACGGATAGAAAGGATGCTGAAAAGTGGAGCACAACAGGACATGCGGATTATCTCTGAAAATTTCCTCACTACCATTACCATGATGCACATCAAAATCCAGAATCGCAATTTGCTGTAAGTGATATTGCTTGATCGCGTGTGCAACACCCACCGCTACATTATTAAATAAACAAAATCCCATGGCGCGGTCCGATTCGGCATGATGCCCCGGCGGACGGACGGCACAAAATGCATTATTCACTTTTTCATTCAGAACCATATCCGTTGCCAGCACAGCCGCTCCAGCCGCCCGCAATGCCGCATTCCAGGTAAAAGGATTCATGGCAGTATCCGCATCAAGCATCACTAATCCGGCAGCAGGGGCAGCTTGCCGAATGCTTTCGATGTAATCCGGCGTATGCACGCGCGCCAACTGTTCTGTAGTTGCCAGCGGCGCATCATAATGTTGCAGCTGTGATAGCAATCCCATGGCTTGCAGTTGATTCTGGATGGCTACCAATCGCTGCGGACATTCCGGATGATAGCTGCCCATGTCGTGTTTGAGACAATCTGGATGAGTGATATAGGCTGTTTGCATTTACTTCCACTCCTATGATTCCTGCCGATAACGATCATACCCTGCATTCATTTGAAACAACAAACAAAGTTTATATATTGATTCATCTATACCATGATAAATTATCAATTTTCTGAAACCAGCCTACAGAACCATATAAAGAATTTAAATTAACGCATTTTTCGTCATATGAGGAGGAGGGATTGTGAACGAGTATATCGCTAAAATATCAAATTTTATTTTCTTTGATGCCCTTACAGGAAGAAGCTGGCTGGACATTGTATCGATTCTAGCACCCTCCGTTATTTTAATTACCATATTGTTTTGTATGTCTTTTTTCATAAAAAATAGAAAATGGAAATTCTCTGCGTATGCAGGGTGTCTGGTACTTGCACTGGTCTACCTGCCTTATGAATTACTGCGCCAATCCACAGCGATAGCCAGAGCGGATGCAAATATCAATGAAGTGCACAATAGTTTGCAAGGGCTGCTCAATTCCGCCAATTTAGCTCATCTGAAAGCTGCCGCAAATAAAGAGGTCTCTGCCGATATTCTGGACGAATTGATGCATGGCCTCAATCAGGAAAAGAAAAAAGATCTTATTCTCGTTTCATGGTTGATTGCTGAAAATGAAAAGAGCTCGCTCAATCAGATTAACGACAAGCAAAAATCACTCGCTGATGAAATCAAATCCAGCTTAAATGACACAAAAACCGAAATCATTGCATCACGTCCACCTATTGAAAAGATCTCTGACACGATTGTGAAACGACTGGACAGTGATATCAACCAGCTGGTAGAAACAAAGATGCAGGCCTTTAAGCAGGAGATTGATCACTCATTGGATACCTTCAAAGACAATATCAATGCTTTTGTTCAGGGCGAGCTCAACAATTATCAGGAAAAACTGGCTGTCATCACACAACAGAATGTCGATGAATTAAAAAATTATTCCAATAAAGCCAATCAAGCTTTCTCTAGCCAGGCCAACAAAATAAGTCAACAGTCATTGAAAAAAATAGACGCTGCTAGAGACAGCATTGATGAAGCCGGCACTACCATCGCACAGACTGTTACACAGCAAATCAAGCAACTTTCAGCTTCGGTTGAGCTTTCGCAGAAAAAAAGTGATATTTTATTTGAATATAATGAATGTATGAGAACTGCTGGTTTACTGGATATCCATGGCAAGGAACAACAATGTAAGGCAAAATTGAATCAGGACATGAGCAACCTGAAATCGCAATAAATACATTGATCTGACGGTTGCTGGATACAACAAGAACTGTCAGATCAAGGATCTTCTTGACTTCCTATTTTTTTACAAAGTCAACCAGTTTCTGGTAAGTAAACAAATAATCCTGTGCTTGTAAAGGAGTATGGCATTGCACGCAGTTCAGATCGTTGCTTTTCGGAGTACCATCTGGATTGTAAACAGCAAATCCCCAGTTCCCGGTACGATTTTCTTGTGGGAAAGCGGCATCCCAATTATTTCTGTTTTCCATTACTGCAACCGCTGACAATGAATCTATCTCAAAGACGCCTTCACTACCAGCAATCGGCTTACCTTCAGCGTCTTTTTTAGGAGTGTATATTTCCATGATAACGACAGAACCAGGAGCGCTTTTATTACCTTGCTGATAGCTGGAAATCGCAACATCATTAGCATACAGCTTGGCAACTTGTGTCTGATTGGCGCGATTCATAGTGGCATATTTTGCAAAGGTCTTTTCATAACCTTCAGGAAATTTTACATGCTCGGGATCTCCACCGGCATAGGCATAAAGTGGTGCTGCAATCAATACTGCGGCGATTGTTCTCAAAGCATATTTCATGTTTTTTCTCCTCCTTAGAATATTTATGGATAAAACAGAACTCGAGTTATTATCATACCGTATTAACCAGCGAATATTGATGGGTTATCGTTAATGTTCTTTTATCGCGCAAGATCCAGAATCAGCCTGGCAGACAAATAAAGAACCAGGATCGTCAGCACCAGATGGACTATAAAACTGACCGGATTTTGCTTAATTGTGCCTAGGAAAGTGGTATTTTTTCCTTCCTGTTTCAAGCGGACATATTCTTCCCGTACTCTAATCACTCGTTCATTCTGATAGGCGTCCAGTAATGCACGTGCCTTCTGGAACTGATGTTCATCCTTAAGCCATATGGCCGGCATTGATACACCCCAGTTACCTGGCGATGTTTCATAGAAATCAATCTCATGATCGGCTAATAATTGGCGCACATCATGGGCTTCCTCATCCGAGACGCCGTTAAGTCGGAATAAAATTTTTGACATATATGGACTTTTCTTGCGTTATTTTCGATGGTTCAATGGATAAATTTATAGCATTAATTGATATTTTTATCGTATTCAGTTTAATGTCAACAGCAGGAAACTCCGCTAACCAGACCTGCGTCTCGCCTTACTGCATACCACGATACGTCGTAGCGACCGTTTTTGCTTAGCTTTCTTTTGTTAGATGCGAGAATTTCACGTATTGTTCATGGTATTCAGGAGAATAGATTTTTCTTTCATTCTCACTATGATGACAACATCATTTGCACGATTTCTTTTAATTATTTCTGGCCCAATATTACTCTGCAGCTGTGCAAGTTTATTTTATTATCCCAACAAAGAACATCTGTATTATGACCCCAAAGTGATGGGATATCATCCTGAGGATGTTTATTTTACTGACGCTGCTCAACGAAAACTCCACGGTTGGTGGTTTCCCGCCAAGAAATCTCCAGCAAAGGCAACCATCATTTTTTTCCATGGCAATGCTGAAAACCTGACTTCCCACTACTTGCACCTGGCTTGGATCACTGCCGGAAGCTATAACTTATTTATTTTCGATTATCCGGGCTATGGTTTGTCTGAAGGAGAACCCACACCTAAAAGTTGCTTAGAGTCTGGCCACGCGGCAATGGATTGGGTTATAAAAAACAAATCTCTGAATGATCCTCTGATCATTTATGGTCAAAGTATGGGTGGTATCGTCGCCTTACGAACTGCGATTGATAAAAAATCTGAAATTAACCTAAAGCTCGTGGTAGCAGATAGTACTTTTGATTCTTTCCAACGCATCGCCAGAACAAAGCTAGCTCATAGCTGGTTAACCTGGCTGATACAGCCGCTGAGTTATGTTTTATTGAGTGATCGTTGGGCTCCAGAAGATTTGAAATCCCTTTCACCTGTTCCTGTTCTTGTTATCCATGGGCTGAAAGATGCCATTGTCGAACCCGAGTTGGGTGAAAAAATCTTTGAAAAATTGGCCGAGCCGAAAACCCTATGGAGAATTCCTGATGGTGCTCATACTGATGTGTTTTTGCAGAATGATCGAGGATATCGGGATAAATTTTTATCTTTTCTAGAGCACTTAGATCAACCGTAGGCGTATCATGATATTCTTCCATAAAAAATTGTTTTCACTTCAAGCCCAGATTAACGTTCTATAATTCACTGGCGGTTTGAAGCACCTGATTTTTTAATCATTAAACTAAGAAGATGCTCTACGATAAATAAGCAACTTTCGTTAGAACACTTTCGAATGTATCAAACCTATCAAATGTTGGCAACGATATATTTATTCAGCATTTTTATTTAAAGATCCGATTAAAACTCTAATTTAGAGGCATCCGGAAATGAATTCCCGAATTGAATACTCACAGGTTATTTGAGCAATGAAAAAAACCATATTGATCACAGGATGCTCAAGCGGAATCGGTTACTGCGTTGCCAAAGCACTACATGGACGAGGCTATCGTGTGTTTGCAACAGCCAGAAGGCGAGAAAGCGTTGAAATGCTACTGGCCGAGGGTTTAGAGAGCTTCCGTTTGAACTTAACTGATTCAAACTCTATCAATTTCGCTTTTGAAGAAGTCATGCGCCGAACGAATGGCGAGTTATATGCGTTGTTTAACAATGGTGCATATGGCTTGCCAGGCGCCGTGGAAGATCTAAACCGTGATGCCTTACGTGCGCAATTTGAAACCAATGTTTTTGGTTGGCAGGAATTAACCAATCTCGCGATACCGGTGATGCGCCGCCAAGGTTATGGAAGAATTATCCAGAACAGCTCGGTATTGGGCTTTGTTTCATTACCTTTCCGCGGCGCTTACAATGCTTCAAAATATGCTATTGAAGGTCTAAGCGATACCCTGAGACTGGAGTTGCGAGGCAGCAATATTTATGTCAGTTTGATTGAACCGGGTCCGATTACCAGTCAGTTCCGCATGAATGCGGTCAAGGCACTGGCCAAATATATCGACGTCGATAATAGTTATCACCGTGAAAAATACCAAGGAGTTTTGAATCGCTTAAACAAGCCAGGTCCAGCCGTTCCCTTCACGTTACCACCCGAAGCTGTACTTGAGCGAGTAATCCATGCACTGGAAGCAGCCAAACCTCAACCGCGTTACTATGTGACGTTCCCAACCCATCTGTTTGGCGTACTCAAACGCGTTTTGAGTACCCGCGCATTGGATATCCTACTGGCCAGATCAGGGAACAATAACTAAGGAAACGCTGATTAATTGACTGCACGGGCGAATCGCTTCGTTGCGCGGTACTCACTTCCTCGTCTATCTGATTGATATGTCTCGGTTGCTGCGTTCCGTGTGCCTCGGGCTTCATCACGTTCGCCGAATTAATCAGCGCTTCCCTAACAGAACAGAAACCTATCTTAAATTTTACAGCGCTAAAATGATCAGCCGATCAAGACTTAACCAGCATTTGCGCAGGATTGCAAAATTTTCCAGGCCATGGTACCAACATATTCATCGCCTCTCAGCGTTGCATTAACTGTTACCTCATCAATTTTCTTTAACATTAAGGCAAACGCATAAACGGATGCATTCCCCATGGTCCTATCGGCGTAGGGCAGGGTTTCCACAGTCGGTTCTGTATAAATAAGAACAGCATCGGGATTTAAAGGCGAATAGGCAGGGTATATGTTGCGCAGGTATCTGGTATCAAATGCATGGATTTCTGATGCGTCAACATCTAAGTACTTACGATTTCTGAATTGTAGAATACGCATCGGCCATCGGCCGTCGGATCGCAGTTTATCAACCACGCAGCCTGCCAGTAAGGAATGCTCCCCCGCAAGCTTTTCCTCATAAAGCTGGTTTTTTTCTTTTGAGTCAATGAAATTCACACAAGTCGATAAGAAAACTACTATTAGAAATACAAACCCTGCCTTCACAGCATGATCTTCCTCGAAGCATTAGAAAGTAGCAGTATTCAACTCGAATTGATCGGTTGATCGTTACTACCTTTGGCAAATGAATTGTGCTGGGAACCGAATCTAACCGCTTAGCTTAGTTTTATCAAAGCTATCCACCAAAATAAACATAAGGTTTCATTGGCTCGGCAGATTCTTTAAAACGCTTCTGTTCTGCTTTGTCGAGTTTCTTGTCCCACCAGATACTCCGCGCTTCCAATCGCTTTTGTTGCAATTGCGGATTCTTCTCCAGGAATTCACGCATAAATTTTGTATGATCAGATTCGTAGTTATCATCCATCGTTCAATCCGTTCTTCAGAATTTAAAAGCTTAAACTTTAGCATAGGCGTTATTTTCTATACAGACCTTGCGCGAGAAAAGCGCCATTTTGACAATTTAAGATTTTTTATTTTATAAATTAACCCATTAAATTTCAATGTAATTATGATGACTATAGGTGGATTCTCGCAACCTGGATACGCAATCCGAGAAAGGCAGGTCATACATTTCCTCAAGCTTTTTAGCTCTGGCTTTCAGTATTTTCCAAGATAATCTCCCAAGGCTATGCTTAAATGCAAAAACAATTAGATTACCGCATGCTCCGGATAATATCGTAACAACACGGCCTTGGAAGCTGTCTTTAATCCGCTGCAAATAGGTATTGAGGTTTTTATTCTGACTCAGCAGATTAACGACAAGCATGCCATTTTTATTTAGCACCTGGTAGGCTTGATTATAAAATTCCTGACTGCACAGAGAAGCACTCTGGCAATCATCATGGAAACCGTCTACCATCAAAATATCTATAGTGGGGGAATAATCACGCAGATACTGTTCACCATCAGCAAGAATGATCTGCAGGCGCTCATCTGCTTCGGGTAGGGCAAAGTGATTAAAGGCTGCGCTGATCACCTGCTGATTAATTTCAACGACGGTGGTTTTAGTCTGAGGTATCTGATGATAAACAAATTTTGCCAATGACCCGCCACCCAGGCCAATCATCAGAATATGGGAAGGTGCTGGTTGGAACAACAAAAATCCCATCATGTATTGTGTATAGAGCAATTCCAATTCATTCGGCGCATTTATTCTCATGGCGCTTTGTATTTCAGAACCGCCCAAATGCAGGGATCGCACGCCATTTTGCTCGCTGATTGCAACATCAATTTCACGAGGGGATTTTTTAGCAAATCTGATCATACGTCAATAGTAAGATAAAAAGAAGAATATGAGCCGTTTAAAGAAAATCCAAACTATGCTTGCTTACTGGATTTATGTTTATCAAAGGAAAGAATTTTTCCGGTAGCCTCTTTTTTTAAAGCGCTCAGTATTGTTTTAGGTTCCCGCAAGGTATTCAGCAATCCCTTCTCTCCCAGTACGCTGTGCCACATTCTTTGCGAGACCTGTAAACAAGCAGCCATTGGGCTACTTGCCTGCCTGCGAATCTGGTCCACTTGCCACTGTAAACCTATCATGCGCTGTTTGAGATGTGGAGGTGCCTGTTCTATCAGATCGTTTATTAACTGCTGTCGCATGACCTCAAATTTTTCTGAATCCTGATGAGCCAGTTTGGACCATACATCAAAGTCAAAGTCAGGTATCTTCTTTTCTTCATCCATCTAAATATCTTAGTACTTTATTGTCAAAAATTATTGTGGATGACAAACGAACTTGCAATCAGCTTCGTCGGTAAGATCGAAAATAAAAATAACTACATCTTCTACTGGCTCAATCTGCTTCCGGCACCTAAATTTGAAAGCCTCAGAGCTGATGCAGGTTAGAAATATAAAATCCATGCTGCATGAAACTAACAACCAAGAATGTTTTAGATCACTTATTGAGATATCGGGATTAGGCTGCCTAATCCCGACCGAAGCGTATGAATTTATTTAATTTCAGCTGTAACCAGGGTAGATAGCATTCTGACTTTTTGATTCATGGTGTGAGTATTCGATGCCAGGCTTTCTACCAATTGTCCATTTTGCTGAGTGGATTCATCTATTTGAACAATCGCTTGATTAACCTGATTAATTCCATTAGCCTGCTCCTGAGAAGATTGAGAAATTTCAGACACGATACTAGCAATCTTCTTGACACTTTCTTTGATCATTTTTAATGATTCAGCAGATTGATTCACCAGTTGTGTACCGCTTTCCACTTTGTAAACGCTGTCACTAATAAGATCCTTGATTTGCTTGGCAGACTCTGCACTACGACCAGCCAGGCTGCGCACTTCATTGGCAACCACTGCAAAACCTCGGCCTTGCTCACCAGCTCGTGCAGCTTCTACAGCGGCATTAAGCGCCAGCAGGTTGGTTTGAAAAGCAATCTCATCGATAACGTTAATAATATCCGCAATTCTTTTACTACTTTCATTGATTTCATTCATAGCGCGCATAGTAGTGGAAACGACCGACCCGCTTTTCTCAGCCAGCTTGCGAGTATCTTGCACAAGCTGATTGGCTTGTTTTACATTTTCCGCATTTTGCTGCACTGCAGAGGTAATTTCTTCCATGCTGGAAGCTGTTTCTTCAAGGCTAGAAGCCTGATTTTCCGTACGACTTGAAAGATCCACGCTACTGGCTGCAATCTCAGCAGCAACTTGTTCCAGCGCTATTGATGATTCTCTAACACGACCAATGGCGGTGCGAAGTTTTGCATTTTGAAATATCTGGACATATTCCAATTGGCCCAATTCATCAGTTCTGCCGGTATAAATAAACCGAGCTAATGGATCATTGGCAATTTTTTTCGACTTTGCGACCAAGTTACGAAGTCCACTTAATATATGGTATATAGCGGCAGAGCTCAGAATGCTGCCTGCTATAAAACTAGCCAATGCAAAGAACAGCGAAATTTGCCCAGCCAGTGCCAGAATGACGAAAGTGAGCGCAAAAATACCGATAATGGTTAGTGCCATTTTTGCAGTCAAACTGATAGGAAATCGTGTTAATTTAACCTCATCAATTTTAGAACGTCGCTTATCATCTGCTGTTTTCTTCGACATAATTTGGGCATATAGCGCCTCAGCTCGATTAACCCAGGCTTTTTTTGGCTTTACCCGAACTGACTGATAGCCAGTAATTTTACCGTCTTCATACTGAGGACTGGCGAAAGCATCGACCCAATAGTGATCACCGTTTTTATTGCGGTTTTTTACTATCCCCATCCAAGGGTTGCCCGCTTTCAGTGCGCTCCATAGCATTGCATAGGCTTCAGGTGGCACATCAGGATGACGGATAATATTGTGACTTTTATTCTCGAGTTCCTCCCAAGTAAAGCCACTCATTTTAATAAAATCTTCATTGGCTGATATCAGAAGCCCCTTCAAGTTGGTTGTTGAAATAATTTCACAATCGTTATCCATACCCATATCTCTTTGAGTAACCGGCTCATTTATTCTCATTGCTCACTCACTATATATTTGTTAAGAAATGCAAGGTCTCTACGACATTATCTTAAAATACTTGAGTGGCTTATTCGAGATAAGCAAGGCAACAATATTTTAAAAACAATAACTTATACAATATTACACTTATCTTAAATGAAAAAATGAGGCCAGATGAGCTTGTATTGGAAGACTATGCAGAGCTCTCATTGAATGAGAAATTCAGTTCCAGGAAAATTTTCAAGAGGGCAGTTTATGTCTGGCTCTTTATTGTTAAGTGACAAATATTTATCTATTCAAAGTGTCTCGCACCGGAACACGCCAGATAAAGAAAACCAGGATACTACCAATCACAACCAGCATCAGCTTTTGCCATAGCTCGGGCACAATCAGGATAGAACTGCCGAATGACAATGCCATCAACAGATAGACCCACCGTTTGACGGGACGGGGGATACTGCGATGAATGCGCCATTCAAGAATGATTGGACCGGCTATTCGATTCGCCAACAGCTTGCGATGGAAGCGTTCTGAGCCGCGTGCAAAACAGGCGGCTGCCAAGAGTATAAAAGGTGTCGTGGGTAATATCGGCAAAAACGCGCCCAGTGCACCCAGAAACAATGCCAGAAAACCGACTCCCAGATACAGGGCACGCACAAAAGGTGATTCATGCAAGCGTAAAAGATCGGCTGCTTGTTGATCGAGCACCTGCTGTTTATTCTGACGCACCTCAAGTTGCTCAGACGATTGCATTATTTTGATGAGTAAGATAAATAACTATTGAATACAATTTATTATAAACACTCGAATGTTCCTAATCAACCTAACAATACGCATATCAGCTCGAATACCATTCCTGATGACGAATTGCTGCAAGCGGTTATAATACCCCAGAGTTGATTGTTTAGAATTAACCAAATTTAATCTTTTTTGAGGAAATTATGTCTAATATAAAGAATCTATTTAATTTAAGTATCCTATTAGCATTTCTCATCACCACTCAGATGGCATTCGCTTACAAAGAGCTCGCAGCGACTGATGGTCCTCAGTTTCAGAAAATTGATACCGTCGTTGGTACTGGCGAAGAAGCTGAAATAGGAAAAACCGTGAACGTCCATTATACCGGCTGGCTGTATGACGAAAATGCACCGGATAAAAAAGGCAAAAAATTTGATAGCTCATATGATCGTAAAGAATATTTCTCATTCATGCTAGGCGCTGGGCGTGTCATTAAAGGCTGGGATCAAGGTGTCCTTGGAATGAAAGTAGGCGGACAACGCACGCTCATTATTCCATCCTCTATGGCCTATGGCGCACGCGGTGCGGGCAATGTCATTCCGCCGAACGCAACTTTGATTTTTGATGTTGAATTGATCAGCCTCAAAGCGAGCTCACACTATTAAAACAGTTTTATCTACTGTAATTTTTAAAATTTTAATGAGCTATTAAGGAGCTTGCTGTTATGCAGCTTCTGAGTAGCTCAATCTAGCTGTTTGAAATCGATTATTGACTTATCTTACTAAGATGCTTTGACTATTTGCTAACCTGCTGTAGACATTGAGAGGACACTACCATGACTGTACAGCAACGTTTGAATCAATATAAGCGGCTGAGTATCAGCCTTGGCGTGATAGCTATTCTCATTGTCCTGATAACAGCACTTAGCTACTTTTGGTTACCCGGTTACGCAAAATCCCAGCTTGAAATACGCCTGTCAAAAATTCTGCAGCGTCCTGTCAGCGTAGCATCCCTTGAATTCAAACCACATACACTTGAGCTAATTGTGCATGGTTTTCATATCGGTGACAAAGTTGATGCACGTGAACAAAGTAAAACGCTGTTTTCCTTTAACAGATTGCATATCGATGCCAGTATTGAATCACTGAAACGGCGAGTGCCCGTCATCACTGCAATTACCCTGACAGATCCTAAGCTGCGCTTGATTCGAGAAACGGAAAACGAGCTGAATGTTTCTGATCTACTGGAGCAATTCAGCCAGCTGCCGGACGAAGAAGATTCAGATCGCGGCATGCAATTCTCCATCAGCAATATTACGGTTCGAGGCGGCCATTTTGAATTTGATGATCAATACATGAAAGCAAATCATCAAATCACTGACATCAATCTGGGTATTCCCATCCTTGCCAATTTCGATAGCGCACTCACCGAGTGGATAGAACCACACTTCAGTGCCAAAATGAACGGATCAACTTTTGCACTTGATGGCAAGCTACGTCCATTTGGTGAACATCAGGAAGCCACTCTGGCTTTTAAACTCAGCAAATTTGATTTAACCCAGTTCGATCAGTATGCCCCCTTACCCAAGGGTATTCGCCTCCTATCGGGTTTTTACGATGGCGATCTGCTGCTTACGTTTATCCAAGCACCTGACAAAGCACCCGATATTACGTTAACCGGCAATACGATACTGAGCCAATTAGCAATAAAAAACAATGCAGTAGAAACACCGTATCGAGCCAATATGAAACAACTAGCGGTCGCACTGACGCAAGTCGATTTGACCGGGAATAAGCCATCGCAAATCAAGCTGGATATGGATCAAGTCGCATTGACGCGGGAAGGGGAAAAGGAGCCCGCCTTATCACTTGCCCAGCTGACTATCGATCAAATCGCGGTCGATACCACAGCACATCAGGTCGTGCTGGGGGAAATAACACTGGATCGCTTGAATACTACCTTGCGTAGAGATGCCGGCGGGATTATTGATTTAACCCGGCTGTTCAATCCTACGAATCAATCCGAACCTCGGACTCAGGCTCAGGCGCAAACTCAACCACGAGTTCAGACTGCAAACATTCCGGTTCCAGCTAAAAAACCAACCCATTCTATCGCTGACATTAAAATAGCTGAAAAGGAAACGCCTTCGCACGAACCTGTTCGCACGAACAAGCAGCAATCACCCGCTACGGATGTCGCCTGGACCACGCCAATCAAACGCATCGAACTCAAAGCAGCTACACTGCGCTATGAAGACCTAACACTGACAAAAGTTACACCGATGGTTTTAGATTCATTCGATTTAACACTGGATGATATCGATCTAAAGGGTATCAAACCATTAAATCTGGCGTTACAAGCGCAAGTGAATCAGCATGGCAAGATTAAAGCCGATGGCTCGCTGGCATGGGCACCGCTGGCAATCGATTTAACCTTAAACCTTGATACGGTTGATCTGGTATCTTTGCAAGGTTGGGGCGGTGATAAACTGACTGTATTGCTAACCAGCGGCGATATTTCTTTTGATGGTAGGGTTAAAGTTAGTAGCGAACCGCTGAAAATTCTGGTGAACGGTGATGGGAGGCTCGCAAATTTCAATGTGTTTGACGCAGCAACCGCACAAGATCTGCTGCGCTGGAAAAAGCTTGATATCAGCAACCTGAACTTTGTCAATGATCCGCTACGCGTTGACATTAAAACAATAAGCCTGAACGATTTTTTTGCGCGCATGATAATTCTGCCAGATGGTAGCCTTAATCTTAAGCATATCGTGCGGCAGGATACGCCGGCAGGATCCTTACTAGCCGCTGCCGATGCAACCTCTTCGGGTACTCAGCGAGTTAAGCCCAAAAAGAATACGCCTGCTTATATCGATAAGATTATCTTACAGCAAGGTAATATTAATTTCAGTGATCAATTCATTAAGCCGAATTATCGCGCCAATTTAGCAGGGCTTGCAGGGCAAATTGGACCACTCCATCCCGGTAAACCAGGCAAGATCGATATTCATGGTAAGGTTGCTAAAACAGCGCCCTTAGAAATTCGCGGAACGATTAATCCATTTAGTTCCGAGCTCTCTCTCGATCTCGTTGCACAAGCTAAAAATATTGACCTGCCGCCCTTCAGTCCTTACTCGGGAAAATATGTCGGCTATGAAATTGAAAAAGGCAAGCTGTCAGCGGATGTCAATTACCGGATTGAGCAAGGGGTTTTAACCGCTAATAACAAAATTTTTCTGGATCAATTCACCTTGGGTGATAAAGTACATAGCGAAAGCGCCGTGTCTCTCCCACTTGATCTGGCGATTAAATTACTTAAGAATCGCAATGGTGAAATCAATATCCGTCTACCGGTCAAGGGTTCAATTGACGATCCTGAATTTAGCCTAGGAAGTATCATTTTCAGAGCATTTGTCAATCTGATCACCAAAGCGATCACCTCACCTTTCGCACTGCTAGGCTCAGCGTTCGATGGCGGTGAAGAACTTTCCGAGATTATTTTTACTCCCGGATTTGCAGATATTGATGGATACGCAGCGCAGCGCCTGCAAGCTTTAGCACAAATCTTAATCGATCGTCCGACACTCAACTTGGAAATTTCCGGCCACTTCGATCCTATGGATTATGAAGGACTCAAGCTAGCTACCTTGCACGATAAAGTGAAAACACAGAAACTCGCCGAGCAAACTCAAAAAGGTATTGCCAGCGGTGCTCTCGCGGATATTGTATTAACGCCGGAAGAATATAGTAAGTATCTTGAAATGGCCTATAAAAAAGAGAAATTCGAAAAACCCAAGAATATGATTGGCCTGACCAAAAGTTTACCCGATGCTGAAATGGAACAACTTATTCTGGCGAATATTCAAATTAACGGCAATGACCTGGCAGCATTAGCAGAACGCCGCGCCATCGCCGCCCGCAATTGGCTGGTCGAAAACGGCCAGATTTCCGATGAGCGTATTTTTATTGTGGGCATTGAGGAATCGGAAGAAGGTGAGCAGAAGAAGGGAAGTCGGGTAGAGTTTTTGCTAAAGTAAGCAATCATCTTAGCCTAATCTGTAATAGATAAAGGTTAAGCCAAATTACTAACTTGAAAAAAGGAGATGAGATGAATGAAAAAACAGTAAAAGAACGAATACACGCCGAACTGGCTAATCTGCAATCGATAGTCGATGAAGTCAAGTTGCAGATGCACTTGGGGGCGAAAGAGGCACAGGAAAAGATTCAACCACATCTCGAGGAGCTCGAACAGGAGTTAAACAAAGCAAAGAAAAAATGGGAACAATTTGAAAATAGCTCAGAAAATGCCTGGGAAGAGATTCAGTCCGGGCTTAGCAAGTCAATGAAATCCATGCAACAAACGTTCGAAAAAGCAAAAAAGCATTTTTCAGAGCAAGACAAAAATTAATTACAAAAAACTCATTGGTTTATAGAATCAAATATTCTAGTGCTGACCTTCCTCTCCACACAACTCTTTAGCAAATGGAGAGGTTAGGCTAGCCTTGATTTCCCTTGAAAGATAATCAATCAATAAAACCCACAATGTAAACTTGCACTCATAATTCCGCACCTCCTATAATTGCAACTTGGAAATCACATTTTCTTTTTTCAGCACATGCTGCAAAAAGGTTTCACGTGAAACATCTTTGATAAGAATCCTTCTCTTTACAGTTATAAGTTATTGGTTATTCAAAGGCATATCGCAGGCATAATACTATGAGCAATCATACAGAATTCGAGATTATCGTTGTTGGCGGCGGGCATGCAGGTACTGAGGCAGCGCTGGCGGCTGCACGCATAGGGCATAAAACGCTGTTGCTGACGCACAATATCGAAACAATTGGGCAGATGTCGTGCAATCCGTCCATCGGCGGCATTGGAAAAGGACATTTGGTCAAAGAAATCGATGCCTTAGGCGGTGCGATGGGAACAGCTACCGATGAGGCTGGCATTCAATTTCGCATTCTCAATTCGAGCAAAGGACCTGCTGTCAGAGCCACGCGGGCGCAAGCGGACCGGGTGCTTTACCGGCAGGCCATACGTAAACGCATTGAGAATCAGCCGAATCTGCGGGTAATGCAACAAGCTGTCGATGATCTGATTATCGAACAAGATCGCGTAGTTGGCGTTGTCACCCAGCTCAGCATCAAAGTCTATGCACGTGCAGTCATATTGACCGTCGGCACCTTCCTGGCGGGGTTGGCGCATATCGGTAGAACCAATTTCAAAGCGGGCCGGGCTGGCGATCCACCTTCATTAACACTGGCGCAAAGATTGCGCGAAATGGAATTTCCAGCAGGGCGGTTAAAAACTGGTACACCGCCGCGTATCGACGGCCGCAGCATGGATTACACAAAACTGATGGAGCAACCGGGCGATCAACCCACGCTGGTGTTCTCATTCATGGGTGAAAATATTCAGCATCCGCCGCAAGTATCCTGCTGGATCACCCATACCAATAATGTGACGCATCAAATCATCCGCAATGGTCTGGTGGATTCACCGTTGTATACCGGTAAAATTGAAGGTATTGGACCGCGCTATTGCCCTTCCATCGAAGACAAGGTGGTGCGTTTTTCTGCGCGGGAATCGCATCAGATTTTTCTTGAACCGGAAGGGCTAGGCACGCACGAAATATATCCCAACGGCATATCGACCAGCCTGCCGTTTGACGTACAGGTCAAACTGATTCATTCCATCGCCGGTCTTGAAAATGCGCATATCACGCGACCCGGCTATGCGATTGAATACGATTATTTTGATCCGCGCAACCTGAAACGCTCACTGGAAACTAAAACTATCGAAAACCTGTTTTTTGCCGGGCAAATCAACGGTACAACAGGGTACGAAGAGGCCGCCGCACAGGGTTTGCTCGCCGGCATCAATGCCGCGCTGAAAATCCAAGGCAAGGATGCGTGGCAGCCACAGCGCAATGAAGCTTATTTAGGTGTTCTGATCGATGATCTGGTGACTTCCGGGGTAACAGAGCCTTACCGGATGTTTACCAGTCGCGCGGAGTATCGGTTACAACTGCGCGAAGATAACGCCGATCTGCGCTTGACAGAGATAGGCAGAAAACTGGGATTGATCGATGATCAGCGCTGGGCTGCTTTCATCGCCAAGCGGGAAGCGATTGAGAAAGAGCAGCAGAGGCTCAATTCGGTGCGACTGTTACCCGGCATATTACCGGAGGATGATGCAATGCGCGTTCTGGGTAAAGGCATCGAACGCGAATATACGCTAACCGAACTGTTGCGGCGGCCTGATGTCACCTATGCTGCACTGATGACATTACCAGGTGCAGGCACACCGGCAGTCAGTGCACAAGTGGCTGAACAAGTTGAAATACAGGCCAAGTATCACGGCTACATCCAACGCCAGCAGGAAGAAGTATCCCGCCAGTCGCAGTATGAAAATACCTTGCTGCCCAAGGATATCGATTATCGTGTGGTCAAAGGCCTGTCGAACGAGGTGCAACAAAAACTGAATCAGCATAAGCCGGAAACCATCGGCCAAGCCTCAAGGATTTCCGGCGTGACGCCTGCCGCTATCTCGCTATTATTAGTGCACATAAAACGCGGATTGGGTACGGCTGACAAAAAACAGCGCGCATGAGCCTGTTACAACAAATTACTCAGAGCTTGCAGGTGCTGGATTATGATTTTGCAGCGCAGGAAAATTCGCTCCCTGAATTGATTGCGCGCTATTTATTGCTAATCGAAAAATGGAACAGAATACATAATTTAACCGCCATCCGGAGTCCGCATGACATGCTCTATCAGCACATAATGGACAGCCTGGCGGTACTGCCTCATATCAGTGGTCCGAAAATTATTGATGTGGGCAGTGGCGCAGGATTGCCGGGCATCCCCATTGCATTGGCAAGACCAGACTGGCAAGTCTTGCTAATTGAAAGCAATCAAAAAAAAGCATCCTTCCTGCAACAGGTTAAGATCGAACTAGGATTGCAGAATGCTACTGTGATGGCAAAGCGCGTGGAGGATATGCAACCGGATAATCGGGTAAGCACCATCATCACACGGGCATTCTCCGAATTGGGAGATTTTATTCATTTAACCCGGCGGTTGGCTGCGGAAAATAATGTTGGCTGCCGCTGGGTCGCGATGAAAGCAGATTGTTCAGAGGCTGAGCTAAAACAGGTACATGATCCCTTTGCTATTGAAAAAATAATATTACTGGCTGTGCCGGGGCTTGATGCAGCCAGGCAACTGATTATCATCAAAAACAATGTCGCAGAATAAAAATGCAACACAGCTTTGATTCAGCTCAATGAATACAGGAACTCATATCGTGACTAAAATTCTAGCCATCGCCAATCAAAAAGGCGGTGTTGGCAAAACCACCACCAGTGTGAACCTGGCTGCGAGCCTGGCTGTATCAGGAAGGCGGGTACTATTGGTCGATCTTGATCCGCAAGCCAACGCGACGATGGGCAGCGGCACTAACAAGCAAACCATCAAAAACACTGTTTACCATGTTTTACTCGGCGATGTACCGATGCAAACGACGCGGATTACCGACACACAGGGCAAATATGACTTGATACCCGCTAACCGGGATCTGGCCGGTGCTGAAGTGGAAATGGTAGATTTTTCGCAACGGGAAATGCGCCTGAAGTCAGCGCTCGAAGCGATTGAACACGACTATGATTATGTTCTGATTGACTGTCCACCCGCTTTAAATTTATTGACACTCAATGGCTTATGCGCAGCACAGGCAGTAATGATACCGATGCAGTGCGAATATTATGCGCTAGAGGGTTTAAGCGATCTGGTCAATACCATTAAGAAAGTGCGCAGCAATTTTAACCCCAAGCTGCGCATTGAAGGCTTGCTGCGCACCATGTTTGATCCGCGCAATATCCTGGCGCAACAGGTTTCAGAACAATTGCAGAAACACTTTGGCGATAAAGTCTACCGCACCGTGATTCCACGCAATGTACGCCTGGCGGAAGCCCCCGGCTTTGGCTTACCGGTTCTGTATCATGATGCTCAATCGAAAGGTGCGCAGGCGTATCTAGAACTTGCCAAAGAAATACTGCATGGCAAACTCAAGGAATCGATGAAATGATAAGACAAAAAGGATTAGGCAGAGGACTGGATGCCCTCTTGTCAGGTGATGGCGCCGCTATTGCTGAAGAACTATTGCAGAACCTCGAAATATCCAAATTGCAGCCCGGCAAGTATCAGCCCAGAACCAATATGGACCCAATAGCGCTGACGGAACTGTCGGAATCGATCAAAGCACAGGGGGTCATGCAGCCGATTCTGGTGCGTCCGGTCAATACGGATCAATACGAGATCATTGCCGGTGAACGCAGATGGCGTGCAGCGCAATTGGCAGGGCTTGCCGAAGTGCCCGCGCTGATTCGTGAAGTCGCCGATGAGTCAGCGCTCGCCATGTCGCTGATTGAAAATATCCAGCGGGAGAATCTGAATCCGCTGGAACAAGCCATGGGTATCCAGCGCCTGATCAATGAGTTCGGTATGACTCACCAGACGGCGGGCGAAGCGCTGGGCAATTCGCGCAGCACCATCTCCAACCTGTTGCGTCTGCTCAATTTGTCTGCACCGGTACAGGAATTGATGATGCAGGGTAAAATTGAAATGGGACATGGCCGTGCCATACTGTCGCTGGCACCAGCACAGCAAATCAAAATGGCCAATCTGATTGTACAAAAGCAGTTGTCGGTACGCGAAACGGAAAAACTCGTCAACCAGATTGAACATCCGGTAGCCAGAAAAATCAACAAACCCGATCGAGATCTGCTGCGCTTACAGGAAGATGTTTCCGAGCGCCTTGGTGCGCAAGTGGCCATTAAACCGAAGAAAAACGGCCAGGGCAATATTGTGATCTACTATACCAGTCTGGATCAGTTGGATGATATTCTCAGTAAGCTATAAAATAGAACAACACATCAACGTCAAGTTAGATTGAAGAAGGAAAATTATGGATGCAAGATTGCTGGACATTCTGGTATGCCCGCTTTGCAAGGGGCCGCTGATTTACAAAAAAGAAGATAAGGAATTGATTTGTAAGCCGGATCGACTTGCTTTTGCGATCAAAGATGGCATTCCCGTCATGCTTGCTGATGAAGCACGCAGAATACCGGATGAAGTTGAAATCAAATAGAACCACGTTTTTTAAAATACGATGAATTCAAGTATCCGACTGGAACCCCATATCGCAGCGATTCTAGGCGCATTGATTGCAGATTCCGCTGCGTTGGGCCTGCATTGGTTGTATGATCCAGAGCGTATTGTACAGATTGAAAAAACCAAAGGGCTGGCTTTTCTGCAACCCGATGAGAATAATTATGTAGAGACCAAGGGGTACTTTGCGCATGGCAATAAAGCAGCAGGTGATTCATCAGGGTATGGTGAGACATGTCTGCTGATGTTGCGCCATTTAGCGCAGCACGGTGAATTTGACCGCATTCAATACCAAGCAGAATACTGCAATCATTTTGGCCCGGGTGGCACATATATCGGTTATGTCGATTCACCCACACGCCAGACCCTGCAAACATTATTACCGCTCAAACCAGAAGAATTTCCGAAAAACTCGGGCGCCGATGATGATCAGTTTCCAGCACTGGCAATGCTGCCACCCCTAGTAGCCGCGCATACAGGAACACAAGAAGCGCTGAAAGCCAAAATAGAGCAGGTCGTGCGTCTGACGAATCACAATGACACAGCCGTTGCTGCAGCGCACTATGCGGGCTGTGCTTTATTTGAGGTACTGAATGGAAACTCCATCGCACAGGCATTGACCGGTGCACTGCCACACGCTGGGGAGAAACTGACATCGCTGGTTGAAGAAGCTTTACAAACACGCATGCTTGACAGCGCAGCAGTAGCCAAACGCTTTGGCATCGCCTGCCATGTCCTGGAAGGTGTGCCGATTATTGCGCATATCGCCCAGCATGCACCTGATTACCGCACCGCAATCGAGGAAAATATCCGTATCGGCGGTGACAGCTGCGGTCGAGCCATTATGCTCGGCGCCATCGTGGCCGCTTACACCACACAACAGGCTGAACAGATATCATCAATCCCGCTTGAATGGATTGTCCGCTATCGCAAGCTGATCATCGCTGCGGACGCTTGTGCAACGCTTAAGCGTCAGTAGATAAAATCCCGCAAAATGGTATAATCCACTGAATAATTAGTCTTAAAACAAGAAATAAAAATCTTTCTAACCATTTACCTCGTCAAGATTGTCTGCGTTGCAAGATCACGAATACAAAGAATATCTTAATTTTCATGCCTGCTTTGGGATGCAGATCATTGGAATGATGCGAGCAAACAAGCGGCTCGTCCGGCATGCTCACTATTGGTCTTATTAATTACTATACCTTACCTATTTATTAATTCTGGAGGAAAAATGAGTCACACGCTATATGAAACCACTATTCAGCGGGTCCAACGCTGCGAATTGGCAGTTCCAGGTTCGAGCCCGGGAATGTTTGAAAAGGCATTGAATAGCGGCGTAGATTTCGTTTTTCTCGATCTGGAAGATGCGGTAGCTCCAGATGACAAGATCCAAGCACGAAAAAATGTCATCCAGGCCCTCAACGACCTGGACTGGAAAGGACATGGCATTACCGTTTCAGTCCGTATCAACGGTCTGGATACGCAATACATGGTGCGTGATGTCGTTGATCTGGTGGAACAGGCTGGCCATAAGATCGATACATTATTAATTCCCAAAGCCGGTGTCTATGCCGATATTTACATGGTCGAAGCCATGGTAACTCAACTCGAGAAACAGCAAGGTTTGAAAAACCGCATCGGCCTAGAAGCACTGATCGAAACCGCACTAGGCATGGCCAATGTGGAAGATATTGCGCGCAATGGCGCAGCAGGGCGGCTTGAAGCATTGCATTTTGGCGTAGCCGATTATGCCGCCAGTAATCGTGCCAGAACCACCAATATTGGGGGATTGAATCCGGATTATCCTGGTGATCAGTGGCATTTTGCCATCAGCCGTATGATCGTAGCTTGCCGCGCCTATGGCTTACGTCCGATTGATGGTCCTTTTGGCGACATTAAAGATCCGGACGGGTACGTGCTGGCGGCTAAACGCGCAGCAGCTCTGGGTTGTGAAGGGAAATGGGCCATCCATCCGACACAGATAGAATTGGCAAATGATGTATTTACGCCCCCTGCGCGCGAGATTGAAAAAGCCAAACGCATTCTGGCTGCACTTAAAGAAGCTGCAGCTCAAGGTAAAGGCGCCGCCGCGCTGGATGGCCGCTTAATCGATGCAGCCTCTGAGAGAATGGCCAACAACGTAGTGAAAATAGCAGAGACTATAGCAGCAAAAAACTAGCCCAACGTATAAGGCCGCAGCGAGCGGCCTTTCTCTTTATGGTGGTTTAATTTACAAATTATCAAATTGAATTTAAGGCAATTGTTGAGGAAATTGAATTGAATATTCATGAATATCAAGCAAAAGAAATTTTGGCTGAATACGGCGTCAAAATCGCTGAAGGCGGCTTAGCCTATAGCGTAGTGGAAGCTACACAGCGCGCGAGGGAAATTGACGGTGATGTATGGGTCGTCAAAGCACAAATTCATTCGGGTGCGCGCGGTAAGGCTGGCGGCATCAAGATTTGCAGAACCCACGCTGAAGTCGAAAAAGCCGCCGAGGAACTGTTGGGAAAAAACCTAGTCACGAATCAAACCGGCCCTGCCGGCAAAACCTGCTCCAGGCTATACATCGAAGCAGGCACTAGCATTGCCAAGGAAATGTACCTGTCATTCATGATTGATCGCACCAGCGAGCGAGTCATCATGGTCGGCTCAGCGCAAGGTGGTATGGAAATTGAGAAGTTGGCCGAAACCAACCCAGAAGCTATCATTAAGATCTATATTGAACCAGCGGTCGGGTTGCAGGATTTCCAAGCCAGAAAAATGGCTTTTGCGCTGAATATCGACACCGCACAACTCAATCATGCGATCAAAACCATTAAAGGCTGCTATCGCACTTTGCGTGATCTGGATGCAAATATCTTGGAAATCAACCCCTTAGTCCTGACTACCAACAACGAGATTATTGCATTGGATGCCAAAATGGCTTTTGACGAGAATGCCTTGTTCCGACGCCACAAGATCGCAGAGTTACGCGACAATTCACAAGTGGACAGTCGCGAAGTTGCCGCAGCAGAAGTCGGCTTAAGCTATGTCGGATTGGATGGTGATATCGGCTGCATGATCAATGGCGCCGGTCTGGCAATGGCCACCATGGACATGATCAAACTGGCTGGTGGCGAACCCGCCAACTTTCTTGATGTCGGTGGCGGTGCTTCAGCTGAACGCACTGAAAAAGCTTTTCGTCTGGTATTAGCTGATGCCAATGTGAAAGCGATGCTGGTCAATATCTTTGCCGGTATCAACCGCTGCGACTGGATTGCGGAAGGGGTCGTGCATGCGGTTAAAAATATCGACATGAAAGTACCGTTGGTGGTTCGATTGTCGGGAACCAATGTAGAAGAGGGTCGCCGCATTATTGCAGATAGCGGCTTGCCGATTATCACAGCAGATACTTTAGCGGATGCAGCGGAAAAAGTGGTGCGCGCACGTAATGAAGTCGTAGCCAAAGAAGGCTAGAGGGGGGCACAAAGTGGCAATATTAATTAATGAAAAAACACGAATTATTGTTCAAGGCTTTACCGGAAAAATCGGTACCTTTCATGCGCAGGAAATGATCGGCTATGGCTCTAATGTGGTTGGCGGCGTTACCCCAGGAAAGGGCGGACAAACTCATTTGGGATTACCGGTATTCAATACCGTCAAAGAAGCGGTCGACCAGGTTGGCGCAGAAGCCAGTATTGTCTTTGTGCCACCCGCATTTGCAGCGGACTCTATTATGGAAGCTGCTGATGCAGGCATCAAATATTGCGTTTCCATTACCGATGGCATACCGACCCAGGATATGATGACGGTCAAGAATTTCTTACGCCGTTTCCCCAAGAATAACCGCATGTTGCTGACCGGCCCGAATTGCGCAGGAACCATCAGCCCCGGTCGCGCCATGCTGGGCATCATGCCCGGCCATATTTATATACGTGGTAATGTCGGTATTGTCGGCCGCTCTGGAACGCTAGGCTACGAAGCTGCTGATCAAATGCGGTTGCTTGATATTGGCATTTCAACCTCTGTCGGTATTGGCGGTGATCCGATTCCCGGCAGCTCGCACCGCGATATCTTGGAAAGATTAGAAGAAGATCCTGAAACCAAAGTGGCGCTGATGATCGGTGAAATCGGCGGCCCACAAGAAGTGGAAGCCGGCAGATTCGCTAAAGAAAACATGACCAAGCCATTGATCGCCTATATTGCAGGCTTGACAGCGCCACAAGGGCGACGCATGGGACATGCAGGCGCGATCATCTCATCGGCCGGTGAAAGCGCTGCTGAAAAAGTAGCGATATTGAAAGAGCTCGGTGTCACGATCTGCCCAACACCATCGATGATGGGACAAACCGTTGCAGAAGTTTTAGCGAAAATGCAATAAAAAATAGCACAATAATAGGTAAAAATAAGGGTATCTCTTTGCGTACCCTTATTCCCAAGCGCGTAGAATAAAGTTCTACAAGTAACAAATCATTTTGCAGCTTATTAAGTTCTAAAACCAATATTATGATATGGAAAATAAAGATACTTTAAAAAATAGTCCGCCGAATAGAATTTACGTAGCCCGTTTCCTCTTTTTCACACGCTGGTTACAGTTGCCGTTGTATCTTGGGTTGGTATTAGCACAATGTGTATATGTATTTCATTTCTGGATTGAACTATCTGATTTGATTGGCGCTGTAATGGGTAATCAAACTTCATTGCAGCATATTCTCGATGTCGTTGCGATTGAAGGCACAAGCAAGCCCGATAAGCTCACTGAAACGACCATTATGCTGGTTGTTCTCGGCTTGATCGACGTCGTGATGATTTCAAATCTATTAATCATGGTGATTATTGGGGGTTATGAAACCTTTGTTTCACGCATGAATCTGGAAGGTCACCCGGATCAACCAGAATGGTTATCACATGTCAATGCGTCTGTTTTAAAAGTCAAACTGGCAACAGCCATTATTGGAATTTCATCGATACACTTGCTGAAAACTTTTATCAACGCCAGCGCTTATGACGCAAAAACACTCATTGCACAAACCGGTATCCACTTGGCATTTTTGCTTTCAGCGATTGCTATTGCATACTGCGATCGTCTCCTCACACAATCCAGCCAGCAATCAGGTGATCACTGAACGATCAATTGCTTGCTTAATCTCAAGCAACAGCAGTTACATCATTTAATAAGTATAGTATTCCTTGCAAAGCTGTAGCCACAGATAGGTGTCTGATTGTTTCCCGATTCCCTTTAAAAAAATGAGTCTCTTGCCTTACCAGGCCATCTTTGATCGCCCAGGCAAAACAGACCATTCCCACCGGTTTTGTTGCAGTGCCGCCATCGGGACCAGCAATACCCGTAATCGATACGCCAACCTGAGCATGGCTTCTGTTAAGCGCTCCGATAACCATCTCCTGCGCAGTTTGTGCCGATACAGCCCCATATTGATCTAATGTAGCTTGCTGAATGCTCAGCATTTCACATTTGGAAGCATTGCTATAGGTGATAAAGCCCCGTTCATACCAACCTGAGCTGCCAGCCACAGCAGTGACTGCCTGACCCAGCCAGCCTCCTGTACAAGATTCGGCAGTCACCAGCATAAATCCGCGCTGCAACAGATGCTCTCCTACTGCTACCGCTAAGTCAAAGAGATTTTGATTGATTTCAGAAATTTCCTATCCTTTTATGACTATGATCAAAAGCACATTGCTTTGATAAAGCAATATGCCGCTCCATACCAAGAGGTTGGTCATTTACAAATAACTGGTGAATAATTATATCCTAAGAATATACAAGCTGATCATTCAGTCAGAATGCCATTTTATTGATGCATTAAAGCTGTTTCCTCTTATTGCTCGTTGCTTATCACTTGGCTGTTTATGGTCCCATGTCGGACATCGAATATCCATTGATCTCTGCGCTCATTGAATGGCTATGAGAATATGGAAGAACATCGGTATATATGCCACAGCCATCACTTCATAAGCTTAATCATCAATGATAATCGAGCTTCAGGAATATACGTTCATGCCGTTTTAGTGATTATGCCTTGAACTGGAAAAACTGATTACTTGAACTCTAGGTTAATGACTTTTTTATTAGGAGCATAAGATGGGATATTTTTTATTGTTAGCATGGCTTTCAATCATTGCAGCATCCGCATCAGCCAATGATTTAGGAGTTTCAATCAGTATTGGCCAGCCTGGCTTTTATGGCCAGATCAATTTAGGCAGCCATTATCCCCGACCTCAATTGATTTATCCTGACCCTATTCTCGCTAGACCGGCCGTTGTTGCCATTCAGCAACAACCGATTTATCTCCATGTGCCTCCGGGTCATGCTAAGAAATGGAACAAACACTGTTATCGCTATAATGCCTGCAACCAATCCGTCTATTTCATCGATGGAGATTGGTACAACAATGTTTATCTGCCTCATTATCACAGTCAGAACAATTACCCCGACAGGCACTATAACTCAGCACGTCATCATGACAATGACGATCGCGGGCAGAAGCGTTCAGAAAGAAGGGATAAAGTGCGTCGGCAACTTGATGAAGACCACCAAGGCCAACCAAACAGTTATGACCATCCGCAGCGTGGTAATGACAAGCATTGGGAAAAACATGCTCCAGGAAGAAATTATGATAAAAAGGAAGATCGGTATAACCGAAGAGATTAACAGGATATAAACGCGCAGTGACTGTATTGCTGTTGCACTTTAACTTTGCCATAGCACGTTTTAAGTCAATAATTACCTTACAATATTTAACAATTCAGTGGCTTGCAGTTTAGCTACCATCATCATCGACTCCACTAATTCCGGCGACAAACCCACTCCATTCCATGCTTCAAGCGCATGTGCAGGCACAGCTTTCTCGTCACTTACTTTTTGATTAGTGCATGGCTGAATAAGGTTAGCGATATTGACCGCCGCACAAAGCATACCAGCATCATGCTGGTATGCATCATCCTTCATCGGATCGAATTGGAATTCGACCATTTTCCAAATATTCATGGGTAACCGCCATTGCCGCAAAAGCTCAGCCCCTAATTGAGCATGTGTAAAACCAAAAATTTTACGCTCAGCATTGATTACGGCATCTTCACCTTGATTCATGCAACTTAATATTTTTGCAGACTCTTTCGGATATTGACTAAAGAGTATCAATCTGCCAACCCCGTGCAATAGCCCAGCAATAAAAAAACGTTCTCTACTATCAACACTAGAGGCTAATAAGCGAGCCGTAACGCCACAAGTTACACTGTGATACCAAAACGTATCCATATCTACCAAATCGGATGGGATATCTTTAAACGTCGTCGTTACCGAAGATGCAATAACCAGATTGCGTAACTCCTTGTGCCCGATGATGGAGATCGCCCTAAAAACAGTTTCTACCTTTCCAGATAGACCAAAATAGGAACTGTTCGCAAATTTCAGTAATTTTGCTGTTAATGCCGGATCATTTAATATCACTTGCTCCAGTTCAGCATTGGTCGCCTCATCCGAATCAATTAATTCACTGATACGACTTACCACATCCGGTAAAGAAAAAATTGAGCGAGCATTGGTTATTATTGTGTAAGGGTCCATTTAAACCTTCACTCAGTAAAAAATAAAAGCATTATCTCTAATTCTTGCTAGGTCAGATCCCAGAACTTTTTCTGAAATAAAATGACCATTATCAGGCGATTCGCCACTCTCTGAAGAGTATTCAGAATCGCAAAAATGGGCAACGAACAAAATTGAGGGGATTATGTACGGCATGATAACAATCAAATTCAGTTTTCTACAGTATACTCGTTGCCTTCGTATCCAATAGCAGTACTACATTCTGATTCTAATTTTAATAATCAGCTACTTAATTCATGTTGTGTAACAGTGCATTAAAACTATATTTAACAGTAAAATAAAACTACTTAAACAGTTTTTTGATTTTTTGGATCATTACGAATGCTTTTGTCTTACCTTACTGATATAGTGCTTGAAATCGATTCTTTATTCGTTTAACGTCTAAGCTCATGCCAATCATAAGCTGGGCTGATATTCAGCAATCAGAAAGGGTTAAGCAATATGTTCAATTTAGGTTCTATGCTTAATTTAGGTTCCACCGAGCCGGTCATCGGCAGAGCGCAAACTATAATAGAATGTTCAATCGAAGAGCTTTTTCAGTATCTCGCAGACGGCCTGTTCGAGAATTATCCCAAATGGTCTCCCGAAGTTAAAGAGCTTGAGCAAATCACGCCCGGCCCAGTAAAGCTGGGAACTGAAGGACGTCAGGTGCGTATCGACCTTGGGCGTCGAACAGAATCCAGGTTTAAAATTTCAAATTATGAACCCAGCGTACGTTTAACATTTATTGGCGTATCTGATCCTTTCCGCTGCACCTATGAATTACAGAATCTCGATTCTAAAAACTCAACCAAATTAACGTTTTCTTTTGAGCTGCTTGAAATTCTGGCAATCATGCGACCCTTCGAAGGATTAGTTCGTGGTGCCATAAAAGATGGCGCTGAACGAACGGTTCAGAATATTAAGCACCTGATTGAGGCAGAAAAATCTATCAAGACTTCTGCTCATCAGGAATCACCCTGAATCATGCATACAACCGCAAAGATCTTATGCATCATGAATGATAGGTGTTTATAAACCCTTAAAGGAGGACCGGATGACACAAGATACTTTTTCCAACATTCAGGCACCGCAAGTTGATGATCGTCCGGTATGGGATGTAGTTTTTGCAGTTTACGGCTATCCTGCACTCCTGCTAGCGCATCGGCTAAAAATCTTTCCTCTGCTGGCGAACAATCCATCCACCTTGGCAGATATTTGCAATACATTGCATATCAAGCAGCGCCCGGCAGAAGCAATCCTGACTGTAGCGACTGCCTTGGGTTTTTTATCTTTGCAGGAAGGGCGTTATTCTCTGACCGCAGTTGCAAAAGAATATTTGCTGGAGCAAAGTCCGAATTACTTTGGTTTCTTCTGGGACCTGATGATCGCTAATTACCAAGTATGTTCTTTCGCCACGCTCGAAAAGGCAGTTCTTACGGATTCTCCCCAAGCTTACGGAGGAGGTGACATTTTTAAGTCTCACGAAGAGCAGATTGAGTTACTGCAGCGCTTCACGCGCGGCATGCACAGCATCAGTATCACCTCAGCATTTGTTTGGCCTGAGGTGCTGGATTTTTCCGGGCACCGGCTGATGCTCGATGTTGCAGGCGGATCTGCCGCTCACTCGATTGGCGCAGCATTGAAGTTACCCAACCTGAAAGTAATATTTCTCGATTTTCGTCAGGTATGCGAAATTGCCCAAGAATATATTAGTCAGTACGGCTTGCAGGAACGGATCACAACACAAGAAATCAACATTTGGAGTGACCGCTGGCCGTTGGCTGATATGCATTTTTTCTCAAATATTTATCATGACTGGACACCAGAAAAATGCCATTTTCTGACTGCAAAAAGTTTTAGTAGCCTTGAATCCGGAGGACGTATCGTTATTCATGAGATGCTCTATAACGATGAAAAGACAGGTCCATTCCCAGCCGCGGCCTATAGTATGATGATGATGGGCTGGACCGAAGGCAAGCAATACTCCGGACTGGAATTATCGACAATGCTGGAGGAAATCGGCTTTAAGGATATTCAAATCCGCAAAGCCTTTGGCTATTACAGTATCGTGACGGGCCGCAAGCCTTAGTTTTGGCTATTCCTTATCAGCATGGTTTAAGGACTAGCCTTCATCCATTAACGCACCCACCAGCTTAGCTTCTATTTCCTGATATTGCGGATTATTATTGCGGGTTACAGAAGGTTCATGCCAGCCGGGGTTTTGCCGCAAGATACTGATCAATTGACTCCACTGATCAGGTAATTTTTCGCTATCGGCTTTATCCACCAGCAAGGTATCCTGAGCGGCATGGCCGCGGTGCATTAATTTCTTCAGCAAGTGTTTCTGGCGCAGATACAATACTTGCAATGTAGTTTCATCGGCACATTGCCATTGAGTGCCTTTGACGGCTGCCTTGATTTCG
This sequence comes from Nitrosomonas sp. Nm166, assembly GCF_900112825.1. Classification (GTDB taxonomy): domain Bacteria; phylum Pseudomonadota; class Gammaproteobacteria; order Burkholderiales; family Nitrosomonadaceae; genus Nitrosomonas. The sequence goes on along the minus strand of NZ_FONE01000035.1, from coordinate 4,690 downwards.
TCGCCATAGCGCTTGAAGGTCGACCAGCCGGCGCCGGCAATGGCGCCCAGCGCACTGGCTGCACCCAGGCTCATGCCGCCGACCATCAAGTCAATACCGGCGCCTGCTGCAGCGCCCTTGGCTGCGGCGCTGCCGACATCCAGCCCATACGCTTTGAGTATGCCGGGCGCAAAAATGTCCAGTTGCCATTGACCGTTGCTGACCGGTATTTTCTGCATGGCCACATCTTTCTCGGAGAAATTGAAAATTGATAATAAATCGTGCAGACAACGCTGCTCCGCTTTACGGACAAAGTCATGCAGCCGGTCTTCAGCCAGTGAATCCGCGATCTGACTATTTTTGCCAGTCTTGCTTTCGCGATAACAAGCAATATTGACAATCAGCTCAGCTACTCGCTTGGCCCCTGATAAGCAGAGCTGGTTCCATAATTTGGCGCGATAATCTATCAGTTTCTGCAGCGGCATATAATAAGATTCCACCAGTGTTTGTATTTTCTGATAGAGCCTTTTTTCTGCTTCAAAAGTAAACGCTACCGTATCAAATTCCAACGTTGCGTGCATGCGATAGGCTGCCAGATGTTGCCGCCATTGGGCGAGCTCCTGCTGATGCGCGGCGGTAAAGTTGAAGACAGGAATGATCGGCTTCGCAGATTGGGTCAGTATATCCAATTCCAGGCGGTATTTTTCCAGAAAAGGCTCACGTACATCAATGATATATAAAAGAATATCGCTGCGTAATACCTGCCGGATCACTTTGGCTTCCTGCTCCAATGGATCATTTACGGAAACATGCGTGACAAAGTGTTCTAGCACTTGTGCGGGTAATAATAATTTCGATGCTGCTTGCAGCTTCCTGATATGCGCGAACAATGCCCTGGAATCTTCCAGGCCGGGCGTGTCATACAAGTTCAGAATCGGTTCGTTATCGGCGGATATGGTCGCTTGCTCAACATGCCGCGTAGTGCCTGCAGCGTCTTCAACGATGCCAAATTCCGTACTGCGCAGCATGGTGCGAATCAGCGATGTTTTACCAGTATTGGTATGGCCGACGACGGTGATATTCAGCAATGAATGGGTGTCGGGACGATGAGGATTTCTAATCATCATATTTATTGGGTAATCACATGTTCCGCGGGAATGCCGCAAGCTTCCGCGAGACGGAACCAGGCAATTTCTCGGTTGTTTGCAACCGGCATCGATGATTTGCTCAACAAAATCAACCAAGGTTTCCCATTGCTGCTGTCGACCAATTCCTTGATCAGGCGCTGTACACCCCGATCGGGTAAACGATATGCTGCAACCCCCAGCAGCAATGGACCATGCAATTGTTTTGTCAGTGCCATCGCCTCGTCAAGTGTTTGTTGATCGATAATATTCAAGCGACAGGTCACTGATTCAGGCCAGTGTGCTGCATGATCCAGTTCAATACCAAAAGCCTGTGCATTGGAAGGAATAGCAATATTTTCTGAAGGACGGGCAACTTCGGCAGGCTTAACACCGGCATGCGGATCTGCATCAATAACCTTGGCTTTGACCTCACGCGCCATCAGACGCTGACGCAATTCAATATAATAGGGCAAATACAAATCCAACCTGAACCGTCGCTCGCTCCATTTTTGCATGACGAGCGAGAGGCCAAGCACTAGCAGGCGCGGGAATATGCCGTAGACCAGCAATACACCGATCAGGAAAGTAGCCCAAGCCGTGCGCGTCGCCGCATCTTGTTTGCTTATTCCTATTCTGCTGGCAACCATTTGCGGATCATCGGGAATTTTCAATCCCATCGCTTCCAGCGGTGTACTAAGCATTTGCGTAAGCTTAGGTAGCGTATTGTCTGGCAACAGGGTCGTACCCCAAATAAAATCATATTGCTTGGCCAGCATAAGCAGTATCAATAACACCATGCCGGTGGTTAGATAGGTTAACCAGAATTTGTGCGTTAAAACGCTGATGCGCCACTTGCCGACATCGCCGGTTAGACAACTCTCCCACCACGCGTGCGACGCCAGCGATGCAATCGTCGGATCTTTCTTATGCCGGTAAGGTAACCAACTGGCCAATTGCGCAACAATGCCGCTGCTCAGGCTTTGCAAATTCAAGGTAATGCCTGATAACCACAGCAGCAGTGAAATCGTATTAAATCCCAGCAGCACTGCGAGCAACCAGTAAATATTCAGTGTGGAAGATTCACTGACAGCCTGGCTTGCAGCCAAGCCGCCCAGAATAACCGCGAGCGCCAGGCAAATTCGGTGAGCACGGATAAATTGTTTGTGCGGCTGACGCAACGCCTCTTCCAAAGCGTTATCCTGAATCAGATGCTTGGCACGAGTGCTCAGTCGCCGAATGAATTCGGTGTAGTTAAAGTCACTCGCAGCAGGGCCTGGCATATCCTTGATGCTGGCATACGATAATTCCTCCGCTTTAGCGGACTCTATCTTGCGTAATTGTTCAATGCGCACCAAATCAGCAAAGGAATATTTTTTTGCTGACATCAGGCGGCCCATTGCAGAAGAATAACAATCAGGATTTTATATGTGTTGATGTATTTGTGTTTCACAGGTATCAAAGAGAAATTTGCTTGGATTTTCAGCAGAAAATTTATGGTAAAACAAGCTAAAATTCGTTATCAGATCATTCAAAAGTATGGCAGGAATATTCCCATGAAGCCGGTTGCAATTTTTAGACATTTGCCCATTGAAGGGCCAGGCTATTTTGCCACATTTCTCGATAATAATCATATTCCATGGCGTCTGATTAAAATAGACGCCGGTGAAAACCCTCCCGCCAGCATCTATGAATTCAGTGGCTTAGTATTTATGGGCGGTCCGATGAGCGTCAATGATGATCTGCCGTGGATTGAACCTGCTCTCGCATTGATCCGGCAGGCGGTTGCCACGGATATGCCGGTGCTGGGCCATTGTCTGGGCGGCCAACTCATAGCCAAAGCGCTGGGTGGCGTCGTCAGCGCTAATTTGGTGAAAGAAATGGGTTGGGGTGAAGTCAGTGTGCCTGATAACCCCATTGCCCACGCCTGGTTTGATGATCTAACCACTTTTCAGACCTTTCATTGGCATGGAGAAGCTTTCAGTCTGCCACCAGGCGCAACCTGCATACTTTCCAGCCCATATTGTGAGAATCAGGCATTTGCGCTGGGCATGCATCTGGGCATGCAGTGTCATGTTGAAATGACTGAGCGCATGGTGCGCGACTGGTGCAGTGTCGGCGCGGAAGAGCTTGCCAGCCTGAATGAACCGTCGGTGCAATCGATGGATGAGATTGAAAAAAATCTACCCGAGCGCGTAGCAGAACTCAATGCGGTTGCCGAACGCCTGTACCGAAAATGGATTGTTAACTTGAAATAACCAGAATTTAAGCAATTAACCCAAAAACAGCGAGCCCCGCTACGCGGCACACAATTAACAGCAATCCAGCGCTTCAATGTTTAGCGGTGTCTGCGGTCAGCTATGTAGGTAATACAAGAGAAAGAAAAATCGCAGCAATGAACACACATAGAACAATGCGTTCGGATAATTCATTGGGTATCGAAACAATACTATCGATTTTTAACATATAAATTTCTAAGTTACTGATGTAAGTAAAATCTTGTTGACAAGTGTAGGCAGAATCACATTATTCTGTCGAGCACATAAAGTGAATAGTAAGTATTAATAAGTTTCTACTTTAAGGTACAAAGACAGTAAAGTAACCGTCAACTGGAGTGCCATCTGGTTTTGTTATATAAACGGGAATTACATCATGGGTATCAGTAATAAGTGGATTGCAAACACTTTCAACACCTCCTTGTTCTCCTAGAGATACCCCTACAGTAACAATGTTTGTTCTATTATTACGGTCAGCAGAGGTAGCTTGAGTCCCAACGACTGATCTTCTCTTAGGAATAACTATACAATATTCTCCAGTTGCTGGATGTGTAACAGTAACCCCCTCATAGAAAGGTAAAAAAACACCATTTGAAGTAACATAAAGCCACATATTTTTTTGAATTATTCGAGGTTGGCCTGGAGCAGTCGCTGGATTAAATACAGCGTTACCAGTATTGCCTGCATCATCTACCCAATCACCTCCACCGCTTTCCGAATCTATTCTTAACGTAGTGATTGTTGTGGTAAGCCTATCTAATCCTTCAGAAGTTAAAATTCCTTTAAATTCAGAACCTCTACCTATACTACTAAATGAACCGCTAACTGGTGATGCCTCTGTCAAACCACAATTATTATCTGAGCCCACAGCAGACCACCCAGCTTCAAACTGAGTAATTGTTAAGGTAATAACGTTACAAAAAGGAGAAATATTCCAACGATAAGTACCTAGAGTTTGAGCATTCACCAAAGTTGATCCGAAGAATAAGAAAATTAATAACTTTATTTTAAGAATTATTAGCTTATTAATCATAGTTCCTCTGCAGCTGTTCAAATATGGTACAAAAAATATCTATAAGATTATAACATCGCAAATCTAAGTGAAGATCTACACAAAATCTAACTAACATATGGGATTGTTAGGAAGCATGTCCTACGCGTTATTCCAATTCTATTTAGGAACAGCATTAATAATCCAATCCCATCCGGTAATGCTGCGCATAGTTTCCTGGTTTGATTCGAGGCTTTTTAGCGCGCTCTCCAGATGTATCTCAAGCGCATCCAAACTATCGAAGGCACGGTTATGAAAGA
>NZ_FONE01000105.1 GCF_900112825.1 Nitrosomonas sp. Nm166 | reverse complement strand
TGAAAAACTCATGGCGATTACTTCAATTACATGATTTAAAACATAATTATATCATTCCATGCAATTGAATGCACTTTCTGCCGTGCAAAGGTCTCTTACCATATAAAAACGGCAATCTAAAATTGACCCATCCTGATGCCAATCATTGTTTAACTTGTTGCTTGTTCCATAGTGGGAGCTATCCCTACCGATTTCTTTCCTTTTAATCGGTAGCTGTTACCACTGATCTGCACGATATGCGCATAATGCAGCAATCTGTCCAATAATGCTGCGGTTAAGGTTTGATCATCAGCAAACGCAGTTGACCATTGCGAGAATGGCAGGTTGCTGGTGACAATGACACTGCCTTGTTCGTAGCGCTTGGCAATGACGTTGAAGAACAGGTTGGCCTCCTCCTCCCTGCCAAACGGGAGGTAGCCTATTTCATCAATCACTAATAGCTTAGGGGATAGCACACTGCGTTTGAGATACGTATCTAGCCTCTCTTGTTTTTTGGCGGTGGCCAACTGCAGCATTAAATCAGCTGCGGTGATAAAACGGAATTTTATGCCGCGCATGATGACACTATATGCCAGCGCAATGGCCAGATGGCTTTTACCTACGCCACTTGGGCCGAGCAATATAATGTTTTCGGTGCGTTCAATAAACGCCAAACTGGTTAATTCCTGAAGCTGTTTACGGGGTGCCCCGATGGCGAAGCGGAAATCAAAGTCGTCGAGGTGTTTGATGGCCGGTAATCCTGCCATTTTAAGTAACACTTCGCGCGTACGCAGCATTCTGGCCTCCAGCTCTACTTGGAGTAAATTATCAAGGAAGTCAGCAAAGGTATTGCCTTGTGCAGCGCTACGATCAGCTATCGCTAACCACTCTGTAGCGATGGCAGGCAGTTTTAACACATCACAGGCATGCAGGATGCGTTGTGATTGCAAATTCATCGCTCACCTCCAACAGTTGGTCATACACTGATAGCGGATGCTGGAAGCTTTCTATCGGTATGGCCTGCCGCTGCTTTATCGTTATACTCGTCAGGCGACTTGTCATACCCTCAGGCAACGGCTGTAAACTGAAGCGCTCCTTTTCCAGCAAGACCTGAGGCTTCTCGTTAGTGGTAGCATGGATACGCTGATTAGCCACCTCATGCAGCCAGTTACCTACCTGAGCGTTTGCAGTATCGACATCCAGCGAAAGTCCTGCTTGTTTGAGTGATGCAACCAGCGGTGTAATAAAGCACGATTTCAGGTAGCCATTAAACCGCTCCACTTTACCTTTGGTTTTGGCACGATAAGGCCGGCATACTTTGAGGTTAAAACCGTAATCCTTAGCCATCTCAAGTAATTTGGCATTCTAGCGATGCAGGCCTTCACCATAGGCATCGCGCTCAATCATGATGTATTTGGCGTTGTCAAACAGCAGCTCTTTGGGCACGCCACTAAAGTAATGTAGCGCACCCCCCAATACCTGACAGCCAGTCTTCCTGGCGTTCATATTCAATAAAGCGCACATAGGTTGCCCGGCTAAAGCCGAGCGTGGCGACAAAAGCCTTTAGTTTCTGCCTACCACGGTAGAGGTAGATAGTGGTAAAGTCCACTTGCATTTGCTGGCCTGAGGGGGTTTCAAAGCGCCGAACCGGTTCAGTCCGAGTTACCTTAAATTGCCGGATATAGTTTCTAAGAATGCCTTCCTTGCCATCATACCCTTTGGCCTGAAGTTCCCGAAACAACACAGCTGTCGGTATCCAGTCCGGTCTGGCCGCTTCAATTCGCTCAAGCAGATAGGTCTTGAACGGCTCAAGTTTTGATAGTCGATCATCCCGTCTGCTGTAGGTTGATGTTCTGGCAATATCACGCAAGTATTTACGCACGCTGTTGCGTGAAACGTTTAATGCTCTGGCTATCGAGCGAATGCTCTTGCCCTGTCGTTGTAACACATGAATTTCCACTAATAACTCCTGATTCCATTTCTATTTCATAAGTGAAATAATAGACGTAACTTATGAAAGGTTATGAAAGGAAGTGTTGTGATGGCGCGTATAGCGAGTGGTAAAGAACTGTTAGAGCAGGCAAAGGATTTAGTAGTTAATTCAAGCACAATAGAA
>NZ_FONE01000096.1 GCF_900112825.1 Nitrosomonas sp. Nm166 | reverse complement strand
TCAATAAGCATTATCTCTACGGAGTACGATCCAGACGGTACGGAGGATGATCCAGAGGTCGAGCCAGATGGACCAGTTTTTGAGGTAGTACAAATCGTGTTCGATACGAGCTTTCATTTTTTCGAGCACTTCAGTTTCGCCGCGCCAGCCATTGACCTGAGCCCACCCGGTAATGCCTGGCCTGGCTTTATGACGCAGCATATAGCCTTTGATCAGTTTGCGGTAGAGTTCGTTGTGAGCCACGGCATGCGGGCGTGGGCCGACAATACTCATGCGCCCCTGTAATACATTCACGAACTGAGGCAGTTCATCGAGCGAAGTGCGCCGCAAAAAGGCGCCGATTCTGGTGACCCGTTGATCGTTCTTTTTGGCTTGCACAATATCCGCCCCATCCTCACTGACCGTCATCGAACGAAATTTATACACGATGATCTCTTCACCATTGAGACCATAGCGGCGCTGTTTGAAGATAACCGGCCCTGGTGAGGTGAGTTTTACTGCTAAGGCGATACATAGCATCAGAGGGGAGAGCAAAATCAGCGTGATTAAGGCGATCACAAAATCACTGGTATTTTTGACCACGCCATCGATACCGACAAATGGCGATTCGTTCATCGCCACCACCGGCACATCACCAATGTACTCAAAACGAGCCTGCATCAAATCGAAGATATAAATGTCTGGAAGGAAATAAATGGAAGCGGTGGTATCTGGCAGCTCATCCATCAATTTCTGGATCCGGGGCTGCGAAGACATTGGTAAGCTGATGAAGACCATCTCGATATTATGCTTATGAATGTAAGGAACCACATCAGCCAATCCCCCCAAATGGGATCCAAAGCGATCACCATCTCCATCAGACATGCGGGAACTGTCGCGCTCATCGAAGAAACCATGATAATTAATGAGCAGAAATGGAATCTCTTCAATATGTTTGATAAATTCCAGACTGGTTTCATTGGCTCCGATCACGATAGTTGGCCGCAAGTGGCCCTTGCTGTACAGATGAGTGATCATGCTTCGTGCCGTAATATGGCTGGCAATCAATATCAAGGGCGTGACAATAAACCAGGTCATCAATACCTGCTCAGAGAATTGATGGTAGAACTTGGTGGCATATCCTAGAAATACCAGAATGGCTACAATCAGCAGCCAACCCATGATGGTATCGCGTATATGAGCAAGCAGCCTGCCTTTGCGCCAATTACGGTAAATGAGCGTTCGCTCATAAATGTATGAGGAAATGAAAAAAGTAATAATGACTAATACTAAATAGTAACTGGTAAAATCCTCATCATATAGCCACGTTGTCAGTATCAACATACTCCATATGATAAAAGGATCAAGCAAATGCTTGAAGAAGGCTACGATAGGCAAATCATTCGTTGTCATCGTTTTCCATACACATACTGTAAATTAGCGGTTACCCCATTGGCATTAAATCCGCCCAGAGGAGCATCTGTACGGAGATCCGAATGATAGATGGCCGTGCTAAGCTGTAAGCCAAGAGAAGGATTATAGATAAGTCTTAAGGTAGCGTTGCGGAAAGTATTATCCCTGCCGAGCGTTAATACCGGATCGGTAAAAATGGCAAAGCGGTTAAATTTACGCGTCTCATAGGAAAATTCCCCTTCAAGCCTGATCTTTTCTGTGATATCCCAGGATGGAATAACGCTCACACCGGTGTTAAGGCTAAAGCTGGCGGTCAGATTCTGTGGAGATGTCGTCTGGCGCCAGCCATTAATCGTCAATCCAATTTTGTCGGTAGGCTGCCAATTATAAATCAAGCGGGCGTTAAATCCGCTGAAATCACGCTCCGGAAAGCTTTTATTTTTGCGTTCCACCCATCCCCCGGTCCAGAAAAAGCGGGACTTTGCAGACATTGCCCAGAGGATTTTAGTCAGCACCTCTTTCTGATCATAGCCGTTATCTGCAAATGAGCCATCCGGCAAGGGGACAAGTGCCGTAAAATCGCCGAGTATATTGCGAAACAGCACACCCACCGTATTCTTACCTGACGTTATATAATCGATCCCGGCTTCAAACCGGTCTTCAGTACGACTCAAGAAACGCAATCTCTGCAAAGAGCTATCGGTATTCAGGTCATAACGGGTATATTCGCCATTCAAGCTCCAGCTGGGATGAAAGCGCCAGGCTGCATTAATGAATTGCGTTTGCTCAGTGCGTATCGTTTTGATGCCTGGCTGAAAGACAAATGGCATCAATGATTGAACATAACTTGCTCCCATATTACCTTCCAGCCTGTTGCCCAGGAACCAGTTCCAGTTACCGCGGAAGTTTTTCAGATCATTATTGATTTCATGGAATCTCTCGAATTTATTGTAGGTCCAACTCAAGTCGGCAGTAAGTCGTTGTCGACTGATTTCTTTTTCAAGCAACACCCCGCCTGTGAAACGCTGGGAAATATCCGCAAGCTTTCCCTGGGAAATGATATCGCGGATGCGCGCATTCTCAATATTCTGAGGATCAAAACGGTCGCGTATGCGCAACATGTTATCGTCAGCGGTAACTCCGTAATTAAAGTAAGGTTTTATTGTCTTGGTAAAGTCGACTGCCAGGGCAGGGCAACTGGAAAGAAACAGACATCCAGCGATTGAGGTGAAAAGCCGCCATCGGCTTAACGGTAAAAAACAGATCGCTGGGTGAATGATATACGAATTGATGCGACTAAATATGACTTCTATAAATTGATGTTTCATCAACCTGGGATTCTCAAAAGTTTCCAATCATTAAATATCAGGGCATGCGGCAGAATTTATCTTTCTCTTAACATGTTCTCATAAAATTATTTTAAACAACACCTTTTCGGACTCAAAA
>NZ_FONE01000042.1 GCF_900112825.1 Nitrosomonas sp. Nm166 | reverse complement strand
GCGGCGGGTGACATCAAATTCCGAAAAGCTCATATCAATTAACTCAATTGTATGATTAAAAACACTATTATATCATTAATCGCATCTGAAACTGGAAACTGGCTCTGACCGTGCAAAGTTCTCCTTAGGTAAATCAAAATCAAATTCTGTTTAGCAATAATGAGGAAGTCAGGGAAAACCCTGACCGTGTTGGGGTTCGGGACAGCATTCCGGGCTCTGCCCTTCATGTCCCTCGCGCCGGTCGGCGGCGCGACCCTTGAGCTTGATGGTTTTAAGTAGCGCCTGCTAGAATTCTTTAATATATACACCTTATCGTTTTTGCCACGATGTAGTGGGCAATGTCGCAGTAGATCGTAAACACTCCCCGGCATTTTGCATGTTTGATTTAAATTCATTAGCTATGTCGATGAATTCAATATCGAGCGCAGTGAGTTCCAACGTAATGATATGCAGGTATTCATGAAAAGAGCCGTTTTCATCGGAAAGCGCTTCAATTGCGGAACGGATCAGTGAAACTAGCTTGGTGTCTCTAGCCAGTTCCTTTGAGCTTTTCTTGGTGCCGAGAGTAGCTGTAAATTCGCTCGAAGATGCCGCAGATTTTGTGGTTTTCTTTTTCGGGCTCGCTTTGGATTTGCCGGAAGTATCTTCCGTTTGTGCCACAAGACCATCTTCACTATCAACTTGCTTATTTTGTGAAAGAATTTCAAAGTACTTGAATTCGTTGCAGGCGGATTGCAGTGATTCCGGCATTTTTTTCTCTCCAAAACCATAAACCAGTTGGTCAAGGAAAAGCAAGAGCTGCGGTAAGCTATTCATGCCAGAATTCCCGAGATTATTTGAAGTTGAAAGTATACATGCCATCCTAAACTTATAGTCAAGGTAGCCAAACTTAATAAAAAATCATTTGTTACAATCACTTATGCGAATTTAAGTTTTAAGGACTATTGATACGCTCCTGCTGCTCCACCCGTAACGGTGTGTAGCATCATAAGACTTCGGCCTTAGCTTTATTCAAACTACCGCTGACTGGGCCGGTGATATAATGGCTATATTTGTTCATTCAGAAGGTTTGACCATGGGAAAGATATTAGCTGCGGCGTGGCTTGCGATACTTCTTCTGGTGGGACAGGCGACTTTGGCTGACCAGGAGGCCCAGAAGGCGGAAACCGCCAAGAGCAAGGCGGAGGTGCTTGAGGAAAAGGCAGCGTCCGAGGACAGCAAAATGCCTCCGGCTTCGGCCGAGCTAATTACTAAGAAGCAAGTGCAGGCGGTCGATCCGATGGGCGAAGAACCCGTGGACGATGCGATCACTTGCCTTGCACGTACTATTTATTGGGAAGCCAGAGGTAGTGAGGCTAACGTAATGGAGGCCGTCGCCAATGTGGTTATGAACCGGGTCGGCCATGAGGGCTTCCCAAACACCATCTGTGGCGTTGTCAAGCAAGGCTACGAGCAGAGAACCTGCCAATTCTCGTGGTGGTGCGATGGCCGTCCAGATGACGCCGAGGAGGATAAATCCTACACAATTGCCAAGGAAGTTGCCCGTAAGGCCCTCAACCGCCAACTCAAGGACCGAACTGGTAGTGCCTTATACTTCCACCATCGGAAAGTAGCCCCAGATTGGTCTAATGAATATACCAAGACAATTGAAGTCGGCGAGTTTATCTTCTACAAACCGGCTAGCGGCAAGGCTAAATAGACTCTATCCGTTGACTTCAGTTTAAAAAAATTACACTATCCATTATCGATGGCAACAGAAAAACTGCATGCTGATAAACTTCATTTAATCAGCTTCCACTGTTTTCTCCACAACACCGGCGGATCAACAGTGAGATCAAACAGTGTAATGTTATTCTCAACTCATCATTCAGCATCCCAGCGACGATATCCCGCGCCAGCGTGGTCAAGTTGACCATGCGACTCACATAGCTGCTGTCTACCCCTTTGCGGGCATCAATTTCCTTAAATGACTTTGATTCTCCCAACTCCAACATGGAAAGCCAATGATGTCTTCTGGCCAGCGCTAGCTGCAGCGGTGTTGCCGCCGTGTCCCAAGGCCGTGCTTTTGGATAACTGCATTAGTCAACATCTCAATTATTACAATTGCTTTTACAAGCGCAGTCTAATGAGAAGGTCTCTAATCTGAGCGATTACTCTGTTAAGACATAGAATTAATTGTCATGGAATGTTAATTTACTGATCGCTTGTTGAGGAAACCCGTCGCAGCCGCTACCACCAGGGGGATTAAAATCCAGCCCGCAAGTATGTGAAAAGCATTATATGCCTGTCGCCAACCGGGGGCTGGGTGGCAGTGCTTGGCGATTTCGAGATCGACCGGCACAAACTGATCGACACTGTAAGCGAAACGAGAAAAGAAGCGGTCAAGCATATGGTTGTCCAAGCTCACATCGATGTCAGGCTGCCTCAGCCATTCTTGCAATTCTGCCATCATCCACGCCATAGAATCGCCGGATAACTGTCCGGCGCAGTCTTCACCGCCATTGCTGCGTGAGTTGGAAAGCGGCTGGGTGAGCTGAGTCGCAGAGAGTAAAATCACATCTTCGCCCTTGGCAGCAGGGCGCAATGCTTCATCCGGCCAAAAGACTATCATGCCCAGAATGATGACGAACGCGCACCAGATGCCTACCTTGTACAACCGTACGCCGTACCCGGCAAGAACATCCCACAGCATACCTTTAAAGTAACTTAACCGTTTTGACTGATCACGCGCACGCCCTGTCTCGCGTCTTTTGCCCTAGTGATAGATCTTGTCCGCCTCGTTATGACAGCCTGCAGCGCGCGCGCATCGTTCAAGTACAAGATAAGGATCAAGAGAAAAATACTCTGGATCTTGCCGATCAACAAGCAATCGCCAATCTCCATTGAAAAAATCGAAAGTGCAGCCAGTAAATATTATTTTTTCTTTACGAAATGGATTGGATGAATCAATGATGAGCCGCCTGATTTTGGCGCCGCTGAAGTTGGCACCTTCATAGAAGATAGCTTTTCTTAAGATTAGCTCATTCTTGATTGAGATATTGTTAAATTCTGCCATTGACTTAAACTGCGCACCATCAAGCTGCAAATTAATACCGAATTCCCCATAACGCAAGTCGACTTTTCCGTCGAACTGAGTATTCCGAAAAAAGCTACCTGCGGTACAATGGAGCGCATTAAATGTCGCGGTATACTTCACATACGCACTATCTAGGTCTAAGATCCAACCGATCTGTCCGTGATCAAGATTGAGGCTTTCCTTTTCGCCAAGGAATTGCGATAGAACGTTCAAGAACAATTGGTTGGAGAACTCCTCGATATACGCATGCGGTTCATCGTTCTCACTGAGGATTAACCATTTACCGTTCTCGTTCTTCTTTAAATTGCAGCTTTCAGGAAGATGAAAATTGTGTTGCGCGAGTACCGTCCTCAGCTCGCTGGATAATGGCCCTTCAGCAAGGTGAAGGTTAGGCAGGGGAATTTCATACGGATTAAAATATGCATAATAGCAGGAGAAACCGGTGAAGTCGGCCTTACCGGCATAGCGGCTCCCTTGCGCGTAGAGGTTGCGAAGGCGGCATAGAGCAAAATTCGCTCCCTGTCCGAAAATCGCAGCACGCAGAGAAATATCTGCTTCCCACCGGCTCGACGAAAAATTCACGGTCTTACTGAACTGAGCGCGATCGAAAAGCCCAAATCCCCTGCAAAAAATATTGCTGAAGTCAGCCTCCGCTCTGACTACAGCATTGTCGAAGTAGAGATTCAGCCCAATATCAGAAGAGGCAAGAGAGAACGAGGGTCCTAAGAATGCGGTCGGGATCGACACGGAAATATTATTGCCGTCACGCTGCAATGACCAGCGAACTGATGAATGAGGGAATTCAAGAATCCATTTACCGTCTTCCTCTTCCTGGCTAAACGACACTGACGACGGAAGCAAAGCAAACTGCTTCTCCATTTCCGCTTTCAGCCACGGAGGAATATTTCCTTCTAACCATGGTTCGTCCGTCGGCAAATCGAGAGTTGAAGAATAAACCGAGAAATTAGCATTCCTGCAGCGCAGTCCCGAAAAATCGACTGGTCCCGCGAACATCGCACCAGATGCATCGAAGTTATCAGTCTTTGAATTGTCAAATCTCACTAAAAAATCGGGATGACAGAAGCGGGCCAAAGCAACCGAGAAATTAAAACCGCAGGACACTCCGTTCAGCACGACAGCACCTTCAAACACTGCTCGGGTGAGCTCACAAGCAACGCCATAGGACGATGCGGTGAAATCGACTGCCAGCGCCTCACAACTATCGAAGCGAGTTTTGTAGAAGAAACCACCTAGACCGCAGTGCAAGCCATTGAAGCTCACGCAGCCCTTAAACACTGACTTTTTGACCGAAAATGCTTTGTTGACTTTACCGCCAATGAACTCGACCGGTGGCCGCGGCAGCTCCCTCAGCTCAGATTCATGAGTCTCTGTCTTAAAGAATCTGCAGTGATTGAAGGTCGCGCTCCCCTCGCAGCAGAAACCTATGAATGAGACAAAGCCATGGAAGTTACTACCGTCAAAATTGAGGTCGGCCTTGAATACAGTGTGCGCCAGATGCTCGTCACCGCCATTGACGTTGCCCCTAAAAATGCATTCGCGGAACTGCACCGTGCCATCAAAGATGGCATTGCGCATATCGATCGCCTCGGAAAATTCGCAGCAGGTGAACTCGATACTGCGAGAAATATGGGCGAAGCGCAGGTTAAGTTCGTCCTCAATCACATGGTCTTGCAAGATATAAGGCTCTGATATTTCCTCACCCAAAGCTTTCTTGACATCTGCCGCAGCGATTCTGGGACGCCCATCAATCAGTTGCAGTACCATCGAACCTCCTACTCTTACCCGGATCTCCCTAAAAGCGGGCAAATTTCACTTAAATAAGTGATGAATCATGATGATCGAACAGACAACGGGTACACGTTTCAAGTTAAGTTTCACTGACATGTGTTTGAGTTAGAGAATTATTCTATATTTTCATCGCCCATTTTAATAAGTATAAAGACCAAATGCTTGGAGTCCCGGCTAGGCCGGGGCTTGGCATGTTATCGATCAGTTCCAGAAGGCCGATTTGATCTCATCGGTTGATCTGGGTTTTGTCCAGTTGGACTGGTTACGTTAGGACCCGTAGGATCACTTGGATTCACTAATGTAGCAGGTTGATTTCGATCTACTTTTGGAGGTGGGGCGTCTATCGGTGTATTCTCAGCCGCGTCTGAGCGCGGACCCTCCGAATCAATATCACGTTTTTCCTCAACAGTTTTTCCTGCCCTGTCTTGATCCCGGGGCGCTGCTGGTTCTGAGGTCGTTTCTTTATGATCTTTAGCATGCTCTGCAAAAACGGAAGAACTCAAAATAAAGAAACTACCGATAAGAAAAATAAAACTCACTAATAGATTGGCGAATGTAGTCATGATAAATATCCTTTTTGAAAGAGTTTGTTTTAAAAAAGATACTGATTCACATCAAATATTTTTCCCTAATGGATTTGATCTGTAGGTTTTGTCCAAGAGAGCTCTATTGATAAATGCTAATCGAAGCAGGTATCTTTTAATTTCCAGTTTTTTATTCCTGTATTGAACACTATGAATACGCATCATTCTCTCCAATTCAATTATTGGCCACCCATAGGATTACCTGAGGGAGAAGAAGCAGGATGATCAGTTTTAGATTGCTGTCCGCTGACGCTGCTACGCTGATCATCGGAGCGAATATTGCGCTTATCAGAAGATTCTTTACCACCTTGATTTTCAGAGCTTTTGTCAGGCTGCGATAACCTATCTCTATCGCTTGATTCTTTATTTTCCATCCGGCCAGAAGAGGAAGAGGATTCTGCTAAAACAGATGTGCTCGCTAAAAAGAAAAGCACAAAGATGAGAGTAACGAATGTTAAGTTTTTGTCTTTACTCATGACTTACTCCACGACATTAAAAAGGAATAACTATAATCCACCCTATAAGGCATGCAGTCGGTACGCTACCAAACGTATAGAGGGATTTAGATGAGCTAGAAGAGATAATAAGAAAAAAGTTAAAATAATTCATGTAAGTCTACCTGAGCAGACTAAATCAATTAGTGCTGACAGGATGTAATAACGCTACCCAGAACCATTCGCGCTCGTCAGTATAAAGCGTATCAATGTTAAAACCACTTCTTTCAGCAAGAGAAGTCAGGTGCTCTTCATCATACTTGTAAGAACATTCAGTTTGGATAGTCTCGCCAGCCTCGAACTTAATTACTTTACTAGCCACCGTCACTTGATGCGTTATCAATGATTCTAAATGCATTTCAATGCGATTTGCCTCGTCGTTGAAGAAGGAGATGTGTCGAAAACGGGACAAATCGAATGTCGCTCCGAATTCTCTATTCAAATGCGCCAGTATATTCAGGTTAAACGCAGCAGTAATTCCCGCCTGATCGTTGTAGGCAGCGTGCAAGATTTCAGGATCTTTTTTACGATCAACACCCAGAATCAATCTACCATTTTGTCCTACTACACGACGAATACTTTTCAGGAATGACACCGCATCAGCGGGATGAAAATTACCGATGGTTGATCCAGGAAAAAAAGCAACCCGCCGTGATCGAGAAGGAAGTAATGGAAGATTGAATGGTTGAGTATAGTCTGCGCAAATCGGCACAATGTCCAATGCGGGATATTGTTCTGAACGTTTTGCCGCGACTTCCAAAAGCTGCTTTCGAGAGACATCCACCGGAATATATGCGATAGGTGATTCCAGTTGATCCAGCAAATAGCAAACTTTTTTACCGGCTCCGCTTCCATATTCAATAAGTACAGCATCAAATCCTACTTGGGACGCCAGGACTGGTGCATACTGAGCGAGAATACTTAATTCTGTGCGTGTCGGATAATATTCTGGCAATCTACAAATTTCTTCGAAGAGACGGGCGCCAATGTCATCGTAAAAAAGCGCGGGGGGAAGTGTCTTGATGTCGTTTGTAAGCCCATCCAATGCCTTATACTGAAGGGAAGATGGCAGTGACGTAGGCGTAAGCAACAAGCTGGTCATTGATTTGCCGCCAAACGAATCCCCGTGAACTGCCAGCGTGTACCACTGGGGAAAAAATTACGATAAGTTAATCGAGCATGGCTACGAGGCGTAGCACAAGATGCACCGCGCAATACCCACTGATCACACATAAACTTTCCGTTGTATTCACCGATTGCAGTAGGAGCAGGATGAAAGCCAGGGTAAGCAACATAAGCGCTTTTCGTCCATTGCCATACGTCGCCGAATAACTGTTGTAGGCTTGATTCACTACTCGCAGAGGGATGAAACGTGCCATGCTCCGCGAATCTTCCATCTATAGCGAATCTTCCATCTATAAAATTCTTCATGGCTACTACTTCCCACTCGGCTTCGGTAGGCAAACGGTATCCAGCCCAGCGCGCAAATGCATCTGCTTCGTAGTAGCTGATATGGCATACCGGTGCGGATAAGATCAAAGGACCATTACCCGAAAGCGTAAACTCGTACCATTCTTCATCATGTTTTTCCCAATAGAGTGGCGCTTGCCATTGATACGTTTGCACTGCACTCCAACCATTGCTGAGCCAAAGTTCAGGTCGCTGATAGCCACCATCAGTAATAAATGCTTGATATTCCTCATTGGTAACCAGACGGCGAGCCATTTGCGAAGCTTGCACATACGTTTTATGCGCAGGTTTCTCATTATCAAACGCGAACCCCTCTCCCCTATTACCTAAAGTGTATACACCCTCATCGATGGCATACCATGCTTGTTCTGTCACAGGTGGAATGCCGATGGGTTTGTCAAAATATGCGGGTCGTATCGGATTTGTCCAGAATATGTGTTTAATATCGGTGATAAGCAACTCCTGATGCTGTTGCTCATGGTTTATGCCGAGTTCAAGCACAGGCCATGCCGGATGGTCCACGTCATCGGCAATTTTCTCGCACAACTCCTCAATCGCTTCATCGATATGATCACGATAAGTAAAAATTTCTTGAACCGTAGGACGACTCAGCAACCCCCGCTGAGCACGGCGGTGATAAGAACCCACCTGCTCGTAATACGAGTTAAACAAAAATGCATAGTGTGGATTAAATATCTTATAACCTGCCAAATAGGGCTTGAGCAGAAAAGTTTCGAAAAACCAACTGGTGTGCGCTAAATGCCATTTTGTTGGACTAACCTCTTCCATACTGGAAACCACGAAATCTTCAATTTGAAGCGGATTGCATAATGCGATGGTTGCCCTTCTTACTGAGCGGAAATGTTCAGATAATGAGGTAGTATCCATATATTTATAAAAATCTTCTAAGTCAGCACATAGTACTTGTACTTCACAACTATTTGATTATTAATATAAATAGTTGTGAAAAATTATGACTTTATATGAGATGACAGTCTGTTCGTTGCCTAACACTCTGAACAAGCAGCGTCTCGGAAATAGCTATCCAACGTTAATAACCCCGTAATTATTTGGCTGATCTTTGGAACTTATGATCGTATTGTATTTCTCATTCGTTTGATTTCTGCAGTGTCCGTGAAAGATCCAGCTCATTTATGACAACATGAAAACAAATACAAAACCCAATAACGACAGTATTAAAAATATGAATATCGGCTGGCAGTTTGATAACAGCTATGCTCGTTTGTCCGAGTTTTTTTATGCGCAGCTTCACCCTGTGCCTGTGCGTGCACCGCGCGTGGCGATATTGAATCATGCGCTAGCAGATTCGCTGGGATTGGAAATCCGCAAGCTGTCCGAAGAAGAAGCCGCATTGCTATTTGCCGGCAATGCAGTGCCTGACATGGCGCAACCCATCGCGCAAGCTTACGCTGGCCATCAATTTGGGCACTTCAATATGCTCGGAGACGGGCGGGCGATATTACTTGGCGAGCATCTCACACTGATTGGCGATCGATTTGATATTCAGCTCAAAGGTTCTGGGCAGACACCGTTCTCACGGCGCGGTGATGGTCGTGCAGCCTTAGCACCGATGCTGCGCGAATATATCATCAGTGAGGCGATGCATGCGCTTAACATACCTACCACGCGCAGCCTTGCCGTAGTTACCACCGGTGAGTCAGTCATGCGAGAAACACTACTGCCTGGTGCAATTCTGACGCGTGTAGCAGCAAGCCACATTCGCATAGGCACGTTTGAGTACGCCGCAGGGTTAGAAAATACTGAAGGAATTAAAGCCCTGGCTGACTATACGATTGGCCGCCATTATCCGGACTTGATGGATGCCGAGAATCCTTACTTATTGCTCTTAAACAGAGTCATTGAACGTCAGGCATCGTTAGTCGCGAAATGGCTATTGGTAGGTTTCATTCACGGCGTGATGAATACTGATAATATGACCATCAGCGGCGAGACCATTGACTATGGCCCTTGTGCTTTTATGGATGCGTATGATCCAAATACGGTCTTTAGCTCAATTGATCACCTTGGCCGTTATCGCTATAGCAATCAACCACGGATTGCGCAATGGAATCTTGCTCGTTTTGCCGAAACACTGCTGCCACTTATACATCCGGTGCAGGAGAAAGCGATAACATTAGCGGAAGAAGCCATCCACGCTTTCCCAGAAATATATCAGATCCACTGGACTGCGGGGATGCGCAAGAAGCTTGGGCTATTCACTGATGAAACAGAGGATATCGAGCTCATCGAAACTTTACTTGCATGGATGCATAAACATCGTGCGGATTATACTAATAGCTTCCATGCATTGGCTTCGAAAACGTTACCTGAAGATGCGGTATTTCGTGATGCTGAATTTGTCGCATGGCATGCACGCTGGCAAACAAGGCTATCACGCCAGTCTAGCTCCATGAATATGTCACTTTGTCTAATGCGAGCAAATAACCCCGCGATCATACCGCGCAATCACCGTGTTGAAGAAGCACTGTCAGCAGCTTCTGAACATGGCGACTACTTACTCATACATCAATTACTTGCGGCAGTGACCAATCCATACGTCGACGCACCGGAGCATAGCGATTACCGCATACCACCAGCACCTTCAGAGCGCGTGTATCAAACCTTTTGTGGAACATAAGCTTCTGTTATACGGTATTGAGGTATTTTAAACCAGGTAAGTATCAATTCCTGCCACTAACAAATCATATTGCGCTTCTACGATCTCTTTGATGGTCAGCGCTGGCAGACCTGTGACCACGTTTCCTTCCGAAACCAGCCAACCAACAGCATCAGCAGGCCCCAGGCTGACTACATAACCTAGCTCATGGTGAAGGTATGGCTCAAGAAGTCCAAAGAAGCCTGAGTGCCGCAATATATTACGTGCTACCAATTTACCTTTACGGACCGCAGATTGTGCGGTTAATGTATTAGAACCCAGGGATTGATAATATGAACAATCCCCAGCCGCAAAAATATTGGACAAAGGTTTTTGATCTTCGATAACTTGCCCAAACGCATTGGCAGTAAAAATATTGTGTTGTTTCATGCCCAAAAACAAGATTGATAAGCTAGAAGGCAGTTCAAATTGTTTTTGCGTTTGTTTATCAGCCAAAAAAATTTGGCCAGATTGTTGCTCGAGATAAGAAGTATTGGGATAAAAAGCAATATCCATCTCATGCATACGCGATTGCACGTAAGTATTAAATCCATCGGGAAATTGCTCCAGCACATGCTGGCTCGCGTGAATCAAACGTAATTCAGCTTTACTTTTTATGCGACGAAGAAATTGTTTTATTTCAAATAAAAACTGTATTCCTGTCGCACCTCCGCCCACTACCGAAATTGACTGCTCAGATTGAATATTTTTGTTAAGCCATTGAGTTAATAATTCAGAGCCGGCCGAGATCGTGAAGTCATGCAAACTCAGCACATTATCATCATGATCCGCTGCCCGATATTCACAACCAGAAGCAATTAATAAATAATCAAAATTCACAACCTCCTCATTGACGATCAGCTGTTTTTTATCCTGATAATTTTTAAGTTCACCTGATGAAAAATGGATTGATGCTGCAATATGCCGGCACCCATAACGATTTTCTATATCGGCAAAGGGTACCAGAAAATCTGTTAGCGGGTAGCGGAATGTCTCTTGTAAGTGCGTAATTTTTATATGCTGCTGTTTGGGATCAATAATCGTAATGTCAGTATCGGGCGCGTATCGCAAAAGTGTTATCAATGCTGCAATACCGGCATATCCACCACCTATAATGACTACTTTCAATCGCTTTTGCTTGGGTATATAAAATGGCAGAAGGGCCACATCGTCTCCTTGATCAATATGCTCAGAATATCGTTTTTTCTCTGAATCAGTCGAGAATCTGTTCTCTCACAGGGATCTTTCACGCTGTTCGCTGAATTCATACCATTCGCAATATATACAGCCTAGCATAAATACGCCCTGCTCCTGATAATTTTCCTTCAACATCGAAATGCCATTAATAGCTATGAATGAGGAATCTGGTCTGCTTGCCAATGTTCGCGAGCCCACTGCCAAAAGGAAGAAATATTGCCTTCACTCATCTCAAGGGATGGATTCTGGCCTAAAAACTGTAAGGCACTGATCAACTGCATGAGTGCATTTGATAAATCGATCGGAGCAGCGCTGGTTTGTTTACTGAGCTTTTCCCCTTTCTCATTGGTTACAACGGGTAGATGTAAATACTGGGGCGTGGGATAACCCAGCAGCTGCTGCAGAAATATCTGTCGTGGCGTCGAGTTTAGTAAATCAGCACCTCGCACGACATGCGTGATATTTTGTTCAGCATCATCTACCACTACTGCTAACTGGTAGGCGTAAATTCCATCGGCTCGACGCAAGACAAAATCACCAATCTCATCTTTAAGCTTCTGGGAATAAGATCCCTGCAAAATATCATTAAACTCAATTCGATCATTGCTAGTTCGAATACGAAGCGCATGTGGTCTACTGATAGGGGCAGGATTCTTAAGGCAAGTTCCAGCGTATATGGGGCCACCTACACTCATCCTATTGGAGTCAGCAATTTCTTTCCGAGAACAAACGCAGGGATAGATAAAACCTTGCCTATTCAGGGCATCCAAGGCATCCTGATAAGTTTCAGAACGTTGACTTTGATAAATTACATCACCATCCCATTCCATACCTAATCTTTCAAGCGTACGTAAAATTTCACTGGCTGCGCCAGGCACTTCCCGCTGCCAATCAAGATCCTCAATTCTGACTAGCCAATCGCCATGATTGGATTTTGCATCAAGATAACTCCCTACCGCAGCAACCAATGAACCAAAATGCAGAACGCCGGTTGGGGATGGTGCGAACCGACCTCGGTACTTTGATGCAGAAATTTGAGTATTTTTCACAGATAAAAATAGCTTGAAATACGAAGAAACAGAGCAAAAACAACAAATCTTTGATCAGCTCTACAAGAAATCCATCATGACCACTTATATAACCTATCTAATCCACTATAATTCTAGAAGAATACCCAATCTTATGTATGATTGAGTAAAAGATAATCAGAATTTTTCAGAGTGGACAATGCATATTCATATACTAGGAATTTGTGGCACTTTTATGGGCGGAATAGCAGCGATTGCACGCGAATCTGGGCACAAAGTCACCGGTTGTGATCAGGATGTTTATCCACCGATGAGCACTCAGCTTGAATCCCAGGGTATCGAATTGATAGCCGGTTATTCGCCTGAACAAATCAAACTTCAGCCAGATATCTTTGTAATTGGCAATGTGGTTACACGCGGCAATCCTTTGATGGAGGAAATACTCAACCAGAATTTACCGTATATTTCGGGCCCGCAGTGGTTATCCGAAAATATTTTAAGAAATCGCTGGGTACTTGCTGTGTCTGGCACTCATGGTAAAACTACCACCAGTTCAATGCTGGCCTGGATACTCGATTATGCCGGACTGAATCCGGGATTCTTAATTGGAGGCATACCTGAGAATTTTGGTGTATCTGCAAGAATTGGAAATATTTTATCACCCAATCCTCATTCCAATCAGGATACTGATATTTCACCTTTTTTTGTCATTGAAGCTGATGAATACGACACTGCCTTTTTTGATAAACGTTCTAAATTTGTGCATTATCACCCCAGAACGGCCATCTTAAATAATCTCGAATTTGATCATGCCGATATCTTTTCGGATCTTGCCGCCATTGAACGTCAATTCCATCATTTTGTTCGAATTATTCCTAATAATGGCCTGATCGTATCTAACGGAACTGATGAGAATCTGCAACGCGTCTTAAAACAGGGGTGCTGGACGCCCACCGAAGAATTTGGAACAGAAGCTGGCTGGCATTCACAGCTGCAAGCCAACAGCGAGGTGAATATCTATTTTAATAAAACACATCAGGGGTGTTTGCAGTGGGATTTATTAGGTGAGCATAATCGAATGAATGCATTGGCTGCACTGATTGCTGCCCGCCATGCCGGCGTGCCTATCAAACAGGGGATTGCGGCATTGGCACAGTTTAAGAATGTCAAACGCCGTATGGAGACACGAGGCACTGTCAACGGTATTACTGTCTATGATGATTTTGCTCATCACCCAACAGCGATTCAAACCACACTAAATGGATTGCGAACACATATTGGAAAAGAAAGGGTCATCGCCGTTCTCGAGCCTCGCTCAAATACCATGAGAATGGGCGTATGGAAAAATAGCCTTGCCCCCAGTTTGGCGGAGGCAGATCAAATTTTTTGTTTTACCCGTAATGCTCAATGGGCAAAAACGGCCTTGGATTCATCGAATAAGAAAACCCATTGTCACGACGATTTGAATCAATTGATACAGGATATCTGCTTGATTGCAAAGCCCGGCGATCATATTTTAATCATGAGTAACGGTGGCTTCGGCGGTATTCATGAAAAAATACTATTAAATCTACAAAATCGTTGATGTAACTTTTTACGCTTAGAATTTCAGATGACAAAACTTAAGCAAGCTCTTAACCGCCCTCAAATTCACACAATGAAAATACCTTACATCCTAAATTTTCCAAGCGAGTTCTGCCCCCTACATCAGGTAAATCAATGACAAAACAGCATTCCACAACTTCCCCACCCATCTCTTGGATGAGCTTCACTGCGGCCTCTGCAGTTCCACCCGTTGCAATCAGGTCATCAATCAGAAGCACCCGCTCCCCTGGCCGAATAGCATCTACGTGAATTTCGATACGATCACTGCCGTATTCTAATTGATAGTCCCTTCCTACTGTTTCAGCCGGCAGTTTATTTTGTTTGCGGATAGGTACGAAGCCTTTGCATAGCTGATACGCCACTGGTGTACCAATGATAAAACCCCGCGACTCAATCCCCGCCACTTTGTCAATTTCAATATTTCTATAGCGGTTTGAAATCTCTTGGATGGTTGTACGCAATCCTACAGGATCTTTTAATAGTGTCGTAATATCACGAAACATAATGCCAGGGTGTGGATAATGTGGAACAGTACGAATATGAGATTTAATTGACATTTTTAAGCTGGCAATGAAAATATTAAAATTAAAATAAAAAGGCCTCAACCGAATGGTTGAGGCCTTTAATACAACTTCAATAGTTACACTACATCAAATCTTAGTGATCCATTGCAGCATCTTTATTAAAGCTCTTTGGTGCCTTCAGTTGGGTCATGAGATCATCATCCCATTTACCTTCAACATTCATATGCAGTGCAGCACCCATTAATACAGCTTCAATCAGATTATGGCTGAGGTATACATATAATCCAGGTTGTTTGAATTCATATGCTGCAGCAACTGCGGCACCGGCTGGAATAAACCAGGTTTCCTGACTGGTCAAAGGCACGTCGCTGAATGAGCCACCTACCCAGTACAGATCAGCATGACCGCCAATCAAGTGTGGATAAGAAGGACGATTTGCTTGTGAATGGATAAACAGAACTTTCTCGCCTACTTTGGCTTTCAGTGCATTATCGCCAGTGATTGCACCAACAGCACCATTAAACACTACGTGGGTTGGGATAAGTCCCTTCGCTGCTTCCAGCATATCTGCCATGCCTTCAGCTGGTGAGCCGTAGTTTTTGAAATTACCACTGCCGTCTTTAGGCAGATAGAAATCTTGTTCGCCAATGTAGAAAGCTTTATCGTATTTATAAGGTTTACCTTTTGCGTCTTTCAGACCGTCTTTTGGTAATACCATAATGGCACCGCTCATACCAGAGATAACATGGAATGGAATCATGGTTCCACCAGGTGCGCAATGATAAACAAATACGCCTGGTTTAACTGCTTTCCAGCGCAATACAACCTCTTCACCAGGTTGTACCAGTGTTAAGCCAGCGCCACCCAATGCACCGGTTGCTGCGTGAAAGTCAACGTTATGTGCCAATGTGCTTTCTTTTGGATTGGATAATGTCAATTCAACATAGTCGCCTTCATGCACAATGATGAGCGGACCGGGAATACTACCATTGAAAGTCAGACCCCAGACTTTTGCACCAGGGGCGACTTCCATCAGTTTTTCTGTTGTTTCCATCCGTACTTCAACAATCTTAGGTCCTTTCGAAACCTGATCATGTTGAGGTACATTCGGCGGAGCCACCAATTCTTGTTTTACACGTGGTAATTTAGAAAGGTCTGGAGCGGCCACAACTGCTTGCGTTGCGCCGAAACAGAGCAATCCTAGTCCTACAACTGCCTGAACAGCTTTAATCATATCTCCCTCCATAAATGATGAACTTTGCGCTTTTTGTGCGCCATTCTAATCTGCTGTGTAACCCTCAGGGCTACCTCAGCACCTGCCCCTTTTAAGAGCAAAGGGCGGAACGGCGACTATACACTTTCTGTGAAAAACTGTCCATTCTTAGTCACTTAAAGCCATACTGGATGAATGGGATTTCAATTAATCACCATAACTAACTACTGCTAGTACTTGTTCATTCAGTTAAAATTACTACACAAGCAGTTAAGCAATTTTTTAGCCTTGTATCAGTTTAATTTCAGCAGCAGCCAGATTTTCTTGGGTACCTTTCAGCACCACAACATCACCAGCTTCTAATCTTGTTTCAGGCGTAGGCAATAATCCGCGAATATTGCGTCTTCTCACCGCAGTTACTTCAACATCCAGACTTGCCAGATCAATATCATTCAGCGTTTTATTGATAGCCGCTGCACCTGGAGTGATGGTAATCGTTAATAATCGTGGAAGTAATTTCTCACTATCTTCCGTTTCATCCTTTACACTATAATAAAAGCCACGCAATAAACTGTAGCGCTGCTCACGGATTTCCCGTATACGTCGTAAAATACGGCCTGTGGATATATCAACAAACATCAGTGCATGAGATGCCAGCATCAAGCTTCCTTCCATGATTTCGGCAACAACTTCCGTTGCGCCGGCCCCCCTTAGCAAATCGATATCAGAATCATCACGTGTTCTAACCACAACAGATAGCTCTGGACGCAGTTCCTGGACATGTCTCAGGATTTTTAAGGCGGAAATTGTATCGGCATAACTCACCACCAATACTTTTGCGCGCATCAGACCTGCGGCAATGAGCACCTCGCGCCGTGCCGCATTACCATACACAACAGATTCTCCCGCGCTGGTCGCTTCACGTATACGCCGCGGATCAAGATCCAAAGCGATAAACGGTATAGATTCCTGTTCCAATATCCGTGACACACTTTGACCGCTGCGTCCATAACCGCAAATGATGACATGATTTTGTGTTTCCATCGTCTGGGCGGCAATGGAGGTTATTTGCATGGCTCGATACATCCATTCGGAACTGTAAAAACATTGAACCATCCGTTCACCATACTCAATAGTAAAGGGAGCGATGAACATCGATAACACCATTGCTGCGAGCACTGGCTGAAGAACAGAGTTTTCAATTAATCCAATGGCACCAGCCTGCGCCAGCAATACAAATCCTAATTCTCCAGCTTGCGCCAAATTCATACCTGTTCTGATCGCCACACCGGAATCTGCATTGAATAAGCGCGATAGCCCGGCAATTACTGCGACTTTCAAAATAATCAGTGCCATCAGAATGACGAATACCCAAAGGAAATTACCAGTAACTACCTGCAGGTCTAATAACATGCCAATTGTTACAAAAAACAAACCCAATAAAACATCCCTAAAAGGTTTGATATCATCCTCAACTTGATAGCGATATTCGGTTTCGGAAATGAGCATGCCCGCAAGAAATGCTCCCAAAGCCAGCGACAAACCGGCTAATTCGGTTAACCAAGCAAGCCCGAGCGTAATGAATAGCACATTCAGAACAAATAGTTCCGATGATTTCTGACGAGCGACCAGGTGAAGCCAGGGACGCATCAACTTCTTCCCCAAAAACAAGATAACGACTAATACAACCATCACCTTCAGGATGGCAGTGGCAAGATCAATGGTATCGCTATCAATTTGGGGGGCTAATGCCGGAACGATGACGAGCAATGGAATAACCATCAAATCTTGAAAAAGCAGTACGCCAATTACCTGCCTGCCATGCGCAGAATTAAGCTCTACCCGCTCTGCCAACATCTTAATCACGATGGCGGTAGAAGACATTGCCAACACACTACCTAGTACAAATCCAACGCGCCAATCCAATCCCAGCATCCAAACCACAGCCATCACTAATAGAATGCTGATGACAACTTGTGCGGTACCAAAACCAAACACGATACGCTTCATGACGATAAGCTTAGGCAAGCTAAATTCAAGGCCTATGCTAAACATCAGAAAAACCACTCCAAATTCAGCCAAATGACGTGTTTCATTGCTTTCAGCGATCCATCCCAAAGCATGTGGCCCGATGACGACACCTGCAAGCAAATAGCCCAGCACGGGTTGCAAACGCAGCAAACGAAACACCACGACTGCCAACACAGCAGTAGCTAATACAATAAGAACAGGCTGCAAAGGATTATGCATGAATAAAATAGTCATAAATCATCAGTGGAATAGAACCATACGATACTTCAGGCACAGACTGATCACAATCTATCCGGTACATAATGCTATAATCACTCGGTTTAATACTTCCGATAGAAATGCCAGTACCTCATCTTTGCACTGCCCAGCGCGGCCCTATCCTTGATCTTGAAAATCGGATTATCAACGCTATGCCAACCATTGAGCATTGGTTGCGAAGCAAGTGGCGTGAACACACGGTACCTTTTTATTGTTCAGTTGACCTGCGTAATAGTGGCTTCAAATTGGCACCTGTTGATACGAATTTATTTCCTGGTGGCTTTAATAATCTTAATCCCGAGTTCATGCCGCTATGCGTACAAGCAATGATGAGCGCCATAGAAAAGATATGTCCGGATACGCATAGCCTGCTATTGATTCCAGAAAATCACACTCGCAATACTTTTTATTTGCAAAATATCGCAACATTGCGAAACATCATGCAGCATGCGGGGCTCAATGTACGGATTGGAACCCTATTGCCCGAAATTACAACAACCACTGAGATTGACCTTCCTGATGGGCAAACCATTACACTTGAGCCTGTCGCGCGTAAAAATCATAAATTAGGGGTTAAAAATTTTGATCCTTGCGCAATCCTTCTTAACAATGATTTATCAACAGGGATCCCGGAAATACTGCAAGGTTTGAATCAAATCGTCATTCCGCCTTTGCACGCCGGATGGGCAATACGACGCAAATCCAAACACTTTGCAGCCTATGACCGAGTCGCACAAGAATT
Organism: Nitrosomonas sp. Nm166; assembly: GCF_900112825.1. Classification (GTDB taxonomy): domain Bacteria; phylum Pseudomonadota; class Gammaproteobacteria; order Burkholderiales; family Nitrosomonadaceae; genus Nitrosomonas. The sequence continues at coordinate 14,258 of NZ_FONE01000042.1, read as the reverse complement.
TGCTGATTTGATTGGAATTGATCCCTGGTTGATTAATCCGCATTTTACTTCATGCGGCGAAATCAATTTCCGTGAAAAACAAGGAGAAGATTGTGTGGCCAAAGCTGTCAATCGAATTCTTTCCGCTATAAAGGAAAAATATCGACAATATGACGTCAAGGAGGATCCCTTTGTCATCGTAAAAGCTGACTCGGGCACCTACGGCATGGGCATTATGACAGTTAAGGATGGCGCTGATATTTACAAGCTCAACCGCAAACAGCGTAACAAAATGGCTGTGGTTAAAGAAGGATTACAGGTTTCCAATGTCTTGGTGCAGGAAGGCGTTTACACGTTTGAAAATATCAATCAGGCTGTTGCAGAACCAGTCATTTACATGATTGACCGCTATGTCGTCGGTGGGTTTTATCGCGTGCATACCGGACGCGGTACCGATGAAAACCTGAATGCGCCCGGCATGCATTTTGTTCCATTGGCATTTGAAACGACTTGTTTGGTACCTGAGACTGCAGCACAGCCCGATTCCATTCCCAACCGTTTCTATGCTTATGGTGTAGTTGCGCGTCTTGCCTTGTTGGCTGCTGCATTGGAATTAGAACAATCCAAACCTGAAATGACAGCTGCGCTTCTTGTCTGAATTCACAATGAAACTTGCTTTTATCATTGATCAACTTGATTCCATCAAAACCAATAAGGACTCAAGTTTTGCATTGATATGCGAGGCCATTGCCAGGAATCATCAGGTTTACGTGCTTTATCAGCATGACATTGCGTTAATCAACCAGATTGTCACAGGCTCCTCCCGCCCTCTGACCTTAACGGATACGCCGCAGGATGGTCATTGGTATAAAACCAGCGACATTTCAGCGATACCATTGCATCAATTCGATGCCGTGCTGATGCGCAAAGATCCGCCCTTTGATCTGGAGTACATCTACAGCACGTATTTACTGGAATTGGCTGAAATTCAGGGGGCATTCGTAATTAACAGCCCACGTGGCATCCGTGATCACAACGAAAAATTAGCAATCGCAAAATTTCCCCAGTTTGTCGTCCCCACCTTAGTAACCAGCCAAGCGCATTTAATTCGAGAATTCCTCAATAATTATAAGGATATCATTTTGAAACCACTGGATGGCATGGGTGGTGCCAGTGTGTTTCGCGTGCACAGCGCCGATCACAATATCAATGTCATTCTCGAAACACTGACCCATTACGGAACACGAACGATTATGGCACAACGCTATATTCCTGAAATTAAACAGGGAGACAAACGCATCTTGCTTATTGCCGGCAAAGCCGTACCCTATGCTCTGGCGCGTATTCCAAAGCCGGGAGAAACACGCGGTAATCTGGCTGCTGGCGGCACAGGGAAAACACAACCACTATCAGTGCGCGACAAGGAAATCGCAGCGTCTCTTGGTCCTGAATTAGTCAAAGATGGCTTAATGCTGGTGGGATTGGATGTCATTGGTGATTATCTGACAGAGATTAACGTGACCAGCCCAACGGGTATGCAGGAAATAACCCAGCAGACAGGATTTAATGTAGCCGGAATGATGCTGGATGCCATTGAAGCTGGTATCAGAAATTACTCACAACGTTAGTTAAAAATTCACTCTTGTAAATAAATAAAATTATCGGCGAAGGCCATATTCCAGGATAAAAAACTGTGGCTTGAATCCAGCGAGTGGTTCATATAATTTTTGCAACTCTTCTTTCGGCCCATGTATTTCTAGACGTACAATTTCAGCTATCTCGAGCGCTCTTTCAAGCAGATCATTCACATTATTCAGATGCGTTAGCAATCCTTCTGCATCTTCATACCCTTCTCGGCAATACGCTTCGTCGCCATCAAAGCAGAATCCGTAATAAAGACATTTCTCCTCTGTGCTTGCCCTGGCAACAAATTGCTCACAAAGATTCTTGAAGCGGGTGATTTGACCATTTGCTATCTTAAAATAAGGTGCAATTGAACAGCATTTATCGTGCATTGGTTGAATTTGCCAGTCAGTAAAACAAAGTATTCATCAATATCTTTTTTAGTTATTGAATGCCCTGAAAGAATTATTTTAGCTAAACTGGCAAATCCGTTTAAAGGCTTTTTGCCAGAATCAATGCTCCAATAAACTCAGACTGACTATACTAATGTAATGTCGCTGCTTCTTTTTGCTCGCATGTCATTAGATTGGCACAATATGTTTCATGGACTCCATCCAGGAAACCCCATAGTGCATCACAGGCCTCTTGGGTAGCTGCCAGTACTTCGGCTTGCTTCTCCGCAGTATCGGCAAAACGCTCGATCAATGCCCATTCGGCTTGTGAGTGATAGATATCTGCCTTCTGGTGTACCGAGAAGAATTCATAATCTTCAGGATTTTGCATGCCATAAAATTTAGCTAAACCATCAATTTTCACTGTTGCAATATCAGGCACTTGCGATTCAAATGCATGCAATGCTGCAAGCCCTGCATAAAATGGACGGTTTAAACAAATATTCCGGAACGTGGAAACAAGCTTTTCTGTGGTAGGCAATGCGGCTGCATTTGCCAGACTCTTATCATTTGCACCCAATGCAAAAGCAAATTTTTTCCATAAGGCTGGATGATTCTTTTCACCATGCTCTTCATCGATCAGATTTCTCAACACTTCCTGACGCACGCTGATATCACCGCTATTTGTTTCTGAATGAATATGCGGCGTATTGAAGTGCACGGCACTCAAATAAGTAGGTTCAGCCAGCACATTATAAAAATATTGCTCTGCATAATGCCGTAGCTGTTCTTTGGTCAGCTTACCTTCCGTCCAGGCAACATAGAAAGGATGTTTAAGTAAATGCTTTTCACTGATAATAGAATTAATTTTTTGCTTGAGTAATGTATTGGTTGTCATGATGGTTTCCTTTACTGAGATGGATAATACACTGCATATCATCGCTAAATAACACTGCCAAGTCAAATCTGGCTTGCCTGAACGGCTACGCTCAGGTGGCTGGATAAATACCGGCTTGCAGCAATCATATTGCGTAATGCCGGTTTAACTTCTTCCCAATGACGCGTTTTCAGCCCGCAATCCGGATTCACCCACAAACGCTCGGCCGGTATGCGCTGCGCTGCTTTCTCCATCAACGCAATGATCGAATCGACAGAGGGTATGTTGGGCGAATGAATATCATACACGCCAGGACCGATTTCATTCGGATAATGAAATTGATCAAATGCATCCAGCAATTCCATATCAGAGCGGGAAGTTTCGATGGTAATCACATCAGCATCCATACGCGCGATGGCTTCCATAATGTCATTGAACTCCGAATAACACATGTGCGTATGAATCTGTGTTTCATCTTTTACCCCATTGGCGGTGATACGAAACGAACGGATAGCCCAGTCAAGATAAGTATTCCATTGCGATTTTCTTAACGGCAAGCCTTCTCTCAATGCGGCCTCATCAATCTGGATAATCTGGATACCCGCTTTCTCCAAAGCAAGCACCTCATCGCGTATCGCAAGCGCCAATTGCATGCATGTATCTGCACGCGGCTGGTCATCACGCACGAAAGACCAGTTCAACATGGTCACAGGGCCTGTTAACATGCCTTTCATGGGCTTGTTGGTGAGTGATTGAGCATATTGAATCCATTCCGTGGTGATGGCTTGCGGATGCGAAACATCGCCATAAATAATCGGCGGCTTGACGCAGCGTGATCCATACGATTGGACCCAGCCAAATTGAGTAAAGGCAAACCCTGCCAATTGCTCACCGAAATACTCCACCATATCGTTGCGTTCAGGTTCACCATGCACTAGCACATCCAACCCCAGCGCTTCTTGTTCTCGCACACAGATTTCAATTTCCTTTTGCATTGCCTGGCGATATTCGGACTCTGATAATTTGCCTTCGCGGAAATCGCGGCGTGTTTGCCTGATTTGCTGGGTTTGTGGGAAAGATCCAATGGTCGTAGTGGGAAAAAGCGGCAATTGAAACTTTTTCCGCTGCACGATTGCGCGTTGCTGATAGGGTGACTGACGTGTACCCATTGCTTCCTTAATTTCGAGCACGCGCGCTTTTACTGCTGCCTGATGCACGCGCTTAGACTGCTTACGACTGGTTATCGCCGCGCTATTTTCCTGCAATATTTCGGCAACACTGTTTCTCTCCTGATTCAAGGCCTTAGCCAGTACTTCGATTTCCTGCAATTTCTGTATGGCAAACGCCAACCACGACTGAACATCCTGATCCAGTTTTTGCTCACTGTCCAGATCAACCGGCACATGCAACAATGAGCAGGAAGGTGCTAGCCAAAGGCGATCCTGCAGACGCGCATAAATCGGTTCCAACCAGTCCAGTGTTTCAGTCAAGTCAGTTTTCCAGATATTGCGCCCATTAATCACACCCAGCGATAAAATTTTATGGCTCGGTAACCAATCGATGATTTTGGCAATTTCATCTTTGGCTATCACGGCATCCAAATGTAATCCGTTGACCGGCAACTCACAAGCTAATTGCAAATTGTCTTGCAGTTGCCCAAAGTAGGTCGTCAATAACAAATTGATTGAAGTAGCCTGTAATTGATAATAAGCTTTTCTCAAGGCGTGCTTCCATGCTTCGGTCAGATCCATGGCTAATATTGGTTCGTCGATTTGCACCCATTGAATGTCTACCTTCTCAAGTTCGTTCAGCAATTGTGCGTAAGCGCTCAACAAATCATCCAGTAAATTTAGTTTATCGCTGCCATCCTTAGATTTTCCCAGCCACAAGTAAGTGACCGGCCCGAGAATAACTGGTTTGACTTGATGATTTATTTGCCTGGCTTGCTGAATTTGCTGCAATAAATGATCCGGATTCAGCGAGAATCGCGTATTTCTCTCAAACTCAGGTACGATGTAATGATAGTTGGTATCGAACCATTTCGTCATTTCACCAGCATTGACACAGGAGCAGGCAGAGTGATCATTGACAGAACGCCCTCTCGCCACACGGAAGTAATTGTCTATCTCATTACCTGGCAATGAACTGACACGCACCGGAATGTTGCCCAGCATAAAACTGGTATCCAATACGTGATCGTATAGCGAAAAGTCGCCCACCGGGATCCAGTCAAGCATGGATTGATCTTTCCAATGCTGTGCCCGAAGATCTGATGAAATTTTTAGTAATTCTTGTGCAGAAATTGTTCCTTTCCAGTATTTTTCTAAGGCAAATTTTAATTCCCGTTGCCTGCCGATACGAGGAAATCCAAGATTATGCGTTGTTACCATGATTCGATCACCACTCAAAGATTAAAAAATAATCCAGTTATTGTATGGATAATGAGTAATGAATAATAATGATAAGTTTTAATGTTCCAATAAGGTTTTCTCATAAATGATCGAACATAGCCACCTTAAAATCATCCAGGCGCTGCATGCCAACGGCACCTTGACTGAAGCTGCCAACGCTTTATGTTTAAGCCAACCTGCCTTATCCCATCAGATCAGTTATCTGGAAAAGAAACTGGGGGTAGCGCTCTGGGAACGCGAAGGCCGCAGTCTGCGCCTGACCCAGGCTGGCACGTTACTGCTGGAGGTAGCCAATCAGGTATTACCGGTTTTATCGCAGGCAGAAAAAACACTCGAAGCATACAGTGAAGGACGGCAAGGAATTCTGCGCATCGGTGTTGAGTGCTATCCCTGTTTTGAGTGGCTTAACGGCATCGTTGGGCAATTCATGCAACAGATGTCCGATATCGATATTGATATCGTTCAGAAATTTCAGTTCTCGGGATTGGAAGGGCTACTAAACCATCATATTGATGTCTTGATCACACCCGATCTGGTCAAAAAAGATAAAATTGATTATGAAATTCTGGCGGAATATCAACTGGTATTGCTAGTATCCGCCGATCACCCACTGGCAGGCGCTCATTATTTAACACCAGAGCTTTTAAGCAGAGAAGCCTTGTTAACTTTTCCGGTAGCTTTGGAAAGACTGGATATTCTGACGCACTTCTTGACACCCGCACACCTTGCGCCGAAGAAACTGAAACAAATTGAATCACTGGAAATTATGCTGCAAATGACGGCATTAAAACGCGGTGTTTGCGTATTACCGGAATGGCTGGCAGATATAAAAAACAAGGAACTTAATCTCAGGAAGGTTCGCATTGGCAAGAAAGGGTTACATCAGAAATTATTTTTAGCGATGCGGGAACCTGACAAAATCATTCCCTATATCAAGAAATTTATCGCAGTCGGACAAAAAACGGTTAAAAATTCATCCGTATAAACTCTACTGCGATATTCTCATCAGTTTAAGCAATATCCGGTTACACTATGGCATTTCTTAAATTCACATAGCTTTTATGGACGAACAATCAAGCCTGCTGGCTTTATTTACCAGCAGTTTCTTGGCAGCCACGTTGCTTCCGGGTGGATCTGAAGCCGTACTCGTGGGCGTTTTACTAACCTACCCTGAGCTCCATTGGCAAGCGCTGATTCTGGCAACGGTAGGCAATACGCTGGGCGGCATGAGCTCGTATCTGATTGGCCGGTTTTTGCCGAATGAAAAAACATTCCTAAAAAAAGCGGGTGGAAGCTCACGCGGCCTCGAATGGGTGCGTCAGCATGGCACGCCTATTCTTCTGCTTTCCTGGGTACCTTTAATTGGTGATGCCTTGTGTGTTGCTGCTGGATGGCTGCGCGCAAATTGGTTATGGGCTATGTTATTTATTGCTGTTGGCAAGTTTGCGCGCTATTGGGTAATTGCTGTGTCAATCAGTTAGGATGATAAAATTTCTTGTCATTCAGTCTGCTCAATTCATGTGCAGACTGAATGAATTATCTAATTTCAGATATCAGTTTTCAAATAATTTCTGCAATTCTCCACTCTGATACATTTCGGTTACGATATCCGAGCCACCGATAAATTCACCGTTAACATATAACTGGGGAATAGTTGGCCAGTTTGAATAATCTTTAATACCCTGCCTGATTTCCGGATCTGCCAATACGTCAACAGTATACATATTATCAACACCACAAGCTTTAAGAATATTCACAGCATTCGCTGAAAAACCACATTGCGGTTGCTCGGGCGTACCTTTCATGTAGAGCACTACCGGATGTGTGGTAACTTGTTGTTCGATCAAATCTTCAACATTCATAGTGTTAATTTCTCCAAAAGACCATTCCTAAAAAATTTAATACAGAGAACAAGCCAAGCCATGCATCAGATTGATACTGAAGCATTCATTTGCCCGCCGCTTACCCGCATTATGCCAGCCAAATCTGGATAGCAACAAATATTACTAAAATCCCTATGTGCCAACAATCGCCTGCATGCTGCAGCCTGATCATAGCCATGCTCCAGTAACAGCCATCCACTTTTGACAAGATGTCTGGGCGCTGCATTGATAATATGACCAATACACGCCAAGCCATTGTCACCCGCTGACAAAGCAATCTGTGGTTCAAAACGTAAGTCACCCTGTTTAAGGTGAGGATCACTTTCTGCCACATAAGGCGGATTTGATACAATCAGATCGAATCTCTCCCCAGAAAGTTCATCAAACCAGTTTCCTGCGATGAGATGGAGATTATTCACCCGCAGATTTTTAGTATTCCATCTGCAGACAGCGAGAGCATCTGCTGATAAATCAACAGCAGTTACTTGTGATTGAGGCCGATGCTTGGCAATGGTAATGGCAATTGCACCACTTCCTGTTCCTAAATCCAATATCTTGCGAGGCTGATCAACAGGGATCAGTTTTAATGCCCATTCAACCAGTAACTCAGTTTCAGGGCGGGGAATTAAAACTGCTTCAGTGACTTTAAAATTTAAATCATAAAATGCTCGCTCACCCGTCAAATAGGCGATCGGTGTACCACCGATGCGCTGCTTGGCCAAGCAGAAAAATTCTGTCGTCTGCTGAGGGATCAGCACGTGATCGGGATAAGTCAGCAAAAAGGCATGATTAACATTCAGCACGTGCTGTAACAGCATGCACGCGTCTACTCGATCAATCTCGCGGCATACCGCGGTGAGTGCCTGTGTAATGGTTTCTGACTGCATATCAGCGTATTAAAGAATAACCAACTTCAACGTTAATTATTCTTGTACCGAAGCTGCCAATAGTTCTGCCTGATGCTCAGCCATGAGTGCCGAACAAAGCTCATCGATATCACCGTCCATAATCTGATCCATTTTGTATAGTGTCAGATTAATGCGATGATCAGTTACGCGCCCTTGAGGAAAATTATACGTACGAATCCGTTCAGACCGCTCACCACTTCCTACCAGGGATTTTCGAGTGGCCGCCTGTTCTGCATGATACTCGCGCATTTGCTTGTCATGAATGCGAGCCGCTAAGACACTCAAAGCCTGCGCTTTATTTTTGTGTTGCGAACGCCCATCCTGACATTCCACCACGATACCGGTAGGCAAGTGAGTAATACGCACTGCCGAGTCGGTCTTATTGATATGCTGGCCACCTGCGCCTGAAGCGCGGAAAGTATCGATACGTAACTCAGCAGGATTAAGGATGACTTCACTGACCTCATCCGCCTCAGGCATGACAGCTACCGTACAGGTAGAAGTATGCACCCGCCCTTGCGTCTCAGTCACAGGAACACGCTGAACCCGATGACCGCCCGACTCGAATTTAAGTCGGGAATACGCGCCCTGGCCAATAATTTTAGCAATGATCTCCTTATAGCCACCGATATCGGACGGGCTTTGTGAAATGATCTCAACCTGCCAGCCCCGTCTTTCCGCATAGCGCGAATACATACGAAACAGATTACCGGCAAATAAAGCCGATTCGTCTCCCCCGGTTCCGGCACGTATTTCAAGGAAAATATTACGCTCATCATTAGGATCTTTAGGCAGCAATTGTTTCTGGATTTCTGATTCAATTTTTAACAGCTTTTCCTTGCCAGCCTGTATTTCAGCTTCGGCAAAAGCACGCATTTCCAGATCGGCATGCATTTCCCATGCAGTTTGGATATCTCGTTCGCATTGCTGGTAAGCGCGGTAGAGCTCAACAATGGGAATAATTTCGGCATGTTCGCGCGTAAGCTTGCGATAATTATCGAGATCAGCTATTGCAGATTCGCTGCTGAGCAATTGATTTAATTCTTCCAAACGCACACTCAAGCGAGTGAGCCTATCGGTGATATTTTTGTTCATTGTGGGCGATGCAATTGGTATAGCCGATTGATCAACTCGACTAATTCCTCACGTTCATCAGCCGCTGCATGATTCAATGCACTGGAAGGCACATGCAAGAATTTATTGGTTAGGCCATTACTGAGTGCTTCAATAACTTTTTTCGGATCTTCACCTTTTTCTAATAACTTATTTGCGCGCGCCAGTTCATGCCGGCGATAGCGTTCCCCTTGATCACGCAAAGCACGAATAGTTGGAACCATTTCCCGCGTCGCCATCCAGCGCATAAAATCCACCACATTGAAATCAATGATCGTTTCAGCCTGGGCCACTGCATTCTGACGCGAATCCAATCCTTCTTTTACAATCTCGGATAAATCATCAACATAGTAGAGAAATACGTCATCCAACTCCGCCACCTCAAATTCAACATCGCGCGGCACGGCTAAATCTACTATAAATAAGGGTCGATGCTTACGAATCTTGATCGCACGCTCTACCATCCCTTTGCCCAGAATGGGTAACGGACTTGCCGTACAGGTCACGATGATATCGTGCAATGCCAATTGCTCCGGCAAATCACTTAACGTAATAGCCTGCGCCCTGAAACGATTAGCCAATGTTTCCGCGCGCTCCGTAGTTCGGTTAGCAACGGTAATTTTCTTTGGATTACGCGCAACAAAGTGACTAGCGCACAATTCAATCATTTCTCCTGCACCGATAAACAGCACACGCTGATCACTGATAGCACCAAAAATCCGCTCAGCCAAACGCGCAGCCGCGGCAGCCATCGATACTGAATTGGCGCCAATCTCAGTGGATGTCCGAACTTCCTTGGCCACATAGAATGTTCGTTGGAACAGTTTATGCAGCAATAAACCCAGCGTGCCTGCATGTTCTGCCGATTTCACGGCATTTTTCAGCTGACCCAGTATTTGCGGCTCACCCAGTACCATGGAATCCAGGCCACTGGCTACTCGGAATGCATGCTTCACAGCTTGTTCGCGCGGCAATTTGTATAAATAAGGATCGAGTTCGCGTGTTGGCAAATGATGAAAGTCTGCCAACCAGGTCGTGGCATGTTCTGGCTTATCGGTACAACAATATACTTCCGTACGGTTACAAGTCGACACAATCGCGGCTTCTTTGATGGGATTGCGCCCCACTAGATCGTGCAATGCATGTTCCATCACATTTTCAGGAAAAGTAACCTGCTCACGCACGTCCAGCGGCGCCGTATTGTGATTGATACCAAAAGCGAATAACTGCATGAAAGATAACGTTAATCGATGTAAATCATCGGTATAATGAATAGTCCGCTATTATAGTATTAGCAATATTTAAATACCATCCGTGTAACAATTTATTTTAGGTTCACCTCTTCATTTGCCTTTCAATGCCATGGCACAATCGGAATGATTGAAATGCTGTTTTTAGGAGAACCTTCAATAATTCTGTCGCTATAAGTCAAATAAACCAATACATTTCTCTTTGCGTCATAAAACCGAACCACCTGCAGTGACTTGAACAGCAAGGATGTACTTTTTTTGAAAACTTCCTTACCATCCTCGTGGCCATTTCTTACTTTCTCTGGCAAGGAAATTGGCCCAATCTGGCGACAGGCAATAGAAGCATCCGAAGTATCTTCAGCAACCCCCACCATTCCACCAACGCCGCCAGTTTTTGCTCGGCTCAGATAGCAAGTTGCGCCAGCAATTTCAGGATCATCAAACGCTTCAACAACAATTTTATCATTCGCGCCCAATATCTTAAATTTGGTTGAAACACTGCCAATTTCATCTGCCAGAACTATGCCTGGCGAAAATAAAATTAAAACCAACATGAATAAACAATATATAGATTCCTTCTGTTTCTTAATTTCTGCCTGAAGCTTCATTAACTTTCTCCCAGTTATCCAAATAACTTATTCTCATCCGTTTGACGATTATCCTATAAACTACAGTTAGTGAACAAGCATAAGCATGATAATTTTTTATTCCAATTAGATGATTGTTAAAAGAAAAATAGTGCAACGTATGCTATGCATTAATCTCAACCTGAGTTCCGACTCTGATTAAACCAAACAGTTCCAATAAATCATGATTTCGCATCCGAATACATCCGATCGAGCCGGGTTTCCCCATTTCTACACTATCTGGACTACCGTGAATATAAATATATCGTCGCATGGTATCGACTGAGCCTAAACGATTAAAACCCCGTTCACAGCCAGACAACCATAAAATGCGTGTCAAAATCCAATCGCGTTTTGGGTATTGCTGACCCAATTCTGGACTATAAATTTCACCAGTGGGTCGCCGTTTGACAAAAACAGTATTGACTAGCTGCCCGACACCGATCTTGGCGCGAACGATATGTTTTCCCAATGGCGTACAGAAACTACCATTTTCTTGTCCTGTGCCGTTCTTTGCGGATGAAATCAAGTATTGCTTAATAACTTGCCCTTGCTCATCGAGCAATTTAAGCTGCTGAGTTGCAACAGTAATAGTTATTTTCATAGTATCTGTTCCGCTACCTTCGCTTTTGTGAAAAAAACTGTTTTAACAATAAACCGGCTTCTAATGCCATCACGCCGGCTGTCACCTCCATATGATGATTTAGCCGTATCTCCGAGGGCAAATTAATGACACTGCCACAAGCACCTGTCTTCGGGTCTGCCGCTGCATACACCAAACGTTTGATGCGCGCATGAAAAAGTGCACCAATGCACATGGCACAAGGCTCCAACGTGACATACAACGTGCAATCCAGCAAACGATAATTAACCAGCTTACTGCCGGCGTCACGCATGGCCATCACCTCAGCATGGGCAGTAGGATCGGTGGCAGTAATTGAACAGTTATGTCCACGCCCAACAATAATTCCCTCTTGCACGACAACTGCGCCGACTGGCACTTCATCGTGATCCTGTGCCTGACGCGCCAGCTCCAAGGCAACCCTCATAAAATTTATATCGTCATCAGTGCTCAATATTGTCTCGGTTTCGTTCAAACTAATATTTTAAAATAAGCTAATCAATTATTGAGGCAGCCTTTCCTGATCGGATTTTTATGCTACATTGCTGCACATCATCAATAATGCTCTTCATAGAAAACTATTTTCCAGTCGGTCTTTACGCTCTTAATCTTTAAACCTAACACAATGATCATTCAGGCTCAATCTCAACTTCATACTATCCGAGATCTTTTGCGCTTTGCTGTCAGCCAATTCAATAAAGCTAGCTTGCATTTCGGTCATGGTTCGTCTAATGCATATGATGAAGCGGCTTATCTTATTCTGAAAACTCTCCACTTACCATTGGATCAATTGGAGCCATTCCTGGATGCGCGCTTGACTGATATTGAACGCAAGCAAATATTGGACATCCTCGAACGCCGCGTCAAAGACCGAATACCTGCAGCCTATCTTACACATGAAGCCTGGTTAGGAGATTATAGTTTCTATATCGATGAACGTGTCATTGTGCCGCGCTCATTCATTGCAGAACTGCTGCAAACACAGCTTTCTCCTTGGATAAACAAGCCCGAGGACATCTCTTCTGCCTTGGACCTATGCACTGGCTCAGGCTGCCTAGCGATCCTGATGGCATACAGTTTTGAAAATGCGTATATTGATGCGGTTGATATTTCCGCTCAGGCACTCGCAGTAGCGCATAAAAATGTACAGGATTATGGATTGACAGACAGAATTCGTATAATAGAATCCGATTTATTCTCGGCTCTGCCAGAAAAACAATATGATCTGATCATCAGTAATCCGCCCTATGTCAATGCCGAATCCATGGCGCGATTACCCCAGGAGTACCGGCATGAACCCCAAAATGCGCTGGCAAGTGGCATGGATGGCCTGGAGGCTACTCGCCTGATTCTGCAACAAGCTGCCCAGCATTTAACCGATGAGGGCATCCTGGTGGTTGAAATTGGTCATAACCGAGATATACTGGAGCAAGCTTACCCCGAATTACCGTTTACTTGGCTGGAAACCAGTGCTGGGGATGAGTTTGTTTTTCTGCTGAGGCATGATCAGCTACTCGCATAAACATTCTCTAAGGAGATCAGCCAATCAGGCTCAACAGTCGCTGGATTTCTTTTTCATCCAGTTCCAGCCACTGTCCCCGCTTAAGCCGTGGTGGCAGATTAATCGGACCAAAGCGCACACGCATCAAGCGGCTTACTGTCAATCCGATCGATTCAAACATGCGCCGCACTTCACGGTTTTTGCCTTCTTTCAGGATGACACGATACCAGTGATTAATCCCTTCACCGCCCTGCTCGGCTAAGTATGAAAAAGCTGCACGGCCATCGGTCAGTTCAACACCAGTGGTCAGTTGCATCATCTGTTCAGGCGTTAATTTTCCCAATATCCGCACCGCATATTCACGCTCCATTTCAAAGCGTGGATGCATCAACCGGTTAGCCAATTCACCATCGGTGGTAAAAATGAGCAGACCGCTGGTATTAAAATCCAAGCGCCCAATCGCAATCCACTTGGAAGACCGCAAATGAGGCAGCTTATCGAATACCGACGGACGGCCCTCCGGATCATTCCGGCTGACTATCTCACCTTCAGACTTATGATAAAGCAAAACTTTGGGCAAACTGTCTGCCACATTTAGGCGAATCACGCGCTTGCCAATACGCACAACATTTTCTGCACTAACCCGATCCCCTACCACAGCCGTTTTGCCGTTCACAGTGACCTCGCCGGCAGCAATCAAAGCTTCCATTTCCCGCCTCGAACCCAATCCCTTTTGTGCTAACAGTTTCTGTAACTTAAAGGTAGGAACTGTTGCTGATGGGCCGGAAGACCCATTAGTCTCTGGCTTGCCTCGAGAAACAGGTATTTTCTTCTTTGCCGGTCTGATCGGCTTTTTTACTTTCATACTGTTTAAACTCAGGAATATGATAACTAGAAAATAACGACGCGCTAACCCCAATATTGCACGAAGGTAAGTGGCAATTCCCAAATAATTCTTTATAATTCAGTTACCTACGTCGAATAAAGAAAAGGAATTGCCAGTGACAAAGTGTACCCATAAATCATTTAATTTTCCAGGTGTAAAAAAGCGTACTGTTGAAGTAAATTTCCAG
>NZ_FONE01000038.1 GCF_900112825.1 Nitrosomonas sp. Nm166 | reverse complement strand
GTGTGGGATGAATTACGGGAAAAATTCTTTCATAACCGTGCCTTCGATAGTTTGGATGCGCTTGAGATACATCTGGAGAGCGCGCTAAAAAGCCTTGAATCAAACCAGGAAACTATGCGCGGCATTACCGGATGGGATTGGATTATTAATGCTGTTCCTAAATAGAATTGGAATTACACTGAATTTCGGAGTTATTCACTAGCCTGTGTGCGATAACGAACAGAACAGAATAGTCTTACCTGCCATATTAAAAAAATATCAAAGTTCGAGTATTACTATTCATATTCAGGTAAAGCGAGCAAGAACATTCAACTAAATAACCCCGTCTCATCCAACTCTGTTTTAAGTATAAACGAGGAAAAACATGGCTCAAGATATCCAGCGTACGCAGCGTCTGCGCAAAACTGTTGAAATACTTGCTTCTGACATAGGAGAGCGAAATCTGTACCGATATGGCAGCCTCGGGGCTGCGGCGGGTTTTATTGAAAATGCTTTTGGCGAGCTTGGTTATTCTGTTGTTCGTCAGATATATGAAGCGAAGGATTTAGAGTTTTCTAATTTAGAAGCAGAAATTCCCGGTCAAGAAGTACCGCAAGAGATTGTCATAGTGGGTGCACACTACGATACACATCGAAAATCACCCGGGGCCAACGACAACGGTTCAGCCATTGCAGCGCTCCTGGAACTTGCCCGTGCTTGCGCGGGAAAAAGGTTTTCACGTACCCTACGCTTCATCGCTTTTACTAATGAAGAGAGTCCATTCACCCGATCACCAGAAATGGGTAGCCGTGTTTATGCCAGGCGATGTCGTAAGCGAGGGGAAGAAGTCGTTGCGATGATCTGCCTGGAGACCATCGGTTTTTGCTCTGACCAGAGGGGCAGTCAGTGGCTGTCATTGATGGGTTTACTGCTGCCCAGACAAGGGAATTTTATTGCCCTGGTGGGAAACTCCAAATCACATAAATTGCTATCGGACATGGAGAGTTTGCTTCATCACCATGCGAATATCCCGTGCAAGGCGTTGACCCTTCCTACCAATTTCCCCGGCGCATGGAGTTCCGATCATTGGTCCTTTTGGAAAGAAGGATATCCGGCCGTTATGGTTACCGATACCGCCCCATTACGCTACCGGCAATATCATACGCCAGAAGATACACCTGAAAAAATTAACTACGATTTTCTTACAAAAGTTGTCGATGGCTTGGAACAAACGGTCAGAAATTTGGCTGTCCAATAAAATGATAGAAATTAGGGTTACCACGTTACCACTTATTATTGAGCCGCATCCATACAAGAAACAACGCCAGGACTAGACCTGGCGTTGTGGTCAAACGAAACAATCCATCAGCAGGAAACAGCCCTTACGGTCTTGTTCCAATTGACTTCGTTTTTCATCCGTTGGTTTCGTTCTGGCGGCTTTACCTATCCTGAGTTTGCTCGTTTTAAGGATTATGATTACGATCCGCTAAAATGAGTTCTCCTATAAGAATATTGTTGACCGCCATCCTTAGATGCAGCAGGCTTAGTACCCGCCACTTTTCGATCCGCTGCTACCGGAAGTTGAGCCAGAGGGTGAACCAGAAGGAGTCGGGCTGGTACCGCTTGGTTGTCCAGATGAACCAGAGGGTCTCTGGGTAGAGGTTGATTCCCGTTGTCTGTCTTGACTTGATGTGTCACTGCCAGTGGTGCCCATGCTGCTACCCTGACTGGTTCCTTGTCCGGATGTTGAGCCACTCTGCGTGCTGCTTTGTGCATACGCAAAGCTCACTAATCCGGCCATCAGGCCTGCTATTAATACAAGCGAAGTAACATTTTTACGAGTAGAAATATGCTTCATTTTTTTCCTCCATATTTATACAGTAGAATTACTGTCCAGACAGCATATCTACTCTTGCTAATTTATTCTGTTCGTTTTCACACAGTATATGAAGACATCTTCTCTATCACTGGAATAAATAAAATTGACGAGGAAACCAGCTTCTGCGCTTAGAATACGGCATTGAAATACATCCTACATCCGTGCTGCTACTACATAGACTGAGCCATACAAGCATTGTTACTGATAGTCCTGATAGTCAGTTATAGTCTTCCTATGGCCGATACATGGCGATATTGGCAAGCACTCCGCCGTTGTCAGAATCACATTCTTAACGATTAACATTCTTAATGATTAAGATTGAAAAAGTTATTGTATTTTATGGTATTTACTTCATTTAGAGTTGTTTCGTTTTTATTCTGGACTTATTTTCCTCCTTATATCCATCTTGAAATTCTCAAAGATAAATCCTATTATTAGCACTCATGGTTAGTGAGTGCTAAATTCGTTATTTAGCAGCTTGGCAATTTCCATGATGAATTCGGGAAAGCTGGAAATCTCGCATAAGTATTGGACAGGTAATTAATTTTAAAAGGAGAAAGCAACATGAAAATTCGTCCATTGCATGATCGTGTGATTGTCAAACGATTAGAAGATGAGCGCAAAACGGCATCAGGTATTGTTATTCCAGATAGTGCAGCAGAGAAACCAGATCAAGGTGAAGTCTTAGCAATAGGAAAAGGCAAAGTAGGCGAAGATGGAAAAGTCCGGCCACTGGAAGTCAAGGTGGGCGATAAGATATTGTTTGGCAAATATGCCGGACAGTCGGTAAAAGTTCAGGGAGAAGAGCTTTTAGTTATGCGGGAAGAAGATATTATGGGCGTGATTGAAGGTTGATCGTACTCATCCATTTGGCCGCTAAAAATAATATTTGAGAGATTAGGAGAAGATTTATGTCAGCAAAAGAAGTAAAGTTCAGTGATTCAGCCCGCCATAGAATGGTGACTGGTGTCAATATTTTAGCCGATGCGGTAAAAGTAACACTAGGGCCAAAAGGCCGGAACGTAGTACTGGATCGTTCGTATGGTGCACCGACCATTACCAAAGATGGTGTTTCAGTTGCTAAAGAGATCGAACTGAAAGATAAGTTTGAAAATATGGGTGCTCAGATGTTGAAAGAAGTTGCTAGCAAAACATCTGATGTGGCCGGTGACGGTACTACTACTGCGACTGTGTTAGCGCAAGCTATCGTTAAAGAAGGCATGAAGTATGTCGCTGCAGGTATGAATCCAATGGACCTCAAGCGTGGCATTGATAAGGCAGTTAATGCTGCCGTTGGCGAATTAAAAAAACTTTCAAAACCATGTGCGACGGCGAAAGAGATTGCTCAGGTTGGTAGTATTTCTGCTAACTCGGATACCGAGATCGGTAAAATCATTGCGGATGCAATGGATAAAGTAGGCAAGGAAGGTGTAATTACCGTAGAAGATGGATCAGGATTGCAAAATGAACTGGAAGTGGTTGAAGGTATGCAGTTTGATCGTGGTTATCTGTCGCCCTATTTTGTAAGCAGCGCAGATAAACAAATTGCGCTTCTGGAAAACCCTTTTATCTTACTGCATGATAAAAAGATTTCTAATATACGCGACTTGTTACCCGTATTGGAACAAGTAGCCAAAGCAGGCAAACCTTTATTGATTATTGCAGAAGACGTCGACGGCGAAGCACTTGCAACGCTAGTTGTTAATAATATTCGAGGCATTTTAAAAACTTGTGCCGTTAAAGCACCGGGCTTTGGTGATCGTCGCAAAGCCATGCTGGAGGATATTGCCATCCTAACAGGTGGTACTGTAATTGCTGAAGAAGTTGGTTTAACTTTGGAAAAAGCGACACTGAATGATCTGGGGCAGGCTAAGCGAGTAGAAGTTGGTAAAGAAAACACGACAATTATTGATGGCGCTGGTGATGCTGGCAATATTGAAGGTCGTGTTAAACAGATCCGCACTCAAATAGAAGAAGCTACTAGCGATTATGATAAAGAGAAATTGCAAGAACGAGTAGCTAAGCTTGCTGGTGGTGTAGCGCTTATTAAAGTAGGGGCCGCGACTGAAGTAGAAATGAAAGAGAAAAAAGCTCGCGTAGAAGATGCATTGCATGCCACTCGTGCAGCAGTCGAAGAAGGTGTTATTCCAGGAGGGGGTGTGGCACTGTTACGTACGATCTCGGTTGTTAAAAATACCAAGGGAGATAATCATGATCAAGATGCAGGTATTAAGATTGTTTTACGCGCTCTTGAGGAACCATTACGCCAAATTGTAACTAATTGTGGTGATGAACCATCCGTTGTTGTCAATAAGGTGACCGAAGGCCAGGGTAATTTTGGTTACAATGCAGCAACCAGTGAATACGGGGATCTGGTAGCAATGGGTGTTTTAGATCCTACAAAAGTTACTCGCTCTGCTTTACAGAACGCAGCCTCAGTAGCAAGCCTGATGTTAACCACAGACGCCATGGTTGCAGAACTGCCTAAGGAAGAGACTGCAGCAGCTGGTGGTATGGGCGGCATGGGTGGTATGGGCGGCATGGGTGGTATGGATATGTAGTATAGTATCAAAGCTACTCGATATTTATAAACAGACTTCAGTGTTCTGCTGGGGTCTGTTTTTTGTTGTCTTTGAATTATAAATTAGGCACTTATGAGTAGTCGCTTTTTTTTTCTCTTAAAAATACTTTATCATGATAAATTTCGATTATGAAAAAGGTAGAAAACTATTCAGTATCGAAGGATCTTCTTAAAGATCGTGTAATTCTTATTACCGGTGCTGGGCAAGGATTAGGGCGTACTGCGGCGCTAACTTATGCAAATTATGGCGCAACGGTAATCTTACATGGGCGCAAGGTGGAAAAATTAGAGCGCGTCTATGATGAAATTGAAGCCATAGGCAAAGCACAAGCGCTTATTTATCCGCTTGATTTGGCGCATGCCGAGGATAAGGATTTTATAATGATCGCTCAAGCCATAGCGCAACAACTAGGGCGGTTAGATGGAATTTTGCATAATGCTGCATTTTTATATGGTTTGAGTCCACTTGAAAATCAAACCGTTGAGCAATGGCGAGCGATGTTGCAGGTTAATTTGATCACCCCTTTCGCTTTAACTAACGCATGTCTGCCGTTGCTGAAAATGGCTCCTGACGCCAGCGTTATTATGACCTCGAGCTCTCATGGACATCAACCGTCAGCTTATTGGGGGGGCTTTACAGTGGCTAAAGCAGGTATTGAAGCCTTGGTGAAAATTCAGGCTGATGAATGGGAAACCATACCAAATTTGCGAATTAATGCTGTTGTACCCGGCATTGTTAATTCACCACAGCGGGCTAAAACTCATCCGGGCGAGATCAAGCAAACGATGCGGCAACCAGAAGATCTCATGTCAACTTATTTGTATCTGATGGGACCGGATAGTAGGGGAATGAGCGGTCAGACAGTATTTTGCCAGAGTAATGAATGATCTGGCTGCGGTAAGCGGGATTAAAAGGTATAATTGCTAAGATAAAAATAAAACAAAATGCGAAAGTGGCGGAATTGGTAGACGCACCAGATTTAGGTTCTGGCGCCGAGAGGTGTGGGGGTTCGAGTCCCCCCTTTCGCACCAATTAATTATATATTATTGCAGAACTATCTTATTCGATAAATATCATAATCTGATGAGCGGATAGTGATGGGCCTGCGTATTGAAAAATATTTAATCAGTCAGGAATTTTAATGGCATCAAATGTAGAAAACCTCGGTGCATTGGAGCGTCGCTTTGATATCACAATCTCTCTAGAGAAATTGCAGGGCGAGATAGAGAATCGCCTAAAACGTTTAGTAAAGACGACCAAGTTACATGGTTTCCGCCCTGGGAAGGTTCCCCTAAAAATAGTTACACAAATGTATGGCACCCAAGTTCAACAGGATGTTCTGAATGATGCGGTCCATAAGGAATTCACAGAGACTATTAAGGAATTGAATTTGCAGGTTGCCGGCTATCCACGTATTGAAGCGAAATCCTTAAACGATAATAATACCTCTTACACATTTAGCGCGACATTCGAGGTATATCCTGAAATCGTTATTGGAGATTTAAGCACTCAAAGTATAGAGCGGCCTAACGTAGAAGTGAGTGATACTGATATTGATAAAACGCTAGAAATGATTCGTAATCGGCGTATGGTCTATGAACCAGTCACACGTTCGGCAAAGAAAGGTGATCGGGTCAAGATCGATTATCATGGGGTTATTGATGGCAGTGATTTTCCGGGTGGGAAAGCTAAAGATACCCAGTTGATATTGGGTGACGGAAGGTTTCTTAAAGATTTTGAAACTTCACTTATGGGTATGAGGGTAGGGAATAATAAATCATTTGAAGTTGTTTTTCCAGAAGATTATCATGGTAAAGAAGTCGCCGGCAAAACCGTTATATTTGAAGTAAAACTTAATGAACTCGAAGAACCTGTATTGCCAGATGTGAATGCTGACTTTGCTAAGTCACTCGGTATTTCTGATGGGGATATCAAAAAATTGCGCGAAAGTATTCAACGGGATCTGGAACACGAAGTTTCGAAGCGAATCAGATCAAAGGTCAAAGAACAAATCATGCAGTTGTTATTAGATACGACCCAGATCGAAGCGCCCAGCGTTTTAATTAATCAAGAAATAGAGCAATTAATGCAGAACGCAAAAAGTAATCTTGAAGCGCGTGGAATGAAAAGTAGAGGAATCTCTCTTACGCCGGATCTTTTTAAAGAAAAAGCAGAATATCGAGTTAAGTTAGGTTTGATTCTGGCAGAACTTGTAAAAGTGCATGCGCTAAAAGCTACACGCGAGCAGGTTCGCAGCATCATAGAAGATGCAGCGCAAAGTTATGAAAACCCCGAGCAAGTAATCAAATGGCATTATGCTTCTTCAGAGCGTCTGCAAGAAGCCGAATCATTGGCATTGGAAGAGAATGTGGTAAATTGGGTGCTTAACAAAATAAATTTAATTGATAAAACTATAACATTTGATGAGTTGATGGGGATATCCGCAAATGACGCAACCATTTGATAGTCTGCGTGATCTAGAACCTAGGAATTTGGGTCTCATTCCTATGGTGATAGAAACGAGCGGGCGGGGCGAGCGCGCTTATGATATTTATTCGCGCTTATTAAAGGAAAGGGTAGTATTTTTGGTAGGCCCTGTTACGGAAGCAAGTGCAAATTTGGTCGTTGCGCAGTTTCTATTTCTAGAGTCAGAGAATTCAGAGAAAGATATTCACTTTTATATTAATTCCCCGGGTGGCATGGTATCTGCCGGCTTGGCTATTTATGACACAATGCAATATATTAAGCCGGATGTCAGTACTTTATGCATTGGTCAGGCGGCAAGTATGGGGGCATTATTATTAGCTGCGGGAGCAAAAGGCAAGCGTTACTGTTTGCCAAATTCACGTGTGATGATCCATCAACCACTGGGTGGTTTTCAAGGACAAGCCTCTGATATTGAAATACATGCACGTGAGATCTTATTTCTTAAAGCTCGTTTAAATGAGATTATGGCAAAGCATACGGGGCGTCCAGTGGCGGATATAGAAAAAGATACTGATCGTGATAATTTCATGAGTGCAGTCGAGTCAGTAGAGTATGGGCTGGTTGATGCCGTATTAGCGCAAAGGGATGAAAGTTCAAATTAAGTGTATGCTTGTAAAATTTTTAAGCAGGGAATTTAACTCAATTACTGTGGGATAGAGATATGCCAGACAAAGCTAGTGGCGAGAAACTTCTTTATTGTTCTTTTTGCGGCAAAAGCCAGCATGAAGTAAGAAAACTTATCGCAGGCCCCTCCGTATTCATTTGCGATGAATGTATCGATTTATGTAATGATATCATTCGGGAAGAAATGCAAGGTGATGAAGGAACAAAACTGGTTAAGTCAACTTTGCCTGTACCTCGTGAAATTTGTCAAATTCTTGATCAATATGTGATCGGACAGGAATCAGCAAAAAAAATACTGTCTGTTGCGGTTTATAATCATTATAAGCGTCTGAGAAATGTAGTGAAGCCAGGCGAAACAGAGGATATTGAACTCTCAAAGAGCAATATCCTACTTATTGGGCCGACTGGTTCAGGTAAGACACTGCTTGCGCAGACTCTAGCTCGACTTTTGGATGTACCTTTTATTATTGCAGACGCTACAGCCTTAACTGAAGCAGGCTATGTGGGTGAGGATGTAGAAAACATTATCCAGAAATTGCTTCAGAAATGTAATTATGACGCTGAAAAGGCGCAACGTGGCATTGTGTACATTGATGAGATTGATAAGATCTCACGCAAATCAGATAACCCATCCATTACACGTGATGTGTCAGGGGAAGGCGTACAACAAGCACTACTGAAATTAGTAGAAGGCACCATTGCGATGGTTCCTCCTCAGGGAGGACGAAAACATCCTAACCAGGAGTTTATTCAAGTAGACACTACGAATATTTTATTTATTTGTGGCGGTGCATTTGATGGTCTTGACAAAGTGATCAGAGCGCGCACCGAGAAGGGTGGAATCGGCTTTGGGGTTGATGTGAAAAGCCATAACAAGAAGGATATAAATAGGGTTCTACAGCAGGTAGAACCAGAAGACTTAGTTAAATTTGGCTTGATTCCTGAATTTGTTGGACGTTTGCCTGTGGTCGCAACATTAGAAGAGCTCAATGAAGCTGCGTTAATTCAGATTCTAACAGAGCCTAAGAATGCGCTCGTCAAGCAGTACTGGAAGATGTTCAATATGGAAGGAGGCGTTGAGCTCGAATTTCGGGAGCCGGCTCTCAAAGCAATTGCGAGAAGAGCTTTAACGCGTAAAACGGGTGCACGCGGTTTGCGTTCAATTCTGGAAGAAATTCTATTAGATATTATGTATGATCTTCCATCATTAGAAAATATTACTAAAGTAGTCATCGATTATAATTCAGTCAATGACGATATTAAACCCATATTAATTTTCTCGGATCAGCCAAAAATTGCTAAACGTTCCAAGTAATGGGCTAATAACAATTTGTTTGAATAAAATAAAATGTGTATTTATTCTTCTATTTTGATTGTTTTTCCGTTTGATGGAGACGTGCTGGCGTATGTTTAAAATATTTTTACCTTGAATTTCTGATTGATGTACATACTTTATTAGCTAGCGAGTTGTGAAATTTTATAGATGAGTAAATATGACCTCTTTGAATGATCATTCTGAACAATTGATATTGCCGCTTTTACCGTTACGTGATGTGGTTGTTTTTCCACATATGGTTATTCCACTATTTGTTGGGAGACAGAAATCTATTAAAGCACTTGAGCTTGCAATGGAATCGAATAAAAACATTCTACTTGTTGCTCAGAAAATTGCATCTAAAGATGATCCTGCGCCTGGGGATCTCTATGATGTGTGTAGTGTATCCAGTTTATTACAAATGCTGAAGCTACCTGATGGTACCGTTAAGGTCCTGGTAGAAGGTAATTATCGTGCCCGTATTCTGGAATTAATTGACTCTGAAACTCATTTTACTGGCAGAGCGTTACAAGTTTCGACTGATACAAGTAACAATTCCGAGGCTGAAGCAATGCGGCGCGCCATTCTGACCCAATTCGATCAATATGTGAAACTGAATAAAAAAATTCCACCAGAAATTATTACTTCACTCAATGGCATAGATGATGCAGGGCGTCTGGCAGATACTATTGCTGCCTACTTACCATTAAAACTTGAGCAAAAACAGGAAGTCCTGGAAATTTTTGATATATCCAAACGCCTAGAACACTTATTAGGGTTATTGGAAACCGAATTGGATATCTTGCAAGTAGAAAAGCGTATCCGCGGTAGAGTTAAACGTCAGATGGAAAAGAGTCAACGTGACTATTACCTTAACGAACAAGTAAAAGCCATCCAGAAAGAATTAGGTGAAGGTGAAGACGGCGCGGATATTGAGGAAATTGAGAAAAAAATACAAGCTGCTCAGATGCCTAAAGAGGCACATGCTAAAGCTGAATCAGAATTAAAAAAACTTCGTTTGATGTCTCCTATGTCTGCGGAAGCAACAGTAGTTCGTAATTATATCGATGCACTCGTGGCTCTGCCATGGAAAAAGAAAAGCAAAATTAGTTATGATCTAAAAGCCGCGGAAGCAGCACTTGAGAAGGATCATTATGGCTTGGAGAAAGTCAAGGAACGAATTGTTGAATACCTAGCTGTTCAGCAACGGGTAAACAAATTAAAAGCACCTATTCTTTGTCTCGTGGGTCCGCCAGGTGTTGGTAAAACCTCATTGGGGCAATCCATTGCACGCGCTACAAACAGAAAATTTGTGCGTATGTCACTGGGTGGCGTGCGAGATGAGGCTGAGATTCGCGGCCATCGAAGAACCTATATTGGATCAATGCCCGGTAAGATCTTGCATAATATGGGTAAGGTGGGAGTTAGAAATCCATTGTTCTTACTAGACGAAGTGGATAAGATGGGAATGGATTTTCGTGGAGATCCGGCATCTGCCCTATTGGAAGTTCTTGATCCAGAACAAAATAATACATTTGTTGATCACTACATTGAAGTGGAATACGATTTATCCGATGTCATGTTTGTAGCAACTGCAAATACGCTAAACATACCCCCAGCGTTGCTTGATCGTATGGAGGTAATTCAGTTGTCAGGGTATACAGAAGACGAGAAGCTGAATATAGCCACGCGTTACTTATTAACTAAACAGATGCAGAATCATGGCCTCAAGGAAAATGAATTAATAATTTCAAATTCAGCGCTTCAGGATATTGCTCGCTATTACACCAGAGAAGCTGGGGTAAGGGCAATGGAGCGAGAAATTTCAAAGATTTGCCGGAAAGCTGTAAAAGCGATGCTACTTAAGAAAGGAAAGAACAAAGTAGTTGTTACATCTCGTAATCTGGACAAGTTCTTAGGGGTAAGGCGTTATACATACGGTATTGCTGAAGAAAAGAACCAAGTTGGGCAAGTAACTGGTTTGGCTTGGACTGAAGTTGGTGGCGAGCTATTAACTATTGAAGCTGTTGTATTGTCTGGAAAAGGAAAAACCATCACTACGGGCAAATTGGGCGAGGTAATGCAGGAATCTATTCAGGCTGCGCTTTCTGTGGTTCGAGGTCGTTCCCACTCATTGGGTATACCGGAAGATTTCTATCAAAAAAATGATATTCATATCCATCTTCCCGAAGGCGCCACACCCAAGGATGGGCCAAGTGCTGGTATTGGAATTTGTATCGCAATGGTATCGGTTCTGACAAATATTCCTGTGAGAGCGGATGTGGCTATGACTGGTGAAATTACTTTGAGAGGAGAAGTGCTTCCAATAGGTGGCTTAAAGGAGAAATTATTAGCTGCTCATCGCGGTGGTATTAAGGTAGCAATTATTCCTGAAAAAAATGTAAAGGATTTAACCGATATTCCAGCAAATGTCAAAAATCAACTGACTATCTATCCCGTCAGATGGATAGACCAAGTGCTTGACTTAGCATTGGAACATAAACCAGAGTTGCTTCCTGTTTCAATTACGCAGCCATCTTTGCAATCAAATACTGAAGATAAGCTAATAGAAAATGTAATCAAGCATTGAATAGAGTAATTTCCAGAATTTCAGAGTAACTAATAGCTATTATTTCTGACTGACTATCAGTTATTTTTAAATAATTCAGAGATAATTTGAGAATTCTGACGGGATTAGATATTCACAAGTTTCCAAAATCCTGACTCTGAAATTAACCTAAAGAATAGCATGCTTAATCTGTGGCATACGCGCGATCATTACTTTAAATCGCGCGTATGATAGACAATAATTTAAGCTATGAAACTATAGGTCCTTCAACCCAGTTACAATCTGAAACCAGACACATACCGCCAAATTTCTTCATCGCTGGCCTCAATTCATTAAGTAACTTTTGCGCCTGATCTTCTTTACAGGCTAGAACAACCATAACATTCTCCTGTTCCAGCAAAACATCATCAGGATCCCGCACACCACGCGATCCATAGCCACCTACATTTTTGATAACAGTATATCCACGTGTTTCATTTCTTTCTATCAATTCCATTAACTGATCGAGCTGTTCTATTCCGATAACGATCTCGAATCTTTTCATTGCGATTGTGTTATTCATAAATTTTTCCAAAAAGGTTAGATAATTATTAAATAAAATTTAATAGTTTCTATACTGGGATGCCATGAAACCAATGCGCCATCTCCCAGTAAATCGGTACACCAACGAATATATTAAAGGGGAAAGTCACACCAAGCGAAGCGCCTATTGAGAGTGCAGGATCCGCATCTGGTACGGCAATCCGCATAGCTGCAGGAGCAGCGATATAGGAACAACTCGCATACAAGACAGCCAATAACATGGTACCACCCTCTGACAAGCCAAATATCCAGCCCAGGTAAGCACCAAAAACTCCAGCCGTTAACGGGAACAGTATACCAAATGCGATGATGAATATACCTTTGTCAATAACCGCCTTCAACCGTGATGCTGCCAGTAAACCCATTTCCAACAGGAAGAAGGCCAGCACGCCCATAAACAAGTCCATAAACATTTTATCCAGCGGCGATACAAGTTTCACCACACCGGCGTAGTACCCAATAATCACGCCAGCTATCAATAGATAGAGACTTGTACCAGTCAGAATTTCGTGCATCAACTTGCCCCATTTGGTTTTCTCGCCGCCAGCACCTGCACGTGCCAGGATCGTGCCGGTTACCAGTGCGGGTATCTCCATCAGCGCCATAATCAGCACCATATAGCCTTCGGAATACTCATCTTTTGCAGCCAGAAAGGCTACACCCACAGCGAAAGTCACGGCACTTACCGAGCCATAGTGAGCAGAAATAGCGCCTGCATCAGCCTGGGTGAATTTACCCAGGAACCTCAATATCGGATAAGCCGTCAGCGGAATCAGTGCCGCTAAGACAACCATAGAGACAGCAATAGGCAGTACCTCCATGATTTCGTACTTGGCCATCGACACCCCGCCTTTAAAGCCAATGGCGATTAATAGAAAAAGACTCAAGCTCTTATATAAAGCCTCCGGTATTTTTAGATCGGATTTGATTACACCTGCCAAAACCCCAAATACGAAAAATAAAACTACTGGTTGTATAGTTGTCATTCAATGCTCCCTATTTACCTGATTATATATAAATTTTACTTATAAAAATTCTTTACTTATCGCAGCCCTCTTTAAAGTATCGTAAATCCGAAGAAGCTATCTGAATGGTTTCAGTAAAGAATAATAAACATAAACCGAAATTCTTGTCTGAAATTTACGAAACTCTAAGGATCAAAACGTTAACATAGGAAATGTGAAGAATTCGTGAAGTATAAAAATATTATCAATCAAATGATTAAGGGAAAATAATATGAAAAGTTGTACCTTTGCCAGGGGTGCTATCTACTTCGATAAGCCAGCCATAATGATCACAGATTCTCTTGACAATGGCCAACCCGATGCCCAGTCCTTCTCCTTGGGTAGCACCGCGAAAAAAACGCTCATAAAGTAATGGTAAATAGGCTGGTTCTATTCCAATGCCGGAATCTGACACTGATAACCGCTGGTTATGATATTCAACGCGGATAAAGCCTTTTTCTGTATACTGCACAGCATTTCGAAGTAAATTCATCAGTGCGGTATGGAGAGCTTGACGGTTGAGGGTCACAGTGACTGCAGGCGCAATGCTTACTTCAAAATCCAGTTTTTTTCGATACATTTCTGCACATATCGGTTCAACAGCATCAAAAACACATTCGGCAATAGCAACGGGTTCCATCACCCCTAGCGATTGTTCTCGTGCCAGAAATAACAAGGCTTGTAATTGTTCTCCCATGCGCGTAGCTGCGGCTTCGATCATTTTTATCCGATGATGCGCTCTGCTTGGTAAATCGGGCTCTGCAACCAACAATTCACAACTGGTCAGAATGGTAGTAATCGGAGTTCTTAATTCATGGCTGATATTAGCGGTGAACTCTTGCTCTCGCTGGAGCATGCGTTTAATGCGATTTTGATAATCATCCAATGCTCTTGCAAGCTGTGCAACTTCTTCGTCCATATCGGGCTGGGTCAGTAACCCAACCTGAATGTCTCCAGGAGCTAGTAAATTGACTCGTTCAGCTAAATCGGTTACTTGCTTAACCAATATCCCGGCAAGGAGATAGCCAACTCCGAATGCGATAGCAACTACTGCCACCCAGGATAATAGAATAAGTAATCTCAGCTTGCTTAATCGCTGCTGATGAAGTGCTATCCGATAAGCAACCAGGAACCTCACTTCATCAATACTGTGCACTAAGACATGAAAATCCGCAGAACCATAGTTAATACGATGGTGACCAGAATTCAATCCCCTTAAATAAGCAGGGATTTGTAATTCGTCATCCATGTCATGGATAACATAACTTTTTAGATGTGAACCAACTTGAGAAATAAAATCTGAATGCGCCTGATAACGATGAACAAGATGATCCATTTCCATTCTGATCACTTGCTCGATGTGGGCTTCTTCTATATTATCGGAAGCAAAATAGAGAATAATGCAAAGCGTTCCAACAATAAAGATACTGAATGTCGCTAGCGTTACTGCAACACGATAGCGCAGACTGTGTTCAATCGGGAATGTGAGCACGAGAAGTTAAGCAATAACCAAGACCATGGACAGTTTCGATGGGATCGTAACCGCCCGCTTTCGTGAGTGCCCGCCGTAAAATATGCATATGGCTGCGCAGCGTATCGCTTGTTTCCTGAACATCTTCCCACGCTTCCAATTCAAGCTCTTCGCGACTAAATACCCTGCCGGGCTCACTCATCATCAGCGCCAATAAACGGATGCACTTGGGTGGAAGCTTCACATTTTTGTTCTCGAACCGAATAGAAAGTGTTTTAGGGTCAAAGGAAAGCTTGTCAAATTCTAACTTACGGCTGGCAACTTTACCAATATGTCTTTTGTGCAGTGCTAACAAGCGAGCCTCGACTTCCTTTAATGCAAAAGGTTTTATGAGATAGTCATCGGCTCCCTGCTCAAAACCGGCCAGCTTATCTTCCAGCGTGTCGCGGGCTGTTAACATCAGAATCGGTGTGTCAATCTGTGATTCTTGCCGTAGCTTCCGGCACAAAGTCATTCCGTTCATGCCAGGCAAGCCTAAATCGAGCAGGATTGCATCAAATCGCTGTGTTACAGCAAGATGAAGCCCGGCGATACCATTTGCTGCTGCATCTGCGCTATGTCCGCGTGATTCCAGAAAATCATAAAGGTTAGCTGCGATGGCCAGATCGTCTTCAATAATCAGTATATGCATGAGTTACCTACATGATAATTCAAATTTTCTTAAGTTTTCATGGAGTGGAATTTACGACTTAATGAGTGAACAGCCTCCACCAGAGCTGCCGCATTCTCGGGCGGTGTAAACTGAGAAATGCCATGCCCCAGATTAAAGACATGACCGCTCCCGTTACCATAACTGGCAAGTACCTTTTCAACTTCTGAGGCGATGACTTCGGGTGAAGCAAAAAGTACTGAAGGATCAAGATTACCCTGCAAAGCAACTTTATCTCCTACTCGACGGCGTGCTTCACCAATATCGATTGTCCAGTCTAAGCCAACTGCATCGCAACCAATATTTGCAATGGCCTCCAGCCATAAACCACCACCTTTGGTAAAAACGATACTCGGCACTTGCATACCATCCTGTTCACGTTTTAATCCAGCAATAATCTGCTGAATATAGTGCAACGAGAATTCTTTATAAGCCGCATCCGAAAGTGTGCCACCCCAAGTGTCAAAAATCATTACAGTTTGCGCACCGGATTCTATTTGTGCATTAAGATAAGCCATCACAGCTTTTGCATTCACCTCAAGGATGTGATGCAGCAATTCGGGACGTTGGTATAGCATGGTTTTTATTTCGCGAAATTCAGTACCGCCACGACCTTCAACCATGTAGCATGCGAGTGTAAAAGGGCTACCCGAGAAACCAATCAGCGGCACCCGATTATCCAGCGCTTTGCGAATTTCTGAAACAGCATCCATTACATAGCGCAATTTTGTATCGGGATCCGGGATTGTCAAGGCATGAATTTCTTTTTCCTCACGTAAAGGACGTTCAAACATGGGCCCTTCGCCCTGCGAAAAATACAACCCTAATCCCATTGCATCAGGAATTGTCAGAATATCCGAGAATAATATTGCTGCATCCAGCGGAAAGCGTGCCAGTGGTTGCAATGTCACTTCAGTAGCAAAAGCGGGATTCTTGCATAGCGAAAGAAAATCTCCTGCACGAGCGCGGGTTGCATTATATTCCGCCAAATATCTGCCTGCCTGGCGCATGAGCCAGACTGGTGTGTATTCAACAGGCTGCTTCAGCAATGCGCATAGTAATGTATCGTTTTTGAGTTTTGTCATTAAAATAAGCCTATATCTTATTGTTTTTTAAAAAGGCCGTCGCTAAGCAAATATTAACCTTTTTCTAAGTAATCATATTACCAGCGAATAATCATTCCGGCTATTACCGATGTGGTAGAGAAGCACATCTATTACCGGAAATGGATTTCTGGCTAAGAATAAAGAGAATTTAGTTTTCGGCAATTGTAAACAAACGCTGATATTCTTTAATTGCATAGCGGTCAGTCATGCCGGCAATATAGTCGGCAATCACCTGGTGGCCTTCCTGGTCAAACTTTTTCTGATATTCGGCAGGCAGCAATTGGATTTCCGAGCTAAAAGCCGCAAATAATCTCTGTATGGTATGACGTGCTTTATTGCTCATACGCGCGACGCGAAAATGCCGATAAAGATTGTCATGCAAGAACTTTTTTAATTCTTGCTGTTCCTTTTTTATCTGCGAGCTAAAACCGATCAGTGGTGGCGCGCTACGTACAGCAGCGAGGCTATCAATACTCGCATTCTTGATATTGAGAGTGCTTTGCTGGGTTAGGTCAGTAACTAATGTGTTAATCATACTGCGAACAGTTTCGTAAACCATGCGACGCTCTGAGAGCGTGGAATAATTATTTTTTACTTGTGTTAAATGGCGCGAGAAAATAGAGACTTGTTCCATTTGATTCAGCGTTATCAGACCTGAGCGCAAGCCATCATCCACATCATGATTGTTATAGGCGATTTCATCTGAGAAATTTGCCAGCTGCGCTTCCAAGGAAGGTCTTTTGTGCTGCAGAAAGCGCTCTCCGAGTTCGCCCAGTTTTTCTGTATTCTTTTTGGCAACATGCTTGAGTATGCCTTCCCGCGTTTCATAACAGAGATTAAGACCATCAAAAGCTGCATATCGTTCTTCTAGCACATCCACAACCCGCAAGGATTGAAGGTTATGTTCAAAACCACCGTAATCTCTCATGCAATCATTCAATGCTTCTTGGCCGGCATGTCCAAACGGCGTGTGTCCCAGATCATGCGCAAGAGAAATTGCTTCAACCAGATCTTCATTCAAACACAGGTTTCTTGCAATCGACCGTCCTATCTGTGCAACTTCCAGGCTATGTGTAAGGCGTGTGCGAAATAAATCCCCTTCGTGATTCACAAAAACCTGAGTTTTATACTCCAAGCGGCGAAAGGCTGCGGAATGGATGATTCGGTCCCGGTCACGCTGGAACTCACTACGGCCGGCAGGTAATCCTTCATGAATCCTGCGTCCCTGTGAATTATGAGAAGATACGGCATACACAGCCAGCTTATTCATCGGTCATGCAAGTCAAAATCGTCTCGGTAAGTAGTGCTGGCGGGATATCAGCTCGCATTACCGCCTCACCAATGCGGTTCAGAAGTATAAAGCGTGTTTTGCCCGCATCCACTTTTTTGTCCAGCATCATCAGTTGCAAATATTTTTCTGGTGGCATTTTAGGTGCAGTAACCGGTAATCCGGCTTGTATAAAAATCTTGCGTATACGGTTGACATCCCCCTCATTGATCAGCTTCATGCGGCGGGATAGTTCAGCTGCCAGTACAGTGCCCGCTGCCACTGCTTCTCCATGTAGCCAGACACCATAGCCCATTCCATTTTCAATGGCATGACCGAACGTATGACCCAGATTCAGCAAAGCGCGTATACCCTTTTCTTTTTCGTCGGCGGCCACTATTTCAGCTTTGTTTTCACAGCTGCGTTGAATCGCTTTATTCAGCGTCACTGGGTCACGTGCCAATAAACGATGCATATTTTGTTCCAACCAATCAAAGAAAGCAGGATCACGGATCAATCCATACTTGATAATCTCAGCAAGACCTGCGCGCAATTCTCTATCAGGCAAAGTATTCAAGGTGGCGCTATCTGCCAATACCATGCGCGGCTGATAAAAGGCACCAATCATATTTTTACCCAGTTGGTGATTGATGCCTGTTTTACCCCCTACTGAGGAATCAACCTGTGCCAGTAAGGTTGTGGGTATCTGGATAAACGGCACGCCGCGCAAGTAGGTTGCCGCTGCAAATCCGGTAAGATCACCGATCACGCCGCCACCAAGTGCCAATATAGCAGTATTTCTTTCACAGTGGTTTTGAAGCAGCGCATCAAAAATCAGATTTAAAGTTTCCCAATTTTTATGGACTTCACCATCGGGCAGAATAATAGGAACAGAAATAACCCCATGTTTTTCTAGAGCGGCGCGTAATTTCTCCAGGTATAGCGGGGCAATGGTAGTATTGCTTACGATGGCAACACGTTTTTGTGGCAAGCAGGATAAGATCAAGTCAACTCGTTCCAGAATGCCATGTCCGATATGTATCAGATAGCTGCGTTTTTCTGAGGACGGGGTAAAGTCTACCGAAATGGTTTGCATCATATTGGGGGTATCATGGAGTTGGAAAAGATCAAGATTAATAGAAACTAGTTTATTGATAAGTTTTTGTACCAAATGGCGTACGCCTTGTTTTCCGCTATCGATAATGATATGCGCAGTTTCGCGATAATGAGCATCGCGCTGAATATAAAGTTCATTTAATCTTGCAAATAAATTTTGGGTTTGAAGAAGAGGTCGATTTTTATCGTGCCGAGTACGTCGATATAAATCATTAACCGATGCCCGCAGGTAGATAACGATTCCGCTCCGCTTCAGTAATTGACGATTTTCTGGACTCAGAACTGCACCGCCACCGGTAGCCAGAATGATGTTATCTTTCTTAACCAGATCAGTCAGCACTTCAGATTCTCGTTTACGAAAGCCAGTTTCACCTTCAATCTCAAATATCACTGGAATTTTTACACCGGTACGTTCCTGGATTTCATGATCAGAATCGACAAATTCTTTACCCAGAGAATTTGCTAATGCTCTACCAATGGTTGTTTTCCCGGCACCCATCATACCGATTAAGATAATATTGATATCCTCCAATTTTTTCTGGATAGGCTGGAGTATTTTCGTTTTGCTTAAAGTCATACCTGTGATTGTAGCTGAATTGCCTGTAGTACTGATAATCCGCACTGTTGAAACTAGTTGTCTTGAGTCTTTTTAACAGATTTTGATAATAGTAGTGCTGGTTGCTTTATTGCGCTTGGTCCACCTCCGAGTTGCGGGGTTTTTTAACCAGCCAGGAAAAGAATAACGGCACAAATATTGTCGCAACAGTAGTTGCCATAATCATTCCGCCAAAAACGCCTGTTCCCATCGATTGCCGTGCCGCTGAACCAGCGCCGGTTGCAATCACCAGAGGCACAACACCCAATATGAAAGCCATAGAAGTCATGACGATAGGCCGGAAACGAAGTTGCGCTGATTGGATGGCTGCCTGTGTAACATCGATACCTTGTTTCATTCTCTGGCTTGCGAACTCAACCAGTAGAATCGCATTTTTTGCTGTCAGCCCGATTAACGTGACCATGCCTATCTGAAAATAAACGTCATTGGGCATATCACGTAACAAAATCGCTACTAAAGCACCTACCATTGCAAAAGGAATAGCCATAATGACAGCCAGCGGCAGTGCCCAGGTTTCAAATTGCGCTGCCAGAATCAAGAAAACCATCACGACAGCCAGGCTGAAAGCAAAAATAGCTGCTGAACCCATTTTTTTTTCCTGAAATGCTGCACCGGTCCAGGCGATCTGATAGCCATCCGGCAATGTTCTTGCAATACTTTCGATCAATGCAATGGCTTCACCGGAGGTGATACCGCGTGTGGCACTTCCCACTATTTTTGCCGCTAACAATCCATTGAATCGTTCCAATTGCTCGGCGCCCACGATAGGTTTTAATTTGCTCAATGCTGACAAGGGAATCATGGCGCCGGATTCTGAGCGTACATATACTTTTCCTAGGTCCTCAGGTTTCATGCGATAGGTGGCTTCGGCCTGCAGTTGCACGCGATATGTCCGGCCGGAGCGGTTAAAATCATTGACATAAAATGATCCCATGGTGCTCTGCAGTGTAGTATAGATATCTGCAACCGAAACGCCTTGCGCAATAGCTTTAGCTTCATCCACTTCAATAAAATATTGCGGAACCGATGATCTCAAAAAAGTATTGACCGTTGCCAATCTGGGTTCCTGTTTCAAGGTGTGCATAAAATCATTCACTACACCAGCCAATTGCGCGGTATCTGAATTTGTGCGGCTCTGAACGTAGAACTCGAACCCACCCGTATTGCCCAAACCGCGAATGGCCGGTGGATTAAAAGCAATAGCCAAGCCATCGGGTTGTTGCGCGCCAACCAGAGATAGCTTATTGACAATATCGGTAGCGGTAGTGGCGCGTTCTGACCAGTCTTTCAAACGTACAAACAAGGTTGCTACGTTGGTTTTGTTACCACCACCAATAAAATCCAGTCCATTGACCGCAAACTGAAAAGCCACTGCAGGCTCTTTTGCCATCTCAGTATTAATGGCGCTTGCCGTTTGGATCGTTCTTGCAAGCGTTGCTCCATCGGGCAATATGACTGACGCAATAACATAACCTTGATCTTCTGGTGGAACAAAGCTATCTGGAATATTTCTTACCAGATAAATTAGGCCAATAATCATTATCAGAAAGATCAGTACACTTCTCGTAGCATGGCGAAGGCTCAAGCTCACCATACCGACATAAAATCCTCGCAGATGCTCAAAATGCCTGTTAAACCAAGTAAAAAAAGCCGCTTGACGATGAGCGGGTGCCAGTAGCG
The DNA here is from genome assembly GCF_900112825.1 of Nitrosomonas sp. Nm166. Lineage (GTDB taxonomy): Bacteria > Pseudomonadota > Gammaproteobacteria > Burkholderiales > Nitrosomonadaceae > Nitrosomonas. The sequence continues at coordinate 13,890 of NZ_FONE01000038.1, read as the reverse complement.
ATGCACATAAGGAAGGAGTCAATGTTAAGGCGACAATACCGGAGATAACGGCGGCTACAGCGATTGTTACCGCAAACTGCTGATACAGTGCCCCAGCTATGCCGCCTAGAAAAGCAACGGGTATGAAAACGGCTGCCAGTACCATCGTCATGGCCACAACCGCACTGGATACCTGTTCCATTGCTTTGAAGGCTGCGTTCATCGGTGGTAGTTTTTCTTGTGTCATTAAACGTTCAATATTTTCCAGCACAACGATCGCATCATCAACGACGATACCAATCGAAAGCACCATTGCAAAGAGGGTTAGGGTGTTGATCGAGTAACCCAGCAGCCATAGTCCAGCAAAAGTACCAATCAAAGAAATCGGTATGGCGATGACTGGAATCAATGTGGCACGCCAGTTTTGCAAAAACAGATAAACAACCAGGACTACCAGCAGCATGGCTTCTCCCAGGGTTTTTACCACTTCCCAAATGGATGCTTTAACAAATAGGCTGGTATCATAAGAAATCACGTACTGCACACCCTCGGGGAAATAGTGCTTCAGCTCATCCATCCTGGCTTTAGCCACTGCTGATGTTTCCAGAGCATTGGCGCCGGTGCGCAAAAAAATACCAACTCCTAAACCGGGTTCACCATTGAGCAATGTGCGGGTCGCATAGTCTTGCGCACCAAGTTCTATGCGCGCGACATCTTTGAGATAAAGCACACCATGTGCTCCTCCCGAGCGCAAGATAATATTTTCAAATTGCTCTGGTTCTAATAACCGTCCTTTGGCGGTGACGGTGTAAACCAATTGTTGATCAGCTAATGCTGGTTCCTGACCAATTTTTCCGATTGCTTGCTGCGCATTTTGCGTTCGAATGGCATTTGCGACATCCGTAGCGGTAATACCCAGCTGCGCCATTCGGTCTGGCCGCAACCATATGCGCATGGAGTAATCCTGTGCTCCAAAGATTCTCGCTTCACCAACGCCGCTTATGCGTCTTAAGTCATCCAGAATATTGCTCGTAATAAAATTGCTTAGAAACAGCTGTGTATGCCTGGGATCTTTAGAAGTCACCGCAAAAACCAGTAACAGATCATTGGAACGCTTTTGAATGGTGATACCCGTGCGTCTTACTTCGTCAGGTAAACGCGCCAATGCTGTATTGATTTCATTGCTGACATTGAAAGTAGCACGATCAATATCGGTTCCAATCTCAAATGTGATAGTAATTGTTAACCGGCCACTTGAATCAGCGCTTGAACTAAAGTACAGCAAGCCTTCAATGGCGCTGAGTTTTTCCTCAATCGGAGCGGCAACAGTTTTTATGATGGTTTCAGCGCTGGCACCGGGAAAAGTTGCTGTTACGATGACCGTGGGAGGTGTTATCTTCGGATATTGTTCAATCGGTAATTGCGTCACAGCAGCTAGTCCAGCCAGAACAATGATGATCGATAAAACTGAGGCAAAAATCGGTCGTGCGATAAAAAAATTGACCATATGCGCCTCGCTATTTATTGATGAAACGGTATTTGATTAAGAGGGTGGAATAGCACGTAATTGAGGATCAACTATTTTTCCAGGCATTAGTTTGATGAGATTGTCTACAACGACTTTATCACCTGCATGCAAACCATCCAGAATAACCCAATCTTTACCAATCCAGTCACCCGCAATGACCGGGCGCTGAATGACCTCATTGTTTTTATTGATGACATAAACATACCTGTTTAGATCCGAAGTCAGTACTGCAACCTGAGGTACTAGGTAGACCTGTCTCGATTCCCCCGCAGTAATTCTTATTCGGACAAATTGACCAGGCAAAATTTGCTGGCCGGTATTATCAAAAGTTGCCCGTAATTGCTGGGTTCCAAGTAATGGGTCAATTTTACTAGCGGCAAAGTTGATTTTGCCTGTCTGCGAGTACTCGGATCCATCAGGTAAAACCATTGTTACGCTATGTACATTTTTATCGTTTAGATGTCCGCCTAATCGCGCTACTTCACTGTCTGAGAAACTAAAACGTACCCATATTGGCGATAGCTGAGTGAGTGTTGTCAGCAAGCTGTTATTGGCGGATACCAGGGTGCCGACGGATACAAGCGAACGGCCGGTCACGCCATGGGCAGGTGCTTTGACGGTGGTGTAAGAAAGATTGAGTTCTGCCTGCTGAACACGAACCTTAGCTGCTTGTAGGGCAGCTTCTGCAACAGCCAAATCTGCTTTTGACGCATCATAAGCACGTTGGCTAACAAAGTTTGCATCGAGTAATTGCCGTTGCCGGCTTTCTTCACTTCGGGCACGCATGACCCGGACATTCTGTTCAAGCAATCCTGCTTGGGCTTCTGCCAAAACATTCTGAAAAGGCTCCGGATCAATCAGAAATAATGGTTGTCCAGCTTCAACTGCCATACCCTCTGCATAAAGTCGCTTAAGCAGAATACCTCCCACCCGTGGCCGAATTTCGATTTCTTTCGCACCTTCTGTCTGTGCAATCGTTTCCAGGCTACCGGGCATATTGACCGGCTCTGCAATGATGAATGTGACTGCAATGGCTCTATCAACAGGAGATGCCGTATATACTTCGTTATCCGCACACCCATTCAAAAACAAACTTACCAGCCAGTAACAGGAAAAAAAAGTGCATCGCTTCCTTGCCGATGTGTGCATTGCATTATTCCGTTTTAAGTATAGAAATTAGTTCGATATCGGTGCCGATGAAATTATAAAATTACCCGGATAAACCTCTAGTTTTATAAGCTGAAGATCCGCAATTCGGTGGTCTGCGGAAAAACCACAAAAACATAAGAGGGTTCTGTATAATAATTGAGATGATAGCCTGACGGATAATATAGAAGTATTGCACAGATATATTCATAACTTACCTGCCTACAGATACTCTGTTATACGAATTTGTTGTACCTGCAGATCTGTCATATCCAATTTATTAACAACTAACTGAGACCGGTCGTAAAAAAATCAGAACAATATGATCTGACCAATTCTACTATTTTATATGAGACAAATTTTAAAGGTGCGTTGATATGCCTATTCATATTTTTATTGCCATATTGACTTTCTACATCATGTTATCATCGATCATTGCTCAGGCTTCTCTGAAGCTGCCGGAAACAGTAAAAGTTGATCCGGCAGCATTAAACTCTGAGCCGATGTGTGATCCGAAAATTTCACCTTCATGGCGAGAAGCTCAGGAAATTGAAGGGGTCAAAATTGAGGCATCGCCTGGATGCAGCCCCGATAATCCCGCCTGGATTGCAGCAGCGGTCAAGGGAACCAATAATATATCGATGGAAACTCTGATGAAAACGGGGCTTTCACCGGATGCCATCATTAAAACTGATGATTTGGATGGCGATGGTGATCCCGATCGAATCATCATCAAGCTGGAAGTCATAGAATTGAATGGCCGATCTCCCGATTTCCCAGGGCTGATTCCAACTTTCGATATCGCGCCTGGCATACAGCCAGGTGCCTGGGTATTTGCTCCAAAAACCAGCGGGATGTCGACAGAGAATTTTGAGAGCGTCAGGGCTAATCCACTGCTCAGACTTCCTTCACCAGTTATTCGCGTTGAGCAGGGTGATATTGTGCAAATTGTGCTGGAAAATACGCATTATTTTCCCCACAGTATACATTTACACGGTGTAGACCATCCATTCTCACATCATGTGTACGGCGGCAATGATGGTGTACCGCAAACCAGTGAAGTGGAATTGATGCCAGGCGGACGGAAAATCTATGAATTTCAGCCACGCCAATCAGGCACCATGTTTTATCACTGTCATGTTCAGGCTCATACCCATATAGCGCTGGGGTTAGCCGGGATTATCATTGTTGAAGAAAACAGACCCAATAACTGGCTGCAAACCTTAAATATTGGCGGTGGTCATGTTCGCCACCCATCTGTTGCTGTACGTGAACAATTTGATCAGGAATATGATCTGCATTATCACGCGATGGACAAAAAGCTCGGTGACATCATTCAAAAATATAATGACCCCCGCTTGATCGCACGCGATATGAATCAACGTTATGATATTACTGATTCAAAAGAAGATTACTTTACTCTGAACGGCTTGTCATTTCCTTACACATTGAGAGAGTCTCTCATAATCGTTGAGCCTGATCAGAAAGTTAAACTGCGCGTGCTAAACAGCGGTGGCGAAATGATAGCCCTACACACACACGGTCATCATGCTACGATTACGCATTATGATGGTGTAGAGCATAATCCTGCTGCGCAAATCATGCGGGATGTTTTCGATATAGCCCCAGCTCAGCGCCTTGATCTCGCATTGAACACCACCAACGATGGAAAGCATAGCTATGGGGAGGGTGATTGGTTGTTCCATGATCATCGGGAGAAAGGATTTACTACGAATGGTATGGCTGAAGGTGGCAGTATAAGCTCAATCGTATTCAAATCGTACCTGACTGAGAATGGCATGCCCAAGGTCAGTCATTTTGGCATTAGTTTAAATCAATTTTTTACTAAGGAATATTATCAGAGAAGATTACCTATTTGGCAGGATCTCGATGATACGGCAAGCCTGGGTTCACCTGGCGTACAGACGGGTCTAGATGCTGCGACCCAAAAATCATTGCTTAATATTCTATACGGATTACTGATAGGGCTTTTTATCTATTTGATCGTTGCCAAACGGCAGCAAATCAAACAAACAGCTTTGGCAGCGGTTTCGCGTCTAAAAAGCCCAAAAGGAGGTGCCGATAATGGCTAAGACTACAACGGTTGCTTTCTTACTGGTAGGTATGCTTGCCTTCAGCGCAAATGCAATTGCCCAGCAGCAAACTAAATCAGACGAGCACGTCCACCATGATCATGGTGGACATGACGTGATGAAACATGAGCATGATCACGATCATGATCATGATCATAGCGGTCATCGCATGAGTGAAGGTAGAGGCCCTGCGGTAGATCATGGAGGTGAGCATGCCAAGCCCGACCACCAGATGGAACATGACCATACCATTGATCACACTACTCACGATACTAAATCCACAGAACATGGTGATCTTCATCACCATCATCACATGGACCATGATCACCTTATGGATCATGAAGGCACCATGATTATGGGGCAAAATCTGGATAAACTTCCCAGCAGCTGTAAAAGCATTTCAGAAGAAGTTGAAATTACCGTCCGTGCGGGCAAGAAGTACGCAGCGAAATTTCCCGGCACTACTTTTGCATTTGATCAACAGCAATGGAATGTTAAGCCTTGTGCGAAAGTAACTTGGCATTTTGTCAATGAAGATAATATACGTCATCAATTTATGATGCATGGTCTACCAAAGTACTTATATAAATATGGCATGTTTCATCTTGAAGTGACTGGTCCTAAGACTGTTTCTGGTACCATCATTGTGCCGGGAACAGATGATACTTTCCTGGTACATTGCGACATTGCTCACCACATGGAAAAAGGAATGAAAGCGCAATTGGTCGTTGGAAGAGGAGGGGAAAATATACCCAGTATTCCTGGATTGACGCCATACAATTTAACCGATACTTATAAAGCTGAAGATTTGCCCAAAGTCTCAGACAAAGCTGATCAGAGCGCTATGATGCGGCAAATTACTGCATTTACCAATAATAACTTACAAAATTATGGAATGATGCTGATCGGTATTCTTGTCGGGTTGCTGAGTATTCCTATTCTTAAGAAAATTCCTTTCCGAAAAAAGGATGTGAGTGATTAGGCTGGTGTAATAATCTTTCAGCTTAATCTGCAACCAATCAGGTATATTCAAATTTGAATGCGTCTGATTGGTTTTGTTGTGAAGATAATCTCCATTTTCCACCATGAGAAATTTTTATCGATTCAATTTTTTCTAGACCAAGGAAATCGAAATCCACTCTGGCTATTTTCTGGGGCATTGTTTTTCCCATTCGAATAATTGTCGCTCGGAGCTTTTTCTTTCGTTTGATCAGTGGCATTTTCCTGTTCCACGGGCATCTGCGAGTTTACTTTTCTACGCAATAATTGGTTCAATTGCTGAGTCAGTTGACTGGCTGCGTCGATACTGATTGCCATTCTGCATGACATTTTCCCATTGATAGTGGCGGGTATTTTTTCACTTGATTTAATCATGCGATTGAATGCGTTCATGGTTTGTGGATCAAGAAATCCAAAATCTACGATGACGACACCTTGTCCGGCTTGCACTGATGCAAAATTGGCGTAAAAAGGTTGGCTTGTATGTTCGCTCTGCTGCAGATTGATTTTTACTTGCATGGCATGTGATTGCGAAGTGTTTTCTTTATTTCCTGTGAATGTACCAGTTTGCTCTGCCATATTTTTTCCTATTGATTATTATATGAATATATCGTGTTTCCGGTAGTTTAATTTCATCTTTGTTGGAATTAAGCAAGCACCCAGCTTTTTAGGTTTTTTTCTGAAGCAGCTGATTCAATTGCTGGGATAGATTGCTGGCTGCGTCGATACTGATTGCCATTCTGGATGACATTCGCGCATTAACCGTATCGGGCATTTTTTCACCTGATCGAGCCAAACGATTTAATGCGTGAATGATTTGCGGATCAAGAAATCCAAAATCTACGATGACGACGCCTTGTCCGGCTTGCACTGATGCAAAATTAGAGTAAAGGGGTTGCCCTGTATGTTCGCCGTGTTGCATTTTGATATTCACTTGCATAGCTTGAGGTCCAGCGAAAAATGTTCTATTTTCATTTTGTATATCATTAATATCTGACATTAAATTCTCCAAATTTAAATGAAGCGAAACCGTCTGGCCTGATTTCAGAATGCATCATAATCTACATTTAAGTATTATGAGCATAATTAATCATCGGAAAGAAACTTCCAGTTTGTGTCTCGAAGGAGTGTCGTACTTTAATCCAAGGTAAAACTAACTGATAATTAAGGTAGTTTTATTAGCATACTCTAATAGAAGTAAGAACTATTGCTCAGGCGAAGATACTGGCCACAGGGCAAGATAGAGCAGCAGGCAGTAACAGATGTCCCTACCCCAGTGTAATTGTTGATTCAAACCGTGAATGCTACGGGTTGGATATTTTAATTTTGGCACGCATTCTCCTGGCATCTTTTGGATCAATAATGAGTGGTCGGTAAATTTCTATTCGATCATAAGGTTGCAACAGGGTGTTCAGTTGTGCGAATTTACCAAAAATGCCCAATTTGTTTTTGGCTAAATCGATTTCAGGAAATTGGGCTAGAATTCCTGAGTATGTTAGGGCCTGCTCAACCGTGCAGCCTACAGATACATTGAGTTTTTTGAAGACTTGTGTATGTGGCAATGCATAAACCACTTCGACCGGAAGAATATCGTCATGGTTTGCCATAAATCGCTTCCGCCCGATCAATAAAGGATTCCACAAAGCTATTTGCGATCATGTGAAATACCGGGCCTACAAATTTCTCAAGAATCTTATGAGAGAACGTGTAATGGAGCCGGAATTTTATTTTGCATGCATTTTCTGACAAAGGAATAAATTGCCAGTAGCCATCCAAGTGTTCAAATGGACCGTCCAGTAAGCTCATTTCTATCAAATCTGGTGGAAAGCGTTTATTTTTGGTAGTAAAGCTATGCTGGATATGATGATAGTCAATTTTGATGGTCGCATGCGTAGTGACTTCATCCTGGGGATTTACGGAAGTACCGCCGCACCACGGAAGAAACTTTGGATATTCCTCCACATTATCGACCAGCGCAAACATTTGGCTTGCTGAGTATTCAACCAAAACGGTTTTTTCTATTTCTGCCATAAAAGTTAATCACCCCGCATCAATGAGGTAATACTGAAAAACTGATAAAATACACCAAATTTTAATGATTCCCACCTATTTCATTCCTGTATGAGTATAGTACAAAATAAAAAAGCCTTTCATGATTATTTTATCGAGGAGAAGTACGAAGCAGGCATGGTGCTGGAAGGATGGGAAGTCAAATCCATTCGTGATGGTCGAGTCCAGTTAAAAGAAGCCTATGTTATCATTCGTAACGGTGAATTATATCTTATTGGGTGTCATATCAGCCCTCTTAAAACGGCTTCAACCCATATCAACCCTGATTCGGTGAGAACACGCAAATTGTTGTTGCATGCAGAGCAGATCCGGCGACTGATCGGTAAGGTTGAGCGCGCCGGGTATACACTGGTTCCGCTGGACATGCATTACAAAACCGGCAAGATTAAACTGGAAATAGGCTTGGCCAAAGGGAAGAAGCAACATGATAAACGCGAATCCGAGAAACAAAAAGAATGGGAGCGCACTAAGCAGCGTTTAATGCGTGCTAAATAAAGCAATAATTAATTAAATTAAATTTCAGAAATAACTTTCATTTTTATGACTATGCAAAAACCTATTGCGATCTGGTTACTTATTTGTTGTGCCCTGGTATTTGCCATGATAGTGGTCGGCGGTGTTACGCGTTTGACCGATTCAGGACTTTCTATCGTCGAATGGCAGCCGATTGTCGGTACCATACCGCCGATTACCCAAGCGGATTGGGATGTGTTACTCGAAAAATATCGGGCTACACCGCAATATCAGCAAGTCAATAAAGGCATGAGTGTCGATGAGTTTAAAAGTATTTTCTGGTGGGAATATTTTCATCGTCTGTTAGGTCGGCTTATCGGTTTGGTATTTTTTATTCCGTTTGTCTATTTTCTGATAAAAAAGAAAATTGATCGGCCGCTTGGAATCAAACTCACGGGAATATTTATATTGGGCGGGTTACAGGGATTTATGGGCTGGTATATGGTGATGAGCGGATTGATCAATGACCCACATGTCAGTCAGTACCGCCTTACTGCACATTTAGGGCTGGCATTTGTCATTTTTGCCGCCATGTTTTGGGTCGCATTGGATTTATTGTCACCGAAAAGTGCTAATTCTGAACCAAATGAAAGGATACAAGGGTTGCAACGGTTTTCCCTTGGTTTAACGATACTGATTTTCATCATGGTGTTATCCGGTGGTTTTGTCGCCGGCATTCGCGCGGGTTTAGCCTACAATACTTTTCCGTTGATGAATGGATATTTGATTCCACCAGACCTCTTTATTCTGGAACCGTGGTATCGCAATTTTTTTGATAACATGACGACCGTACAATTTGACCACCGTTTGATTGCCTGGCTCTTGGCTTTTACAGTGCCGCTTTTCTGGTTCAAGTCACGCAAGTTCGAACTGTCGGGCGCGACGCGCCTGGCGTGTAATCTTTTTTTGCTGATGCTGGCAATACAGATCAGCCTGGGGATAGCGACTTTATTGCACGTAGTGCCGATTCCATTGGCAGCTTCACATCAAGGTGGGGCGGTATTGTTGTTTGCAGCATCCTTGTGGGTAAGTCATCGATTACACATTCGAGGGTAGGCAAGCCTGGGTAATCTGATGCGTGATTTAATTGCCAGGTATATCTTGGATCAGTAAATTTACGCTCTTTCATTTAACCCCAGACGCTCCATCCGGTAACGCAGTGATCGGACAGTGATACCCAATGTTTTGGCTGCTTTTGTACGATTATATCGGCTCTGATTCAGAGCTTTTATGATGGAATCTTTCTCAAGCTTGTCAAGGAAATCCTGCAAAGGCAGGCCTGGGTCACTAACTTGCGCTAGGCTATCGGTATTTTGCAAAATTTCTTTTTGAGTATGGGGTAATTGCAGTTCTTCTTTGCCAATTTGTGTATCTGAGCAAAGCGCCAATGTACGTTCAAGGATGTTCTCAAGCTCACGAACATTACCTGGATAGTTATAATTCATAAGCATTGTTAGCGCATCTTTCTTAAGGATGCATAGAGGGCGTGCAGCTTCTTGACATAGCTTAGCAAGAATTGCTTCTGCAATAAGGTGAATATCCTCGCGCATCTCACGCAATGCCGGCATGTTTAATTCAATCACATTCAGACGGTAATACAAATCCTGACGAAATTGCTCGGTTTCAACACAATGACCAAGTTTTTTATGCGTAGCACTGATAATACGTACATCGATATTTCTTTCCTGCGTATCGCCGAGTCTTCTAACCTGTTTTTCCTGAATAACTCTAAGCAGTTTGACCTGCATAATTAATGGTAAATCGGCGACCTCATCAAGAAATAAAGTGCCACCGTTAGCCATCAGGAAAAATCCATCATGATCTTTGTCTGCACCGGTAAAGGCGCCTTTTTTATAACCAAAAAATTCGCTTTCCATTAAATTCTCTGGAATGGCGCCACAGTTGACAGCAATAAACGCCTGTTTGTGTCGTGCGCTTTTTTCATGAATCATTCTAGCTGCCAATTCCTTGCCACTGCCTGACTCACCATTGATATAAACGGAAGCCTGACTGCGGGAAAGCTTTTCAATAGTAGCACGGAGTTGGCGCATCGGCTGAGACTCGCCCAGCAATACACGCTGATTCGATTTGGTTTGTACTGCAGATCCTGTTTGTAGCGGAGGTAGGCTTAAGGCCGATTTAACTAAATCACGCAACTGTTTTAGCGAGACTGGCTTGGATAAATAATCAAAAGCTCCGGCTTTTAGAGCAGCAACGGCATTTTCTGTAGTGCCATATGCAGTAATAACTGCAACAGGCAAATCTGAGCAATGGTGGGCAATATATTTCACCAGATCCAATCCTTCGCCATCAGGTAAGCGCATGTCTGTAAAACATAACTGAAACTGCCGTGAGTGCAATAATATTTTTGCTTCACTGATGCATTTTGCACTGGAAACTTCCATTCCCATACGGGCTAATGTTAGCTCAAGCAACTCGATAATATCAGGCTCATCATCCACGATAAGTATCGCAGGAGAAGGAGCATTCCGATGTGAATGAATGGTTCGCTCTCTATTCATAAATACTACTGTTCTTGCAGATGACTCTAAGATGTCCACCCATAGGGCCTTCAATATATTCCAATAACGCTTGATTGGCTTCGCACAATTCACGAGCAACATATAAGCCTAAACCTGTGCCACCAGCGGCAGTAGTAAAGAATGGCTCAAAAATTTTTCTAATTTGTTGCGGTGCAACGCCCGGCCCATCATCAATGATGTCCAGGTAAACATTATTTTTATTGGTTCCAGCAGACAATTCGATGTGAATACTGCCGGCCTGTTTGCGGCAGTGCCTCCATGCGTTGCGGCATAAATTCCATAATACTTGGCTCAAATGATCACGATCAAAGTTAATCAAATAACCTTTTGAAGAATTGAATATGAACTTATTTATATTGATATTTTCGGTCTGGCAAAATTCTTCAAGAAAATTACGAATAAACTCCTTCACATCAATAACCTCAAACTTTGAAATGTGGCGCCGATTCAGTCGCAGTACATCCTGGACGATTTTGCTGAGACGCTTAGTGTTATCACAAATGATGCGAATCAGACGAGGATCTGCATTATTGGCAAGCTGTTCTTCTTCCAGAAGTTCAGCAGCATGATTGATAGCGGAAAGAGGATTACGAATTTCATGCGCGATATTTGCTGTTAATCGGCCTAATGCAGCAAGCTTTAATTGCTGTAGTTGTGCCTCTATACGTCCGATATCTTCGAGGAAAATAACAACACCACTGCGAGAATCTGTTCGTATAGGAAGAAACCGGGTTCGGACTAAGGTATTGCTGTGATTTAGTCGCAATAAATCGAAACTAATATCACTATCACCTTGCCAGTTGGCAAGTCGATCTGCTATTTCAGGTACATAATCAGCTAGCTTGAGTAGTTCCGTTTTGTTAGCGGAGGCATTCAGGCCAAGCAATTTCTCAGCATAAGTATTATGTTGTCGGATATTTCCATTTTTATCGACGACCAGTATACCTTCTTGGAGATGCTGGATTACTAGCTGATTGACTTGTGCCATATTTGCCAGATCAATGCCGCGTTCTTTTGCAAGCAGCTCACTGACCAGCGTATGCTTGGCTAATTGATGCGCTAGCCAAGCAACTGCAAAGTACGACATGCTTAATAGACCTGTTTGTGAGTATTGGGCAGAGTAGAAATCAATTGTGAGTAACGCATAGGTTTCTTGCAGTAAGAGGCTAATGGTTGCAATGGATGCAAAAAACAGCGCCATCCGGCCACGGCTGATCAATCCGGCACCGGCGAGTGATACTAATAACAAGCCGCCTAAACCGCTCTGTAAACCACCGCTGGCATAGAGCATGACAGAGAAAAAAACAATATCGCCCAGCACTTGAATGGTTAACTGCCAACTAAAGTTGGGACGTCGTAATTTAATAAACAGCATAGATAGGCTGCCAAAAAGCACATAACCTAAACCCGCATAGAGAAACAGCAAGTAGTGGTATGAACCGAAACTGGTAAAGTGGAATTTCCAGGTAATAATTACCAGAATGCTGCTAATAACTAATCGATAGATATTGAAATAGAAGAGTGAGCGCCAGTATTGATTAGTATGATCATGTTCTATAATTCCAGAATCAGATGGTAGCAATGTTGAATATTTTGTTTGTAATGAATAAGTAGACACAACAGTAAGCTTAGGATGAAGACTTGTAGATGACAGTGTTTGTTGTTAGCGTGGCGACGGCTTTTGATCATCCAATCAGTCAGTATCGCTATTCCAATTTCCTTATCAGCTGCCATGACTTCTAGAATGGCGATTTGATTAATTTCCAATCAAAAATTGTAACTTACAAATCGATTGCGTTTGAGTCTGGATTGACCTGACAGCCTTTAGCATAGCAATTCTTTTGCTTTGGCAAATGAGGATTAATCGTGTTTTTTAGTGCCTATCAATAAAAATAGATGAAGGAATTTGGCTAGTTTAATCTAAACAATTCATAATATTTTGATTCTGTAGCATGAATTGATGAATCAGTGTGACAGAATGAGATAAGTCCAGCCATAAAGGCAGGCACCATAAAAGGGTGCAAGCAGGCGGGTACCAACAAGTTCTATCACTATCACTGCCGCACCGGTCAGAAATACGGTACAGTACGATCAGGCTTTGCCGGGAGTTTTGAGGAAGATTGATTCATACTGTGCTTTTAATGATTTTCTTTGTTTTTCTTAAACTCATTCACAATAATGTGACCGCCCGAAATAACCAGGTCGGGATATTCCAACAATTTAAACCTCAAAAACGGGTTGCCACGCACCGCGATAATGTCAGCCGGTGCACCCTGCAATAATGTTTCCAACAGAGGCCTGCCCAGATTTTTTCCAGCTTCGGAAGTTACTGCCTTAAACCCAAATTTTCCATTAGAGGAATTTTCTAATGGAAGCCATTAGAATAAGTTGTTAGAAATAAGGATAATTTGGTGAATTAGGGTAATTTGATTGGTGCATGTTTTTCTTCCGGAGGGTTTGAAGCTGTTCGGTTTCAAACGTATGGCCAATTTCAAAGCAATTATGCGGTTGTTTAGGAAGTTTGATCAAGGCATGAACATGCGGGTATTTGGTGAATTGTACCGCTGGTTTTTTAGCAATCTTCAAGTTGATGGTTTGACACTGGATCTGGATTCAACGGTGATGACACGCTATGGTCAGCAAGAAGGGGCGGCACGAGGCTACAACCCGCGCAAGCGCGGGCGCTATTCTCACCATCCTTTGATGGCCTTTGTTTCAGATATTCGTATGGTAGCCAATCTATGGCTGCGACCAGGCAACAGCCATAATGCCAATAATGCACTAGCCTTCCTGGATGACAGTTTGGATAAGCTGGCTGGCAAACGGGTTGCGTTGCTTCGGGCAGATAGTGGTTTTAGTGAGCATGTATTTCTGGATGATTTAGATCAACGCAGCATGCATTATCTGATTGCTCTGCGTCTCAACCAGCCATTACAAAGAGCATTGGTGGAAGAAACGAACTGGTGGCACTGGATGATGGCATAGAGCTGATTGCTTTTGACTATCAGGCACCAAGCTG
>NZ_FONE01000043.1 GCF_900112825.1 Nitrosomonas sp. Nm166 | reverse complement strand
GTGTGGGATGAATTACGGGAAAAATTCTTTCATAACCGTGCCTTCGATAGTTTGGATGCGCTTGAGATACATCTGGAGAGCGCGCTAAAAAGCCTTGAATCAAACCAGGAAACTATGCGCAGCATTACCGGATGGGATTGGATTATTAATGCTGTTCCTAAATAGAATTGGAATTATAACTCAATGAGGAGAAAACCGTGACATTCGCTTTGACGCAGGACAATCACTTCTAAAACTACTTCATTCATGATTCGCAAGGACAGCAGGTTTATTCTTGCTGTCCTTTATCATTTCTTTAGCGATAAGCTGAATCAGGATATTAACCAAAGTATCATCTGATACGGAATCAGCAACAGAATTGTTTTCCGCGCAATACTGGTGAACGATCAATCTTGTTTCTGCATCACTCGGTGAAATAACGCCGATCCGATCAAACCATCAAGCCATCGAATCAGATGCTGGTATTTTGATGCATAAAACCAATCCGGATTGACATTGCAAAACTGCCGGATGAACGGAAAGATTGCCATATCCGCCAGCGTATACCGGCCCGCCAGCAAGTAACTATCGTTACTCAAGCGCGCATTTAAATCGGCCAGAAAAGGCTCGGCCTGCTCGCGATAATAAGCTTCAGAGTACTGTGGAAATCGCACCGCATATTTATACAAATCCAGCTTCGGTTTAAATGATTCGTCATTGTGTTTGATCAGTGACATGGACTCAGCCACTACTTCCGGGTCATCAGCCAGCCAATGTTCCGGATCATTCTGGGACAATGCCCATTGCATGATATCCAGGCTTTGCTCAAGCACGCGCCCATCCGCAAACCTTAGCACCGGCACCGTGCCTTTCGGCGAGCATTCGAGCAATTCTTTAGGCTTGGCGCGCAAACTGACTTCCTGTGTATCCACTTCAACCCCACTGGCTTTGATTGCCAGTCTGGCGCGGATTGCAAAGGGACAGCGGCGGAATGTGTACAGCAGCGGTTTCATTCGTTATTAAATAACCCGGTCATTTAGGCCGCTGCATGATTCTGATCGCGATACTTTTCTTGATTAAGTCATAAGCGGCTTGGACTTCCTTGGCCTGTTCGGTTGCCACTGCGATCATTTCCTCCGGCACACCCTGCCCCATCAATTTATCAGGGTGATATTGGCTCATCAATTTACGATAAGCGCGTTTAATCTCCTGGTCGGTGCTATTCTTGCTGACGCCCAATGCCTTATACGCGTCATCCAAAGCGCTGGCGGAGGTGCTGCGTCCTCCGGCAAAATGCATCTGATTCATCACCATGTCGAGCAATTGACTGAATGCTGCCTGACGGTATCCCAGGCGATCGGCGATTACTCTAAGAAGCTCTTCTTCGGCATTATTCAGCTGTCCATCGGATAATCCCATGATAATCAGATAAACCAGCAGCATTTGTCTCAAACTATGGGAATAACCGCAGATAGAAAGAAATTCGTTGATTTTGGGATGAATATCGTAGCTTGGGGAAGCGCCTTGTTTGAAAAGGGCAATAGCTTTTAACCGATGTTCACGTGTCATGCCAAGCTTTTGCATGAACTGTTCCACATGGGATACTTCCGTCTCTGAAACACGCCCATCTGCCTTGGCTAATTTGCCCATCAAAATAAAAACAGTTTCCAGGAAAACCGATTGACGGCGCGCGGTATTAAATGGGTTCATTCCGCCCGGCCCGAGAGCCTTATATCGATCCATCAGGCTTCCGATAAAAAAACCCAGGAAGATGCCTAAAAAACCGAAAATGAAGAAACCAACTAAAGCACCCAATATTTTAAACAATGAAATTCCAGATCAACGAAAAAGAAGGTCATTATAACGAATTGTCGGCTGATGAGATTGCTTCAAAGTAAGCACTGAACCTAGGATTTATCAGCCCATTGCTCAGGTGTCAGTGTTTTCATCGATAATGCATGAATTTCCTGCTTCATTTTATCACCCAGCGATTTGTACACCAGTTGATGCTGTTGCACGGTATTCTTGCCTTTGAATTCAGCGCTGACAATCAATGCCTGAAAATGACGCCCGTCATCGCCTTCCACTTGTACGTGCTCGCATGGCAATGATGATTCAATATAGGTTTTTAGAGTTTCTGCTGTAAGCATTTCGGTTCTCCTTGATGTCGAATTAAGCGATTGATATTTCTAATGAAACTCTTATTAATTGACTGCACGGGCGAATCGCTTCGTTGCGCGGTACTCGCTTCCTCATCTATCTAATTGATATGTCTCGGTTGCTGCGTTCCGTGCGCCTCGCGCTTCATCACGTTCGCCGAATTAATCAGCGTTTCCCTAATGCCGCAATTTATATCCGGATTTGAGCATTCGGATCGCTAACATGGAAATTGCTATCAGGCATAATGCCACAATCGCCAGGCTAATATAAGGCGAAATATCCGATACGCCAAAGAAGCCATAACGGAATCCGTCGATCATATAAAAGAATGGATTGAGGTGAGACGCGTACTGCCAGCCGGTGGGTAGTGAGTGCAGGGTATAAAACACACCCGATAAAAAGGTCAGCGGCATGATAATGAAATTCTGGAAAGCCGCCAGCTGATCAAATTTATCTGCCCAGATACCAGCGATTAAGCCCAATGCACCCAGTATCGCACTGCCCAGGATAACGAACAGCAGCGCCCATCCAGGCAATTGCAGCGGGATATCAAAAAATAGCAGAGTGACCAGATAAACGCCCAGGCCAACCAATAGCCCTCGCGCAATGGCTGCCAGAATATAAGCCAGAAATATTGCGTGGTAGGACAGTGGCGATAGCAGGATAAATACAATGTTACCGCTGATTTTTGACTGAATGATGCTGGAAGATGAGTTGGCAAATGCATTCTGTATCACTGCCATCATGACGAGGCCGGGAATCAGAAAAATGGTATAAGCCACATCCGGATAAACTTCCACGTGCGCTTCCAGGACATGAAAAAAAATCAGCAGATACAGCAATGTAGACACCATCGGTGCCATGATAGTCTGAAAGCCGACTTTCCAGAAACGCAGTAATTCCTTGTAAAGCAACGTCAAGAAGCCGGTCATTTTGCTTGCTTCCTGCCATTTCTCATCAGATTGACAAAAACATCTTCCAGATCGGGTTGCTGCAAATGCATTTCCAGTATCTGCACATTCTCTGATCGTAATGTTGTCAGAATAAATTCTATTTGCGCGTAATTCTCAATACGAAGCTCACATATACCGCCATCATGGCTGATTTGCAGCTCGTGTAATGCGGATGGCAAACAATCCGGCGATAATCTTAGCCTCACCGAATTTCCCGAGGTCATTTTCCCGATCAGATTCTGCATGCTGTCCAGCGCGATAATTTTTCCATCTTTGAGCATGGCAACACGATTACATAACGTTTCCGCTTCTTCCAGATAATGGGTGGTCAGAACGACCGTATGCCCATCCTGATTCAGTTGCTTGATAAAATCCCAAAGTGTCTGGCGCAATTCAACATCCACACCAGCGGTTGGTTCATCCAGAATAATCACAGGTGGCTTGTGCACCAGCGCCTGCGCCACCAGAACACGGCGTTTCATGCCGCCTGAGAGTGCGCGCATGTTGGCATCGGCCTTATCGGTAAGATCCAGGCGCTCGATGATTTCATCCACCCAGCGTGTATTGCCCTTGATACCGTAATAGCCCGATTGTATTAACAGTACTTCACGAACGGTGAAGAATGGATCATAGACCAGTTCTTGCGGTACAACACCTAAATTCAGGCGTGCTTGCGGATATTGTGTGATGACATTGTGTCCCATCACTTTCACAGAACCGCTATTGGCAAGACTCAGGCCAGCAATAATACTGATCAGTGTTGTTTTACCGGCACCATTAGGGCCTAATAAAGCGAAAAATTCCCCGGTGTGAATTTCAAGATCAATATCAGTCAATGCGCGCAAGCTGCCATATCGCTTGCACACTTGTTTGACTTCAATGGCAGGCAACATCAAATAAATGCGACAAAGTAATTTTAAATTTCTGCAACCGTAGAAGTACTTATCGAGTCAGACGCATTCTGACGGGTAACAGGATTTGTGGTGACTGGGATCAGTTTTACAAGATCGTATAACTGAATTAAACTGACAAGGCTTGCGGGCATATTCATAAACTGTAAGTGACAGTTTTTCTGACGCGCCGCACGCAGCCATTCCAGCAACATACTAATGATGGTTGAGTCAACTTCAGTCACTTTGCCGAGATCGATAACGCGATGATGCTCGTCAAATAAAGACATTCCACGTTGAGTCATGGCTACCACATTATCAATGGTCACAATCCCTTCCACGATAATTCTATCCCCATCACAAGAAATCACTGACAATAGAGGGCTCGGATTATTCACCGGTTGGGACTACTTTTTACCTTCCAGGGACTTGTTCTTAGCCACTAATGTCTTCAACAATCCTTCAACACCACCTTTACGAACCTGACTGCTAAAAGTTCCACGATAATTTGTCACCAGACTCACGCCAGCCACCGTTACATCATAGACTTTCCAGCCATCCGGTTTTTTTTCCATGCTGTAATCTATCGGGACCGGTTGTTTTCCATTTCCCTGAATAACAACTGTCCGCACCGTAGTCTCGGTGCTATCGCCCAGTTGCTTGATCGGATTTACTTTGATCGTTTCATCATGATAACTCGTCAATGCATTGGAATAAGTGCGCACCAGCAGCGTGCGGAATTCATCCACCAGCTTGCTTTGCTGTTCTGGTACCGCTGCTGACCAGTGCTGTCCCATTGCCAGTTGCGTCATGCGGGTAAAATTGAAATGTGGCAGTATCTTCGTCTCGATCAGATCGAGCATTTTTTCTTTGTTGCCATTTTTCAATTCTTCATCTTTCTGAATAATTTCTATCACTTCATGGACTGTTTTATCGACGAGTCTATCAGGCGGATCCATAGACCATACAGGAAACATCAGCAAACTGGAAAATATTATTAAAATAATCCCAAGCAATTTTTTCATCGTTCTCTCACTTAAATTAAGTATTACAATATACTAAACCAACAAGCATCAAATTAACAAATATCCATTTAGTCAAGGGAGTCTTTCTCAGCTGCTTTATCAAATAAAAAGCGCCCGATCAATTCTTCGAGCACCATCGCTGAATTGGTTTTCATGATCTTATCACCGTCTTTTAACATCGTTTCATCCCCGCCTGCAGCCAATCCGATATACTGTTCGCCCAGCAAACCTGACGTCAGGATGCTGGCAAAGGTATCTTTGGGAAATAGAAAACGACCGTCCATACTCATAGTGACCATAGCATCATAAGTTTGTGTGCTGAACTGAATATCCGTAACACGTCCAACGACAACCCCTGCACTTTTCACCGGTGCACGCACCTTGAGGCCACCGATATTTTCAAAATTTCCTGTAATGATGTAACTATGCGAAGGATTATAGACATTCAGATTGCCCACCTTAAGGCTTAATATCATCAGTGCAGCAATACCCATGATCACAAAAAAACCTACCCACAAATCTATTGTTGTCCGCTGCATCAGCTCACTCCTCTAAACATGAAAGCGGTCAAAATAAAATCCAGTCCCAAAATGACTAATGATGAAGTTACCACCGTACGTGTGGTCGCACCGGATACGCCTTCTGCCGTAGGCGGCGCATCATATCCTTCAAATACTGCAATGGCGGTGACAGCCACACCGAAAAAGCAGCTTTTGATAAAGCCGTTTAATATATCAAATCTAAAATCTACTGCACTTTGCATTTGCGACCAATAAGACCCTTCATCCACGCCAATGAATATTACAGTTACCAGATAACCGCCAAAAACACCCATCACAGAAAATATTGCTGCCAGAAACGGCATCGAAATCACCCCAGCCCAGAAACGCGGCGCTACTACCCGGGCAACCGGATCCACCGCCATCATCCCCATCGCTGCCAGTTGCTCCGTAGCTTTCATCAAGCCAATCTCAGCGGTAATGGCTGAGCCGGCACGGCTGGCAAATAATAGCGCCGCCACAACAGGACCCAGCTCGCGCACCAACGACAAGGCAACCAATGTGCCGACTGCTGATTCCGAGCCGTATTTCTGCAATGTCTCGTAGCCTTGTAGCCCCAGCACCATCCCTACAAACAACCCTGACACTACAATAATAATCAGTGATAGTACACCCGTAAAATATAGTTCCCGTACCACGAGATTAAAACGCCGCAAGCTGGTGCCGGATTTCAATAACACCAGAATAAAAAAACGGCTGGCATAACCCAACCGCCAGGTGCTTTCAATGACGCGATGCCCGATACTCTGAATACCGGATACGATACGACCGGATACAATACGTTTAAGCAATGGAATCCTCCAGGTCCAAATCCCTTGAATAGGATTGCGCAGGATAATGGAAAGGCACCGGCCCATCTTCTTCGCCATGCACAAACTGATGCACAAAGGGAGCCACCGATTGCCGCACTTCTTGCGGCGTACCCTGGGCCGCGATCACCCCATCCGCAATAAAATACACATAATCAACAATTTTCAAGGACTCCTGCACATCATGCGTTACTACGATCGATGTCATGCCCAATGCATCGCTCAACCGGCGAATCAGGTTTCCGATCACGCTCAACGAAATCGGATCAAGCCCGGTGAAGGGTTCATCGTACATGATCAGCATCGGGTCCAGGGCAATGGAGCGAGCCAGGGCCACACGCCGCGCCATCCCGCCGGACAGTGCATTGGGCATTAAATGATGCGCTCCGCGCAGACCTACGGCATGCAGTTTCATTAACACCAAATCACGAATCATAGATTCCGGTAAATTAGTATGTTCACGCATTTGAAACGCGACATTGTCAAACACCGACAGATCGGTAAACAGTGCGCCAAACTGAAACAACATGCCCATCTTGCGCCGCAGCTTAAAAAGCGCATCGCGATTGAGCTCATGCACCACTTCTCCAGCAAATCTGACGTATCCGGAAGTCGGTTTGATTGCACCACTGATCAGTCTAAGCAAAGTGGTCTTGCCCGATCCACTACCTCCCATAATGGCTACCACTTGACCCCGCTGCATCGTCATGTGAACACCTTTCAGAATCGGGCGCCTATCATAGGAAAAATTCAGGTCGTGGACCTCAACCAAAGTTTCGGGTGTCATGCTCATGAAATATCGTGGGAATAACAACTAATAAATGACAGATTTAATATTTCTTGCTGGGTTAGAACATTTCTGATCAGTGGATACTTATCTAAAAAATCAGACAAAAGCCAATTTTAATCCACTTTTCCTCAAAAGGTTGTTCTATATTAATGTTCAGGTAATTTTTGTATTCCTTCAAATCCTGCAAGCCAAAGCTTCATCTTAGGCAACGAAAGTTTTATTTGCATTGTTCAGTCTATGGGTTCTCAACCAACTCCATCCGAACAATGGCATCGAATCGGGGCAATCGGAACAAGATATTTTTCATTTTGCCATAATCTTCATCAGTTAGCATATCATGGTGTTATAAAGGATAGTCCAATCTGAAATAT
This sequence comes from Nitrosomonas sp. Nm166, assembly GCF_900112825.1. Lineage (GTDB taxonomy): Bacteria > Pseudomonadota > Gammaproteobacteria > Burkholderiales > Nitrosomonadaceae > Nitrosomonas. The sequence continues at coordinate 23,541 of NZ_FONE01000043.1, read as the reverse complement.
ATCATTCAGGATAACGCCATGCGCTTTAGTAAAAAGCATTCTTTGATCCACTTCCTGATGATTCTCGGCTTAGTTGCCCCAATGCTATTGGGTGCCGAGATTTACCGCAGCGTAGATGATCGAGGTCGCGTCACTTATTCCGATAAAGCGACTCCCGGGGCTCAGCAAGTTGAAATCATTAGCCGACCGAGCCGACAGTTGCATCTTGTCAGTCGCGTATATGATGGAGATACGGTGATATTGGAAGGCGGCAAGCATGTTCGCTTACTCGGCATTAATACGCCCGAAATAGAAGGCCGCCAACGTACAGAAGAACCGGGCGGGGTTGCCGCAAAAAAATGGCTTCAAGCTCAATTACAGGGTAACAAGGTTTATCTGGAATTTGATCAAGTGAAACAAGACAAATATAAGCGTCTATTGGCGCATGTATTTTTGCCTGATGGCAAGCATCTTAACCTTGCTTTATTGGAAAATGGTCTGGCGACTATCAGCATCATCCCGCCGAATGGCCGCTATGCTGAAGAACTTACTCAAGCGCAGCAGCGGGCGGAGAAACTAAAACTGGGCATCTGGTCGATGCCGGAATATCAACCCCGGCCAATTTCCCAGATTTCTAATCATCACAAAGGCTGGCAACGATTTACCGGAACACCCATCTCCATCAAGAAAAGCCGCAAATATACGCGACTGGTTTTTAGCGACAAGATCGACATACGCATCGCCAATACCAATCTGCATGCGTTTCCTGCATTGACAACTTACCTGGGCAAACCGCTTGAAATCCGTGGCTGGGTAGCACGTAATAGAGACTATTACACGATGCTGATTCAGCATCCCAGTGCTTTGATAATACGATAACTTGCCTCGAACCAAGTGGAGAATACCTATGCAGCAATTCAGAAAAGAAAGCGTCCAGACCTTATGGCACTATATTCCGATTAATCAGGTGTTAGAACAACTGAACACAACTTCTGCGGGATTGAACGATCTGGAAGCTGAAGCACGCCTGAAAATACATGGCTTCAACCGTCTGCCGGAGCCACCGAAGCGAAGCATCATGATACGTTTCCTGTGGCAATTCCATCATATTCTGATTTATGTACTGCTCGGTTCGGCAGTCGTCACAGCAACGCTGGCGCACTGGATAGATACTCTCGTCATTCTGGCTGTCGTGCTAATCAATGCCATCATTGGCTTTGTTCAGGAAGGCAAGGCAGAAAAATCAATGGATGCCATTCGACAGATGCTGACACCTCACACTTCCGTATTGCGCAATGGCGAGCGTCATAGTATTACTGGAGATAAACTCGTACCCGGTGATATTGTAATACTCGAAGCGGGCGACAAGGTCCCGGCTGATTTGCGGTTACTGAAAACACACGGTTTGCAGATACAGGAAGCGATTCTTACCGGTGAATCGGTGCCGGCACAAAAGCAAATCGAAAGTGTTGCAGCCGATGCCCCGCTGGGTGATCGCCACTGCATGGCATTTTCAGGCACCGTGGTTACTGCAGGGCAAGGCAAAGGCGTGGTGATAGCCACAGGTGTTTCGACTGAAATTGGCCGCATCAGTGAATTGTTATCGGAAGTCGAAACACTAACCACGCCGTTGATCAAACAAATGCAGATTTTTGCTCAATGGCTAACCATCTTCATTTTGCTTGTTGCAATGCTTTTACTGGCATATGGATATTTCGTGGGGCATCATGAATTTACTGAAATGTTCATGGCCGTGGTAGGACTTTCGGTTGCGGCGATTCCTGAGGGCCTTCCCGCTGTGCTAACCATCACGCTGGCGATAGGCGTGCAAGCAATGGCGCAGCGCAATGCCATTGTACGGCGGTTGCCTGCTATTGAAACCATCGGTTCAGTATCTGTGATTTGCACTGATAAAACCGGCACATTAACCCGCAATGAAATGATGGTTTCCTCAGTACTAACGCATCAACATTTGTTTACGCTGCAAGGCGCTGGCTATGAACCGCAGGGCGCCCTATTGCTGGAAAATGCCGAAGTCTTTCCCTCCGAATACACCGTACTGAAAGAACTGGCGCGCGCTGCCGTCTTGTGTAATGACGCATCCTTGCATAATCATACTGGCGCATGGGTAGTCGAAGGTGATCCGATGGAGGGCGCACTGCTGGCTTTCGCCTGTAAAATCGGTATCGAAGTCCCTAAAGAGCAGGCAATCTGGTTGCGCACCGACGTCATCCCCTTTGACGCTAAACATCGTTTCATGGCGACGCTGAATCATGATCACGAACACCATGCGTGTGTATTCATCAAAGGCGCGCCGGAACAGATTCTTGCCATGTGCTTACAGCAAAGCATGAGTAGCGGCACAGAACCTTTGAACAAAACCTATTGGCAAGAAAAAGCCGACTGCATTGCTTCACTTGGTCAGCGAGTATTGGCGTTCGCCGCTAAGCCGGTGGAACCGGAGCACGCAATTCTTGAATATTCGAATGTAGAAAGCGGTTTCATATTGCTCGGTATGACTGGAATGATCGATCCTCCGCGCACAGAAGCGATAGCAGCTGTAGCGGAATGTCATGCTGCCGGCATTCAAGTCAAGATGATTACCGGCGATCACGCAAAAACAGCGGCTGCAATTGCTGAGCAGATTAATTTGCAAAACCCAATAACCGTATTGACTGGTGCTGATATTGATAGAATGGACGATACTTCGCTGAAAGCAGCTGTACTGGAGTGTGATGTCTTTGCCCGCACCCATCCAGAACACAAATTGCGTCTTGTCACGGCGCTGCAGTCTCATAACATGTCTGTCGCCATGACAGGTGATGGGGTAAACGATGCGCCAGCACTGAAGCGTGCCGATGTGGGTATTGCAATGGGCAGAAAAGGCACAGAAGCAGCCAAGGAAGCAGCGGAAATCGTGCTGACGGATGATAATTTCGCTTCCATTGTGAATGCCGTACGTGAAGGTCGCACTGTATATGACAATATTAAAAAAGTTATCAGCTGGACTTTACCGACTAATGCAGGAGAGGCGATCACGATCATAGTGGCGTTACTATTCGGCATGACGTTACCAATTACACCACTTCAGATTTTATGGATCAATCTGATCACTGCTGCAACATTAGGCATTGCACTCGCCTTCGAACCGACCGAAGAAAACACCATGCAACGCCCGCCTCGTGCAAGAGGAGAATCGCTGCTTAGTGGTGAATTGGTATGGCAAATTTTACTCGTATCTATTTTATTCTTTTGTGGTATATATGGCATATACACCTATGCTATCGAGCAGGGCTACAGTATTGAGCTTGCGCGCACGCTGGCGGTAAATACAGTATTAGTTCTGGAGATCTTCTACTTATTTTTTATTCGGAACATTTATGGCACATCATTGACATGGAAAGCAATACGCGGCACCAAAGTAGTCTGGCTAACGATTCTCATCATTACTACTGCGCAATTATCAATTACTTATCTACCGCCTCTACAGGTAATATTTTCCACAGCAGCAGTACCATTTCTGGATGGCGCATTGGTCATTGGCATCGGTATCGCGCTATTTGCTATTATAGAAACCGAAAAGCAGATCCGCCTGCGACTGAAAAATCTTAAATTATGAAATGAACATTCTTCCTTAGTCTCGCAAATGGCTCTGAAGTCTAAATAAAGCTGTCGTATCTTGATCGTTTTCTTCTTGTAAATAAAGGAAGAATTAAACCTAGTAACAAACCACCCACCAAGATTAAGGCACCGGTTATAAGCCAGTCTTTCTGTCTGTGATCTCCTAATTCAATATTTTCCAGCTGCAAGTTATTAAGGCGCTCTTCAGTCATTGCTAGCTTTTGATGTAATTTTTTATTTTCTTCATCAATAGATAGTACATTAGCAGATGTTTTCTTGATTGAAGCCAATTGTGCTTCTAATTGCTTATTTTCACTTTCAAGTTTTGCAATACGCTGATGGGCGCTCTCGTATTCACTTTTTATTGTTTTTAATTGGGAAAGCACAGAATGGTCAGGATTATCGGCAGGGCCTATTTCTTTGAACATTCTTTCTAACTGCATTCTTGCAGTAGGTTCAGCGCTCAAATAGCGGCTCAGTATCCAACCCTCGACACCACCATTTGTTTTAACCCGCGTATGTCCGGTTTCCGCGTCAATCTCCAAAACTTCCAGGGCAGTACCGCTTTTCAACATCCTTACAATGGCATGACTAAGGCTCGGGCCTTTGCGCAAGGTTACTTCCAATTGATCAGACACATACCGTGTTTCAGCAGAAACCAACAAAGAATACAAAGTGCAACAGATGAACCCAATCAGCAAAGCGACATATTTATACTTTCTCATCATTTCGAGATTCTAGATTTAAGAGTTAGTAAGAAATAGAATCCAACCAGACTCAAACCCAAATCGAGTAATTGGTTCTAGTAGGTTCTGGCTTTGGGCGGAAAAGACTCGACGGTTAATGGTTTCAGGCGCACCGGTTTATAATCGATCCGGTTGTTCTCACTGAAATATAAAGTATGTTTTAACCATTTGACATCATCCCGCTGCGGATAATCATCACGGGCATGGGCGCCGCGACTCTCACGCCGAGCTTCCGCAGAGATCATCGTGGCTGTGGCCACTTCCTTCATGTTCTCCAGCTCTAGTGCTTCTATGCGTGCAGTATTGAACACTTTGCTTTTATCCTTGATTTCTGTTCGACTGATACGCTCGCCGACCTCAAGAATTTTTTTTACACCCTGCGTCAGCGTATCTTCAAAGCGAAAAACCCCGCAGTAAGTTTGCATGGTTTTGGTCAAAGCAGCATTCACCTGAGCAACATTCTCTCCATCTTGCTGATTTTCCAGACGATCCAAGCGACTCAGTGTTTTATCCGCAGCATTTTCTGGCAGAACCTTATGATGTGGACTCGCTTTTAAATCCTCAATAATCTGATTAGCTGCAGCGCGTCCGAACACCACCAGATCGAGCAAAGAATTGGTGCCAAGACGGTTAGCACCATGCACCGATACACAAGCGCACTCTCCTACGGCATAGAAACCAGATACGACTTCCTCCGGACCTGTTTTATACGGTGCTACCACTTGGCCGAAGTAATTGGTTGGAATGCCACCCATCATGTAATGCACAGTGGGCACCACTGGAATCGGCTCACTAATAGGATCGACATGGGCAAATTTAATGGCCAGTTCACGAATCCCTGGCAGCCGGGCTTTGATGATCTCCGCGCCCAGATGATCCAGTTTCAGCAGCAAATGATCCATCTCCTCGCCGCAACCTCGTCCTTCCTTGATTTCCATCGTTAAGGCCCGTGAAACCACGTCACGGCTGGCCAGATCCTTGGCGTGGGGTGCGTAACGTTCCATAAAGCGTTCGCCATCCTTGTTCAGCAAATAACCGCCCTCCCCGCGCACGGCTTCACTGATCAGTACGCCCACACCGTAAACACCGGTTGGATGAAATTGCCAGAACTCCATGTCTTCCAAGGGAATTCCAGCACGCGCAGCAATTCCCAGGCCATCTCCAGTATTGATCAGCGCATTGGTACTGGCTTGAAAAATCCGTCCACCACCGCCGGTAGCGAATAAAGTGGCTCTGGCCTGCAAAATCGAAACTTCACCCGTTTCCATCTCCAGCGCAGTAATGCCCAGGACATCGCCTTGCTCATCACGAATCAGATCCAATGCCATCCATTCAATGAGAAACTGCGTATTGGCGCTGATGTTGCGTTGATATAAAGTATGCAATAGTGCATGACCGGTCCGATCAGCTGCCGCACAGGAGCGCGTTGCCTGCGCTCCACCGAAATGCTGTGATTGCCCGCCGAACGGACGCTGATAGATCTTGCCATTTTCCAGGCGATCAAATGGCATGCCAAAGTGCTCCAATTCATACACGACTTCATTGGCTTGGCGGCACATGAATTCGATCGCATCCTGATCACCTAGATAATCGGAACCTTTTACCGTGTCATACATGTGCCAATGCCAATTGTCTTCGGTTACATTTCCCAAGGCAGCAGCAATCCCCCCCTGTGCCGAAACCGTATGCGAACGCGTAGGGAAAACCTTGGACAACACTGCTACTTTCAATCCCGCCTCGGACAACTGCAAAGCAGCGCGCATTCCGGCACCGCCTGCACCTATAATGACCACATCGAATTTTCGTTTGATTATTGCCACATCAACTCCACAATATCTCAGCAGCCCACACCACGTAAAACAGCAGTGCGATAATCACCACAATTTGCAGGGTAAGGCGGATTGCCGTGGAATGGATATAATCCATCAGAACGTTGCGTATCCCGATCCAGGCATGCCAGAACAGGCAAATGAAAAACACAAAGGATGCAATGCGCAGCCACTGATAACTGAATATGCTTTTCCAAGCCGCATAATCTTGCGGTGCAGCCACGAACACGATACCCACCAATAACAACAGATAAATGACCATCAGAACAGCTGTCACCCGTTGCGCCAGCCAATCTTTCAAACCATAATGGGCACCTGTTACAGCAAGTCTAGGTGGCTTTACCATAGCATCAACCCTGCCAGCACCGTTAGCATGATACCCATCGCCAATACCAGCTTGCTTCCAGCACGTGCTTGCGTCAGCTTGATGCCCACATGCAGATCCAGCAACAGATGCCGGATACCGGCACACAAGTGATGCAAGAAAAACCATAGAGAGAATAACAGCATTAACTTGATTACTGGATTGCGCAAAAAATCCTGCAGAGCTTCAAAGCTTTGCTGTGATTGCAACAGCATTTGCAAGCTGCACAACAATAAGGGAATACCGGGGAAAAACAGCAAAACGCCGCTAATTCGATGCAGAATTGAAACCACAGCAGGCAAAGGCTGGCTGATCTTGAAGAGATTCAGATGCTTGGGGCGTTTGTTGTGTAATTTCGCTTCCATGCGGGAAATTCTTAAGGAGAAAATGCTGTCGCTAAATTCAACTCATATGCTGAAATCGTATTCAAGTGTAGTCTGTTACGTGGCATGATTCAAGCCAAAACTTAAATAAAAAACCCAGCTGCAAGCAACCGGGTTTTAGAAATACCAAATTATCTACTAGAACTTTGACTGATTGACGAGGATTGGACACGGCGGTTGTCAAGACTGTATCCCCCTGCTCCATGCACAGCCAATAACACCAGGCCGCCAGCAATCGCAATATTCTTCATAAACATAATCATTTGAATCTGATCTGAAAAATTGTTGTGAAAGATTACGCCAGCTGCTATCGTAAATGCTGCCAATGTAATCGCGATCAGTCTGGTTTGCCACCCCGCGATAATGGTTAACCCACCACCGACTTCAAGTAATATCACCACCGGCAATAACATACTTGGTACGCCCATTGCCTCCATATAACCTTGCGTGCCTTCATATCCGCTAATTTTGAATAAACCGGAAAGCAAAAAAATTTGCCCAAGAAATAACCGTGCAATTAATTGACTGATTTTTTCCATCTGAATCTCCTTGAAAGTTGATTAATGACTTTATTTATCGCGTTTGATCCAAGCACGATCACGCACAAAATTGTTCGATTGAAAATCTTGCATCGCCTGGTCAATTTGCTCTCTGGTGTTCATCACGAATGGACCATATCGAGCAATAGGCTCGTGAATCGGCTTACCGCTAATGACCACCAGTCGCGCACCTTCTGTTCCAGCGACAAAATCAAATGCACTGTCATCAGCACCCAAGACAATAAGAAAATGCTGAGACACATTTTGCCCATTGAATCGGCCATTTCCCTCAAACACATACAAAAAATTACTGTTTTCGACCGGTAAACGATGATGAAAATGTTTGCCGGGTTGTATCTGCACATCCAGATAAGTCACATGGGTAAGGTGATCCTCTATCGGTGCGCGGACATCCCCAAAGCGGCCGATTAATACCTTGAGCGTATAATCAGCTGTTTTCACGACAGGGAATGCCTCTGCAGGATATTCCTGGTATTCAGGGTGATCCATTTTGTGAGCTTCGGGCAGATTGATCCACAGTTGAAAGCCACGCAGCAAACCATTTTCCTGTTTCGGCATTTCGGAATGAATGATACCGCTGGCGGCCTTCATCCACTGCGCAGAACCCGGACCCAAATCGCCACTATTGCCCATGCTGTCCTGATGTGCCATATGACCATCAATCATGTAAGTAAAGGTATTGAAACCGCGATGCGGATGAGGCGGGAAGCCGGCAATATAGTCATTTGGGTTATCACTGCTGATGTGATCCAGCAGCAGGAATGGATCATAATTGCGCAAAGCTGGTGAGCCAATCATGCGGTGCACGATCACACCGGCGCCTTCCGATACCGCTTCTGCGGGAATCAACCGTGTAGAACTATTGACTGTATTCATAGTGTTCTCCTTGTTTTCTAATAAATCGTTATGTTTTACTTGCTGTGAGTATTATCATCGTTGTTATAATAAGAATAAACATCGATTAATAGAAATAATTGTTCTCATATAAGCAACAATACAACAATGGATCGATTTGAAAATATGCATGCATTTGTGCGGGTCGTTGAAGCCGGTAGCATCAGTGCCGCTGCAGATCGCATCGGCGTAGCTAAGTCAGTGATCAGCCGGCGTTTAAAAGAACTGGAGGAGCATCTGGGTGTCGAGTTATTTCATCGGACTACTCGACAAATGAACCTGACGGACAGCGGCCGCACCTTTTATCAACAGTCTGTACGTATCCTTGCAGATATCCTCGAAGCCGAGCATGCCACATCACAGTTTCATGGCGCCTTAAGGGGTAGCCTAAAGGTAGCTCTGCCGCTGAGTTTTGGTTTAATGCATCTGGGGCCTGCGATCAACGCGTTTTTACAAGCACATCCAGACATTGAATTCGACCTGGATTTTAATGATCGTCAAGTGGATCTGCTCGCGGAAGGCTTTGATTTGGCTATTCGTATTGCCAGCCTGCCGGATTCCAGCTTGATTGCACGCCGTCTTGCTTCTATCCAGGCAATTATGTGCGCAAGCCCGGCTTATCTGGAACGCATGGGTAAACCACGATTACCAGAAGAATTAATCAATCACCGCTGTTTGGTTTACAACCTGATCAGTAATTTTGATACCTGGAATTTGTATGATGCCGATGGACAATTGATCAAAACCAGGATAGTTCCTTATTTGAAAGCCAACAATGGTGAATTCCTTCGGGATGCCGCTGCTGCTGGGATGGGTATTGTGCTGATGCCGACATTCATCGTTTATAAAGAAATTGAAAGCGGCCAATTGATCCCGCTGTTGACTGAATATCGCTATTCACAGTTAGAAGCTTATGCCATTTATCCACAAACACGCCATCTTTCCCGGCGTGTCAGAGCTTTTGTCGATTTTTTAATCAAGCGATTTGAAGGATCACCGTATTGGGATTTGTGTTTGCAAAACGAAAGGAATGCCTGAGAAAGTACCAACTGAATCATGCCGCACGATAACAATGCTTATGGCACATAAAATACGGCGCTTAATAGCACATGTTCGTCACAGGATAAAGCTTACTGATAGCCGATTTGGCATGAAATGCTGGGATTAGAGTTCATCCCCACGGGCGTGGGGAACACACGGAAAGCAAAGTTAACGGAAATCAATTTACCGGTTCATCCCCACGGGCGTGGGGAACACAAATCAAATTCACCGATGATTTTATAATCAGCCGGTTCATCCCCACGGGCGTGGGGAACACGAGGGTTAAAAAATGGCATCAGTTAACAAATTCGGTTCATCCCCACGGGCGTGGGGAACACTCTAATCAAATCATGCATGACCATGTTTATTCCGGTTCATCCCCACGGGCGTGGGGAACACTATTGATACGTTCCTCATGTAATCTGTACACACGGTTCATCCCCACGGGCGTGGGGAACACACGCTCACGCTAAGCAAACCAGAATCCAAAATCGGTTCATCCCCACGGGCGTGGGGAACACCAGAAAAATTTGGCCTGGTTGAAAACATTACCCGGTTCATCCCCACGGGCGTGGGGAACACTTATTAAGTTAAAAAAGAAAAAATAATTTTATCGGTTCATCCCCACGGGCGTGGGGAACACTTTACACACTCTATAGATACCAACTTCCATCCCGGTTCATCCCCACGGGCGTGGGGAACACATAAAGAGAATGAAATTGCTCAGAAATATCTACGGTTCATCCCCACGGGCGTGGGGAACACTTATCAACTTCTAATTTTCCACCACAAATAGCCGGTTCATCCCCACGGGCGTGGGGAACACCTATCCCACCAATCCAGATCAGATTCTGAGCGCGGTTCATCCCCACGGGCGTGGGGAACACGCCAGCAGAGCCGAAGTTACCGCCCGCGAATACCGGTTCATCCCCACGGGCGTGGGGAACACCGGCGCTCATCTGGACAACTCCCGCCGCATCCCGGTTCATCCCCACGGGCGTGGGGAACACACTGGTCACACTAATAGTTGTCGTGTCTGAATCGGTTCATCCCCACGGGCGTGGGGAACACACTCAGATTTGCACTCAAATACCTAACCCGCGCGGTTCATCCCCACGGGCGTGGGGAACACGTCTAAAAAATATACGTAGGTCGCGCCACCAACGGTTCATCCCCACGGGCGTGGGGAACACGAGGTTTCCGTTTAGTCGATTCGTCGTATCCCGCGGTTCATCCCCACGGGCGTGGGGAACACGCACACGGGGCCGGCCATGTGCTATAATGCTGCGGTTCATCCCCACGGGCGTGGGGAACACTGACAAAATTACTAATACGCTGGCTGATAATCCGGTTCATCCCCACGGGCGTGGGGAACACAAGTGCGCGATTTGCGCGTACGATTACAACGGCGGTTCATCCCCACGGGCGTGGGGAACACGCGTATCGGTAATTTTGTCAATCGCGCTCATGCGGTTCATCCCCACGGGCGTGGGGAACACAATCAAACGGGTCGATGGTTTTTGCGTAAATGCGGTTCATCCCCACGGGCGTGGGGAACACTGGATTTTTAATTACGTCAAAAATAGGGCGGGCGGTTCATCCCCACGGGCGTGGGGAACACGACTGTAGACATAGGCACGGAGGCTGCCACTTCGGTTCATCCCCACGGGCGTGGGGAACACACTTCTTCTATCTCGCTGAAATATCAGCGATAAAAAAGGACTCTGAATTTTACCAAATTTTTAAGGAACGTCTTCCCTTTTCTCGGGTAAAAACGAAACCAGTTTTGCACCGTCAATTTCGGTTGGGCTTCTTCGGTTAGTACCCAATGTCACGAAATCGAACCCAGCTTCGTTATTGTTGCGCCATGCCATTACGGCGTTACCGTCTTCGATCCCTTTTTCGACTTGATCCCAGATGTAATCGCGCACTTTGGCTGAATAATTTCCGACATAAACTCCCGCTCGGATTTCCAGTAACCAGATCGCCAGTCGCCCACGTAACCGTGGCGGGGCGTTTTCAAGCACGATGACCAGCATCACCCATCCCTTCAGGATTCGGTATCGCAGGCTGTACAGAATCATTTGGTGCAGCCGGTGGAGAAATTTCACCAGCGGAAAGCATTTCTTCTATACCCGGTATGATTCTTTCCAGCAATTTGGTTTCGCGAAACACATCCCGACACGCAAGCCTTACTTGCTGTTCCGGTTTGCCAGGTCGTTTCGCGGCAATTCTAAATGCCAGTGGAACAACGGTTTCAAACTTGTAAATATCCGCCACATCGTAAACAAAAGACAACGGTTTACCGGTATGAATAAAACCCACCGCAGGCGCGTAACCTGCTGCCAGCACGGCTGCTTCGGTTACGCCATAAAGACAGGCGGTTGCGGCGCTCAAACACCGGTTGGGCATATCGCCCTTATCCCAATCTTCCGTATCGTAATTCCGCGCTTTCCATTCCACACCGTATTTTTTCGCAATCAATTTATATGTTTCACGTACTCTTGCACCCTCAATGCCGCGCAATTGCTCGACACTGCGACGCGCGGGCGGTTCTTCTCCAAAACGCATGGCATACATCTTACGCACTACTTTCAAGCGCAATGCCTCATCCAAAGCCAATTTAGCCTGATACAAAAGCCTGTCGGCGCGGGCCCCGCCCGGTTGCCCGGATGAATAAAGCCTTACACCAGCTTCGCCAATCCATACCAGTAACGTACCTACACGTGCAGCGAGCGCCGCTGCTGCATGCGAAACCCGCGTACCTGGTTCCAGCATCAGACAAGCAACACCACCCACCGGAATATGCGTGCGCACACCGGTTTTGTCGACCACAACGAATGCGCCGTCCAGCACATCCAGATGGCCTTTCTCAATAAAAAGAATCGACAAACGCTCTTTCATGGCAATGGGTTTAAGCGGCGGCAACATCAGCAATCAGGCAACAGCAAATTCTGGAATGGATGATGATTCTTCCAGCGATAGGTTTTAAAGTCACGCATATCGGTGGAAAGGATTCGTCCATGCCCTAATGCTTCAGCCAAAACAACCAAAGAGGCATCAGCCAAATCCATGGGCAGGTCTGCATATTTTTTCATCAGTTCAATCATATGCAAAAGCTGCTCCGAGCTAAGCTCATAACCGAGAAACAAACCCTCATGATAAGAAGCCAGAAACTCGCACACCTGCTGCAAACCCAACCGGCTTTGCAATAAATAGCTTGTTTCAGTAATGACAGGCCACGTTGAAATCAACTCGCCATCAATGTTCTTCAGTGCCGCAACCGCTTGCACATGAAAAAAATCATCTTTATTGATCAACGCATACCAAAATCCAGTATCAGCGATGATCAAATTTTTCATCGATATATTCAGCAATATAATGCTTATAATTCACCGAACCATCTTTCGGCCCATGACCGATTCCAGACAGCTTATCAAGCAGCTTCCTGTTTTTATCCTTGCCGCTTAATTCCGCTTTTTCATACAACAAGTCAATGGCCTGTTTGATTACATCAGTAGTATTAAGATGTGTTCTCTGCTGAATGGCTTTAATTTTTTGCTCATAACTAGCATCTACTCTAACGGTTATTCTCATATCGCATTCCTTGTCCGACTGTTTGTCTGACAGACTATAACATTATGCTCTGGCAATGGAAAGCAGGCCACAGCCGAAGGCTTTGGCAGGACCAATACCTTTTTGTAGTTGATTGAGAAAGCCATGCGCATCAACAACCGTCAGAATTCCATCAAACAACACGGGTTGTATTTTGCCGCTATGGTTGTCTTTCTGTTTCCGAAAATACAAAACTGGCTCCGGCTGAATCAATAGTGCTTCCAACTTTGCCCAGCTTTGAAATTTGCGTTCCAGCCAAGCGTGCTGCTCTTCTTCATGTAGCAATGGCACTCGAACCGTTTTGGTATAAGCATAACCCTTCTTTACGACTGTTCCTTTACGGTCGTCTTTAATGGTCCTAATCGGATTAGCCCGCAACCGAAAACGTAGCCTTTGTCCAACACATGGATTAATGTCATAGCTTCGTTGTGTCAACAATTGAGGGTTTTTTACATTTTCATCCGGTTTTTGCATGGATTGCATCAAGACTTGCGTGCTAGTTCCTTTTTGTTGCTGTTCAACACGAAACAAAAAACCACGATCATCCTTTTCATGACCAGGAAACAAGCGCCACAACGCTTGATGAAACTGATAAGGATCCTTTGCCTGCTGCCACGGGATATAGACTTTACTCAAAAACATGTCCATCTCCTTTTTCAGCGGTCATATACACTATTCGGCTGGCGAATTGACGGGATTGGTGAATAATGGGTACGTCGCGCTTTTTTAACGGAATCGTATTATGGCCGGGTATGTCTTCATCACTGTATATCGTTCCCTGGCCACTACCATTGTAAGCCAACGCGGCCAAAACCGAATCTTCTGACACTTGAGCTTCGAATAAGGGTCGTGTCATTGGACAGCTGCGTCGACCTAAAACCGGTGTGTACAACGGTTGTTTTAGGGCCGATTCTATGTCAGACAATGAAACAGGCGCATTTTCATACTCCCATACCGCAACCGTATAAACGGCATCCTGCCAGTACTCCCGCCATGTCTGTATCGTATCGTGACTGCTCAGTCCACGGTAATCTTTACGAGCATTTTTGACGGTATGATAATCAGTCATCTTTTGACATTGTTGACCGACACGTACGGCGAACCCGACGCTTAAGGCCAAGTTTTTCAACCGAGTCTGATCGTTACGCTCGATTCCCAAGCAAGCCCCCAGCAGCCCTAACAATGCACTGCGGGTAGGAAAAAGTTCCGAAGGTCTTAAACCCTCAAAGGTTTCCTTCCCCCATGCCTGTAACGGGCCAGTCAATTTCAGAATCAAGTAGTCGCGCATGATAATTAACCTTGGCTATTGTTTCTAATCCAGCTTTCAAGATGCGGCAATGAAGGTTTAATCGTAATCCCCTGAGGCACTTCGATTTCTTCCAGTGAAAATTCAGCACACCGTTCTCGCAGGCCATAACCGCGATGCACTTTATCCCAGTAACCATTCAATGCCTTGAAAGACGGTTCTCTAAATCCGCCTTTCTGATCAGCTTGTACCGGTTCTTCAAAAGCATTTGCCAATGATATAGGCTGATGAGAGAAACTGACCAAAGCAACATCAGCCAAGTTGTGCGCTGCGAAACTTTGCTGTTTGGCACTAGGCACTTCTGTAGCCAACATATGCAATACATGAGCAGCAATATCGAGCGCTCTGGCACGGCTTTCCGGTGTTTCCTCACCTTTCATGCCCGATAACAATCCGAGATTAACCTGTAATTGCTTGAGATTTAAGCTGGCGTAACGGTAAAACACACCAGAGGAAAATTCCTGAGTATCTAGGTGACCGGAACCAAGTTCCTGCAAATCATCAACTGCTGTAAACCAGTCAATATCAGCATCGACGGCATGCGTGGTAATTGCGTGGGCGACGGCTAATGCACCGTCTATTTTCCCGACCTCGCTCATCAAACCTGAAGTTGCCATTCTGCCGGACAAAGCAATATCCAAGCCGTTAGCGAGTGCCTGACGAAAAGCCTGGCCGTCTTTTTTTATTTGTTTTTGCAAGTCTTTTTCACTGGTTCCATCTTCTTCCATTAATTTAATCTGTTCACAGAAATAAGCAATTTCTTCAACGACCCAAGGTGCAACAGCATCGTTTTCCACTTTATTTTCCGAATCCAGTTTTTTTTCACTGAGTAATTCAATGGTTTTTTCTACTAGCGCCTTATCGAATCTTTCAGCTAATGCCTTAATTGCATAATCCTTCAAATTATTTTTTTCGGGATTCCAAAGGTGCTTGGTTCTGACACTGGGTTCTCCGAGATGTTGACGGTAATAATCGCTATGACGCATGGTGCGCTTCAAACTTTGACTCGAAATCCTGACTCGGCGCTTGCCGCCAAAAATAGCCGATTTTTGCATGTTCATATCATCCCGATTTAAACAAGCAGGGCTGTGAGAAATCAGAACATGGAAATTGATAAAGTTTTCGTTCATGAGTCGATATCCTTATGCTTAAGCAGTCATTTTGATGTTTTGGTAAAAGAAAAAGTCTTCCAATAGCTGACGTTTTGCCAGATCATTCCAGTAATACAACGTCTTAGCGGTAGACAACCAATCCAGTTGCGGCTCGGCCTGTTTCAACAGGCGACGCAATTGAATCAGATCGTTCGGCTCTTGCGAGCGTATAACCATAAACAGGCGTTTCTCGTTGATATCAGCCTTGGCCAATGCTTTACCGAGTGAATCACCATTGTCTTGATGCCGGATTAACGGCAGGCAATACAGCAATCGCAGCATGCCTTTATGCGCCTTGTTATCCTTCAACACCCGGTAAGAAGGGGGTATGTTAACTTCTCCCAAAACGCCGTACACTTTTGACTTGATACCCAAACTTGCCGAGATTTAGGTACCGTCGCCAACTTACCGCTGCGGTCTGATTGTTAAATGATTATTTTCTGGTTTGCTAAATATTGAGTGTCTGTTGAGTAGCAAGCTTTAATGGCTTATCACCAAGCCGCTTAAGCAGCCCTACATAAGCATTAATTTCGTCCCGAATTACGCCATCAGGCAATAGAGCTTTAGTAACCACTACTCGGGCTAATTGCGGATGCATTCTAATCACGCCTTGCCTATCAACTACAAAATCACTTCGACGCCATCGTTGAGCAGCCACCCAACTAAAAATAACCCGGTCGACTTGAGGCCGTAGCGGCTCCATTAAATCAAAAACCAGCGAGGCCCGCCCATCCTGATCAGAATGAAGGCTTCCCACGGCCACATCGAGTCCTGCAATCTGTAATACACGTTCCACTTGCCCAGCCAATATTGCATATGCATAATTCAATAAGGCATTGACTGGATGTGTGGCTTTATAACCCTTGCCGGAAATACCTGATGCTCTCTGAGTAAAACTTTTCCACTCAACCGGCACATCTTTTTCCTTCCATTTAATCGCACTATTCCAGCTAGTCCAATAGATGATCGCTGCCCTGGCTTCAAACAGGCGTAAGGATTCCAATGCTTCAGCTTTGCCGATAGAAGCAAAAAAAGGAGTCAAAGTTTCAGCCAATTCCGGCTTAATCCTTTGGCAAGCTTTCAGTTTTCGACTTAAAATTTCTTTCGCCAGTGCAACAGGCTCAACCAAGTATTGTAAGCGTCGTAGCGATATAACGTGAGGTGTATGTGGATGGGTCAAGGCTGTCAAGTTGGCGTCCCGATCTAATATATAAAGCGCAATACGCTGATCAGCACACCATTGAATGGCCGCTGTGGAAAGGCTGCCGGTAGTATTCAAGACGATAATCGCCCGTATGGCATGAACACCACGTGAGAACCTTCTTTCTCGATCTGGTACTGTAGAGCAGCCAAAGCCAGAACGTAACACCAATTGACCTTTATCTACTTGAAGACTGCATCCGTTTCCAGCTAAGGTAATCACATCCTTTTCTTTGGTTTCTGCTGCCCAGCGTTTGCCTGACTCAGCGTATTCCTTGCCATTGAGTGTAAATTGGATATAAGTTGGTGAACCATCTGATGGGGTAACATCAAAAGGACGGTCATCGTCCAGTGTTGAAACTGAATTATTAATTTCAGCAATAGGAACTGTTTTATTGATGGGGTTAAATTTTTTAGCTGAACTGGTTGTTTTTATAACCAAGCGCTGTTTTTCACGTGCTCTGCCACTGTTGGAGCAGGGCTTTGAACAATATTTCGCCCGCTTATCTTTTGTGGCGAATTCACTTTGACATTGAGGGCAAGTTAAATAATGCATTTGGTTCTTCCAATTTGCTATTGAGCATGTCTTTAATGTTTTCTGGCACTACAAGTTCCTGTTTATTTAAAGCTTCGGCAACTAATAATGGAATAAGTGGTAGAAGCAGGTCTTTGTATTCACAATACACGAGATAAAAAATGATAGCCGTTAAATGAGCATTGTACTGAACCATTTCTTTGGAATAAGGATAAGGTTTCTTACGTCGCAGCTTACCGGAAGGCTTTGGCATAAGCATATTGAGCAAGCTGTTTATAATGGCGTTGTCAGCCAAACCCGTTATGGGTAATTCTTTGCTTTGTCCACATATCAGATCAAACAGGCTAGCTATTAATGCTGCAAAAGAAATTACTGCCGGGCTTTGATAAGCGATTTCCAATTGTTCTGGTTGACTGTTTTCGATTAAATCTCGCAATACTTTCGGTCTGAAGAAGCTCGCAAGGGCAGCGAGTGATTTGAAGTGTTCCTCTTCTTCATTCAAGTCCGTATAGCCCAAGCGGCAAATGGCAAATATTGCTTTCACGAACTCACCATGGGCGGACATCCGATCGCGAGTTGAACGCTCCAAATTTGCAGCTCGATCAGTCGGGTCTGGACTATCGACTCTCTGCTGCTTTTCCAAGTCAGCAGACATTTTCTTACAAGCTGCAAGAAGATGTTTCTTCAATAGATCTCCTCTAATCCAGAACCCGGTAGCAATTAAGGCTTGTTCTGCAGCTTTGCAATTCAGCCTTTTTCCTTTCACGCAGCCAGCAATAACTTGTAACCGTCCAATACAGCTTTTTCCCCAAAGACTCTCCTGGCGCTCGCCCGGCCCAGCTCCACATAACCGCTGTCTAGGTAGCAAGCCCTTCTGTTGCCAACGTAGAAGCTTGTTGTAGTTTATGGGGACATCTCGCATTCCAGCGGTGCCAATTATTTTCTCTGATTCCTCAATTAGCTCAGATGTAGTGATAAATATTTCCATCAATATTTTCAGATTTACATTATTCGGCATTTCTGCGTTTGTCAGCAATCTCTAAGAGATAAATAATTATATACATTATAACAATTTAATTAATTAGTTAGATTATTTATTTGTGGAGATTTATATGACAAACACTACATTCTCAAATCAACGCTCAAGCACTTTACCCGTAGTTTTACCTATAAGCTGGATAGAGCGCTTAACCCAATTAGCCCGTGAACGTGGCATTAACCGCAGCGCTTTGGTGCGTGAGGCATTGCAACAAACACTGTTTGCCGAAGACAAGACCGCACCGAAGGATATTGAGGAAGTATAAGGCTATGTCAACCAAAAAACGGGACTACAAAGCCGAGTACCAACGGCGGCGGCAATTGGCAGAAGAGAGAGGGTTATCGATTGCGCAAGCCAGAGGCCATGCTAGAAAGGAAGAGACTAAGGTTTCTGAGTTAAAGCGCTCGGGCTTAATCGGTAGTACTCGCACAACAACCGTTGAGCGCTTTTACCAAGTAATCAAGGGGGTTTCGTCTGGGAAATCTTTATCACAAGCAGCCAAAGATGCGCGTATCTCAGTAGCTACCATCAAGAAACTTGATTTAGAGCGGAATATTTTACATCGAATATCAGATAGCAAGAGTAAGCGCTGGGAGACCTTAAGTAGAGCTCGCTTCCCTATCCTGACAAAGGATGGAAAATTATTCAAAGACATCCTTTTAGATTTCAAGAATGCCAGCATCGTTGGCGATTATTGGAATGCCACATCTAAAGCACGGATGGGAAATGCATCTGCCCTAGATGTCTTCGCTCATACAACAGTCTTCGATATGAACGGTAATCAGTATCGTTTGTTAACTTCAGTTGATGACCTGATTTCCATTTTCGAACAAATGAGCGATGCCGACCAGGAAGGCTATGAACGCTCGTTTGCTTCTGAACAACGCGCATTCAGGGTGATGAATTATGCATCCTGATTATCGATGCTGCAGACAGTGTGGGGAATATCGTAAAGCGGCCTTGCGAAAGCCGGAAGTTGGCCTTTGCCACAACTGCGCTGACAGAAAACATCACAAGGGATTATGCCAAATTTGTCACCGCAATCATTTGCCGTTAGAGCTGCATCATTTAGCTGGAAGAAAGCACGCTCCCAACATCGTACCGATCTGCCTTAACTGCCATGCCATGTTATCGCGTCGCCAATATGAATGGCCTGATTTATGGCTGCATGAGCGTTGTGCCTTGTTTTTAATATGGGGAATTCTTGATTTTTATGTTTTAACCTTTAATCCGGCAATCCCGTTCGAGATATTCAGCGAGCAATGTGTTGAGGCAATGTCGGAAGCATCTCGCAAGAATGCGATAGGCCCTTTCTCTCTAATTCAAATCATGCTGTTTATTGCTGTTCTGGTATGGGCAATAAAAACTATCCCGGCATCGGCAATCAAATCTATAGAAGAACCTCAATATGCAGAGTAAAAATCACAACACACCGAAACCTGTAGCGCAATATCTACGTTGTTTTATTGAAAAGATTGATGCAGCAGAAAACGGCTCATCGAAGAATGACCGAGCCTCTAAACGAAAACACACATCTAATAATTTAAACGCAGAAGCTCAAGCTATCCAGGAAATTGGTCGCCCCTATGAAGGCTATTGTCTAGTATTCGACACTGAGACAACTATCGACAACCGGCAAGCTTTGCGCTTTGGAGTTTATGCAATTTATGGTATCGATCCTGACACGAGAGTCTGGCTTTATCGGCAAGGACAATTGAACCGTGAAGCCCTGGATAAACAAAAAGAAGTAGGTATTTTTTATAACCCAGATGAAATCAACAATGATGAGCTCTCGTTACTGCAGCAATTTGCACAGCTGCATAACCTACAACTTTACGAGAAAGAAGGGTTTATAAGCAAAGTTTTTTATCCATGGGTATACCTTCGATATGCCTTGTGTATCGGGCATAATCTGCCTTTCGATTTATCCCGCTTAGCGACGTGTTGGGGTGAAGCGAAAAGTAAATTCTATGACGGTTTTTGGTTAACACTATGTGATTGCCGTACTGATGATTCCTGTTTTGACCATCCGCCAATTCGCATCAAATCCTTAGGCGGAAAAAAGGCATTATTTGACTTTCGTGCGCTACGTAAACCTAGCAGAAAGGTGAATAGATATCGGGGGCGATTTTTGGATACGGCTACTTTTGGCCGTGCATTGTTAGGCCCTGGTGATAGTACTTTGGCAGGCATGGGAAAGCGATTTAAGGCTTTTTTACTTAAAATGGAAGGCAATGTCGAACACGGCGGGCCTTTGACAGAAACTTATCTCACCTATGCGCTCCAAGATGTGGAAGCTACCTGGGCTTTATATCAGGCCGAGCGTGAAGTTTACCGGCAGCATGGCTTAACAAAAGAACCCTGGAAGATTTTTTCTGAAGCTTCTATCGGCAAAGCTTATCTCCAGGATTTAGGTATTCCGCCTTTTTTGAAGCGACACATAGAATTTCCGAGAATTGCCATCGGACGGGCAATGATGGCCTACTATGGCGGACGAACTGAAGTTCGCATTCGATTGCAGCCTATCGAAGTAATCTATACCGATTTCACCAGTGAATACCCGACAGTCAATGCCTTAATGAATATTCAAGAACTCTTGCTTGCTGAAAAGATTGGTGTAGAGCCTTGTCTTGAAGAAGCGCAGCACTTATTAGCTATCTTAACCCTGGACGACTTGTTAGCGAAGAAAACGTGGCCTTTGTTGCGTTGCTTTGTCAAAGTAATACCTGATGGTGATCTGTTACCTGTTCGCACAACTTATGGAGAACAGAGCGCAGCAACTAATATCGGACTAAATTATGTTGATTCCGGGCCAGCTGTTTGGTATTGCTTGGCCGATATCTTGGCTTCAAAACTGTTAACCGGAAAAGAACCAAATATCGTTGACGCATTTAAGCTCGTACCAGAGGGACATATTAAGACCAAGACATGGAAGTTATTCGGTGATGAACGCTTCTTAATTGATCTGGAAAAAGATGATTTATTTGCCCGTGTGATTGAGATGCGGGCTGATATCAAGAAACAAATGAAAAACCTACCATCAGGTAGTAGTGAATTTCTTTACCTGGATGGTTTACAACAAGCACTTAAACTGATTGCCAATTCGACCAGCTATGGCGTATTGGTTGAAATCAACCCCGATGACAGCAATGATAAAAATATGCCAGTGCATATCTATGCCGATCAGTGTATTAAAGGCAAAACCAAAGCGATTGAAGAACCTGGCCTTTATTTCATAGGGCCATGCGGAGCGCTAATACCTGCAGCCGGTCGTTTACTTTTAGCGATGGCTGAGAAATTAGCGGTTGAGCGAGGAATTGATTATGTGCTATGTGATACTGATTCAATGGCTTTTGCGAGACCTGAGGGTTTAAGCCGCGATGACTTTAATACCAAAGTAAAGGAAATCTGTGATTGTTTTAAGTCACTCTCACCCTACAGAAATCTATCTGAGCTTTTAAAAATTGAGGATGTTAATTATTTTAATGGAGAGGCTGAGCCTCTGTATTGCATCGCGGTTGCGGCCAAACGCTATGTTTTATATAACCGCACCGATACAGGCTATCAAATAAGAAAATTCTCTTCTCATGGCACGGGTAGTTGGATGAGACCGGCTGCCTATGATTCTAAAACACCTGAGCCTTGCGATAACGTCTATAAACTTGGCGGTCATCGCTGGATGTATGATTTGTGGTATAGCGCAATTCAACAAATCGAGCAGGGGGAAGCGCATTTATCCCTATATGATCTTAAATTCTTATTTGAGCCTGCGCTTACTCGAGTAACAGTTTCTACCGCGCAATTACTGAAACGGTTTAAAGATATTGCGGGTATCCGTCCGTTTTCCTTCATGACGATGTTACCGTCATTAAATCAGGCTGATCTATTGGGAAGACTAAACAATAATTTTGAGGAACTAAGTTATCGACCTGATAATTTATTTAGTCTCAAGGGCATACCTTTTTATGCTCCCTTTGGTGCTTCTTATCATGCTATTCGCGATCAAATCAGACGCATGGATAATCAGAACTTGATAATTATTGAACACAAGACATTGGCAGAGTGTATAGTCAATTACTTTTCGCATCCGGAAGTAAAAGCTGCTAATCCGAAAGGCATTGGGCGACTAGAGCGGCAGCATCTCCAAATTGTTGAGCATGTGTATATTGGGAAGGAAACTCATCGCATCAAGGATGATATCAGTGAAGCAAGTGAAGGTATTATCGACTATGAGGAAGCAGCGGAATATCAGCACACGGGGTTGGCTGAATTGCTCAAGCAGCGGCCTATGAAAGAATGGATCCGATTGACGGGAATTCCACGTCAGACATTATATGATGTCAGAAATGGTGCAAAGCCAAACCCTGAAACTAGAGGAAAAATTTTAAAAGCTTTGTATACGCTTAAATAGATTTAGACTTGACCATTTCAACTGAATATTCATCATTAATAAAAGTTTGAATACGGTTCAACTCGTTAAAATATAATTTAAGGAATTTATGGATAAATTAACTATTTTGATGAGGCTGCTTATAATATAGTCTAACCAGTTAAGAATTTTTCAGAATGAATATATAAGATTTGAAGAGCATCGGTTTGGTCTTATTGTGGCTCTAGCAGAGTTAATAATATCTGATGAATTGTCATAGTTCATTAGCAAGTTCATCAGGCTGTTTTTTTCCAACGCCATTCAGATTCTTTTAGATGCAGATCAAAGTTAATTGATACACCATTAAACTTTGCCAGCCGCCGCTTAGTAAAACTCCAAAATGATTTAATATGATTAATATGGCAATGCCCATCCCGAACAAATTTATTATCACAATGGGATACATGAAAGTGTTTGGAATATCCTATACCTACCAAACCATTGTATTCATGCCAGCCATCATTATAAATGACGCTTTCAATCGATACTTGACCAATTTGCGACCGCGCTTGAGTTTCACATGATAATCACGATGCCGTTTCGCACCTTCATTCCTTTCATCAACTTCCGCTCTGCCTAACAGCAGAGCTGCTTTATTAATAGGTATCAAAGCAAAAGTTTTGATTTTTTTAATATAATAATCAGTTAATTTACTGTTTCTTAACATCTTACTAGACTAACAGAATGTATCTGCTAGTTTGGGCCCTTGTTACTAGGGTCTGTTGATAATTGAAGATAAGTATTTAATAGAAAGGAGCAAACTCGTAATATTGAGGTTCCTATACCACCAATGAGACGAGTTTGCGATGCCCCGATTGATGCTCAGTGATGAGTTCTGGTCGAAGCTGG
>NZ_FONE01000045.1 GCF_900112825.1 Nitrosomonas sp. Nm166 | reverse complement strand
TCTTTCATAACCGTGCCTTCGATAGTTTGGATGCGCTTGAGATACATCTGGAGAGCGCGCTAAAAAGCCTCGAATCAAACCAGGAAACTATGCGCAGCATTACCGGATGGGATTGGATTATTAATGCTGTTCCTAAATAGAATTGGAATTAGCCCATATTTCAGCGCGAGTTGGCGCTGGCTTAAATCCTGATATTCCTGTTTGATTGCAGCATTTCGCTGGGCTACGTTCAGCGATACGGCCCTTGGGATTTCCAGGACTTCTCCTTGGTAGCGGGCTACCAGCGCCGATGCTTCTACCATGCCGACAGTTTCTACTAACGGATGGTCATAGCCTAAAACTTTAGGCACATAAATGCGCACGCCGCCATATTTGGCCACCAGCTTGAGTGTAGCTGCCTGGCCGATCAGCTCAACCATTTCCTGCAGAATGCCGGGTAATAGCGATGTGTCAATTGCTTGATTCATCAATCAGACTACCCGTTTAACCAGTGCTGTGATGATGCCGCGCAGTTGCTTTTCGTCGCACCAGTCGACCTTTGCGATTTTGTACATTTGCTTGGCTATGCCGTTTGCATAGCTCCAGGGGAGTTT
The DNA here is from genome assembly GCF_900112825.1 of Nitrosomonas sp. Nm166. Taxonomy (GTDB): domain Bacteria; phylum Pseudomonadota; class Gammaproteobacteria; order Burkholderiales; family Nitrosomonadaceae; genus Nitrosomonas. Next base: position 25,700 of record NZ_FONE01000045.1, on the reverse strand, counting down.
TTGATCTGCAAGCAGCGCGCCGATTTTGCTCATGAGCGGTGCTTTCCAGGCGGCTGTGTTGGGCGATTTGCCGCGCCGATGCTTTTTATTAGTCCACCCTTTGGATATAAATCGCTCTAGCACATCCCGCCGCCCTCTGGCTGATAAATCGGCTGCGCTTGTTACGCCTGCGACATCCAGCAACATAGCCCGGTAAGTGTCGTCATCCAGGCCAAGGTCTGACTTGGCGATGTGGATTTGAGCGAGTTCGCGCTTGCGTTTTAGTTCTTTGGTAGTGGCTGGTTTCATAATTAGTCTATTTTCGGAACTTCAAACGAAATACCATTTCCAAGATCAATCTGTCGTTTGTTTGGGGCAGCGCTCAATATTTGTTCCATCCTTTCGTATATAAAGGGTGATTTCGCCAAATAAAGATCAGTCAGTTCTGCCCAGTGTTTCACCAGCACAGCCCATTGGGGGGAGCGTTGCGACATTTCTTCGATTCGCACCTTAAATTCCGGCATTATTTCAAGCAATCGGTGGCAGCGACCGAAATCTGCACCGTCGCGCGGATAGTCGGACCAACCATTATTAGTTTCAACGCCTGTCATCTGCGCAACAATTGCTTTGCTTGAAATTCCTGTATCACCTGATATAAGCCACTTAATCAGTCCGCGGTCTGTATCCATAACCTGATCCTCCGTAAAAAAACTCACTCGATAGCGCTAGTTTTAACGCTATCTGGTGAATCTTTTACGCCTCCTGTTCAAATGGCGTAATCACAAAGTCTTCCACGCCGGTAACTACCGTTAAACCTGCTACTCCACGCACTTCATCCGGTTCGTTGAGGACGGCTTCTTTGTTGACTTCCTCTTTGATCCGGATAAATCTGCCTAGCCCCAAGCGCTTGAGCATTTCAATGACTGATTCAGATCCCCGGACAGATACGCTGGGCGGGCGTTGGCGCCATTGGACTTCGCCGGTGATGAGGTTGGCGGTTTTAACTTTTCCGCCATCCGTCAGCTCGATGCGGTGTGCTTCGCAGTAGCCTTGCACGCCTTCCTGCAGGGTTTTGAGCTGATCATTGATGGCATCGATACGCGGCTGGAAGGTTTGGGTGATGTGCGCGATGGCATCGTTCATTTCCGTAGTGGTGCGCAATGCCTGGCGTTGCAGGTCGCCGATTTTACGAAATACGTCATGCCTTTTATCTCTCAAAAAATTGACAAGTAATCAGCTAAAGAGTAGACAGATAAGGTAACAAAATTCTTTGTTGCATTCTTTTCGATCACATTCGGAAATTTAAGTAGATCGATGTACTTTAATCAGTACATATTTGATTCCAGTCAAAGGAGGTTTTATGAAAACGCAATTTTGGATGACGACGATATTGACCATCTTTTTGATAGCATTCGGTCTGGCGAATGCTAGTGCAAGAGAAGTGAGCAAACATCAAATACCAAAAGCAGTACTTGAAGCTTTTGAGAAGGCTTATCCAAATGCCAAAGAGATAGAATTCGAGAAGGAAATGTTCGAAGGCAAAGCCGTTTATGAAGTGGAATACAAGGAAAACGGCAGAGAATACGAAATTACGTATGACTCCGATGGAGTGATTCTACAAATTGAAGAAACTCTCGATGTTAAGGCACTGCCCGAACCGATAATTCAAGCTATTACCAATGCATACCCGAAAGCGACTATTGAGGACGCAGAAAGGGTGATAAAACCAGATGGAACAGTTACTGTTTACGAGATAGAAATTAAAACTGAAGGGAAAAAACTCGAACTCGAATTGGATTCCAATGGAAAAATCTTAAAAGTAGAGCAGGACTAACGAAATAGAATATTCAGGAAGGATTATAAATTAACTGTTGAGATTGATAAGAAAATTGCACTTATGAAAAAGTTGAAAAGCTGATTCCTTGTTATTTACTGTTGATATATTGAAGTTTAAATTATACTTTAATACTTATATGGGCTCTTCCTATTTTGGAAGCACTTTTCAAGAAAATTTAATTAGATCCTTAAAGCGCCTAACAATTATCATAATTTTTCTTAGGTCCTAAACCTTTTGCATTCAATTCGACCAGGGCTTGATCAGTTTTTTAAGATGACCAAGCCCCATTCCCTGCAATACATGATCAGCTTTTGTATATTGAATATTACTATAGGTAGTGATTTCCACTCGGTTTCTCCAAGGATCAAGAAAAGGGCCTTCTAAGAGTTTGATGCCCATCTGTTCAAGTGTCTGCTTCACTAATTCCTTATCGTCTACTGCTATTCCAAAGTGGCGCTTTTGATCAGGTTGTCTATTATCATTTTTTATAAAATTACTAAACAACCACCGGCTAAAGCCGGTGATTGTTTAGTGCTAACAGATGTACGCTTATTATCTGGCTGTCCTATATATCTTCTTCGGGTTCTGGATTTTCTTTAAATGGTGTTTTTGTTATCCCGCTATCTTCAGCAATACTTAATTTACCCGGTATTTTTGGTGTTTTACAATTTACATCAATATTTTGCGCACGATGCCGTAGCGCATGATCGGTTAATACTAATGCCAACATGGACTCCACAATTGGTGTGGCGCGAATACCGACACAGGGATCATGTCTACCATGGGTTTCAACAATCACCAGAGCGCCATTTTTATCAATAGAGCGCCGTCCGAGACGAGTACTGGAAGTTGGTTTGATTGCTACATTAATGGTGATATCTTGGCCGGTAGAAATACCGCCCAAAATGCCTCCTGCATTGTTGCTTAAGAAGCCATCCGGGGTCATTTCATCCGAATGCTCCGTCCCTTTTTGGGTAACACTGGCAAAGCCGGCACCGATTTCCACGCCTTTTACCGCATTAATACTCATCATGGCATAAGCAATTTCTGCATCTAACCGATCATAGACAGGCTCACCCCAGCCAACCGGCACGCCTTGGGCAACTACACTGATCTTGGCACCTACAGAATCACCCGATTTGCGCAATTGATCCATAAAAGTTTCTAGTTGATCGACATAATTGCTGTCTGCTACGAAAAAAGGGTTATGATTGACATCCTCCCATTGCTTGAAAGGAATCTGAATGGGTCCCAGTTGAGTCATATAGCCGCGAATAACAATGCTAAATCTTTCACGCAACCATTTTTTTGCGATAGCGCCGGCTGCTACCCTAACCGCTGTTTCCCGTGCCGATGCACGACCACCTCCACGATAATCGCGGATGCCATATTTTTGCCAATAAGTATAATCTGCGTGACCAGGACGAAAAACATCCATAATCTTGCTGTAATCCTTGCTACGCTGATCTTCGTTACGAATCAACAATGCAATCGGTGTGCCAGTGGTCTTGCCTTCAAATACGCCTGATAAAATCTCTACGGTATCAGGTTCGCGCCGTTGGGTCACATGACGCGATGTGCCCGGTTTGCGTCGATTCAGTTCTCGCTGGATGTCTTCTGTGCTTATTTCTAGTCCAGGTGGACATCCATCCACAACGCAGCCAATCGCGGGGCCATGAGATTCACCAAACGAGGTGACACTGAAAAGCTTGCCAAATGTATTTCCAGACATTTTATTTTCTCTTAAAACGAATTGCACGAGTCTATCATACGTATCTTTGATTTTCTGAATCGCATTCCTGAAATCGGGGATGATGAATATCAATAATGAAATTACTTCATCATGCAATATAGCTGCGGGTAAAATGCAATCCGTTGCCTTAGGGTTATACGAGATTAACTAAAATAAGAATTCCTAAAACATTCGTATATTCATTTGTTGAATTAAACAAAATTAAAACCGGAGCTTACATGAATACACTGCAAGTTAAAGAATTTTTTATCAACCTGCAAGATAACATCGTCAAAGAGCTTGAGCAGATAGATGGCAAAACATTCAAACGTGATCAGTGGGATCGTCCGGAAGGTGGGGGTGGAATGAGCAGTGCCATTGAAGAAGGCAATATTCTGGAGCGCGGTGGTGTTAATTTCTCTCATGTATATGGCGCTGGATTACCTGCATCGGCTACTGCTGCGCGTCCTGAGTTATCTGGCCGTTCATTTGAAGCGATGGGGGTATCTTTGGTTTTGCATCCGCGTAATCCTTATGCGCCGACAGTGCATATGAATGTACGGTTTTTTGAAGCGCGTAAAGAAAATGCTGAGCCTGTCTGGTGGTTTGGCGGCGGCATGGATCTTACACCCTATTATGGCTTTGCAGAAGATGCGATTCATTTCCATCAAGCCTGTAAGAATGCATTGCAACCGTTTGGGGATGATCGCTACCCCCGCCTGAAAAAATGGTGCGATGAGTATTTCTATCTAAAGCATCGCAAAGAACCGCGTGGGATCGGCGGTATTTTCTTTGACGATTTGAATCAGCCTGATTTTGCTACTTGTTTTGGCCTCACCAAAAATGTTGGGGAACATTTTCTGATGGCTTACCGGCCTATTCTGGAGAGGCGTAAAGATACACCTTATGGCGAGCGAGAGCGTGATTTTCAGGCTTACCGGCGTGGGCGTTATGTGGAATTTAATCTGGTATGGGACCGGGGTACTTTGTTCGGCTTGCAAACGGGAGGGCGTACGGAATCTATCTTGATGTCCTTGCCGCCGATTGTAAAATGGCGTTACAACTGGAAACCAGCAGCAGGTAGCGCCGAAGATAAATTGTATACCGATTTTCTGATCGGAAAAAACTGGGTGTAATCTCTTTTATCCATGGAAATCAACTAGTGAAAAGAATATCACTCAATACCCAAATTCTGCTAGGCAGTTTATTAGGAATTCTATTGGGTTTCTGGTTTGCTTTATTAGGCCAGGAATCGGATATTGCGCAAAATGGTTTATATGTAGCAAAACTGGTGAGTACACTATTCATTGATTTGCTGCGAATGGTATTGATTCCACTTGTTTTCACGTCGATTGTGGTCGGTGTAGCAAATTTACGTTCACATCGGCAGATGAATCGTGTCTGGCAAATAGCACTTGTTTTCTTTGTCTCGACGATGGTATGTTCGGTTATGCTGGGATTAACGGCTGCTAATCTATTGCAACCGGGCAATGAATTGCAGATAACCATGTTTCAGGATGCAATGCAAGGCTTCAAGGCAACGCAAATGTCATTATCTGATTTCTTTGCCCATTTTCTGCATTCACTATTTCAAAACCCGATCGCTGCCTTGGCACAGGGCAACGTCCTGGCGGTAGTGATATTTGCTTTATTATTGGGTATTGCGCTGGTGGTAGGCGGTGAGCGTTATCGTAATATTCTGATACTCATGCAGGAATTCCTGGAATTAATCCTGATGCTGGTCGGTTGGATCATGCGTCTGGCGCCGTTCGGCATCATGGCATTACTGTTACAATTGATCGCGACACAAGATACTCATCTGTTAGGAACCTTAATCAAATTTGTGGCTGTTGTGTTGGGCACTACTTTGCTGCATGGGGTGGTCTTATTGCCACTCATCCTTTATCTGCTTACTGGTATGACACCCCTTAAATTCTGGCTGGGTGCGCGTGAAGCGCTCATTACTGCTTTTGCTACCAGCTCTAGTGCAGCAACATTACCCGTTACTTTACGTTGTGCTGAACAGCATTTGCATGTTAAACGCGATGTGGCGGGTTTCGTGATTCCTTTGGGTGCTACTATGAACATGGATGGTACGGCACTCTATGAAGCAGTTGCTGCTCTATTTGTAGCAAACCTAGTCGGTATGGAACTTAGCTTGTTGCAACAGGCAATTGTATTCTTAACTGCCATGCTAGCGGCAATCGGTGCGCCCGGCATTCCTAGTGCGGGCATGGTCACGATGGCAATGGTACTGCAATCAGTTGGATTACCTGTTGAAGCAATTGCAATTTTGATGCCAGTTGACCGCATACTCGACACTATTCGCACAACGGTAAATGTAGAAGGAGATTTGATAGGGAGTCTGGTGGTGCAGAAGTGGATCAAAAAACAAGACGGACTGAACAAGTAAATATTCACAAGATGCAGCGATATAAACAAGGTGCAGCGATATAAACAAGGTGCAGCGATATAATAAAGCATATGAGTTGTAGTTTAGACTCGATCTGACGGTTATCCGATTTGCCGAATTCAGCTTTTTTCTCTACCAGAAACATCGAATGTAACAAGCTTTCTTGGGCCGTGCATGATAGTCATTTGTCCGGCAGGACTAGCGCAGTACAGAGACTCTGGCTTTCACATAATGGCAGCCAAGCTGTCCGATAAGAGCGTTTAACGTTGCAGGCCATGGGACAGTTTCGATACTGTTCTACCATACGCATCACTTTCTCTACCAGCACCCGACGATGCGATACTTATACCAGTCTTTCCAGTAAAGAAGCATCTAATCCACCTTCATCATATCAACTCATATGCCATTTCTGCACGTTTCTTCTGAAATCCGCTTGGGGAATTTGATATAAAACCGGGTAGTTAATTTGTTCGCTACACAAAACAGCTTTTATGCTTGGCAAATGAAAAGTAATTAGATAATCTAGTAAAGACCTCTTCATAGCTGTGTTTTTAGAGTGTTTTGTATGCTTAATTCATAAATCAATCGCTTGAAAATAATAAATTATTCGAAGAAGTCAACTATGCAGAGACCGCTAATATATTTATCAGAAATTTATTTAGAAAGAAGTATGGTGAATGAAGAAAGTTTCTGCCTGATTGTTTGTTTAACCTTAATAAAAATAAGGAATAAACCATATGATTACAAAAACCGTAGATTATCAGGATGGCAATACCCAATTGGAAGGTTATCTAGCCTATCACGAAACGGATACATCCCAGCCTGCTGTACTGGTAGCGCACGATTGGAGTGGGCGGCGGGAATTTGCCTGTAGAGCGGTGGAAAAAGTTGCCGGCATGGGCTATGTAGGTTTTGCATTGGATATGTACGGCAAAGGCATATTTGGGGCTGATGGCGATACTGAGAGAAATGGTGCATTAATGAGTCCATTTGCAGCAGATCGAGCACTGCTCAGGCGCAGGATAACAGCAGCGCTGCATGCGGTACGGCAACTGCCGCAGGTTGACCCTGCTCAGGTAGCAGCGATGGGTTACTGTTTTGGTGGCATGTGCGTATTGGAACTGGCCCGCTCAGGTGCGGATGTCCGAGGAGTAATCAGTATTCACGGTATTTTTGCACCAGGCCAGGTGCGCAACGAAAAAATAACCGCCAAAATTCTCTGCTTGCATGGTCATGATGATCCGATGGTGCCACCAGAACAGGTACTCGCTTTTGAAACAGAAATGACGAACGCAGGTGTAGACTGGCAAGTGCATGTTTATGGTGGCACCATGCACGCTTTTACTAATCCGAAAGCCAATAACCCCGGATTTGGAACAGTATACAAGGAAATAGCAGCAACTCGGGCATATCAATCAATTGCTAATTTTCTAGGTGAGATATTTAACCGTTCCTAAGAATTAATAAATGCTGACTGCCCAAGCATTGCCGATCATTACCATCTATAGTATGGACCATAAAATCCGCCGCGGTAAAATGGATAATAACCAGGATAGCCGAAATAAGGGTAGGGCCCATAGTTACGATAATCATAGTAGCTGCGATAGGGTGGCCACATGTAAATGGCCGTGGCTGATAGCAGCGGTACCTGGATAATTTTTTTGCCAACAGTGCGTTCGATATTCCCAATAATTACCCCGGCAACAGTAATCTCTTTGTCCTTAGCATAGATCACCGGATCAAGAAATTCAGTACTTTTAACAACAAAGCGCCCTTCACCGGCCTTATATAATTGTGGACGACCTCTATAATCGAGTGGGTAGAATAATATTTGCATCAAGCTGGATTGCTCTTCGTTTTCCACATCGATAATCACACCACCCCAGCGTACAGGGGCATCCTTATAGCTATTGATGTCTCGGCTGACTTGATTGTAGGAAAGTTGTATTGCTGGTGCATTTTCGATAGCTGGCGGCAATCCCACACAGGCACTCAATAACAAACAAGGTAATAACAGATAAGGTTTCATGGCTCTTCCTCGAATTCAGGAGTGACAATAACTTTCTTTATATCTCTTCATCTATTCGATATTTTTCTCATTACTATTCACTTCGATACACTAGACTTCGCCAGTCATCGCTACATTAGATTGTTTCTGTTAGGTAAAGTGCAATGTAAGTGAGGAAGACTATTTGCGGCGCTGTGTGCGGGACTCGATGCGTTCGATATGCACCAGCGGGACGAGTAGCCAGATCGCAGCCGTCGCAAACGTGGAGATGATTACTAGCCACGTATAGGCAAATGACCCCTCACCCAATTCGGTGTATAGATAGGCGCCGATATTTTGTGAAGCCAATGTACCAAGATTGAAAAGAGACATGAGTAGCGCGAAGAAAGTCGCTTCTGCACGCTTAGGGCAGGCTCTTGCAGCCAGATCGAGAAATGCGAGAAGAGTAATCATGCCCATAATACCCCAGATAATATGGATAAGCAGAGCGGAGATATCTCCACGGTAAGCAAGATAAGTCAATAAAGTCAATACTGATAAACCGATAGCGAAGTTAATTAAACGGCGCAGCGGCATCAATCGCGAGATAGGTGCGTAGATGAGTGCACCAATAATGCTAGATGCTGAATCGGTGGCATTTAGGAAGCCAATATATTGTTGACTGAAGCCGAGCACATCAGTTTGATAATAGAGAAAAGCTGGACCGAAAGATGGGCTAAAATTGAACAGAAAGATAAAAATCGCTACTAACCATACCGAACGCTCTTTAAAACCTGCCCGTAGTGCTGCCCATATTTCTTTGAAATTATCTTGCTGGGGATCGACAGGTTTTTCACGTACAAAAAATTTCGCCATGAGCAACACGATAAAAGGGAATATGGCTGCAATAATAAAAGCAACTTGCAGCTCCCGATGCTCAGCAAAATATCCACCTAGCAACCCTACCACGATCGCTGCACCAGTAACCGCACTCCATTGCACAGATTGGAAAGCCCCAGTAAGCCCTTTTAACTTACCTTTTTCCACCATCAGTGCGTCGGTTAATACATCGTTATAGGCCAGCCCTAATCCCATCAGCATATAGAGAATGGCAAGCTCCCAATAGGTATGGTATGGTGAAAACCCGGCAATTAATCCCGCGATACATGCCAGGGTTGAAGTCAGCAATAGATAGCTCTTACGCCGTTGGCCGAATAAGGGTACAAAATCCGAGATTAATCCGTATAGCGGTTTGATGAACCACGGAATTGATGCAACCAGAAAAAAGGTTGCAACTTCATCAGCTTCTAAACCCTGATCCTTGAAGTTAATAGTGATTACTTGAACGGGAAGTGCGGACATACCTTGGGCAAAGTATACGATAGCGAATAAGATCGCAAGACGCCGGGCTTCGGCGGTTTTAAATGGATGTAAACGCTGCAACCAACCCTTTTTGTGTTTCATATGTGCATCATAAAGCTCAAAGTAATATTGCTTGCCATCAAAAGAACCTCACGGTATTTTGAGTTATCGATGGCTTTTAAATCAATTGCTATCAATGCAGAGCTACAAACTTTATCTCTCACGCATCCGCTGCGTCTAATTTTTAACAAGGCTTGCGTGCATAAATCTCGCGATCCAATCATTTGGAAGCTGGGTGGTGCTTATCCGCTTCCTCCTGTTGTTGTAGTTCCCACATATGTGCGTAACTGCTATTAGATGCGAGTAACTGCTGATGGTTACCACGTTCAATGATTCGGCCATGACTCATCACTAGAATCTGATCGGCATCGGCGATGGTGGAAAGCCGATGGGCAATCGTCAGTGTAGTACGATTTTTCGCAATACGCTTTAATTCCACCTGTATGCGTTTCTCTGATTCTGAATCCAGCGCAGAGGTTGCTTCATCAAAAATCAAAATTTCCGGATTTTTTAAAACAGTACGGGCGATGGCTATGCGTTGCTTTTCACCGCCAGATAATTTTAAGCCACGTTCACCGACAATAGTTACATATTTTTCTGGCAGGCTTTCAACGAAGTCATGGATATGCGCGGCCCGTGCTGCGGCAAAAATTTCTTCCTGCATCGCATCAGGTCGCCCATAGGCGATGTTGTAATAAATGCTGTCATTAAATAATACGGTATCTTGCGGTACGATACCAATGGCTTCGCGCAGACTTTGTTGAGTGACATCTCGGATATCTTGGTCATTGATCAGAATATTGCCAGATTGAACATCATAAAAACGAAACAGTAGGCGTGCCAATGTTGATTTTCCCGAGCCACTATGACCGACCACTGCGATGTTTTGTCCGGCTGGAATATCAAAACTGATATCAAACAGTATCTGGCGATTAGATTCATAGCCAAAATTAACGTGGTTGAAGCGAATCGTTGCGCTCCGGGCATTCAGGGTGCTGGCATTCGGCTTATCCTGAATTTCCTTGTTTTCATCCAGTAAAGTAAACATGCGCTCCATGTCGGTTAGCGAATGCTTGATTTCCCGATAGACAAAACCCAGGAAATGCAATGGCATGTAGAGTTGCAGCATAAAAGCATTGATCAACACCAGATCCCCCAATGTCATATTGCCATCGATTACATGATCAGCAGCCAATATCATCAGTAGCGTAACGCCAATGGCAATGATAGCGCTTTGCCCGGCATTCAGCGTGGCCAGCGAAGTTTGATTGCGGATGGCAGCTTTTTCCCAGGATTGCAAATGTTCATCGTAACGCTTCGCTTCCCAAGTCTCATTGCCAAAATATTTTACCGTTTCATAATTTAATAAACTGTCGATTGCCTGAGTATTGGCTTTTGAATCCAGGTTATTCATGGTACGACGAAAAATCATGCGCCATTCAGTGACAATCAGTGTCAGTGCAATATAAGCCAGCAGAGTCAAGAAAATAATAATGGAAAACCAGATATCGTATTTGCTGATTAATATGACGAGCACCAAACCAATTTCCAACAGGGTGGGCAGGATATTGAACAGCATGAAATTCAGCAGGAATGAGATACCGCGCGTGCCGCGCTCAATATCGCGCGAAACGCCACCGGTTTGGCGTTCCAAATGAAAACGTAAAGACAGCGAATGCAGGTGTCCAAATACTTTGTTGGCGACTCGCCGAATCGCCCGTTGCGTCACTTTGGCAAAGATGGCATCGCGCAATTCTCCAAATAGGGTACTGCACAGGCGTAAAATGCCATAGCTGATCAGCAGAAAAACCGGTAGCACTAACATAGCGCGCGGTTGATCCAAGGCATCAACAATCTCTTTTAGAACCAAGGGCACTGAAACATTGGCGAGTTTAGCCAATACCAACAGGCCGAGCGCCAGGATAACCCTGATTTTAAATTCCCATAAGTAAGGTAGCAGGGTGGCAATCGTTTTTAACGTACTGCGTGGAGCTGCAGGTTTTTCAAGATGAGCGGGGCGCATCAGGATTGATTAAAAAGACTCGGGTTAGAGGGTCATATAAAAACAGAAGAGTGATGATAACAGTCAGATTAGATTAGATAAGTCTTCTATTATTCAGATGTCTAATCTTTAGCACCCATCTCTAAGGCCAGTTTTCTGGATAACCGAGATGCCTCTTCTGTAATTGGCATATCCAGCCACCCTTGCAGATGAGCGCAAGTGATATCGGCGAGTGTTTGAATCCAGTCATTGCGTTCGTTGAGGCAAGGAATATAATGAAATTCCTTGCCACCGGCCTGAATGAATGTATCTCTTGCTTCCATAGCGATTTCTTCCAATGTTTCAAGACAGTCAGATACGAATCCTGGGCATACCACACCAACCCGCTGCGTCTGCTGCTTACCTAGCTGCATTAAAGTCGTGGCGGTGTAAGGAGTTAGCCATTTGGCTTTGCCAAAACGCGATTGATAACAAATGGTATATTGATTGGTATCTAGAGCCAATGCTTCGGCTAACAAGCGTCCAGTTTTCTGACAGGCATAATAATATGGATCACCTTTATCCAAACTTGCACGCGGCGTACCATGAAAACTGATAATCAGCTTGTCAGGCTGGCCTTGTAAGTTCCAATAATCACGCACATCCTGTGCCAGTGCTGCAATATAACCAGGGTGGTCGTGATATTGTTTAACGGTACGAATGGAGGGTTGATTGCGCATGTGTTTTAATACTGTAAAAACATTATCCATGGCGGCTGCGGTACTGCTGGCCGCATATTGGGGAAACAGGGGAATGATGAGAATGCGCTCGCAGCCCTGTTTCTGCATTTTTGCTAATACAGTTGCAACAGAAGGTTTGCCTATATTCATGGCATATTCCACGATGGGTGGGGTTTGTAACCGTATTTGCAATTCTTCCTTCAACAGTTTTGTTTGCCGCTCAGTGTGGACCTTGAGCGGAGAGCCTTCTGGCATCCAAATTTTTGCGTATTTCTCAGCCGATTCCTTGGGTCTGAAGGGCAATATAAAGCCGTGTAGGATGGGCCACCAGATCAGCCTGGGAATTTCAATCACACGAGGATTACTCAGAAATTCCTTGAGATATGGGCGTAGTGCTTGAGCAGTTGGTGCATCAGGCGTTCCCAGATTGATCAGTAGCACACCGGTTTGATTGGGAGAATTATATTGATAGATAGAATTGGAAATCATGAAGTTAGATTGGTGGCAATGATGAGCTTTTGTACTTATATTCCTAATACTGACCGGTGAATCGGTTACTTAGCCGGAGCATTAATGCTGCGATAAGCTGCTGGAGAGAAGTTTTGCAGTAATATCGACAATCGGGATAATACGTTCATAAGCCATGCGCCGGGGGCCAATCACGCCAACTGTTCCAACAACTGCTCCTTCCATTTCATAAGGTGCTGTAACTACACTGAATTCCTCTAGTGATGCAACATCAGACTCACCACCAATAAAAATCTTTACACCATGTGCTTGTCGGCTTAATTCGAGTAATTGCAATAACTTGGTTTTTCGCTCGAACAATTCAAATAATTTTTTTAGGCTGATCAGATTCTCGGTCAAATCGTGAACTTGGAGGAGGTTTCGCTCACCCGCTAAAACCACAGCTTCACTACTTTCATTGACGGCATTACCGCCCATTTCAATAGCTGCACTCATTAAGCTGATCATTTCACTGCGGAGTTCTTTTAATTCGTTATCCAGACGTCCTCGAATCTCATCCAGCGTACAGCCCGCATAGTGTTGATTAATAAAATTGCCAGCTTCAATCAGATCGGATTGACTATAGGAAGTATTAGTAAAAATAATGCGATTCTGCACATCCCCTTCCGGTGTTACAATAATCAACAGGATGCGCTTCTCGGATAACGCCATGAATTCGATATAGCGAAATACCGCTCCTTTACGCTTTGGAGTAACTACCACTCCTGCAAAGTGAGTAAGTTCTGAAAGCAATTGAGAGGCGACATTGATTAAACGTGAAGGATTATCAGGATGCAGTTGGCTTTCCAGATGATTCAGTTCCACCTTTTCGAGTGTTTTGACCACCAATAATGTATCCACAAAGAAACGATAACCTTTGGGGGTTGGGATTCTTCCTGCTGAAGTATGTGGACTGGTAACTAGGCCCATTTCTTCAAGATCGACCATGACATTACGAATGGTTGCAGGACTAAGATCTAATCCAGAGTATTTAGAAAGTGTACGAGAACCAACGGGTTGACCTTCGTGTATATATCTTTCTACCAATGTTTTTAATAATATTTGAGCACGTTCATTAAGCATAAGGTAATTTTACACCAATCAATGGTTTTCATTGTTTAGTTGTAAGCAGCAATTTTGCCATATTTATATACGCTAATTTTCTGAAAGCCAGCGTATTATTCATAATTATTTGAACTCTATTGTAGGTTTGTGTATTTTTTTTATATGCTTTATTTTGGTTAGATATTTGTGATAAGGCTATTTATATAGCTTACACAGATTCCCTGTTAATTTAATTAATCTTAGCGTAATTTTAGCGCTTTTAAGTAATGAGTTTTCCATTTACAACCATCGCACTAATCGGTAAACATAAAAATCCAGAAATTGCGATGCCGCTTCTCAATCTTGCCGAGTATTTGACTGATAAGAATTATAAAGTTTTACTTGATCACCTAACAGCCTCCCACGTTTGCAGCGATAAATATCCCGTGCTATCGCTGGAAGAAATTGGTGAAAAAGCTGATCTTGCTGTTGTAATGGGCGGTGATGGCACGATGTTAAATATCGCCCGTATGCTGGTTCCTTATGATGTGCCTTTAATTGGCATTAATCAGGGAAGGCTTGGTTTCCTAACGGATTTATCCGCAGATACCATGTTTGAAGCACTCGATGAAATGCTGGCAGGTCAATATACGACTGAGCGTCGCATGTTATTGTATGCAGAAGTTATTCGCGGCGGAGGTAGTGTTTTCGGCAGTCTGGCATTTAATGATGTGGTGTTATACCGTGGCATGAGCAGCGGTATGATTGAATTTGAGGTGAGAGTTGATAATGAATATGTGAATACGCTACGTTCTGATGGTTTGATTGTAACTACGCCAACAGGGTCAACAGCTTATGCGCTATCATCCGGTGGGCCCATCCTGCACCCCAGTCTGGATTTAATCGCACTAGTGCCCGTCTGCCCGCACACGCTCAGTAATCGCCCTATAGTTATCGGGCCTGATGCCAGTGTACAAGTCCAGATGCATAGTTCTGCCAATGTGCGAATCAACTGTGACAGTCATTCCTGTTTTGATCTGGAACAGACGGATAACATTGTTGTGCGACGCTTTCCAAAAACAGTGCGATTGTTGCATTCGGTCAACCACAGTTACTATCGTATGCTGAGAGAAAAACTGGGTTGGAGTGAATTTCCCTGATGTATTCGAACAAGTGTGATCATGTTAAAACATTTAAACATCAGAGATTTTGTTATAGTTGACAGGATTGAACTTGATTTTATGCCCGGTTTCACGGTTCTGACAGGAGAAACGGGAGCTGGTAAATCTATTTTAATCGACGCCTTGACTCTTGCCTTGGGTGAACGCGGTGATGCGAGTCAGATACGGCTGGGTTGTGAGCGTGCTGAAATCAATGTGACATTTGATATTAGCCGCTTGCCGGATTTGCTGCATTGGTTGAACGAAAACGATCTGCAAGGTGACCCTGATATTTGCCTGATGCGCCGCATTATTGAAATGAATGGTCGTTCACGCAGTTATATTAATGGTCATACAGTTACATTGCAGCAATTACGCACTGCAGGGGACTATCTGGTAGCCATTCATAGTCAGCATGCGCATCAATCTTTGTTACAGAAAGATTCGCAGCGTGAATTACTGGATGCTTTTTCTGGTTGTAGTGATCTGGCATGCGCGGTCAAGACAGCTTATCGAAATTGGCAAGATTGCTATCAGCAAAGAATTAGCATGGAGAAGCGTGCAGCAGATTCACGTGACAAGCGCGAGCAGCTTGAGTGGCAATTGCACGAATTATCAGCGCTGAGTTTTACGCTTGAGGAATGGCAAACATTGCAGGCTAACCACAGCCGATTGTCGCATGTAGCTTCTTTACTGGCAGCTGCTGAAATGGGAATAAATGTATTGTCCGAGCATGAAAATGCGGTATTGACACAAATTAATACAGTAAATAGCCAACTGCAAAACTTGCTCGAATATGACAATCAGTTGAAAACAATTACTGATTTTCTGGATTCAGCCCAGATTCAACTGCAAGAGAGCATTTACGCATTGAAGCACTATCATCAGCGCCTGGAGCTGGATCCGCAAGCATTGCAGAATATTGAGCAGCGATTGGCAGCAATTCATACGACTGCCAGAAAATTTCGTGTTGCACCAGAAGAATTACCCAAATTTCAGGAAACCGTTACGCATCAACTGGAAGCATTAGGTTCAGATACAGATATTAGTCATCTGCAAGCTCTTGAAGCTGCTGCACAGGCTGATTATCTCAAGCGGGCTGAAGAACTCAGTACGGTACGTTTAAAAGCCGGAGAAGTATTATCCCGTCAGGTGAGTGCTGCGATGCAGAAAATCGCCATGACAGGAGGAGAATTCTCGGTTGCATTGATACCGCTGGAGCAGGGTAATGCCAACGGTTTGGAGCAGATAGAATTTCAGGTTGCGGCACACAAGGGATTGCCCTTGCGACCCCTCGCCAAAGTAGCCTCTGGTGGAGAACTGTCCCGTATTAGTTTGGCCATACAAGTTATTACCAGTAAAGTGGGTGTGGTACCAACGCTCGTTTTTGATGAAGTTGATGTTGGAATTGGTGGGCAAGTTGCCGGGATTGTCGGAAATTTATTGAAGAAACTGGGGAGAGAGCGGCAGGTATTGTGTATCACCCATTTACCGCAAGTTGCTGCAACGGGAGATCAGCAATGGCAAGTGATCAAGTCAGACGACACAGCAGAAAATCAGCAGGTTCTAAGTAAAATTACCGTTCTGGATCAACAAGGACGGATCAATGAAATTGCACGCATGCTAGGCGGAGCCAAAGTTACTGAAGTTACTCGCAAGCATGCGGCAGAAATGCTAAAAAGTGGTACTTGCGAGTAGCTGAAACAAGCCGCTAATGGATGGGGTATTCTAATGGCTGTAAGCAAATGGTCTTTTTGAGAGTGTGCCGCTGATTCAATTATGGAATTGAAGCTGCTCGTTAATAGGCCATTTAGCTTATCGTTGACCACCCCAGCTGGTTGCGGAATCGGGCACAGTGTCGTTTCATTCAGTATCGCATCCGACAAACTATGCCATTGACCTAGCAGAATTACTTTCGCTGCACCTGGGCGGGCCGCAAGCTTTACGAATGGGCTGAATACTGCAACAACACAAAGGCAAAAAGTAACCGGGATTTAGCCATTACCAGCAATTACACACTGCCAAGAAATGCCTGTAATCTTTATCACTCAGCTACGGCACATATTAAGCCATCCAGGCGCTTACCTTCAGCACTCTTCATCCTAGTTCTAGCTTTAGGTTTTGTTTCATACTATGGTTAAGTCTTGCGTCTAAGTACTTCATACGTAAAGACCCTGAACCAGAGAAAATAGCAAAAGAATCTGAAACACAACCGATTATTCCAGTTGTTGAAATAAAGCCATCGATACCCATTCTTCCAGATCCACAACCATCAGAAATTAAACAGCCCATGTTTGACATCAACCTTTTAACTGATCGCATTGATTGGTCAAGAATCTCAGGCTGTTTATCGAATGTGAACACCTGCATCTGCTATGGACAGTCTGCTGAAAGGCTTGTAGTGCCAAAGGAAGCTTGCGAAATAGCTGTCCAGAAGGGCTGGCATGCCATCTTAGAAAATTTAAATAAATGGCTTATTCATACAGCTGTGCTGGTTATCGTACAGATTGCTCGGTGTTTTACATATATTTTTACCAGAAGTTCAATTTGATATAGATACTAATTAATAAAATTTTATTGACGATAAATATGAAAACTATCAACTTATTTATGAGTATCATAAGCATGTGCTTCTTGTCGATTAGCGCATTTGCAGCAAATCACCAGTTGGCGCATGCAATTGAGCATATTGAATCTGCAATGGAAGCAACAAATGGATATGTAATTGCTGAACATGCCAGCATGGCTAAAATTTATGTAGACGCTTTAAAAGATAAAAAAAGTAAAGAAGGTTCCGAGCCTGACCACAAGCATTTGGAAGAAAGCATTAAATATTTAGATGATGCTGTTAAAAAAGGTAAGGATGGAAATCCAGAAGCAGCTAAACAAGCTGCACAAGATGCTTTAAAGCTATTAATGAAGTCTGAAAAATAGATCTGTATTTGGAAAATTTTAGGAATTCCTATGCAGACATAAGCTATGCACTTAAAATAAAGAGCATACTGAATTTGATGTGGGTGTTGAAACCTTAAATCAAACATAAATGGAAGTAACGCTCATGTGCATACTAACTAACAGCCCGATCATAAACATAAAGCAGGATTACTTAAATCTGGCTATCCGGCAACCTTAAACACGTTATTATTATGTTGCTAGCATTTATTTGTGTCGCAGCCTGCATACCCACATAACCGGCAACCTTAAACACGTTATTATTATGTTGCTAGGGTCTGTTGACGTTTTGAGATAAGTATTTCATAGATAGAAACAAACTCTTAAATATTGAGGTTCCCACACCACCAACAAAACGAGTTTGCGATGCCCCGACTGATGCTCACTGATGAGTTCTGGCCGAAGCTAGAGAAGATTCTGCTTCAAGAAGCGATTTATAACAAGCGCAATCTGCGCATGACGGTAGAAGGTATGCTGTATCGAATGCGGGTTGGCTGCCCGTGGCGAAACTTGACCTTAGGCTTTTGGATGCTGGAATTCCATCTACAAAAGATTCAATGCCTGGTCATTGAGTAACAAGTGGGTCAGGGTTTTCAAGGCACTAATCGTTGATGCGGATTGGGAGTGGGAATTCATTGACGGCAGCTACATTAAAGTGCATCAGCATAGTGCGGGAGCAGCAGGTCAAGAATCGTAGGCCGAAGATCAAAAGCCGTGCGGGTAACACCACAAAGATTCATTTAGCGGTTGATGGTTATGGTTTACCGGTTGAGTACAATTCAGGGTGCCCTGCCTCGCGCCGGCGATTTCCCACAGATTGGCGGCTCTCGCGGTAAAAGTTTTCGGGGGTTTCTTCCAACCGGTGAAACTGCTCTTTTCCTTCTCGCGGGTAAAGACGCTGCAAAGCGAGTTGAGCTGCATCATCTCTTCAGTGAAAATCATCTCTTTGCGAAGGAGCATATCCTCTGGCTGGAAGAAGTGCCCGAGGGTGAGCCGCGTATGAGCGGCCGCATCATCCTCTCACAGGATTACGTTGATCTCTTCACGACGGGACGTGTTGCGCAGCCCCGATTCAGTATCAATTTCCCGGCCGAGCTGCTTGAAACAGAGTTAGAATGGGAGGACCTCGTGCTTCATAGCGATACGCTGGAACAGATCAAAGAACTCGAAGACTGGGTGAGGCATGGCAAAACCCTAATGAACGATTGGGAGATGCATCGCAAACTCAAACCCGGTTATCGCGTTCTTTTCCATGGCCCGCCAGGAACAGGAAAGACGCTTACAGCATCCCTGCTAGGAAAATACACCTGCAGAGACGTCTATCGCATTGACCTTTCTACGGTAGTCTCCAAATATATCGGTGAGACAGAAAAAAATCTCGCCAATCTCTTCTCGAGAGCGAACAATAAAGACTGGATCCTCTTCTTCGACGAGGCCGATGCCCTTTTCGGCAAACGAACCAGTGTGCGCGATGCGCATGACAAGTATGCCAACCAGGAAGTGTCATACCTTCTTCAGCGGCTTGAGCACTACAATGGCCTGGTCATTCTTGTCACCAATATCAAGAGCAACATTCCCAGTAAAAGTGCAACGAGCTGATGACGTTGATCTGCCGACACTCGCTCAAAAATATGAACTCACCGGTGCCGCTATCACTAACATTGTGCAATATGCCTGCCTTCGTTCTCTGGCCCGCGGTGATGATCGGCTCTGTTACAGTGATCTTTACAAAGGAATCAAAAGAGAGCTAGAGAAAGAAGGCAGGATTCTTAGGTAGCTTCAAATTACCGTTGCCAAATCAATCTATCGCTGTTACGTTGCGCTTTAAGCGTCCGGTCGAACCACCTCGGGGCTATCCTGAATGTGATTTATTCTCATCAGCATCGCCCTGCACTGAACTAGGTTGCAACTAGGTTGCTGGGCTCATGCCCGTCGTAAATTCTTCGACCTGCACCAAGCCAATAACAGTCCCATAGCCATGGAAGCATTACAACGCATCGGCGTTCTGTATGCCATAGAGGCCGAAGGCAAACACCTGACGATCGAAGACCGCCAACAGCTGCGTGCAGAAAAAAGCCTGCCCGCCCTCAATGCACCGCATGATTGGCTGATACAAACACGCCCCAAAACTGCCAATGGTGGTGGCTCCGCCAAAATATTGGATTATACCCTGAAACGCTGGCCAAGTCTGATTCGTTACGCACAAAGCGGTCACCTGCCCATCGACAACAAGCCGGTTGAAAATGCTATCCGCCCCATTGCGCTGGGCAAAAGAATTGGTTATTTACCGGCTCAGAGCGTGGCAAGCGCGCAGCCGCTATCCAAACCCTGTTCGGTACCGCTCAACTCAATGGATTGGCCCATCTGCATGGCTCAAAGATACGCTCATTAAATTTCCCGCTTGGCCCAATAATCGTATCGATGAACTGTTACCCCTGGCACCGGAGTTCATTAAGTCGCTACAGCAGAAACAAGAATAGGTGGTAGCGCTGGACGTTTACCAACCAGCCATCATAATTGTCGTGAAATCGGCCATGGTAATTTACGCGAAACACCGCTCCCAGCTTCGGTCACGAACGCGATCTTTCCGACGAAGCTTTCGTTTCTATTTATTGTCATTTCTGTCTCATTCGTTATTGCTTGATCCAATCGTGTGAATGCAAGTCTTGCTGCGAGACAATTATATCTAAGCAACTGGAATAAATATGACTAAGTCCAGTTATCAGATTTATCCGCTTTAGTGAGCCAAAAAATAACAAAAATTAAGAACTATTCAGCAATAAGGGGAAGTCAGGATAAAACCAAGCTATGTTAGGGTTCGGGGACAGCATTCCGGGCTTTGCCCTTCATGTCCCTCGCGCCGCTGACCGGCGCGACCCTTGAACTAGAGACAGACGAAAGTTAGTGAAGAGTTTGTGGTCTAGTATAACTAATGGTTGCTTCATCAAGCGGAAAAAGCGACTCGACAGTAACAATCATATAGCCAGGCTCCAATCCTTCAATCTCATCCTCATAATTCTTAAGAACATCCAGGACAATAAACACAGAGCCGTAGTCAATGGCTAATGTTTGATTACCTTTTGCCGAAAATGGCGCAATAACTAAATTTTTATTGACTTCGATATCTGAATGAATGGGTGCTGTTACAAAATATCTCTTCTTATCTATCAAATTGTTAAAAGCGTCACTGTCCATTAAAAGCAATGGTGTTTGATATTGTAGAGCAGCATACTGTGATAATGATACAGACAAGTCACGGCTCAAAGATTTCATAATCCCCTCTCAATTAAAATAAGCGTAAAAACCCATTTCAATGAATGTTGAAAGCGCCGCAGATTTCACAAAGAGGCTTGATGAAAATCCATTTAGCCTCTAGCAGCAGTTTATTGATCTTTTCAACAAGTAACTATCTAGGTGGGGTCGAAAACCCTTTTTACAAGTGAGTTGAGTGAAAGAGATAATTAAATAAAATGGAAAAAACGGTAGAAATCCACCGTTTCATCGTAAAAAGCTAACAGGGTAATTCGCATCTGACTAAGATTACTTATGGCATCTGTCAGTGCTCATTTACCTTTTAAGAATATTCGGGAATTCAGCTACTACTTTACCCGCATATTAAACTAAGAAATCTACCGCGAAACATCTCTAATGACTCGACATGGATTACCAGCTGCAAAAACATCCTCAGGGATGTCACGCGTTACGACGCTACCAGCACCAATGACAGCTCGTGAGCCGACATGAACACCAGCCAAAATGAGTGCGCCGCCACCAATCCAAACGTCGCTACCAATCTCCACTGGCTTTCCGAACTCCCGTTCTCTACGTAAGGCAGCATTGAATGGATGCAATGGTGTAAGAATCTGCGCTCCCGGACCAAATAATGTATAGTCCCCAATTTTCACTCCGCACACATCAAGTACGACGCAGTTGAAGTTGAAGAACACCCGCTCACCAAGGCAAATATTTGAGCCATAGTCGCAGTAGAATGGTGGCTGCATCCACACGGTATCACCACCAGCACCGAAGAGATCCTGCAGAATGCGCCGTCGCTCAGTTTGCTGAGATTCTCGCGTATCGTTGAGCGCACGGCATAAATCTCGCGCACGCTCACGCGCGAGCACTAGCTCGGGGTCGAGTGGATTGTAGAGTTCACCGGCGAGCATTTTTTGACGCTCAATTCCCATCTTTTCGCCTAAAGTTGAGTTTAGTGGTAACCATACACTGAATGTTCAAAAATTTTTAGTTTCGATTAACCAGATCCTATTCTATAAATAATCAAAGCAGATTGGCGCGTGTCATAGGAGTAATTTTATGTTCATGATCGAACAGACTAAAACTGATGACGGCAATATATTTTTTAGTTAACTAAAAAATGGTGCCGATCTGGTGTTCGAGAGGCAGATGCAGCGAGCTAATAGATACCTACCTTATCCTTCTTCATTTCCTCAGTGTTTCCTCAGTGGGAACATCATCAATGAGTTTATATAGCTCATCAATCCGTTCGTCGGCTTTAGCGATTAGTATGTTTTACATATCGATGCAAATAAACAACATTCTATTATAACCAAATACCTTTTATGTGTATCAATATAAAACCAATTTTTTGTTAATACCATAGAGTATGTTTCAAGGATTTTATTCCTCATGAACAAAATGGAGTTGTCCCATTTTGACGGACAGTTTTTCATCGAGCCGAGAGAGTCTCGACCTGTGAAAGGGGATAGCAGTTTATCTTGATTTGATTTTTCTCATTCAATTTTTTTTCAAAATTGTTGGGTGATAAGTATCCAAGCCCGGAATGCCTCCGAGTGGGTTATACCAGGACTCGATCCAGGTGAATATAGCCAGCCTTGCTTCAGTTTTATTGTCCATCATAAGGTTAAAACCACCGGCTTTAGCCGGTCAGCTTTAGCTGCGAGAATATGCCACACAGGAGGTGTGGCATGGATTATAGATATGGAAGTCATACGGTTTATCAAATTGAATACCATTTTGTATGGGTAACGAAGTATCGATAAGATTCTGAAAGGAGAGGTAGCAGAACGCGTTCGAGAGTTGGTTCGTCAGACGTGCGAAGCATTTGAAATCAGGATGATTGTACAGGGTGTAGTGAGTAAGGATCATGTGCATATACTGGTGAGTTGTCCTCCGGAGATGGCTCCGAGTGAGATCATGAGACGGATAAAAGGACGAACATCGAGCTATCTGTTTTAAGAATTTCCACACCTGAAGAAGAAGTATTGGGGAAGGCGTTTTTGGGCACGAGGGTATTTTTGCGCGACAGTAGGTCAGATGACAGAAGAGATGATCAAACAATACTTGGAGCATCATTTTGAGCCAGATCCAGACGATAATTTTAAAATGGAGCCGGAATAAGACGCGTCGTTTAGTCGACGCGTATCCGGACTTTCAGTCCGTAACTCAAACCCACCGGCTTTAGCTGGTGGTTGTTTAGTTTGGTGTGCTAGACATCCTACCTATAATGCTATTGTTACAAGCAATGCAGCGCAGAGTATTGATGCCCGAGAAAGCCTCGGAAAGGCCAAGGTCAAACATGACGTACTGCAACGCGAACAATTATCAACATGGTTTGTTGTTGTCAGACAAATTCAGAACCCTGTTATATCTGCTTATCTGCAAACCTTATTAGTGGCTGGTGCACGTCGTGAAGAAATCGCCTGCCTACGCTGGCAAGATATAGATTTCCAATGGAATAGTTTGACAATCAATGACAAAGTAGATGATTTTAGAATTATCTCGTTAACACCCTATGTAGCTTACCTATTAGCTTCTTTACCGCGTCGGAACAAGCAGGTATTTTCAAGCCCTACTGCTGTAAGTGGTCGTCTAGCCGATCCATCCATAGCTCACCGAAAAGCCTGTGCTATTGCAGGATTAGAATTAACTTTACATGGGCTTCGACGATCATTTGCCAACTTATGCGAGTGGATAGAAATGCCATCTGGTATTACTGCACAGATTCAGGGACACAAACCCCAGGGCGTGCGAGAGCAAAACTATATACGCCGTCCGCTTGACCTGCTGCGCGTTTGGCACGTCAAAATCGAATCATGGATATTAGAACGGGCTGGAATTGAGTTTGAGGGCAAAATCAAATCAAGCTTGCATGCTGTCAAATAACAATTGCAACCCGTAACGCCACACTATACAATTTAGCATGATAAAGACTTTCCGGCATAAAGGGCTTCAAGCTTTCTTTACAACAGGTAACCTAGCAGGAATCCAGCCTCATCATGCAGCAAGATTAAAAAGGCAATTAGTAAGGCTTGATCTTGCTAAACAAGCAAGCGATGTGAATATACCTGGCTGGGGTTTGCACTCTTTAAGCGGTAGTCTTAGCGACCATTACTCAGTAACAGTGAATGGTAATTGGCGAATGACTTTTACTTTTGAAGGTGAAGATGCGGTTTTAGTTGATTACCAAGACTATCACTAGGAAATTTTAGAAATGAGTGAAATGTATAATCCACCACACCCTGGCGAAACTTTGCGGGATGACATATTACCTGCTTTAGGATTGTCGGTAACAAAAGCAGCTGAACAGCTTAACGTTAGCCGTGCTGCATTATCTCGTGTACTAAATGGACGTGCTGCAATATCCCCTGAAATGGCATTGCGGCTGGAAGGATGGTTAGGGGTAGAGAATGGCGGAAAGGCTGATCTATGGATAGCACAGCAAGCAACTTATGACTTGTGGAACGCGCGTAAAGCTGGCTTACCAAAAGTAGAGCGTGCAATCCAAGCATGAAAACAAAAGCAGTAACCGCCACCTGACAGACTCAGGTAAAAGCGGTGTTATCAAGTGTTAGCCCACCTGACAGCCCCTAACCACAACGCAAACTGAATAGGAGTTTGAATCATGGCTATTGAAGATTCTCGCGCAGAAGTAAACCAAAATGTTATTAACGGCTGTTTTAAATTGCCTAGAATATCAATGCCAAAAGATGTTGAGGAGGACGATGATGGTTGTCTCTCTTTCAACATTGCAGCCCATAGGGGGATGATTAAGTCATATCCAAAGGATGGAAACGAGGAATTTGGAAGTGCAGCGGTAATATCCCTCCCTTAGTAGCGGCAGGTTTAATTCAGCCTGACTGGTGTCCAGGATTACCTGGAAATAATAAAACCATGCAAAAAGTGTCGTTTGAAAATAATATTCCACGGCTTGTTTATGGTCATCACCGTATGCCAGCCCCTTTCCATTTTTTATCATCCATATATCAAAAAATAAGTTTGCTGTTGAGATACCAGCCACAAAGGAACAATCCGAGTTAATTTTACAAGCGCAAGAAAGAGGTCATCAGCGCCGGTAGCGAAATATCGTTCGACGATATAACTTTTTTTACTGATTAATTTATTTGCCAACTTTTGTCGTGCTGAGAGCGGTTTGTTTTTGTGTGCCCGGTGCATAATCGCGCTCTTGATTTTGCGTTGTCTTAGAAACTGCCAGTTGGCGTTGGCTTCCCAATCCTTTGTCTATTGCCTCAAAATGCGTTATTTCGCTCTCGCTGGCAGGTGCGGTATGTATTCCGCGCCCATAACCGTCTCCGAATTCACCACATGTAGCTATGGTAACCAAAATGTAATCCTTTGCCTTTCTTGAGCCAAGCTGCATTCACGTCCGCACTTTGTGCATCAAGCAGGATATTTCCGGCTGGCTGCCGTCTTCAAACTTAATCGCTTCACCTTCGGCATTTACTTCCAGTGTGATGGCGTTGTTAAGACGCTCCGATGATTCAATCAAGGTGGCATCGAGTACCTAACCCCAATATTGCACGAAGGTAGTGGCAATTCCCAAATAATTCTTTATAATTCAGTTACCTACGTCGAATAAAGAAAAGGAATTGCCAGTGACAAAGTGTACCCATAAATCATTTAATTTTCCAGGTGTAAAAAAGCGTACTGTTGAAGTAAATTTCCAG
>NZ_FONE01000099.1 GCF_900112825.1 Nitrosomonas sp. Nm166 | reverse complement strand
CGCCACCCGTAAGGCATCAGTCAAGCAGCAAGCGATGGGTTTGTATTTGATGCGCAGCCAATGATGCTGACAAATCTCCATTCACGACGCTGGCATCAGCAATGTCGGTTTCGATATGCGTGGTCCTTTTTGCCGATAAAATATCATAGCCAAGCGACAATGTGTAATGCTTTGTCGCATCGGCTTGATTCCAGACCCGCGCTACAACACCTTGCTTTATCCCATCTTCAGCCGGCTTCAGCGCCCAGAGCAGAACATCCGGATCAGAAATCGTCAAGAACGAGTATTGATTCTCGCTGTAAGATGGATTTGCTCCTGTCACTTTGCCGCTTATCAGCGGATTTTGATGCTCGAGTGAGAATTTCATCGCCGATGTCTGGTTGAATTGATCGTGTGTCTGCAAGGCGAATCTTTGCAAAAACCATGCATCACCACCTTGATCCGGAATTCCCAAGCCAGGACCATCCACCTGTCCACCCGCCAGGATATTGAGTTGTGGTGTGTGGGTATCCAGTACAGCGTGAGTACTGTCGCCCAGTTTCATATAATAGGCATCTGCGTTTGAAAGGGTTACGCCGACACCGCCGCCGGATACATCAGCGAAATGGTTGATCGTCAGCCAGTCATAGCGTGCATTTCTTGGCGAATAATGTCCGCCGTCTGCCAGAAGCTTGGCGCGAATCACCGCACCGACTTCCTCGTGCCAGACGTTGGGCGAATCAATCTCAAAGGAATAACCCCACGTCAGCACTTCACCGAAATTTTGTCTGATATTGTTTTGAATCTGGATGCGATTGGTATCACGGATGAAGGTAATGTGCGAAATAGTCGAATATGGATTCCAAGAAGTCGCCCGTAGCGTTACGCTGACTGGACCGACATCCTCAACCACCAGATCTCCGCCAATTCCACCAAAATCATTGACCCAACGATCATTAATCTTGCGCACAAACTCACGATTGCCGCGTTTTTTGTCAATCAGACTTGTGATCGCGCCCGTATTGGCAACGGTAACCCGGTAAAGATCATTCTCAATCACATTGCCGATGACAGCTGCCGCATTCGAAAAAACAGTACCCGCACCCCTTCTGATTTCAAATACCTTGTAACCAACCGAAGGGACATCGCTCGCCAGAATTCTCAGGCGTGTCTTCCCAGCCACTGTCACATATTGCGAAGGTACCTGCTTTCCAGTCGACACATCCACCACGTGAACCAGTTTTTTATGGCTGACCGGAAAATCAGCATAATCAGTTCGCGTCCAACTCAAGCTGTTAAAAACATAAAACCTGGGATTCGAGCCGCTTCTGGCAATCAATGTGCCAAGCTGATTTTTTGCATCACGATACAGACTGTTGACGTAGGAAGTGATCTCGCCTGCGATTTTGCGCTGCCAATCTGCTCTGGCAGCACGAGAAACCGGGCCGTCCGCCGTCCAGTTATGCTCAAAATACAGACCAAAATTGAGCATTGCTTTATCACGCGCTGCAATCCGGCTGTCCATGAATGCGGGATTCTTCAGGGAAACAAGCGTGGCAAGCGCATCAGCACTGCGAAGCTTTTCCACAGCCCGTTTAATACGCGCTGAAACTTCAGACATCGAAGCTGAATAGAGTTCCCATTCGTTGCCATAGCTGGCTGCAAAGGTTTCCAGATCCGCGCCGTGATTGGTCTCAAAATCCTTAAAAAAGTCCAGTTGATTGGATACGATGACCTGGCGGTTCGCATTGGTCAGTTGCTTCGCAGCAGTGATAAATTCATTGTCAGTCGTTTTAAAATCGTCTTCTCCCTTGCCAAAAATTCCTATGACTGGAAAAGGGTAGCGCGATGTGAATGAAGCGTTCTTATCAACAAAATTGACCGTCGTGAATGGATCGCGCCCTTCGGCATAACCACCGATGGAGGTATTATCGTAGGTAACATTGAGCATCAGCGAATTCCATTTCATCAACACACGGCTGCCGTCGCGCCCGCCAACATAATAGATTTCGCGCTCGCGGTTGCTTAAGTGCGGCACATGCGAAGAACACCCGCACACGCCCTTCCACGAGTACTTTGCTCCCGAACCTGCCCAAAGCGAAGATAATCCGTAAGGCAATGTCTGATTTTCCATCGCGATCGCAATCGGAAAATCAACAGCGTATTGGCGCTGAATCAATCCCGGATAATACATGCCGCGCAATACCGCTTCAGCCGGAGTCCCGCCATTCGATAACACCAGCGCATTGAGCGGCATGCTGAAATGCCCATCCTTGATGCGATCAATCAATCTCTGAAATTGCATGGCTGAACGGTTCTTTTGATACACCCACATCCAGAAGCTGCCATCGGCATTCCAGCGCGCCTGATACGGCGCAGGACTTGCCTCGGTGGCGTCCATCCGGTCGAGATAGTAGTCGGTCATCGTCAGAAACGCATCCTCATATTCCGCTTCATCCGCCGTCCACATGTAGTCAGTGTGATCATCAGGAGCCAAATAAATCCTCTTCTGCGCTAAAACT
>NZ_FONE01000111.1 GCF_900112825.1 Nitrosomonas sp. Nm166 | reverse complement strand
CGAATAAAGAAAAGGAATTGCCAGTGACAAAGTGTACCCATAAATCATTTAATTTTCCAGGTGTAAAAAAGCGTACTGTTGAAGTAAATTTCCAGGGCGGAAATATCACTTCGGATGGTGGTGTTATGTTATTGCGGCAGGTGGATAAACGCATTGGACTGAGCAAAGCTGTTGCTCAAGCGCTGGAAGATATTCGTCGGCAGGGAAGTTGCAAGCATGATAGTTTGGCTCTATTGCGCCAACGGGTTTATGCATTGGCATGTGGTTATGAAGACCTCAATGATCATCAGCAATTACGCCATGATTTGGCGATTCAATCAGCTGTTGAACGCGAAGAGGTATTGGCAAGCAGTTCCACCTTATGTCGCTGGGAGAATCAGGCGAATCGACAAACGGCCTGTCATATTCATCAAGTGATAATAGAACGGTTTGTGGCTTCATTCAAACAAGCGCCCAAAGAACTGATGCTAGATTTTGATGCCACTGATGATGCGGTTCATGGCAAACAGGAAGGTCGTTTCTTTCATGGCTATTATGGCCATTACTGCTTTTTGCCGCTGTATGTGTTCTGCCAGGATCAACTGCTGGTAAGCTACCTGCGGCCAAGCAATATCGATGGGGCAAAACATGCCTGGGCTATCCTATCATTGCTGGTAAAGCGGTTCAGGCAAAGCTGGCCTGAAGTTCGTATCATTTTTCGCGGTGACAGTGGTTTTTGCCGCCGCAGAATGCTGGCATGGTGTGAACGGCATGATGTGGATTACATCGTGGGTATCGCCCAAAACAAGCGACTGAATGAGATCACTGCGCAGTGGCAGCAAGCAGCAGAAAAGCAGTATGCCGTATCCGGTGAGAAAGTACGCTGGTTTGGCGAATTTCACTATGCTGCCAAGAGTTGGAAGCGGCTACGGCGCATCATTGTTAAAATCGAGCATACTGACAAAGGCAGCAATCCGCGTTATGTGCTCACCAATCTGACCGGCAAACCGCAGTTCCTCTATGATAAGCTTTTATTCTCCACGCGGTGAAATGGAAAACCGTATCAAGGAACAACAACTTGATCTGTTTGCAGATCGCACCAGTTGCCAGCGATGGTGGTCAAATCAATTTCGTCTACTCCTCTCCTCGCTGGCATACATCCTGCTGGAAACCATCCGGCGTCTTGCCCTGCAAGGTACAGAATTGGCTCAAGCCTATGTGAGCACATTGCGCCTTAAACTGATCAAAATTGGTGCCGTTATTCTACGCAATACCCGCCGTATTCGCTTTTTACTTGCAAGTAGATCCCCTTATCAGAAACTATTCTTCCAAGCCGCAGCTAGATTGACTTCTGGATAACTCATTTCCAGGATTAGAGCCGCCATTTACCGCATAAAATAGCTATGGGGTGAATGTGCTACGCCTGTCAACAGATAAAAACCTCTTTTCTGTCATAATTTCTCCCAAAATACATAGAAAAGCACATCCATAACAATAAATTCTGAATAGAAACTCGATTTATCCCCCTTGAAAAATGAATCTCTGGCAAATTCGCTCTTATTTTTGATGCTCGTGCAATATCCAG
>NZ_FONE01000100.1 GCF_900112825.1 Nitrosomonas sp. Nm166 | reverse complement strand
GTTACCTCGGATGGCACAGAATGATTGACCACCTCGGTCAAAGTATTACACCAACCCTTTGTTTCCTTGCATCTCTTGGGAAAACAAGACAGATTTAACAACTAATTGTGACATAGCCTAAAAAAAGGCCCCATCCAAGAATATTTCGTATTATTAAATTCTTTAAACCACGAAATTAAATTATCGCTAAAATAAATTAGAAATATTCCTTCAGCTAACCCTACCCCTAAAATAAGCATTACGCGTATTCGTTAGATCCAACAAATTTAAAAAGAATGAAATATTCGTCAATTAGATCAATGATGTTAAATTTACTTACTAATTTTTAAGCATACAACATACTCTCCGTCTTTTCTTTAGGCTAAGTTGATATTTTATAATTGTGAAAAATATCCCATTGCCCCGATGTTTAGTTCCAAAGCCAGAAAACGAAACCCGATACATGCTGGGCTTTTTCATTGTTCGCATCGCGGCGAGGATTGATTGTCCTGCAGGCAGTTTTATATTGCTCGAGTTGAGAGTGAACTTATTATGAAATACCAATAAGACTCTTAAAAAATGGATAATTTATTGTGGGATTTTATTGGGGACAACTCTTAAATATTTTATTAACTACTTGATTATATTCATGTTCTGGCGGGCGGTGTCATTCATACTTTACATTATAAGCTATATCCATTAATAAGATCAAAAACAATAACTTGTGATATACCAACAAATATACCAACAAAAACTTGTTATATCGATTTGTTCCTAGCTGATACGCCAGACATTGTGGATAGTTCGTCACGGGTATCTATTGGTGTATTTGCTTCTGGCAAATTTGCCGAAAGCAAAACGCCACCTTGGCCGCAATCAACGGCTCAGCCAGTAACGCTAACTCAGCACGCAATAAAAAGCCTAGGGGTAAGCTTAGGCTGTTCAAAAATAATCGCTTGTGGTTGATTCTGGTGGGTTGTGTTTGGATCTAAAAAACTTTTTTTGTGGATGTTTATGAAGCTAATGGCAAATGGCGGTACCTATAATTGAAATCTGTGAAGATTTAGACTGCCTCTGGCCAATTCCGCTTTTTATACTTTGCGAACGGGTTTTCTTTTTCATTGCTTGAGACTGGGTTCACTTTACTCTGCGCAACCGGTGTTAATCCAAAGTCATTCAGTAAATTCCTGTATTGTGCACTCAGGTGCCCTGTTGGGCATTCACCAGCGGCATATAATTGCACTATCTTTCCATGCAGTGCGCAAAGCATAGCTAAAGCCGATAAACCAGCCTCAGTAAGCAATTTGTTGGCTATCAAGATGGGTACAAGTCGATTCCATTCTTTCACTGAATGCTCATTAGGTAGCCAATCTGGTGCAGCCGGCATATCAATAATCAGTGGAAAATTTACAGAATCATTAACAGCACGATCTTTTCTCACTGTTCCTGATACTGCCTTTAAAGTTTGTGGTTTTCGTGGTTTTGCCATAATTAAATCCGTTTTTCTGAATTGACTGTGTAAAAATTTGAGCATGTCGCGGTACGGCTATTATGCCTCGCCAAAGATTGAATGGGGCGCGGTGCTTCATTGATCTATTGGCCATCCAGATTCGCTGATAATCCGTTTAGGTCTTAGCGTTCTGCCCTGTTCCTTGGCTGTCTCACGCTTATGACATTCTGCATTGATGGCTTGTAGGTTGCTCAGGTCATCCGTACCGCCCTTTGATTTGGGTATGACATGGTGCACCTCGTTAGCTGGCAATAGTCTCAACTTACCACCGAGGCATTTGTCACATTGACACAAGCCATTGTCGCGCTTAAGAACAACAATCCTTATCCGATCCCATGCGCTTCCATAACCGCGCTTATGCCGTGACTCAGTTGACCAATTAGAACTTCTCATAGTAACACCTAAAAAAATATTTTCATTTCGCGGGTGAGCGCAGAATGGCAAATGGCGGCCCTTCGAATTGAGAACTTCAAAGATCTAAGGGGCACCGGGATTATGATATCGATTAAGCTGTGAAAATAGGTGGCGGCCTGTTACCAACATACTTCTCAAGATCCGCCAATGTAGCATCCTTAGATCGCATGCTCTCCAGTTCATCAAGCAATTGTTGTTTTGTTTGCTCTGCATAGGTAATTCCCAAAACATGGGATTTCCGATTCACCAGTCTGATAATGTCCCGGGGTAGTTTTGATTTCATGGTTTCCTCTCGCGTGCGTGCATGTCCGCGTGCACAATTTGTCTCATCTTTTTTGCGTGTTAGCGTTATCTTGAAGGCAATGAGCGGTCCTGGTTGGCATTTGGCCTAAAGATTCAGACCGGCGTGCTATTCCTGCCGCGTGAAACTGTGCCAGGAGTCACCCTAAGCATAGTTCCACCGCAGAATGACGGGGTTTATTTTTATGTGTGCCACTAACCTGGATATTGCACGAGCATCAAAAATAAGAGCGAATTTGCCAGAGATTCATTTTTCAAGGGGGATAAATCGAGTTTCTATTCAGAATTTATTGT
>NZ_FONE01000101.1 GCF_900112825.1 Nitrosomonas sp. Nm166 | reverse complement strand
TCTTTCATAGCCGTGCCTTCGATAGTTTGGATGCGCTTGAGATACATCTGGAGAGCGCGCTAAAAAGCCTCGAATCAAACCAGGAAACTATGCGCAGCATTACCGGATGGGATTGGATTATTAATGCTGTTCCTAAATAGAATTGGAATAAGACGGTTTAGCAGCGGGCTTTCCCATTCTGAAGCTCGGTACGGCCCTATGTTGGCTCCCAGGATAGCGTGAGTGGCGCATTCAACCAGCACAGCACACTGTGCCTGCGGGTAACCAGCGTGGCCTGTGCGACTACCAGGGTACCCGAACTGCGCCGCATTATCAGCTTCATCGGGCAACTCGAAATTACTGCCGTCCATGGCTACCAATCGCAATCCGGCATAAAACGCCTGAGGATTTGCCTGGGGATCAGCCAATGGATTGCAGCAACGCTCCACCAATGTGGCTAATGGTTGCCAGCCAATGCGACTTCGCGCTGCACTGATGGAAGACTTGGCCACCCGTGCCGGCTCCGCCGTACCAGCGGCCCAGGCAAGCCCTTGTGCCACAACCGAAAAAACCTCTTCATATGCGGCTTCTGGATACAGGTTTAATGCCATGCAGTAATAAACACCAACAACCGCAGGGAAACTACGCAATCTTTGACTATTACAGCCATATTCATCCAGCGCGGCATTTACCTGCTCTGCAGGAACAACGCGTGCTAACAGACTGGCTGACAAAAAATCACTTAACCTGGCTCCAGACCCTAAGACTGACCTCGTTCTCGCCATATAACCCTCTACCATCAAGTTTTAAATAAAAGGGTATCATGGCATATTCTGTATCAAACGAACTTGAGTCAGAAGGTCCCGAGTTCGATTCTTGGTGTCGGCACCATAAAACAATAAGTATATAGTTTAATAAGAACTTCAGAATAACTCGGGGTAACGCCGGGGTAACTTTACTCGGCAATTCTGGTGTTTGCAGGAAGATATCGAGATCCGATTGAGAGTACCGAATCATCCCACCCATTTTGTGATAAGGGATAATATGGCGCTTGGTTAATCGCCATGTATCAAGGGTTTTTTTAGACACTCCTAGATATTCTGCTGCCTGTTTTTCGGTCAGTCTGGGTTTGTTCGGATCATTAATTATTTTCTGTATCGCTGTCATTTATTGATTCCTTATCATTCTTGCAAAACGCTCAAGCAAACTTGCCACCTCAAGATCATCTTCATTTCAGATTATTATTGTTTTTCTACAAGTATTTATCCTGTGCGCACCAATAACAACATCATGGTCGATGAAATGAACTTTGTATTCAAATGCGCATCCCGGATTCTGCTCGAGCACCATTGACAGATACGTAGCATACTGACGTCCAAGTTCGATTATGTATTCTTCTTGAGTCATTTCAGAATCAATCGCCATCTGATAAAGATCAAGCTTCATTTTGCAATTATTCATTCTCAACCATTCTCCCAGGTATAAATAGATTTTCTCTTCCTGGCGCGAATGGATTTCCCCATTTCGTGGTTCTGTCGACTTTTACCGTGTTTTCAGGCATGCGCCAGCCTTTAACACGCTTCAGTTGTACTCGTCTTGGTTGCTGGTTCATTATTTAATTCCTGAGAATATTTGTTGTGTGACCGTCATTCACTAAATCGATGAAAAATTACAGTAATATCAATATCCAGCCTGCCGTAGATTGAAATGATGGCAGCTCCATGGAAGCTATCTAGCCATTTTGCTGGTACTTTATAAAAATCGATTATTCGTCCGTGACGTCTGTTTTTATTACCATAACCCTTGCTCAAGGTAACGATCCTGCGTACCCTACATGTGTTTTCGTTCCATCGTGGTCCGTATCTGCGCAATTCAGATTTTTTTGTACCGTCCGCAAATGCATCGTAGTATTCAGACTTGAGTGGAATAAAAAGTGGTTTATCCATCACTTTGCCTTATTTGGAAGAAGCTATTGCCGGAAATACAAGTTGATGATTGTCAGCACGGCAGTGAAGAATGCAGTGTAATACGAATATTTTTTCGCATCCCGAGAGTGATCATCTTTGGAAGGGAATTTCGTATTATCTGTTTCATCCCCATACTTTCTCTTAATATATTCATATGCTTTTTGGTAATTTGAATACATATAGTAATGATAAATTGCGGCCATGAAAGATATTGCCAGGCCGATCCATCCTATTAGTTCAATCATCGTTTGCTCTCTTTATCCTGATTTCTTACTAAACACTGTTACCTAAGCTGCCTTCGCTTCTTGATTACGAATTCTAAAATGTACTGTTTTACGTTATTTTAATATTCTTAATGTCATTGTTTTGTATTTATTTTTACTGTTATGTTGTTTTAAACTCCACTCCATAGTTTTACGCCTACTGTCTACATAGGGCTTGTCGGAAAACTCAAAAGAGCTAAGAAAAACAAAAAACCAGCAACGACACATCAAGAAATCGCAGAATTAACAGAAAATAGAATCTCTG
>NZ_FONE01000103.1 GCF_900112825.1 Nitrosomonas sp. Nm166 | reverse complement strand
AGCTCAAAGCATCGACTCGATCAGACCGTATCTCACCGCGACCCCTTCGCGAAATACGTCGCACACTTTTTTATAAAGGCACGCTCCATCTTCACTTCTGCTGATTCCCGTTTAACTCTGGATAGCTCTAACTCAAGTTCAGTCAGCGGCTTCTGATGCTTGCCTACTGCAGCGAGTTCTCCTCGTTTGTCAGCATAAACCCAGTTTTCTAGTGTCCCCCCTTGGGTAACGACAGCCGTTTTGCTGCTTCAACCAGAGTCAATCCAGTTTCTTTGAAAAACTTAACTGATTCCTTCCGAAATTCCTGACTATATTGTGTGCGGGGTAATTCCACCTTCGTCCTCCATTTTATGAAACTTCGGACTCCATGAAAATCAGCATACCTCAAGGCGCTCCAGTCAAGGCATTGAATGTAGCTCGGCA
Source organism: Nitrosomonas sp. Nm166 (assembly GCF_900112825.1). Taxonomy (GTDB): domain Bacteria; phylum Pseudomonadota; class Gammaproteobacteria; order Burkholderiales; family Nitrosomonadaceae; genus Nitrosomonas. The sequence continues at coordinate 1,913 of NZ_FONE01000103.1, read as the reverse complement.
AGCGCCGCAGCGATAGCGTTGCAATTCGGCTGATGACTCCCAGTGCGCTATTTTACTATTTCCACATTTAGGGCAAGCCGCTTTAACTTGCATGCGTCTCTCAATTATTGCGCTCCCCTGCTTCAGTATCATCCCGCTTCCCCTAATGCTTCAGCAATTGTTCTTTTTGAGAAGGCGTCAACTTCTCAGGCTTTTTCCTTAATTTTTGGAATTCTTCAGATTTCATCGATTATATTATTATCTAACTGATCTGTATCGGTAATAATTTATACTTATACCAATACTCAAGAGTGACATAGCCTTATAATCTGTCTTATGATGCCAAGAAATTGGATTAGGCATGTTGTTTTTATTCACAAACTACATAGGTAAAGATATAGTCGTAAATTCATCGGCATAACAATCATAAATATTCTTAACTAACTGACAAATAAGCTATAGATTAATTATCAATAATAATTAATCTAAGGGAAGCCCATAGAATATAAAAACTAGCTACCTAGACTCAAAGATTATCCACAAAGTTACCCACAGAAATTGTGGTAGTAAAATTAAAAACCAAAATCCATTTTCTATGGAATCTGGAACTGGTATGAGAAGACGAAATTAATGCTAGCAAGTAAGCACAATAAAAACTTGCCATTCCGTTCTTTAATCTTGAAAAATTATTTATGAAATTGCTTTTAGGAATTATTATATTGATCTTACTAGCGTTATCAGCGCGCTTTAGAAAATTTGCAGGTTTTTTTGTTTTAATTTGCGTTGTTGGCGGCTTTCTATTTTGGCAATATCAAGAATATGAAAAAAAACAATCCAAGAGCAGGATCTCTCCTTCAGAGTTAGTTTTAAAGAATGTATCGTTTAAATCCACAAACAATAGTTATGAAATGACAGGGCGCCTCATCAATAACTCAGAAAAATACACATTGAATGGTATACAGCTGAAAATTTCTGTTAAAGATTGCGCAAATAATGATAACGCTAATTGCATTACTTTTTCAGAAAGAAATGAATATATCTATATCTCTATTCCACCTAAGCAAGCCAGAGATTTTAAGAAAGATATTTATTTATACTCAGACCAAATTGTAGAGAATAAGTTAATCTGGAACTATTCGATTGAATATACGGAGTCAGAATAGACGAAGTAAGATCTGCAAAATTCCTCTTGCAAAGGCTTCCTGTACAAAAATCTGTGCTGAGTGCAGTACTCCTTGAGACCTTTGCACGGTAGAAATGGTGCCAAGCATGCGAAAATGGCATAATACTGTTTTTATTCATCAGGTTGATTGTCATGGGTTTAAGTCTGGTCGATAGTTTTGTTACCGCCACACGCAAAGGCAATTTTCTGAATCAAATAGATCAGCTGATCGACTGGTCGCCCATCGAAAAAACAATTGCGCAGTACTATGCGCCGGTATCCGATGCCAAGGGCCGTCCTGCTTATCCAGGATTGCTGCTATTCAAAATGCTGCTGGCTGGTCTGTGGCATGGCGGTCTTAGCGATGAATCGGTTGAAGACATGGCCAACGCTAACCTGCACGTAATGCGTTTTCTCGGACTGGATCTGGAAGACGATGTGCCTGACCATTCGGTGCTTTCCCGATTCAGGACACGCCTGACGGCTGCGCAGGCTTGGGACAGCCTGCTGGAACAGGTCAACCAGCAGATTCAGGCACACAACGGTAACGAAAGGCTGTCACACTGATGCGGGCATTACGCACAGTCCGCGCAAACCCAGGGCGAAACCGGCGTATGAAGTGGTCAATGACCACGAAAATCGTGATGATGAAACAGACGCTCAGGCGAACATGAAAGGAGAACTTTGCACGGTCAGAGCCAGTTTCAGATGCGATTAATGATATAATAGTGTTTTTAATCATACAATTGAGTTAATTGATATGAGCTTTTCG
>NZ_FONE01000104.1 GCF_900112825.1 Nitrosomonas sp. Nm166 | reverse complement strand
CAATTAGCGTACTGGCGCAAGCAACTGGGTGACGACCATGCCGCGTTGCAATTCCCGGTGGATCACCCGCGCTCATCCTCCGGCAGCTACCGTGCCGCGCTGCATGATTTTGTGCTGCCGCCCGCATTGGTTGCGCATCTGCAGCGTCAGTCGCTGGAGCGGGGTACTACGCTGTTTATGGCGTTATTGACCGGTTTCCAGGTACTGTTGTACCGCTACACCGGGCACAGCGATATCCGTGTCGGCGTGCCGATTGCCAACCGCCATCGGGTGGAAATCGAGAATCTGGTGGGATTCTTTGTCAATACCCAGGTGCTGCGCAACTGCATGGACGGGCGCATGCCCTTGGGTGCAATTCTGGATCAGACGCGCGAAGCGGCGCTGGGTGCGCAGACTTACCAGGATTTGCCGTTTGAACAACTGGTTGAAGCACTGCAACCGGAACGCAGTCTAAATCAGAACCCGCTGTTTCAGGTGATGTTCAATCACCTGCGCGAAGATTATCGCGCGTTGGAACAACTGCCGGGTTTGACGATCGAGAAATACGAACTGGGTGAACAAGGCGCGCCGTTTGAATTGACGCTGGACACGCTGGAGCGGCCGGATGGCAGGATCGACGCGCGTTTCACCTATGCCGCCGAGTTATTTGAAGCGGACACGATCAAACGGCTGGGTGAACACTACCTGCAAGTGCTGGAACAACTGGCCGGGCACCCCGATCGCTGTGCAGGCGACATTACGCTGTTAAGTATCGCGCAATGGCAACAGCTCAAGGACTGGGGCGTTAATGAGAAGCGTTATGATAATAGCGAACCGGTACACCGGCTGATCGAACGCCAGGCTGTGGTGCGCCCGGACGCAACCGCACTGATTTTTGGCAATACGGAACTGAGTTACGCGCAACTGAACGAACGTGCGAACCGGTTGGCGCATCAGCTGATTGCACTGGGAGTCAGGCCTGAAAACCGGGTGGGGATCGCCGTTGAGCGCTCGATAGAAATGGTGGTTGGATTGCTGGCGACGCTGAAGGCTGGCGGTGCCTATGTGCCGCTGGATCCGGACTATCCGCGTGAACGGTTAAATCACATGGTGAGCGACAGCGCCGTCGAATTGCTGTTGACGCAAAGTCATATCAGGGAGCGGATTCCGCAGGTGGCAGGATGCCAGGTTGTGGACCTGGATACCCTGGATCTGAGCGATTGGCCGCAAAGCAATCCGGACGTGAACCTGCATGGCGAACATCTGGCTTACATCATCTACACCTCCGGCTCTACCGGAAAACCCAAAGGGGTCGGTGTGGCGCATGGCCCGCTGTCGATGCATGTGCAATCGATTGGCAAACGTTACGGCATGACACCAGACGACCGCGAGCTGCAATTTGCATCGATCAATTTTGATGGCGCCCATGAACGCTGGCTGGTGCCGCTGGCTTTTGGCGCGGCACTGATGCCGCGGGACAACGACTTATGGTCGGCTGACCGCACGGTTGTCGAGATTTCACGGCATCGCATTACGATTGCCTGCTTTACCCCCGGTTATTTGCAGCAACTGGCGGAATTTACCGGCAGCACTGGGCGGAATTTACCGATTCGCTCCTATACCGTAGGCGGCGAAGCGATGAGCCGCAGCAGTTTTGATTTTGTGCAGGAAACACTGCATCCGCCGCGCATCATCAATGGCTACGGCCCCACCGAGACAGTCATCACGCCACTGATTTTTAAGGCTTACCCTGGAACGCAATTTGACGCTGGTTATCTGCCGATCGGCTCACCGGTTGGCGACCGCACCGCTTATATTGTGGATGCTGAAATGAATTTGGTTCCGCAAGGCGTAGCTGGTGAATTGTATCTGGGTGGTACCGGGCTTGCGCGCGGTTATCTGAACCGGCCGGGCCTGACTGCGGAACGATTCGTGGCCGACCCGTTTGACGACAACGGCGGGCGGCTCTACCGCACCGGAGATTTGGTGAGATGGCGCGCAGATGGGCAGGTTGAATATTTGGGGCGACTGGATCACCAGATCAAGATCAGAGGATTTCGTATTGAACTGGGCGAGATCGAAACGCAACTGCTGCTCCAGTCGCAAATTCGTGAAGCGGTGGTGATGGCAAAAGAAGGGCCGGGCGGCGCCAGATTGGTGGCCTATGTGTCGTGCCATGCTGGCCATACAGTCGATAGCGCGGAACTGCGTGGCGCGCTGGCAGCAACCTTACCTGATTACATGATTCCGGCGGCGATTGTGGTGCTGGAGAATCTGCCGTTGAATGCCAACGGCAAGGTGGATCGCAAGCAGTTGCCGGAACCGGAATTT
>NZ_FONE01000108.1 GCF_900112825.1 Nitrosomonas sp. Nm166 | reverse complement strand
TACTCTGCAACAAGGCCGGATATAAGACTGCAGCCGATTCCTCGCATCGCCAGAACATGAAATATCTCTTGCCATACCGGGAGGCGTCCATATAAAAAATATCATGCCCATCTTTGTCACGCTCTTTACCAGCATCTTCACCTGGATCATGAGCATCTTTGCGCTGTTCCTGACCAAGAAATTCGCGCAAGTGGCCGCTGTGGTCACCGCCATGACGGCCTTGACTGCTGGATTAGTCGCCTTATTCACGGGTCTTTTAACCGGCATTCAGGCAAGCCTTCCACCAGGCGGAGAATTGGCTTTTGCCATGCTGCCGCCCAACACAACGCCATGCTTGGGCGCTTACGCCAGCTCAGTTATAGCCAAATGGGTGTATGACTGGAACCACAAGATCATTCAGTACACATTATTCTAAGATGGCCGTCTACGCAGTCACTGGAGACCTGGGAAGCGGTAAATCCTTAATTACCGTTGGACTCATGCGCGATTATGGCGCAGCCAACAAGCGCATTGCCACCAACATGAACATCAATCCGCAGAACCTCTGGCCAGACACTAATGACAATATGCCGGTAAGGCTCAGCGACTTCCCAAGCTCAAAAGAACTGTGGGCGATGGGGAAGGGCAGCGATTCGCCCGATGAATCCACCTTTGGCGCGCTTGTCCTGGATGAACTCGGCGCATCCATGAACACATGAGACTGGAACGACAAGGACAGGAAGGAAATCATCAAGTTCTTCCTGCACACCAGAAAATTAGGCTGGGATGTGTTTTTGCTGGTGCAGCATATCGATATGCTCGACAAACAATTGAGAAATGCAGTGGTTGAACATCTGGTGGTGTGCAAGCGCTTAGACCGCGTGAAAATCCCACTCATTGGATCATTACTTCAAATCGCCGGATTCTCCGGCAAGTTCATGAAGCTACATATTGCCTCCGTCAAATACGGCAAAAGCAATTATGCGCCGGTAGTGAACCGCTGGTATTACACAGGACACGGCATTCTGTACCCCAGCCTGTTTACCTGCTACGACACCAGACAAATATTTACTGATGACTCAGCGCCTTATACGCTTCTTTCATCCAAACAGCTTCACCAATGGTATGGAGAAGGAGCACGATCAATAGTTGGGAAACTCATCAATCCGCCCAAGAAACCACAGCCAGAGCCAATAAAACTGCTGCCAAAGCCTAAGCATCCGCTCGTTGAGAAAATCATGAAACTGCCACCGCACAGGCGGGTTGAGTTCTTCCAGCGATTTGAGGCTTGCGGGGCATTCAAGCGGTAAAAGTTTATTGCCTTCAAGTCCAAGGGTCGCGCCGCCGACCGGCGCGAAGGGTATGACCGCAAAGCGGGCATGCTGCCCGATCCCTAACACAAGGTTTGTTTCTCCTGACTACATCATATTGCCAAACGCTTTCGACCAAATAAGTAATCACTTAGCCAAAAATAAGTTAAATTACCTCCGGCAAAGCCGGAGGCTTATTGGGTGAGCGCCTCAAAGGCACCCTAAACCATGAGCCGCCCAAGGCGGCTAAACGTCCAATTTCATTTGGTCGTAGCGTTCATCCTCACGTTCTTGGTTGCGGATATACGCCCTGACTATCCCCTCATCAAGCCCGACCGTCGAAACAAAATACCCTCGAGCCCAGAAAACCTCGCCAGTGAAA
>NZ_FONE01000109.1 GCF_900112825.1 Nitrosomonas sp. Nm166 | reverse complement strand
GCGCCCAGCCCTTCGACATCGTTGCGCCAGTCGCGGTGCAATTCACTGGCCACACTGAACCAGTTGATCAGTTGCACGCCGGCGGCCTGCATCCTGAACCAGGCAGTGTGGCGAGTCACTTCATTGAAGGTACCCGAAGCGTCAGTAACTACAAACACGTCGTACCCTGCCTCAATGGCGGACAGTGCAGGATAGGCCACGCAGACTTCGGTTACCACACCAGCAATGATGAGTTGCTTGCGTCCAGTATTCTTGACCGCATTGACGAAGTCCTCGTTGTCCCAGGCGTTGATATTGCCCGGACGCGCGACATAAGGCGCATCAGGAAACATTTCCTTGAGTTCCGGCACTATCGGGCCGTTCGGGCCATCCTCGAAACTGGTGGTCAGGATCGTCGGCAGCTTGAAATACTTGCTGCACGCCGCCAGAGCCAGCACGTTATTTTTAAACTCATTCGGTGAGAAATCCTGTACCAGTGAGATCAAACCTGCCTGATGGTCTACCATGAGTAAAACAGCATCATCCTTGGAAAGCCGGTTGTATGTGAAAGTCTTGTCCATTTCTTTGCTCCTTTGGGTTGTCGCTAATGAGACATCTAAAAAAGTTGCAGGTAAAGTCAAACTTAATTCTTCGCTTTTTGCACTGCCTGAGCCTTATCATAGCTTTCGATCAACAGCCGGTAATGCAGCATCGGGTGATCAGCATAAAGGTTGGCAAATTCCAGCGCTTCCGGCCGGTTCCAGGTCTTCTGCAATTCTGAAATAACCGCAACAGTATCGATCGGGATCACCCCTGCCTGCACAATACGGACAATGGTTAATTCTGTAGCCATTTTGCTCCAGTTACCCGAGGCATCCACCACGGCATACACTTTGTAGCCGTCAGCCACTGCGCTGATGGAAGGGAAGGCCATGCACACGCTGGTCAGCGTACCGGCAAGGATGAGCGTTTTGCGGCCAGTGGCCTCAACAGCTTTAACAAAATCAGCGCTATCCCAGACATTAATTTCACCGCGCCGACTCACGTATTGTGCATGCGGAGCGGCTTGGTGGATTTCCGGAATCAATGGACCATTCGGGCCATCTGGAACGGAAGCTGAGGTAATCACCGGGATCTTGAGTAGTGCAGCGACTTTGGCCAGTGCGATAGCATTACGGCGCAAGTCTGATACTGGAATGTCCTTGACCAGCTGGAACAGGCCGCTCTGGTGATCGATAAGAAGCATGAGAGTTTCGTCGGGATTGATATGACTCATGGTGTCCTCCTACGGTTTGGTTGCGATAAAAGACCGCGACTTCAACTACAAGACCGACTGATTGCCAGTAACCTATGCTGTCAGGGTTGTGATATTTTCCCCATTTTGCCGCTCTGGTAATCTGCCATCGCCTGGCTTATTTCTTCTGCCGTATTCATCACAAATGGACCGCTGCCTGCGATGGGTTCATCGATTGGTTCGCCGCAAAGCAGCAGCGCCGTTGTGTTTTTTGCGCTGTCGATGCGAATATGGTCACCGCTGCGTGCAAACAGACCGACTTCCGCTGTACCAAGGGTTTCAGATCCATTCACATGCACCGATCCCTTGAGCACTGCCAGC
>NZ_FONE01000113.1 GCF_900112825.1 Nitrosomonas sp. Nm166 | reverse complement strand
ATTTTTGCGAAAAGCTTACAAAAAGTACTTCATTGCTCACAAAAAAATCTGAACTGAATACGCTTCAGGTAAAGTTATGTTTTTGCAAAGGTCTCCTAAGGTATAATTTTGAAGGTGAACTTAAGAGGATAAAATCATGGAACTTTCCGCAGTATTAACACCAGCACCTGAAGGCGGTTATGTTGCCTTCAATCCTGAAACCGGAACAACTACGCAAGGTGAAACCGTTGAAGAAGCTCTCGCTAATTTAACAGAAGCAACCGAACTCTACCTTGAAGAATTCCCATTAATCATATCTTCCCGCTCATTGTTAACGACCATTCAAGTAGCAGAGCATGCCTAAATTGCCTGTTATTTCTACTTCGGAAGCAATAAAAGAACTTGAATATTTGGGTTTTTCTGTAGTACGTCAACGAGGCAGTCATATCATTCTTCGGAAGGGATCTTCTGGCTGTGTTGTGCCAAATCACCGTGAACTGAAAACGGGAACCCTGAGTGAAGTACTCAAGCCCGGGGTATCTCCAGATGATTTTATTGAAGCGTTACGCACTTAACACCTATTTATTATTGCTAAAACGGGTTTATATTTCTATATAGCTGCCGCTAAATCTTTCTTTCTCAAGAATCGAGAATGTCTAATGGATCTTTCACCAAATTTGACAGCTATTGTTAATGCAATTACCGATATGGTAGCGAGACAACCTCTTCTTGCTGATATCTGGGTATTTGTATTTTCTTTGATTTTGTTGGCTTTTTTATTAAAGCTTGCTTTAAAAATTGTTGGCGGACTTACAAATTTTAAATATAAGTCTTTAGGAAGATTATTTTCACAAGCGGAGCGTTATTTTTTCCTGGCACTAAAACAAGCTCTGTCTGATGAATATGAAATATTCGCCAAAGTGCGCATTGCTGACATACTGACACCAGATCACGCATTAAGTCGAAGAAACTGGAATTCTGCGTTCTACAAAATATCTTCGAAGCATTTTGATTATGTGCTTTGTGATAAAGAAACTCTTGTAGTTATAGCCGTTATTGAATTAGATGATAGTAGTCATAATTTACACAAAACACGTACAAGAGACATTTTTGTAGAAAAAGCTTGTAAAACTGCTGGCTTGAAGCTGATACGCTTTCCATGTAAAGCGAATTACCAAGTTCAAGCAGTGCGCGATAAAGTTACTAATAATTTAAATTCAGCCAGTTAAATCATGTTCTGAAAACTGATTCATCTTTACTGGCCTATCCGGTATTACGGCCGTAATGAAACCATCAAGCGCAGGTATTACCGCTATGTTGCAGCCGAGAAAAAACGCCTAATTGAGTCAGGCGCTGATGCTGAAGAAATCCGTTTGTTTTGCAGGGCGCTTAGCAGCCGTTTGAATTTACGCGCCGAAAAACGTTTAGAAAATTACAGAAAAAATCTGAAAGAAAACGGTCGCTCTTCCTTCTAATTCCAATTCTATTTAGGAACAGCATTAATAATCCAATCCCATCCGGTAATGCCGCGCATAGTTTCCTGGTTTGATTCGAGGCTTTTTAGCGCGC
>NZ_FONE01000114.1 GCF_900112825.1 Nitrosomonas sp. Nm166 | reverse complement strand
TGTATTCGACAGCCTGGACGCACTTGAAAATCACCTGGAAGCGGCACTGTATGACATGGAAAAGGATCGTGAATGTGTCCAATCCATCGTTGCATGGCCCTGGATCATAAATTCAATTATGAAATAGAATTGGAATAACATCCCGCGAGTATCTCAAAGCGATGTAATCGAAGCAAGAATATTGCGAACCCTCAATCATTGGCGTACTATGTACACCAGATCGACTTTGAGAACTTTCATCAGGTGAGCCATGCCATAGAGTTTATCGAAACCCCTACCTTTACGAAGCAAATCAAGGCGCTCGCTACAGATGATGAGCTCAAGAAACTTCAGATCGAACTCATCGCGCAACCTGATAAAGGTAATTTAATCGAGGGGACCGGAGGGCTTCGGAAAGTCAGGATGGCTGCAAGTGACCAAGGAAAAAGCGGTAGCGTTCGAGTTATATACTTTTTGGCCACCGCTGAGATTATTTATCTGGTACTTGCTTACCCCAAGAATGTGAAAGACAACTTAACCAATGCTGAAAAAGCTGAGCTGAAAAAATTGACCAAATTACTCAAAGAGGAGGTTTGAACATGAGCGTTTTTAATGAATTAAAAGCTTCTCTCCAGGAGGCTGTCGATATTAAACAGGGTGTGAAATCACCATGTCGTGTGACTCGCTTTGAAGTCGCCGATGTGAAAGCTCTGCGCTCGCAACTGAATGTCTCTCAGCAAGAACTCGCCACGGCATTGGGTACCAGTGTCGACACCATCAAAAGCTGGGAAAACAAACGGCGCAACCCGACTGGTTTGGCAGCAAAAGTACTCGCAACTATTCAAGATAACCCCAAATTCTTCTACGAGCTGGCATCTCACTAAACTCTGATCATGGTGCCGCCTTTGAAATGACGTTGGAGCGTCAGCACACGTCGGGGACCCATTTCTCGATAGATGCGCCGTCGTTGAACCACACTGTCAACGACGCACAACGCTCTCAAAAAAGCGCATGACAAATGGGACCCTCATGCTCTAGCTTTACCACTCATCAGTTTTTATTTTCTATCAATATTTTTAATGAGTTAGAATATTTTTTCATATTGCTAATTGCCACCAAAACCAAAGACCAACCCTTCATCCGGTTGGTTTTTTTTGCCTACTCCCGCGTGTTACGAGGGTTCATGCGGATTCTTGCGGACTTCGAGGTTTCAAGAAATACCATAAATTCGCTCATTTTTTCTCTCTTTGCCCCATTATTCTCTCCAACCCTGCCTGTCATGCAAGCACGAAGTCCACAGGTTTTTATTTTTTTGACGATAAAAATCAACGAATTACGTGCGGACTAATCAAGTGGCTTATTTTTAGCATTGGTAGGCGGAGGAACCCGCCCCGATTCAGACAGTGGAGAATGCGGTATTTTCAGGAGAGGATTTATTCCAATTCTATTTCATAATTGAATCGATGCCACCCTGCACCATCAAGCACCAGGATAATCCGGTCATTTGGATGACGCGATGCTACTTCATCCAGAAATACCTGCATACAATTGCTATT
>NZ_FONE01000125.1 GCF_900112825.1 Nitrosomonas sp. Nm166 | reverse complement strand
TTGTAACTCACCAACCCTGGAAAATAAGGTCGCTCATGCCTCAATACCTGATTCAGGTAATAGTACTTAAACGTCCGGTAGCCCGACAGATGAAATCCCACCACGATCGTCATGATTTCACCAAAACACAGCTCCCCTCGCCGCCGACGCAGCTTCAGCGAGGATTCCCAGCAAGTGCTGCTCCCCACATGACTCAAATCCTTTACAAAAGTCGTCAATTGCACAAAAAATCGCTATAGTATCCATCGGAATCTGACTCCTCCAGTGATGAAGCTCTTTCTCATAATCGTTTCATCATAAGGAATCCGGATTCCTTTTACAGCTTTTCTTATGTCGAACTCACGTTATTTACATTATTTGTGACAATGTGCGTTATTATCGATCCCAACTGATCAGTGACTATCTCACCGACTCAAAAATAAACTCGTATTTTTGCCGCCATACGCACCCAATCTGAACTTGATTGAACGTTACTGGAAGTTTTTCAAGAAAAAAATTCTGTATGGTCGCTACTATGAAACTTTTTCACTTTTCAAAAGCACTTGCGAAGCTTTTTTCACAACATCGGATCATTACAAGGCAGAATTACGCACACTATTAACTGATAATTTCCAAATCATTGGTAGCGCCTGAGTGCCGAAATTTCATGTGCGATGAGTATAGTATCCAGTGCGGGTGGCTATCTGTTCAATCAGTTCGGTCTTGTTCATCGCTTAAAATACTCCTGTTGGTTGAGAAGCCCGCAGTATAACCGTTTAGATTTATTTCCATCATAAATCTGATGATAGAACCCTCATCCAGGAACCTTTATGTGGCTATTTTGGCTAAAATGACTTATTGACTCGGAGACTGCTGATCAAAAAGAATCTACGGGTGAGTACCAGTTTGGTTGATGCGTTTAGAGCATTCTGCACTTAAATAGAGTCGATAAGGATTCTCAAAGGATGAGATATAGTTGATGATCTTGCTATGAGGAGGTGACATATGCCAAAACCCTTATCGAATGATCTCAGGAAGCGTCTGATCAAGGCGGT
>NZ_FONE01000115.1 GCF_900112825.1 Nitrosomonas sp. Nm166 | reverse complement strand
GTAAAGCTGCTTCTGCCAAACACCACGTAGCTGGAGCCAGCCCCAGCAACATCGTTCTGGTCAGCAAAGGGAGCACCGATAATCACATCATCAAACCCATCACCGTTGACGTCTCCGGCACTGCTGACCGACCCGCCCGAAACATCACCAGCCGCCACCCCATCCAGGCGAAAACCGTTGCTACCGTCTAGGCTGGACAGATTCAGTGCAGCATCAAAACCAGAAGCTTTGCCAAACACTATATAACTGGAGCCAGATCTGTCGCCGTTCGGGTCAGCAAAGAGTGCACCAATAATCACATCATCAAACCCATCACCGTTAACATCCCCCGCACTACTAACCGATCGGCCCGATTGGTCATCTTCCGCCACCCATCGAGGCGAAAGCCGTTGCTGCCATCGAGACTGGACAAATCAATGGTGGCATCAAAACCTGAGTTCTTACCAAATACCACATAACTGGAACCGGAGCTCTTGCCGTTCGGGTCAGCACCATCAGCACCGATAATCACATCATCAAACCCATCACCGTTAACATCCCCCGCACTACTAACCGATCGGCCCGATTGGTCATCTTCCGCCACCCCATCCAGGCGAAAACCATTTCTGCCATCGAGGTTGGATAAGTCCAACGTGGCATCAAAACCCGAAGCCTTACCAAACACCACAAAACTGGAGCCAGAGAAGTCGCCATTCGGGTTAGCACCGAAAGCACCGATAATCATATCGTCAAACCCATCATTATTGACGTCTCCGGCACTGCTGACTGATCCGCCCGACCGAGCATCTCCTCTTCCATCTAGACGAAAACCATTACTGCCGTCGAGGCTGGACAGACTCAGTGCAGCATCAAAACCAGAAGCCTTGCCAAATACTACGTAACTGGCACCGCCGGCATAACTGTTATAACCGCCGCCGCTCTGATTGGCGTTAGGAGCACCGATAATCACATCATCAAACCCATCACCGTTAACATCCCCCGCACTACTAACCGATCGGCCCGATTGGTCATCTTCCGCCACCCCATCCAGGCGAAAACCACTGTTACCATCGAGGCTAGACAGTTCCAGCGCAGCATTAAAACCGGAAGCCTTGCCAAATATCACGTAACTGGAACCAGAGTAAATACCGTTTGGGTCAGCAAAAGAAGCACCGACAATCACATCGTCAAAACCATCGCCGTTGACGTCCCCTGCATTACTAACCGATCTACCAGAATAATCATATGCTGCCACTCCATCCAGACGAAAGCCATTGTTGCCATCGAGACTGGATAAGTCAATCACAGTTGTAGTCATATCAAGAACTCCTTCAAAAAGATTTATCAAAAAACTTACTTGAAAGAAAACCTTATTGCGTTATTAATAACTGGATACTACGCCGGAAAAATCCTACTGACAACCTGAGCGGTT
>NZ_FONE01000116.1 GCF_900112825.1 Nitrosomonas sp. Nm166 | reverse complement strand
AACAATAAATTCTGAATAGAAACTCGATTTATCCCCCTTGAAAAATGAATCTCTGGCAAATTCGCTCTTATTTTTGATGCTCGTGCAATATCCAGATTAGCAGGACACACCGGATACTCTGACTAAGGCACCAATGGAATGAACTTAATTACTTACCCGCTTCGGCGGGTTTTTATTGGGTATAAGGAAAGAATTTAGAAATTATGCGGCATAGCTAACAGACAAATCTATCTTACACAGGAATTATATTTACTCCATCGATAACCGGAGCAAAGCAAATGGAAAAAATTCTTCAAGTTTATGTAACCGGCATATTGGTCCTCTTTTTTTTGCACAACTCAATAGCTATAGCTGGATCTAATGAAGATCGCCGAGATAAAAATCAAAACGAGAGTGATGTACTTTCACAACCAAAAAAAGAATCGATTGATAAAAGAAACCAAGAACCTTCTGATAAAACTGGTGCTCGTCTAGAAAGAGATCGTCAAAGTGAGGCAATCTCCGGCTCGGGTTCAGGCCCATTAGGCACAGGGCCCGGATCATCATCAGGGACGAATCCATCTGGTACAGCACCAGCAGCCGGGTCATCAGATTCAGGAACAGGTCCGGCTTATCAGGGAAGGAGGAAGTCGGCTGAGTAAAGCACTTTAAACCTGATGCATAAACCGCCCTGCCCTAGATGGCGGTTTTTTTGTTACCCTAATTCATCAATTTGTAATAAATATTCTTTAAAATAGTTATTGCCAACCACCACCAGATCCCCTTCCCCTTGAATGGCCGGCTACCCCAGTGCAAGCAGTCAGAAAAGAAACAACTGCTAAAAGAGCGCCTAAAATTATGTTATAAATATCCATCAAGGCTCTTTCAATCTACAATAAAAAAATTTCGATCAACACAGCCGCAACAATGCCAACTGCGCAAAAGATCAAATCCAGCATGCAATCGGTACCACAGCTATACCATGGTAGACCGCTTGATATTCGCTGAACGACTTCTTGCCCATAGGCAAACGCAGCAACCAATAAAGCCGCAGCCCATACCGGAAGCAATAGCGATAAAATTAATGTTGAGCCTGCACCTGTTATGAAATGCAGAGTTTGATCTCTGAGTTCTTTTTTGATATCCATTTTTTGGGGCATAAAAAAACCCGCTCATCGGCGGGTGTATAAAATAAAAAAGCCACGCTTTTTAGGGCGCAGCTTTCAACGTATTAATTAAGTGCTATTTTGGCAGACTTTTTGCCAATTTCAATAAATTACCTAGTCAGCCCTGAACAATTCTATTTTCAGGCGTAGGCGAGTGTAAGACGATGGTTGGCTCCGTCATCATTCATTAATGGCCAATGCAATTGCACGAGAATGAGGGCGAGAAGAAGCCTCAGCTTCCTCAGAATCATC
>NZ_FONE01000117.1 GCF_900112825.1 Nitrosomonas sp. Nm166 | reverse complement strand
GCATTGAAGTCATGAATATTCTGGCGTCCTACTCGATCCAGGTAACCCAGGTAATAGTGACCAAATGGAAATAATTGATTAAATGTATTGCTTCTGCCATCTGTGTGTCGACTATCACCGGATGCAAAATCATAGCGTATCCAGCCCTGGGGGTTCATTGGCATGGGCAAACGATAACCTACGCCGGTAGCCACAGCAAAGGCGGAAACATCGAGACCGGAGCGGCGGCCGAACTGATACATGCCTTCAAATTCATACAGGAAATTATCGAAATTGCCTGCAAGGCGGCCGCCTAAGGTATGAACATGAGAATTGCCCTGCAGAATATTGCCTGCCAGCACATTGGCTGTAGCCAAATTGCGTTCGTTTTCCAGACTCAGGAAATAGAGATCGATCAAGTGACCGGGTTTGGGTTTGTTGGTAGCCCACAGGCCAAAGAAATTCTGCTGGGTATCCCAATTGTCCACATCGCCCTTTTCGGTGATCATCGGACGCACCCAGAATGCATCCAGATCCCACTCAGGCGTACGCCAGAAAGCTTTGACACCCTGAAAGGTTCTGCGTGTATTGACCCAGTCCAGCGTGGAGATCAGTCTTTGTGAACCGTACAGTAACTCCTGCCGGCCGACACGGATATAAACCGGGCCATTATTGACATTGGCCAGTTTGATATCGGTGAACATATTGAGGATGTCCGCATGGTTTCTGTCCGTGATGAGTGGCGGCAGTTCAGAACCGAAAGCACGGGCGTCGATCAATTCTGCAAAAAAACGCACTCTGTCGCGATACCACAAATCCGCATGGAATCGGGTACGCAGCATATGGAAATCATTATTGATGCCGGCTGCATTCAAGCGGCTGTCGGTTTCATGCGTGTAGCGGTACCAGAAATTACCGCCAAAGGAAAGCAGCCAGTCATCCCCCAGATGGATTCTCTTGATGGGATCAAAAATGTCTTTCTCGTGCCCTGGGGTATCCAGATAGCGAAAGTCGATATCGTAAGCTGGCGTAGTCAGTAGCGCGAACGGTGCATAAGGCGCAACCGGTGGTTTCTCACGTTTGTTGCCTGTGATCATGTCCCAGAATGAATAATAGCCTGGGCCGGTGGGTGGCAATAAAAACAAGCCGGGGCGCGATGCTGCAGTGACCGGTGGCACTTTGGATTTGTCAAAGCTTGCGCTGGCTGCAGCAGTTGCAGCAGGAGCTGTTGTTGTAGCTGGTGCTGGGGTATTCGTACTTGCTGGAGATGGATTTGCTGCATGCGCCTGAAAAATCAGACA
>NZ_FONE01000118.1 GCF_900112825.1 Nitrosomonas sp. Nm166 | reverse complement strand
GCGCCCAAAGCGGCTAATCAGAAAACAGCTCAAGGGCACCAGCGTTACCTTGCAACAGCTCAACAAAGCGATTGTAACTCACCAACCCTGGAAAATAAGGTCGCTCATGCCTCAATACCTGATTCAGGTAATAGTACTTAAACGTCCGGTAGCCCGACAGATGAAATCCCACCACGATCGTCATGATTTCACCAAGACACAGCTCCCCTCGCCGCCAACGCAGCTTCAGCGAGGATTCCAGCAAGTGCTGCTCCCCACATGACTCAAATCCTTTACAAAAGTCGTCAATTGCACAAAAAATCGCTATAGTATCCATCGGAATCTGACTCCTCCAGTGATGAAGCTCTTTCTCATAATCGTTTCATCATAAGGAATTCGGATTCCTGTTACAGCTTTTCTTATGTCGAACTCACGTTATTTACATTATTTGTGACAATGTGCGTTATTATCGATCCCAACTGATCAGTGACTATCTCACCGACTCAAAAATAAACTCGTATTTTTGCCGCCATATGCACCCAATCTGAACTTGATTGAACGTTATTGGAAGTTTTTCAAGAAAAAAATTCTGTATGGTCGCTACTATGAAACTTTTTCACTTTTCAAAAGCACTTGCGAAGCTTTTTTCACAACATCGGATCATTACAAGGCAGAATTACGCACACTATTAACTGATAATTTCCAAATCATTGGTAGCGCCTGAGTGCCGAAATTTCATGTGCGATGAGTATATCTCTTGGGAAAACAAGACAGGTTCAACAACTAATTGTGACATAGCCTATTTTATAACAAAAAAGCACTTAGGATTTAATTCTCTAAGTGCTTGTTTTATTTGGTTGCGGGGGTAGGATTTGAACCTACGACCTTCGGGTTATGAGCCCGACGAGCTGCCAGACTGCTCCACCCCGCGTCAGAACGTAAGTAAAATTATAACACAAAACTACAAGTCAATCAAAGCTTCTCGTTTCTTCGAAATTCAATGCTGGAATAAATGATGACTCATAAGATGATGATTACAATTTATTTGCTAAAAAACGGACATTTCCATTGGCTATGTCACTCTTGAGTATTGGTATAAGCTATTACCGATACAGATCAGTTATTCCAATTCTATTTCATAATTGAATTTATGATCCAGAGCCATGCAACGATGGATTGGACACATTCACGATCCTTTTCCATGTCATACAGTGCCGCTTCCAGGTGATTTTCAAGTGCGTCCAGGCTGTCGAATACA
>NZ_FONE01000119.1 GCF_900112825.1 Nitrosomonas sp. Nm166 | reverse complement strand
GAGACCTTTGCACGGCAGAAAGTGCATTCAATTGCATGGAATGATATAATTATGTTTTAAATCATGTAATTGAAGTAATCGCCATGAGTTTTTCAGAATTTAATGTCACGCGCCGTACCCGCAAAGGAAGTTTCTAAACCAGATAGCTGAATTGATTGACTGGAAACCGATAGAAGAAGCGATAGCACAGCATTATTCGCCAGCATCGGATGTCACCGGTCGCCGGCTTATCCTGGATTGCTACTGTTCAAGATGCTGCTGGTGGAGATATGGAATGGTGGTTGAGTAGATGAGTCGATGGAAGACATGGCGAACTCGAATCTGCACGTGATGCGTTTTTTAGGATTGTGTTTGGAAGACGATGTGAGGGACTTATTTCGTACTGTCGCGATTCAGAACCCGGCTGACGGCAGCACATGCGTGGGATGGATTGCTAGAGCAAGCCAATCGGCAGATTCAGGCCCACAACATCACAGTCAAGAAGGGGTGTCATGTAGATGCGAGCATTACGCAAAGTCCGCGCAAACCTAAAACCAGGCCTGGTCAATGACCGGAAGATCGGGATGATGAGGAAGATGCCAAGGCAGCGATGCGGGTTATTGAAGTTGCTCAACCCGGTGTAGATACCGGAGCACGCTGGGTTAAAAAGGGTGGCAAATCGGTGTTTGGTTATAAGCAGCACACCCTGGTTGACGCCAATGATTTAGTGCTGGCCGTTGAAATCACCGCGGCCAATTGCCATGACAGCAAGCCGTTGCTGACACTGCCTGATAAAACCAGAATCGAGTCAGGTACCCCTATTTATGCAGACAAGGCGTATAGTAGTCAGAAACATTGCGATGCTTTGAAAGTGCGTGACATTAAAAACGGCATTCAAGATAAGGCGGTGAGAACCAAACCATTGACACGGTGGCAGTTACAACGCAACAGTCTGATCACGAAAGCACGTTATGTTGTAGAGCGCACCTTCGGCAGCCAGGTGCGCTGGTTTGGGGGTAAATTACTGCGTTACTGCGGCTTGGCCAGGGCACATGCCTGGCACATCCTGCTGGCTATGGCGTATAACTTGAAAAGGCTACCCAAACTCTTTGCCAATCGTCGAATAATCACGCAAACATAGGAATATTGCGCCTTCTAAACCGGAAATGGTCGGTTTGGAGTGATTATTCCGGGTTCATTTGTGCAAAAATGGCTAAAAATTACCCAGTCGCTTACAAATAAATCAGAAAATGGC
>NZ_FONE01000120.1 GCF_900112825.1 Nitrosomonas sp. Nm166 | reverse complement strand
GACCAGTTCGTCCAGTCGCTGGCGGAACAGGTCATTACTCTTTTGCGTGCACGGCTTTGGCCCCATCTAACCCTCGCTAAATTTGCAGGAAATTGTAGCAATTTTACCAAAAACTGGTGAATTTAATCGCCTTAATTCATCAATTCATCACACAGAATCAGAATGTTATGGATTGTTCAGACTGAACTAAGTATTTTATGGCTGTGCTGTATCAATAGAACTGTACTATCTTACAAAAGAACATAGTCAATAAAATTGCATGACTTTAGTTGGAGCTGGCGATGAGGTGGCCATTCTGCGTTTGATATCCAGAATAAGTGAGACTGCAAGAGTATAATTCAGCTTTATGAAGGTATGGATAATCTCATAGTTCGAGATTCTATCGTTCTGTACTATTTACATTTGATGAATAGATTACGCGTAACTATCGAGCCTGACTGTGTCAAATATCCAACTGATGATCGCTCGTTTGCACTAAATTCACGAATTGCAGTGGAGAAAGGAACCACATCGCCTTGCTGATTTAATAACTGATATCCACGTGCACCACAGATTTCACCAGCTTTTTCAAGGCAATTGCTATAGTTCATTCCCGAACCGCTGCAGTTAACGTTATGTCCTTTGGTTCCATCGGCAAGAAATATCTCTCTAGATGTGACACAGCCTTGAAGTGCAGTAACAACAATGATAAGAATAAAGAATAATCGAGACATGAGATGGCTCCTCTAGACTTTTATAGTACGCTATAGAAATGGGTTATTTTTCATTCAAATTTTATACTACATTACGATAGCATTGTTAAATTCGAAGCGCTGGAGCAAATTTTTGCGTTCCAAAAGCAGTTTGCAAATTTCAATATTATCCAGCTTTGGGTGGTTTATTTGGCACTGCTAGGTGTTTAGTCCCACGGCGTGCTGGGTCAACGTTAAATCGTTCCGGTTGTTCTTTTGTTTATATTGCTGCAAAGGCAGGCTAAGCTGTTATGTCGATTTAAAAAGCAGGTTTGTCAAAAACTCCTCTGCTGCATTTAGAATTTCTCAAGAGCATATATCATTCCTAGCTACTAAAGAAAAAATAACTTAACGTGAGTTCGACATAAGAAAAGCTGTAACAGGAATCCGAATTCCTTATGATGAAACGATTATGAGAAAGAGCTTCATCACTGGAGGAGTCAGATTCCGATGGATACTATAGCGATTTTTTGTGCAATTGACGAC
>NZ_FONE01000121.1 GCF_900112825.1 Nitrosomonas sp. Nm166 | reverse complement strand
AAACTATTCAATAATTTTTGCAACGACACCAGCACCGACAGTTCTTCCGCCTTCTCGTATCGCAAAACGCAACCCATCTTCCATCGCAATAGGTGCTATTAAATTCACTGTTACCGATACATTATCACCAGGCATCACCATCTCAGTTCCACTCGGTAACTCAATCGCTCCCGTCACATCAGTTGTTCTAAAATAAAACTGCGGACGATAACCAGGAAAAAATGGCGTGTGCCTTCCACCTTCTTCCTTACTCAAAACATATATCTCAGCGGTAAATTTCGTATGCGGTGATATGCTCCCCGGCTTCGCCAATACTTGACCTCGCTCCACTTCTTCTCGTTTAGTACCGCGCAGCAATATGCCTACATTATCGCCAGCCTGGCCTTGGTCCAGCAGCTTGCGAAACATCTCAACGCCTGTGCACACCGTCTTTATGGTAGGTTTGAGACCAACAATTTCGATCTCTTCCCCCACTTTGATGATCCCTCTTTCTACACGACCCGTCACAACCGTTCCGCGACCTGAGATTGAGAATACATCCTCAACCGGCATGATAAATGTGCCATCAATAGCGCGCTCTGGTTGAGGAATATAACTGTCCAGCGCTTCTGCCAGTCGCAGGATGGAGGCTTCACCGATGTCGCTTTGATCACCTTCCAGCGCCTTTAATGCCGATCCAACGATAATCGGAGTATCGTCACCAGGAAAATCATACTTCGATAACAGTTCCCTAATTTCCATTTCCACCAATTCAATTAACTCCGCATCGTCAACCATGTCTGCTTTGTTCATATACACAATAATGTAAGGAACACCCACCTGACGAGCCAGCAATATGTGTTCTCGCGTTTGTGGCATGGGACCATCTGCTGCTGATACTACCAGTATCGCTCCATCCATTTGTGCTGCACCTGTAATCATGTTCTTCACATAATCCGCATGGCCAGGACAGTCTACATGGGCATAATGGCGATTGGCTGTTTCATATTCTACGTGGGCTGTATTAATCGTAATCCCACGGGCACGCTCTTCTGGCGCCGAGTCAATCTGATCATAACTCTTCGCTTCCCCACCAAACTTCTTCGTCAATATCGTAGTAATTGCCGCCGTCAGCGTCGTCTTACCATGATCAACATGCCCTATCGTTCCTACATTAACATGTGGCTTCGAACGCTCAAATTTACTTTTTGCCATCACTTGTTCC
>NZ_FONE01000122.1 GCF_900112825.1 Nitrosomonas sp. Nm166 | reverse complement strand
AGGGCTTGTCGGAAAACTCAAAAGAGCTAAGAAAAACAAAAAACCAGCAACGACACATCAAGAAATCGCAGAATTAACAGAAAATAGAATCTCTGGAAGCCTTTTCTGCCGTCAATTTGCCTGATCTGGCAGATTGAGGGCGGATTTATCCTATGTATGGCACAACGTAATTCGATCAACCCCTAATGTCATTAGCCGCTTGAGATTGAATACCAGCGCCCGAATACCCACCTGAAACTGCACTTTCACCAATCCGCGATAGCGAACTTTTTTATTGCGATGCGCAAACACACGTTCATAAGGTGCGCGAATTGCTGATAACCAACGATCTTTATCGCGATTCTTCTCTTTCATATTGTTCTTCTTGATGGTCCCATCATGACAGCCTTTGCGCTTGAGTGTGATTTTGACAGGATTCAAACCATATCCTTTGTCTGCATAGACTGCGCCACCATTGGGGCAAACATGCTGAAAACCGTGTGCGTCAGTCACTCACGCAGAAGTTGCCGCAACCTTGTTAATCAAACCGCTCTGCATATCCACCGAAACATGCTCCTTGTAGCCAAACCAGTATTTGTTCTTCCCCTTACAGCCAAAGCGCGCTTGCTTGCCCGCCGCTACTTTCCCGGCAGTTTCGTTGTTGAACTGCTCGAGCCCTTGCTTGATCGCTCGATCCCGGTCGTCCCAGGTGGTTAATTTACTGATCAACTGACTCGCATCAACAAAAGTAAATATCTCCCGAATCAACCCCATGCCTTGCAAACTATTTCGTACTTGAGAAAAAATATCCATCAATCTCCCGATTCCGAGGCGCTTGCGAAAGTCACCAAAATAACTGTGATCCGGTGCTTCCTCTCCCAGATTCATATCACAAAACCATTTGCACGCAAGATTCTCCTGAAGATAGCGTTCCATCTCCCGATCACTCAGATCTTCCATGAATTGAATGATCAATGCTCGAATGGCAAATTCAAATCCTTTCTCCTTGCGACCTTTTGATGAATAAAGTCCTTGATAAGCTAAACTCAGCTTGTCGAATGCCAATAACTCATCCAGTTTGCGATAGGGATGATCCAGGGGTATCAGCGCATCCAGCGTAAGAAATAAGTTGCCTTGTTCTCTTTTCTTCATCAACAAATCCTGTCGGTTTTAACTTTCCGTAGTATCGCTTAATTTCTTGGCAATTTCCCGACAGTCCC
>NZ_FONE01000123.1 GCF_900112825.1 Nitrosomonas sp. Nm166 | reverse complement strand
AATACATCGTGGGATTGGGAACAGTCGATGAGCGGATGCTGATATTGATGGATATTGAGAAACTGATGGGTAGTGGCGATATGGGTTTGATTGATCAGAGCGCTAATTAATGGCAGCAGTTTTTTGAAATAAGGAAGATTTAAGGAGATGGGAATGTTTAAAAATATGACGGTAAAAACTGAGTTAATTCTTGTGCTTGGGCTGCTATCGGCGTTGCTGATCGGTATCGGTAGTTTGGGTGTATATGGTCTGAATGAAACGAATGATTCTTTTAAAGGTGTCTATGAAGATCGCACTGTTCCTTTGGGGGATTTGGGTTTAATCCTGGATCGCATGCAGCGTACCCGCTTAAATACTGCCATGTCTGCCTATGGTAGAAATGCTGACATCGTAAAAGAACGACAAGCGATGAGTGATCAGCGGGATGCTGAAATTGCCAATTTCTGGCAGAAATATATGACAACTAATCTGCTTCCTGAAGAAGCAACATTAGCTGAGAGTTTTAGCCAGCAATGGAAAATCTATACAGAATCACGTAATCGTACCATGGCCTTTGCCACTGCCGGAAATTATGATGCTGCAATTGCCAATTTGACAGGGGACGCTGCTGCTAAATTTGATGCAGTGCATGTTACGATGGTCAAGTTGCTTGAGTTACAACGTGATGTCGCAGCTAAAGAATATGCGGCTGCCAGAAGCAGCTTTGAAAACATTTTCATGATCACAGCGACTACGATTACCTTGGGGATACTGCTGGCAGTTGTTCTCGGATATTTTCTATTACGGGGAATCGTTACTCCCCTGCATGAAGCGATTGCTATCGCCAATGCGGTTGCCTCGGGTGATTTATCTACCCGCATTGAGCCACGTGGCACAATTAATGGATTTGATCGTTTGATCAATGCCCTGAAAATAATGAATGATAATCTGGTGGATCTGGTAGGCAAAGTCCGTACGGATGCGGATCAGATTGCAACGGCTGCCAATGAAATCGCATCAGGTAATTCAGATCTCAGCCAGCGCACAGAAGAGCAGGCTTCCAGCCTCGAAGAAACAGCATCAAGCATGGAAGAGCTGACATC
>NZ_FONE01000124.1 GCF_900112825.1 Nitrosomonas sp. Nm166 | reverse complement strand
AATACATCGTGGGATTGGGAACAGTCGATGAGCGGATGCTGATATTGATGGATATTGAGAAACTGATGGGTAGTGGCGATATGGGTTTGATTGATTAAGGCATTAATTAACAGGAACAGTTATTTTTCTAAAAAGAGACTTAGAGGGGATTCTGATGTTTAATAATGTATCAATAAAATCGCGGTTGATGTTTGTTATTAGTTTGCTTTCCGTATTACTGATCGGTGTGGGCGGTCTGGGCATTTATGGATTGAATCAAACGAATGATTCATTTAAGGGGGTTTACGAAGACCGCGCTGTTCCGCTAGGGGATCTCGCTTTGATCGTCGATAGAATGCAACGCATACGCCTCAATACTGCTCTGGCTTCATACAGCAGAAACGCTGAAATTGTGAAGCAAAGGAAAGAACTGACCAGTCAGAGAGATGCCGAGATCACTGCAACCTGGCAAAAATATCTCGCTACCAACTTGACCTCAATAGAGAAGACATTGATAGAAAGCTTTAATCAAGGATGGAGAGAATTTGTAGAGGCACGTGAACGCACAATGAGCAGTGCCTTGGCTGGTCATTATGATGCTGCCATTACAAATTATGATGGTGAAGTTTCAAGAAAATATGATGCTGCCCATGCAACCCTGTTCAAGCTACTTGAATTGCAGCGAGATGAAGGTACAAAGGAATTTGGAATCGCCCAAAACAATTATGAAAATATTTTTATAACCAGTGTTACTGTAATTACATTGGGCATATTGCTGGCAGCGGTAATTGGTTTTCTGTTGATACGTGCAATTATCGGTCCTCTGAATGAAGCGGTTGCGGTAGCTAATGCAGTGGCGTCGGGTGATCTGACCAGCCGCATTGAAGTCAATTCGAATGATGAAATTGGCCGCTTATTACACGCATTGAAAACGATGAACGACAACCTGGCAGACCTCGTCGGTAAAGTGCGTATTGGCACGGATCAGATCACCACGGCTTCCAGCGAAATCGCATCAGGTAATTCAGATCTCAGCCAGCGCACAGAAGAGCAGGCTTCCAGCCTCGAAGAAACAGCATCAAGCATGGAAGAGCTGACATC
>NZ_FONE01000126.1 GCF_900112825.1 Nitrosomonas sp. Nm166 | reverse complement strand
AGGCTTTTTAGCGCGCTCTCCAGATGTATCTCAAGCGCATCCAAACTATCGAAGGCACGGTTATGAAAGAATTTTTCCCGTAATTCATCCCACACATGTTCCTGCGGATTGAGTTCTGGTGAGTAAGGAGGCAGAAACAAGAGTCGCATATTCTCTGCCAATTTCATGGTCTGGCTTTTGTGCCAGCCTGCACCGTCCATCACCATAACGATATTTTCATGCGGGTAACGTGCCGCGATTTCATCCACGAAGAGTTGCATGCAGTCCCCATTCACCCAAGGCAAGATCAGGGAATCAAACCGTCCATCCAATGGGCTGACTGCGCCATAGGCGTAGGTGTATTGCTGCGTCAGCATGGCACGTACCACGGGACGATGGGGCTTCTTGTCCCAGCAGTGCCGCACATCGCTGATGCGACCGAAACGCGCTTCGTCTTGAAACATTAGGCGCAGCGGGCGTGGAACCGTAAAAGCCGCTACCTCCTCGGTTAGCCGCTCGGGAAGTTTTTTTTCCATGCCTCGCGCGCCGCTGGGTCAGTTTGCGGATGGCTTTTATCCGGGGCCAGTTTTCGCCAGCCATGCCGTGCCAGCATCTGGTATAGAGTGGACAACGCCAGGGACTTGCCCAGCCTGGCTTCAACCGCTGGTTTCAAGGGCGGAACAATGACAACGCCACCGGTAGCGGCCTCACTCAGCACTTCATCCAGAATCCTGGCTTCCTGCTCCAGACTGGCCTTGGCGCGGTTACGTAACTCACGCTTGCTACGCGTAGTTTTCTTTTCTTCTCCCATCGCTGGATCATACCGGGTGCGCATTCTGCAAGTGACTCCTACCGAACGTCCAATGGCAAGCGCCGTCTGCTCTAGACTCAAACCCAGTGCCAATGGCAGCACGATCGCTTGCGCAGCTCGGAGCTCTGCCGCAGTCTTGGCTTTCTTTAACCGTTCCATCGCTACCTCAAGTTGCTCCGTTCCACTTGCCTTCCGTGCCATGATGACCTCTACCAAAGGTAAAGGCTTATATTATTACTG